>NZ_BOVP01000003.1 GCF_018403745.1 Lactococcus formosensis | reverse complement strand
GCTGTGCTGTGCTGTGCTGTGCTGTGCTGTGCTGTGCTGTGCTGTGCTGTGCTGTGCTGACCGATTATAAGTCATCTACTTTACCCCGTCAAGTATTTTGTTATCGTTAAGTAACAACAATAACATCTATATAATATTATTGTAATGTTTTTCTTATGATTTTCAAAATAATATCAGGCATCAGCACATTGAGTACTCTATAGAGTAAGCTTCATTACTGAAAATGCTATTTTCTTAAAATAGAAAAAAGGAAATCGTAAAGTCGATTCCCTTTTTTAAATTTTATTCTCTATCGTTTTTTAATACATCTATACCACCATAAATAAAATAATTCCTAGAAAAAAGCCAATAATAACAAATCCAAAAATCCCTTTCCAAGTCTGATAATTCTATGACATATAAAAAGTAAATCCTAAGTATAAAAGTGACATCGCGACAGTTATAATGATCCAAAGTATTTTTCCACAGATAGAATCAACGTTAATTTTAATTTCTGAATCTACTTTTTTGAGACATCTATTATTTGTATTTGCACTTTCTCTTTGAGAAACATCTGTTTTCTGTAGGATATAAGAAACTATAGAATATACAATAAAAGACAGAACCGTCATTATACCAAGTATTCGTCGTAGTGCTTGATAAGGTGTGAAAAGTAAGATTAAATTAATCAGCACGAGCAACATAACCAAACAAAGTGAGATTATAAATACGACAAATACATAAAATTTTTCTGGTTTTTTATCTGAAATTTTGAAACCCTCCCTTCTGAATCTCTAGTCTATTTGGCTGAATTTTAAAAAAAGTAGCGCATAACTCTGTTGTCATCGAACTCCTTATACTTTAATCTTGTATAAGATATAATCTTCAAGAAGAATAACTTTATGAGAAAGAAAAAAATGAATACTCGTAATTGAAAAGTTCGAAGAGGACTAAGTCTTGCCATTGCTTCAGTCACGTTCCATATTTCCCACTCTTTGTTCTTTCTGAGCGCCATAAGCAAAACGTATACTTCCTATTTCTGCAGCGTTTTTCATCAACTCCATGTTTAGCCAACCTGCAATCTCATAAAAAGGTTTGTCCTGAAGTGGCCATTGCTTTGATTTTGGCTGGGCAAAGTCTGCTTCTGACATTTCCAATAAGCACGTACTCCATTGATTTTTAAGGTTCGTCAGGTGTGCATAAGCTGAATTTACATCATTTGGCCAAGAAATATCGTCGACTTTCAAATGACCATCGCCAAAGTTATGATTAAGTGCCATTGACCACCAAAAATCCATATGCCATAAGATCCAGGCAATGGTAGGCATACCAATATCATAGCCTTCCGTTTCTGGAAATCCTTGAGTTGAGACGCTCGGTTGGGTCACCTCAAAAGACATCTCCTCTACCGAGATATCGCTCAAATGATAATCCAGCAAAGACCAAGCAAGCTCAAGTTGGGACAATAAACTTTTTTTAATCATCTGAATACTCCGTTCTATTCATTTGCTACTCCATTATTTTTAGGAGTCATTCATACTTTCTCCAAGTCATCCGCAACCTTCTCTGCATCTTCTTCATTAGACGAAAGCTGATTAGGGAGACTCTGTACATTCGGGTGCTTAAGAGTAAACAAGATTTTTTTAATAACTAATGCGTAGAGCTCTAAACAGTTCGAGCATTTTTTCTTCTGCCAGAGCCTCAAAAAGGCTTCCCTATTCATCAATATTTATTTGAAGTTCTTCAAGCTTATTATTTCGAATAGAACAGTGTATCCATTCTTCTATGATGATTCTTTTTCTAATTTATTTTTTCTATTGGAATCAAAGTCTCACTACGTTCTTCTTTATATCCTTGGTTATCATTTGGTGAGAGGATGAGTTTATTTCCTTCCCAACACATCACCATGCTCGGATGCTCGTCGATATGCATTGGATTTTCAAACTGCGAATAATCATAATACAAGATGTTGTCTGTTACTTGATAGGGAAACTCAGAAATAATAACTGCTTTATTTTCCGCGCCTCCGCTCTGGAAAGCCTGCCTCACTTGATCAGTAAATCGTACATTTTGTTGACTTCCTTCTGACCACCAAAGATAACGCTGTAAATCTTCTCGTGTAGGAGAGACATCATGTTCGATAGAAAGTGCTGTCGGAATAACTTCTTGCTTTTTATAAGTGTGTTTAGGCTCTGAAGTCTTATTTTCTTGTTTACTTGAAGACTGCACTACTTTTTCATGTTCAAATAGAGATGTCCGTTGACCTTCTTCCAATGTTATTGACATTATTTTGATCAATAGAACTGCAACGACTCCTCCAGCAATTAAAACAAGAGCTGATAATTTCAAAAAATTTTTCACGCTATTCCTCCACATGTCATTTTATTTTTTAAAATCTCTAAATTGCAAAACTGGAATCTCATAGAGTTTGTAGTTCCGCCAATGCTTGTGTTTCTAGGTCTGTAAATCGCTAGTGAAACTTCAGCACTATTCTTATCTAAAGAATATACTGATTGCATTTATATAGTCTATTGTAATGTTTTTCTTATTGGATTCAAAATATTTACCGAGTTAACAGACTTTGCTTGGGTGAAAAAAACTCTCCATCTTGGAGAGTTTTTCTAATAAGTAAAGCAATCGTATTGAACTGCAAATAAAAAGGTTAGCATTTTACTCTGTATTCCACGGAATTTTCTTCCTCTCTTGTTTCAATCAGCACATATATTTTTTTACAGACCAAGCAAGTCTTTAAAACTTTCTACTGCTCCACCCGCTTGTTCCCCAAGTTCGGGTAACTGCTCAGAGGCACCATCTAAAAGGCCTCTTGCATTTTCACGCGCGCCGTCTACCAGATTTCCTGCCTGATCTGCGAAGTCTGCTGGAACATTTTCCGTCAATGTGTTGCTTACTTCTGACAAATCACCACCGACTACATTAGAAAGTGTTTCTCCCACATCTCCCCCTAAAAGCTCTTGTGCTTGGTCGGTCAAGCTTCCCAAGTCCAAGTTTTTCGCAAAATCAAAAAGTCCCATTTTTATGTCTCCTTTGTTTTTTATTATTTTATCACTTTTCATCAAGAAGACCACATGATTTGCTAGCACTCTAGTAAATACGACTGGGTATCGTGTAGATAAATAAGATAGTAGGTTGCAGACAGGACAGCTAAGATAATCAAGCTAATGATAAGCATTAGGTGATTGTCTACCGCACATAAAAGAATGCCAAGTTGTGAAGGGTCCTAATACACTCTTCTTTTTATCGACTTCAATATAAAAATCATTCCATCAATGAAAGCATATCCTTCAAGTGCTTCACGTAAGCTTTTTTCAACTGTAGCGGCTCTTCTACTACTAAATGTTTTCCAAAGGACGTTAAATAATGCACCATATAGTTTAACTCTGTCTCGTGATAACCGCCTGTCATATAAAAAATACCATCTATTTCTTCCAGTTCCATATTAGGATAACGGTGTTTTAAAAAGGACTCCTTACCAAACTTAGTCAAACGGCAGCGAAAGGGAATATTGTGAAACTCACTTTCATATGTTTTTTGGAAGTCATTGAGTTCTGCCAGCGTATAAGTACGTTTAAGATGCTCTTCTAAAGCAACATCAACCATATAATCACAACGATAAGTGCCCCATTGCTCTGCAAAAATATCGTAAGCACTCGAAAACCAAATCCCATCACGATAAAAGATTTCATTAAATTGTAAATGAAGCTCCGCCCTTTCATACTGGGTATAAACCAGCGAAACAACCTTACTTTCCAAAATCGACTGCAAAATTAAGGCTAAAGCTTTTGGCGGATTAATCGGTGGCACACTATAATAATGAACAACTTTCAAGAGCTTGTCGACTTCTTTTTTCTGTGCTTGAGGTAAAAGAACAGACAATTTTTGCTGGATTTGTTCATAAGATTTTTCAAAAGGGGTGCTGGTTAGCTGTTGCAGCGCAGATAGAGCAAAGAATATCGAATGAATCTCATCACTATTAAAGTAAACAGGGGGTAATAATCTTTGATTGATGATTTTATAGCCACCGTATTTCCCTGTTTCGGAGTAATAGGCCAGTCCCATTTGCCCCAAGGCTTCAACATCACGTAAAGCTGTCCGTCGCGAAATATCAAATTCTCTCATGAGGTCTTTGAGTTGAAACTCGTGTTTGTCGCTGAGGTAGATGAGTTCTTGGTTCAGACGTACTGATTTTTCCATTTTATTTTTCTCCGTTTTAATAGTGACTTATTTTGGCACTATTTCAATGTATACTAAGTATATCAAAAGAAAGAGGATTTTATTTATGAAAACTTTAGTGATCAACGCACATCCTGGATTTACAAATCATGAGCACTTTTCTGTACAGCTTCAAGATAAATTTATAGAGCTTTACCACACACATTACCCAGAAAAAGACTTAACCATTATGAACCTTTATGAGGAAGATATTCCACGTATTGAAGCCACATCACTTTGGAGTGTTTGGGACAAACAAGCAGCCGGTAAAGAACTAAGCCCAACTGAAAGTAAAATTGCTGAACGCAGCCAGTTTTTATTAGAACAGTTCAAAGCTCACCAGCGAGTTGTTGTGTCCACACCTTTACATAACTTCAATATTACCTCACGTATGAAGGACTATATTGATAATCTGATGATTGCTCGCGAAACCTTCCGTTATCTTGCTGAGCCAGATGAGCAAGGTAAAGTTTCAGAAGGCTTGATGAGAGACAACTATAAGATGCTCATGCTTTTCGCCAGTGGCTCGGTCTATACAGCAGATAGTATATATAAATCTGTCGATATTGCACCACACTATATGCAAACCATTTTCCAAGAAATGATGGGTTTTGATGACTTTCAGTTAGTACGGGCAGAGGGTACTGCAACCCAGGATAAAGATAGAATTTTAAACACCGCTTTTACTGATTTAGAGCAAAAATTTAGTTCTTTTTATCAATAGTATTTTATGGACCAATATTTAGTAAAGAAATCGTGGCTTTGTCTTCTCAGGAGATGAAAATAAAAAAAACAAGCTGTTGCTTGGTTTTTTTATACTTAAAAGCCACCTTAACCTAAATATTTTTTAGCAATATTTTGGTAAGTACCTATCATATCTAAGTAATTTGAAATTTCAACGTATTCATTGATTTGGTGAGGAAGGGTGCTCACTCCTGGACCAAAGACAACAAAGTCAAATTTATTTTTGGCTTTAACAAACTCTGCAGCATCTGTGGTTCCTGCAATTCCAATCACTGGCAAAGGTGTTTCAAACTCGCTTTGGATAGTTTGAATCAAGGTTGAGTTTTTATCAGACTGCACCGAAATTTTATCTTCGTCAATGGCTAATGTAAGCTTATAATCATAGTCGACATTCACTTTATCAACTACTTCTTGAAGTTTAGCTTTAATTTTATCATTATCATAGGTTGGCACACTTCGGATATTTCCTTCAAGTCTGGCTTCCCCAGGGATAGCATTCACTTGATCTCCCCCTCGGATAACAGTGATATTATGAATAGTGGTACCAAGTTCTGAATCAGGATATTCTTCAGCAATTTGGGCCATTTCAGCGTTAATAGCAGTAATGAATTCATTCAGGTGGTTAATTGCATTAAAGCCTTCTTGAGGTTGCGAGCTATGCGCAGCCTTACCTTCCGAGACGACAGAATAGTTAATCGAACCCATGTGCGTGTAGACCAAATTATAGTTGGTAGGTTCAGCGATAATCAAGCCGGATAAATCATCCGCATAGCCGAGTTCTGTGAGCTGACGACCGCCAAGTTCTCCGACTTCTTCACCTACTGTAGCTAGCAAACGGACTGTACCATCAAAATTAACATCGGCTTCTTTTAATTCAATCATTGCAATCGTGATAGCTGCAAGCCCAGATTTCATGTCTGTTGAACCACGTCCATATAATTTATCACCATCAATAGTCGCAGAAAAAGGTGGATATGTCCAAAGTTCTTCATTACCAATATCGACTACGTCCATATGTCCCGTCAGTCCTAAAACTCGATGACTTGAGCCTTTCTTGATTTCGGCTACTAAACTGCTACGACCTTCAGCATATTTAATTAATTTAGAGTCAATTCCGTGATTCTTCAATAAGTTTTGTAAATAAGTAGCGACTTCTTCTTCATTACCGTTAATCGATTTGATTTTTATCAAATCTTGTAAAATTTTAACTTTTTCTTCTTTTTCCATGAAATCCCTCCTAATTTTTAATTCATTTGCATTATTAATCTAATCTCTATTAATTATTGTACTCTTTGTTATTTTCTCTTTCCAATATTTATACTTTTTATTCCTTCAAAATATTTTTTACATAGTGAGCAGGATTTTGTCGTTGTCCTTTGAGACGTGCAGATACCTCCTCCTACCCTTCTACTATAGTATTGATGAGTAATGTCACGTCTTTTACCTATAACAAGTCACGTGCTCCTAAGACAAGCATGCAGAGATTTTGCAACAATAGGCGAAGTTCCTATAGCAATAATCACCCTCCCTTCCTCCAGTGTGGGGTCTTTTTCATTACAACTTTTTTATACAATGTCATTGGGATTACCCAACGACTAAATATTGATTTTATGGATATTTTCAGTTGTTTTACGTCTCTTTTAGGTATATAATATTGAATAAACCAATATTTACTAAAGGATATTAAATGTTTATTGACTATACACGTGAGCCGCGGCGCGCAATCTTTTTTGAGGATGTAAAATCCAATTATGCTTCTATCGAATGCGTCGAGCGAGGACTTCACCCTTTAGAAACCTCTCTTTGCGTCATGAGTCGTTCAGATCATTCTTATGGCCTCATCTTAGCTTCTAGTCCTAAATTTAAAGAGATTTTTGGTAAATCCAACGTCAGTCGTGCTGCAGATTTACCTTTTTTACTGGAAAATAGGAAATTTAACTATCGGCGTTGGTATGCCAAGCATACTGACATTTATGGGCAACGTACAGAACCCTCCATGCAACATGTCGCTTTTATTGAAAGCTGGGCTAAACGCACACATATCGTCCCACCGCAGATGGCACTTTATATCGATAAGAATATTGAGATGCAGCAACTCCTCGCTAATTACACTTCTTCTGAAGAAATCCACTCCTATTCTATTGACGAATCCTTCCTTGATGTTACAGAATCTCTGAACCTGTTCTACCCTAAAGTCAAAGATAAATATGAACAGATGGATTTGTTAGCGCGAGATTTACAGAAAAAAGTCCTTGATCAGATGGGTTTGTATGTAACTGTAGGAATGGGGGACAATCCTTTGCTTGCCAAACTCGCCATGGATAATTATGCCAAGCACAGTACAACTATGCGGGCGCTCATCCGATACGAAGATGTTCCTGAAAAAGTTTGGACACTTTCGAAGATGACTGACTTTTGGGGGATTGGGAGACGGACAGAGAAACGATTCAACAAGTTAGGAATATATTCTATCAAGGATCTGGCTCATGCGAACCCTGATCGGATTAAACGAAAAATGGGCGTTGTTGGACTGCAACAATTTTTTCATGCACATGGTATTGATGAAACCAATGTCCGTGAGAAGCACCATAAAAAATCAGAAAGCTACAGTAACAGTCAGATTTTGCCGCGCGATTATGTACAACAAGATGAAATTGAACTCGTAATTAAAGAAATGGCTGAACATCTTGCTATTCGACTTCGTAAGGGGAAAAAACTAGCAGGCGGTCTCTTTCTCTACGTCAAACCTTCTTACAAAGAATACTCTTCCTCGATAAAAATATCCAGTAAAATCGAACCTACTCAGAGTACGACGGATATACAAGCCGAATTTTTGCGGCTCTTTAGAAAAAAATATCGTGATGAGGTTGTAAGAGAAATCGGTATTGGTGGTTTTGATTTATCCAGTGAAAATATCAAACAGCTTAATCTTTTTGAGACAATGCTCTCTCATGAGCCTAAGATCATCGCTCATCAAAAACAGGAAGCTCTGCAAAATGCCATCGATGAAATACGTGATAAATTTGACTTTACAGCCATTCAAAAAGCCAGCATTTTGACAGCTGGCTCTAGAGTTTTAGAAAGAAATAAAATGATTGGCGGCCACGCTGCCGCAGGAGGAGAGAAGAATGACAGTTGATCGCTCATATAGCCCTTACGAATCCATCCGTAACTATCAAGATAGAGGGATGATGAAATGGGGTGCTTTCACCACAGGAGAATTGTCTGAGGCGCAACGAAAATTAAGAGAGAAAGAGGAATTAGAAAGTGAAATATCATCAAAGAAAGCAACTTCAAAATCAGACGATTAAAATTTTGCACATCACTCTGGTAATTCAGACTTCGCAAATGCATAATAATTTCCATCAGGATCTTGGAAATTAAAATTCACCATACCTTGAAAATCATTGATTGCGCTTGCTGTGTTCGTTGCTTTAGAGACACGCGCATGCCATTCTTCTAAGTCATCCACAGTAAAGAGCATAGAGCCTTTCATATCCGCTACTTCTGGTGAATTTTGACGAATAAAGTCAAGATTCCATAACTGAATGCGGGCGCTAGGAGCATCCGCATCCACTGCGAAAATCACCGTTTCTTGCAATCCTGAACCTTGGCGACGAAGTTCTTTCAAACCAACTTTAGTCCAAAATTCTGCATGTTTTGGAACATCGGAAACATAAAGCATATTACAAAGATTAATCATAGTATTTTCTCTTTTCTATAAAGTAAACAGATGGTGACTTGCTCTAAAACGCACCTTCTTCTTTTACATTGATTATCCCACAGTCTAAGGTAAAAAACAATTTAGAAACTCTGGAATTCCGATAGGGATAATTTATACATTGAGATAATGTGATAAGAAAACATATCTTTTTAATAAGACTTTCCTTATTTTCAAATATTCAATTCATTTTTCCAAGTCTAATTCCTCCTCAAAGCCTATGTCCCTGTGCTATACTAGAATTATAAAATTACACGACTAATCACGGAGGTTCTCATTTGACTCAATTTAATTTTTTATCAAAAACTTTTAATGTCATTATAAAAGTCTGTTTAAGTTTACTCGGGCTTGTCATTGCCTTTCTTATGTTTAAAGAGATCTGGGTACTTCTCTCCTCATTCACTACTGGGTTTATTGATTACAGTTTCTACGACATCATTGACCGTATCCTAACTTTTTTCCTCTTCTTGGAATTCTTAGAGTTGATTATTCACTATCTCTCCGATAATGATCACCCAACAATCAAGAAATATATCTATATAGCAGTTGCTTCTATCGTCCGACTTTTGATTTCAAATCACGAAACCTCTCAACTTAGTCTGTTCCTCCAATGTTCGGCAATTTTAGTCCTCATCATTGGAACAGTTCTTTTAAACCGTTGGGGCGATTTAAAATAATAAAAAAACCTTCGCTTCTTGCCGAAGGTTTTTTTACATCTTCTTACTCGATACTCATCTGTGCAACAGTAAGCAGAACCGCTGGAACACGATATGGTGAGCACGAAACATAATCCAATCCGATTTTTTGAAGGAAAGAAACGGAGTCTGGATCGCCACCAACTTCGCCACATACCCCAAAACTTATATCTTTATGTTGTGGTTTGACAAGCGCTATCGCCGTTTGCATCAAACTTCCTACCCCTTTTTGATCCAAATGTTGAAAGGGATCATCTTCTAAAATACCCTTATCAATATAGTCTGGTAAAAATTTGACCGAATCATCACGAGAAAAACCATACGTTAATTGTGTCAGGTCATTGGTACCAAAGCTAAAGAACTGTGCTGATGTCGCCAGCTGATCTGCCGTCAAACAAGCTCTTGGAATTTCAAGCATTGCACCGATTTTATAGGCAATTTTCATCTGGTGTTTCTCAAAGACAAGTTGGATTTTGTCTTCCAATGCCTTTTTAAGATAGGTCAATTCTTTTTCTTCAGCAACTAAAGGAATCATAATCTCTGGTTTGACTTGCTTTCCTGTTTTAGCGAGTTCCAAAGCAGCTTCCATTATTGCTTCAACCTGCATTTCATATATTTCGGGATAGGTGATGGCTAAACGACAACCGCGATGCCCCAGCATCGGATTGAACTCTTCAAGATCTTTACCTCTTTGCATAATAAAGTCAACCGTTTGTCCACACGCTTCAGCCACTTGCTCATATTCTTCCTTAGTTTTAGGCATAAACTCGTGAAGCGGTGGATCTAAAAGGCGAATCGTACATGGCATTCCTTCCGTCAGACTCAAAATTTCAGCAAAATCCTTTTTCTGGAATGCTTTAAGGGTCTCAAGCGATTGCTTGCGCTGCACTTGATCCTCAGAGAGGAACATTTTACGCATTTCCAAGATCCGCTCTTTCCCAAAGAACATATGTTCTGTACGTGCCAAACCAATACCGCTTGCACCAAACTCCAATGCAGCTCTGATATCTTCTACAGTTTCAGCATTTGCTCTTACCTGCATATTGCCTATTTGAGAGGCCCATCTGAGTACTTTTACTAAAAGCTCCAAATCTTGCGTCTTATCGAGTTTAATTGCCCCGCGGTAGATTTTTCCTGTTGTACCATCTACTGAGAGTAAATCCCCTTCTTTTATGGTCTGTGTACCATCGTATGCTTGTTTGAGCTTTTCATTAATCGTTAATTGTTCGCCTCCAACCACGCAGCACACCCCCATTCCTCGTGCTACGACAGCAGCATGAGAGGTCATTCCTCCACGAGAAGTGACAATAGCCTCACTCACAACCATGCCTTCAATATCTTCTGGTGAAGTTTCTGTTCTAAGAAGGATAACTTTTTGCCCAGCTGCATGCGCTTTTTGCGCATCTTGCGCATGGAAATAGACTCTGCCAGATGCTGCACCAGGACTTGCAGGTAAACCCTTTGCCACAGATTTACTCTCCGCCAACATTTGTTCATCAAACACAGGATGAAGCAGCTGGGTAATCATTGAAGGTGTTAAGCGTTTCAGACTCTCCTCCTTACTTATTACGCCATCTTCTGCCATTTGCGTTGCAATTTTAAAGGCAGCCTTTGCTGTTCGTTTGCCATTACGTGTTTGAAGAATGAAGAGTTTTCCCTCTTCTATGGTGAACTCGATATCTTGCATATCTTGATAATGAGCTTCCAACTGATGACATATTTTCTCAAATTGCATATAAATCGCAGGTTGATCTTGTTTCAACTCTTGTATTGGACGTGGTGTCCGAATCCCTGCAACAACATCTTCTCCTTGAGCATTTAGCAAAAATTCTCCAAAAACACCTGCTTCCCCTGTTGCAGGATTGCGTGTAAATGCAACACCTGTGCCACTGTTCCCCCCTGTATTACCAAAAACCATTTCTTGGATATTAACGGCTGTTCCAAGGTTATCGGAGATTTCATGGATACGACGATATGTTACAGCACGAGGATTATTCCAAGAAGCAAACACCGCTTCTACAGCCGCATAAAGTTGTTCGGATGGATCTTGGGGGAAGTTTTCACCCACTTCCTTCAGATAGATTGTGGTAAATTGTTGAATAATCTCCTTCCAATCTTCCGCTTTCATCTCAATATCAGAACTGTAACCTTGGGCCGCTTTATATAACGTTAGTGCTTCTTCAAAAATATTTTTATCAACACCTTTAACCACATCGCCAAACATTTGGATTAAACGACGGTAACAATCATACGCAAACACAGGATTCTCGGTCTTGCGGGCAAAGATTTCAACACTTTGATGGTTTAAACCTAAATTCAAAATAGTATCCATCATGCCCGGCATTGAAAATTTTGAGCCACTTCTGACCGAAACTAAAAGCGGATTTTCCTCATCTGCAAATTTCTTTCCCGTTTCGTTTTCTAGCCTAGCAATATGCTCTTCTATTTCCTTAACCAACTCAGGCAATAATTTTTTCGAATCCAGATACTCTAAGCAAGCTTCTGTAGTAATGGTAAATCCTTTGGGTACTGGTAAACCAATCCCAGTCATCTCTGCAAGATTTGCTCCTTTTCCTCCTAAAAGATCCTTTTGTTCTTTTGAACCTTCTGTAAAGTTATAAACACGTTTTTTTGCTTGTGACATTCGCGTCTCCTTTATATGTGACATACTATTTGGTGAATAAACACATTATATAGTATGTCACATTCGTTGTCAAGTTTTTTGTAATCGCATTCTTTTTAACTTATTAACATTACATGCGGCAACCACCCCTTTTATTAGTTGATTTAAAAAGATAAAACACATATAATATATAGTATGTCCTATTTATTAAGGAGTGACACTTGAAATTAACAACTCGACAAACTGAAATAATTAATATCGTCAAAGCGGAACAGCCCATCAGTGGTGAAAAAATTGCACAAACTTTAGGTTTAAGCCGTGCAACCTTAAGGAATGACTTGTCTATTCTTACGATGACAGGTCTACTTGATGCAAAGCCCAAGGTTGGCTATTTCTATACTGGGCAAAAAATGCAACCGCTTTATATTGAAAGCTGCTACTCAAAAAAAGTGGCAGACTTTATGACTTCGCCCTTGATTGTTGCGCAAGATATGTCCGTTTATGATGCTGCAACAAGCCTTTTTCTCTATGATATCGGCAGCATCTATGTCAAAAATGAAAACGGCGATTTAGCTGGACTCCTTTCTCGGAAAGACCTTCTCCGCTTCGCTATAAGTGGCAATAATCTGGAAAAAACTCCTGTTGCTGTAATAATGACACGTATGCCCAATATCCATACTATAACCGCCGATAAGACTTTACTTGAAGCTGGAAATATTCTTTCCCGATACGAAGTCGATAGCCTGCCCGTGCTAGAAACGACAGGTTCGAAAAAAATAATCGGTAAAATATCTATCAAACACATCATGAAAGCTTTCATCCAAACAGGAAACGAAATGCAAGGTGAAGATTAAGGGGACAAAATGCAAAATATAAAAATTTATCTCATTACTGACTCTGTCGGTGAAACAGCAAAAAAAATTATTTCTGCTGTTGTGGCACAATTTCCGACTGTTGATTTATCAGATGTTCAACTTTATCCTTTTACCAATGATAAAGATTCACTATTAGAAATTTTGAATGATGCCAAAAAAGAAAATGCACTTGTCGCTATCACTCTCGTTGATAAATCTTTAGTAGATTGTGTCCAAAAATTTTCAGATACACATGATTTGGCCTATGTGGACTTTATGTCGCCGCTCATGCAACTTATTGAAAAGCGTTCAGGTGAGCAACCTACACAAGAGTCCGGCAGTGTGCATCGGTTAAATCAAGCCTATTTTAATCGTGTCGCTGCTATCGAATTTGCAGTAAAATACGATGACGGAAAAGATCCAAAAGGTTTTTTAAATGCCGATATTGTGCTGCTTGGTGTCTCTCGAACTTCAAAAACACCCTTGAGTATGTATTTGGCCAACAAAGGTTACAAGGTAGCAAATCTCCCGATTATTCCAGAGGTCGAAGTGGCTAAAGAACTTTATAAAGTAGATCCACGTAAAATTATTGGCTTAACCAGTACTTCTGAAAGTTTAAGTAATATACGAAGCTACCGGGAACAGACGCTCGGACTTAAAACAAAATCCATGTATTCTGATGAAAAGCGTATTCTTGAAGAGCTGTCATATGCAGACACACTCTTTGATCAGTTGGGCATAGAAACAATCGATGTTAGTAAACGTTCGATTGAAGAAAGCTCAATGCTTATTGAAAATCTTATCCAAAAATAAAAAGCACATTTGTGCTTTTATTTTTTATCTTACAGAAGAGTAAGTTTTTGAATCATAATTCCTTGATAAAATAAATAAAGAAATAAAAAAACTTTAGAAAAGGACAACACTACATTGACAAAGAAACTTTGGATTATTCCAGCACTCATCTTGTTTATCGCAGGAGGCTACTTTGCCGTTAGTAAAGTTATCTCTTTATTCCACCAGCCCGTTCACGGCATCATTCTTTATAGTTCAGACAAAAAAGAACTCGATCAAAGCTTAAAAGACAACCAATCTTACATAAAAAATAACATCACTACTGAAGGAAAATATGTCGCTGAAACGGATACTTTGGTATTAGATGCGACATCTGCTGAAAAATTGATTCAGGCAAAAGCTGTCAACACAGTCAGCAAAAAAGGGGATGAATTCAATTTCAAACATGTTACCTCACTTTCGAAAACTCCTGCTTTATGGACCGCTGATACACAAGTAAAAAATATCGAAGATGAAAAAGGACAAAGTTTTACTGCTGCTACAGCAGAATATGTTGTCTTAGGTGAATCAAGTATAACGAAAAAAACACTCGTTCTTGACAAAGAAGACTTCAACAAGTTCCAAGCTCCTGCTAGATATGTCAGCATGATTGAAGAAAAACGAGACGCTGCACATGCCTTAACAAAGTATAAAGCCGACAAAGCACAAATTTTTAATTTTGAACAAAAATAAACACAACCTCGGTTGTGTTTTTATATTGAAAATCCATATTAAATTAAAAATAAAATATGAACAAATTTCTTGTGTTATGCGTTAGGTTTAAGCTTTTTCACTAAAAATGTCCCAACACTCCAAAGTAACAGCACAATAATAACAAAGAGAATCAATAAACCAACTGAGCCGTTAGCAATCGAGCGGAATAAAGTTAGTCCTCCTGCAGCATACACAAAGCCCCAAGCTAAATAACCTGGCAAAGCTACAAGTGTGTACTTACTCCATTTCCAATCTAACATACCAGCAGCAAGCTGCACTACAGTTTGAAAGCCGACTGTCAAGAAACTCAAAGGAATGACTGGCCATCCATATTTTTGCAGAGCGAGCATTCCCGCTCGATTTTCTTCGGATTTCTCTGCTTTTTTACCCCATTTTGTCTTCAATATTCCCATATGAATGAGTTTCCCTAGTCCAAAGGTCATCTGTGCCCTAAAGAAAACAACAATAAACAAGAACAAGGTGGCTTGCCAGAGTGGCAAACTTGCCACCCAATTTAGCATCTTTTCAACCATCTGTTTTTACTCCTCTTATTTTACATAAGCTAAATTATAAAGCTCTCTACTATTGAAACATAATATATTAAAAAGTCAAATTCTTTTGTTTTACAAATAACAAAGTCTCCATTTTTCTTTTATTTATTAAGCAATTATTTCAAAAAAGCCCTCGAAATACGAGGGCTAGGGAATTTCATGAAAAAAATTTGAAACAAGTAAAGTATAACCTTTCTTTCTTAAATCAAACAAAGGATACTATTTTTTAACCACAATAACATTACAAGGCGCGTGATTAATGACATAATTTGTTGTCGAGCCTACAAGTAAACGGTCAAACATGTCTGTTCCAGTTGCGCCAATGACGATTAAGTCAATTTTTTTATCTTCTTCTTCAGCAAAATTAACAATCCTTAACTTTGGTTTACCTGCAACTTCATAAGTTTCATATTCGACTTGTTCACGGATAATATCTTTACAATTTGCTAAGATATCTTGTGCAAGTTGGTCCAATCCTGGCGTCTCTACAATCCCTTTATGAACAGCTCCATAATATTTATTGATGTCTTTTACTGTCAGGACATGTAATTTTGCATGATTGAGCCGGGCAATACGTATCGCTTCATCTACTGCTTTGTAAGATTGCTCGGAACCATCCACGGGAACCAAAATATTTTTATAATAGTCAGTCATAATCATTCCTCCTTTTAGATTTATCTCTACTTCTATTGTACATTTTCTTTACCTAAAAACGAAATCATTTCCCTGAAATCAGTACTCAACCGAAAATATGTTAAAAAATACGCCCACTAAAGTGAGCGTATTGAAGTGATAAGATAAACATCTTACTGGAATACTTGTATTATATCGTCTCTATCTTAAGCAATACTAAATTTAAAAGCTCTTAAATGAGACAATGCCAAACGAACTTTTATATCTATTTAACAACTAAGACATTACATGGTGCATGATTTACAACAAACTGTGTAGTTGAGCCTAACATGAGTTTATTAATCATTCCTGCTCCCGTTGCACCAATCACAATCAAATCCATTTTCTTATCTTCGGAAAATTGGACAATCATATGCTTAGGTGCACCAACAATCTCATAACTCTCATATGGTACTTCTTCGCCAATAATCTCTGCTGCTTTCTTCAGGATATCTTGCGCCATCATATCCATTTCAGGATTTTCGACAACACCAAAACCAGTCATTCCGTAATGATGCTCCATATCCTTAACAGTTAAAACATGAAGTTTTGCATTGTTTCTCTGTGCCAAAGTAATTGCTTCGTGTACTGCATTATAAGATTGATCTGAACCATCTAGTGCGACTAAAATATTGTGATATTGTTTTTCCATCATTAGTACCTCCGCCTCTTTCTTTTCTTATATCTATTATCTCTCTTTCACAACGACAATTCAAATATTTCAGTGAAAGATTGTAATAATTACTCAAGAACACATTTCAAAATAGCTTTTTTGTACTTTTCAAAAGAATGTGTTACAATGATTATGGAATTTCGTTATGTACGTTATAGTGTCCTTTCGTCAACCATATAGAGAAAGGAGAATGCATTATGACATTCACTAACAAAAACAAAAATTTCAAGTATACTGTATCTTTAGATACTTCAAAAGACATTTTCAAAGTATTTTTGGCTAATGATCCTGCTGTTTATGGGCTTGGTCGTACCATTGAAGAAGCAATGCACAACTTGGAAGAATTAGCATAAGGAGCTCATAGCAATGGATGAATATTCCTCGTGATGGTATCTACTTCACACGTTTAAGTAGATGCCTTTTTTTGTACTCAAAAATCTAATTCTCTTCCCCTAAATATATCCTCAAAAATTTACTTCTCAGCTAAATTATGGTTTAATGGCATCATAGATATCTGAATAGAAAAGAGATTGTACAAATGATTTCAAAAAATATTCAAAGAGCGATGCTCAAAGCAAACCATATCGGTGCTGCATCTAAGGGCTTCCCCTATCTGGCCGAATGTTTAAGGCAGGAAGGAATTGTAAAAAATATATGGCACCTCCCTTCTGGAGACAGCTTCTACTTTTCGCAAGCTGGATCACTCGTAAATCCGGGAAATCCTTTAATCGGACGTGTCGGTCCTTGCCCAGTTTTTGACCAAATTGCTTTGGTTCAAAATATTCGTGCAAGCCAGACGGGTAAAATTTCCTTCCCTGAATTCTTGGTTTCACTTTGGAAAGCGGGTGTAATCCGATATGAGGTTGATTTCACTACACGACAGATGAGTTATTTTGGCGCACTTGACCAAGTCTATCAAGAAAACTATCCCGCTGTTGAAATCGAGACTTCACCTACCGAATCTTTTCTTCCTTAATTAAAAAGATCTTGAAATATCAAGGTCTTTTTTTCATGACCGAATATGCAGAGTGTGATTTTTTTCATTTTCATAAGACAAACCATCATCACAGAAGTTTTGCTTCTCGTTGCTATTTTTGTTAAAATTCATCTATGATAAAAATTTATTTTAAAGCATTAATTCAAGCACTGCTTATTTTAGCAGTTTGCCTCTTTCTTCTTATTTATGTAGGCACGAAAATGCTGGCCTTCATTGCTTAAAAAATTCTAAGCTTCTTTTGCTTATTTTCTTTCTTTTTGATAGAATTAAGGAATGGTTAAAATTTTATTTACCTCAATTATTAAAGTAGCGATTGCTCTTTTCATCATTATTTCTTTTGGAATGATGATGTTAACTTCGTTCTTACCTATCATGTAAGCAATAAAAAGTACCGGTAATTTACCGGTACTTTTTTATTCAGGAAAAGGTTCTACGTGTACGTCAATATCAAAAACTTCAAACTTTTTAGACAGTTGCTTCTCAATTTCCTCGGTAATTAAATGGCTTTCCGCAACTGAAAGTTGAGCATCCACATAGATAACGATATCTAGAAAAATATTAGCACCATAAGTTCTACCTCTAAGAAAAGGGACTCCTTTCACACCAGGAATTTTTAAAATATCTTTCTTATATTTTTCCAAATCTTTCTCAGGAAAACCGTCCGATAAGGTAAAACTACTCTCTCTGAAAATTTCAACGGCCGTTTTGATAATGATAATACCAATAATAAAAGCCGCAACCGTATCTAAAATATAAAAGTGAAGATAAGAAGCCGCAATTGCTACAGCCGCACCAATTGATGTATAAGCATCACTTAAGTTATCCTTTGCTGCTGCCATCAAGGCTTGCGAATTAACTTTTTTTGCTAATCTGCTGTTATAAATGTACACAATCACCATAACTAAAGCCGAACCAATACCGACTAATGCAGATAAAGGATGGGGTGGCGTGAAAGAATTATTGACAATTTTTTCAAAGGAAGAATATAGGACTTCAATCCCTACCATAAGCATGATAAAAGAAGTGACCATGCTTGCAATATTTTCAAATTTCCAATGTCCATAACGATGATCATTATCTTTTGGTTTTCGGGCAAGTTTCAAGCCTATGAGTACGGAAACTGAGGCAATCACATCTGTAAAATTATTCAAACCATCCGCACGTAAGGCTTCCGAATTTGCAAATATCCCCATAAATATCTTTGTAAAAGCTAAAATGATATATGCTGAGATACTAATCCACGCGCCCTTCTCAGCGATTTTCAGTTCTTTATATCTCTTGTTTTCCATATCCTTCTCCTTCTGAAAAAAGTAACCTTTATATTGTATCATCGACTATTGTAAAAACAAAATGAAATGTTGTTTTAATTTAACCAAGAAAGTTTAGGGAATTATTTTCGGTTTCTCACATCTTTTTATCTTTTCTTCTATTAAATTACTTTTTCACATAAAAAGAAAGCGCGCTCTTTTCTTATATGATATACTATAATCAGGAGATTAATTTATGAAAAAAATTATATTAGGATTTATTCCACTACTTTTACTTGTTGGTTGTGGAGCGGATAAAAAAGAGGATACTGCCAATTTTGCTCAGGATAAACAGTCAAGTGCTCACAACTCCTCCTCTACGTCTGCTCCTCGTTCTTCTCAGGATACTGTCTCATCAAGTGAGCAGCAAAAAAGTTATCCTGAAGCTCTAGAACAGTTTTCCAAAGGAGACTACTCCAGCTTTCATGGGCTATATAAAAACAGCAACAACGACGTTCTAATCATCACCAAAGACCACATTGAATATTATTCTCATACCGGAAAAGATATTGGCTCTGTCATTATCAACGAAAGTACTTTTAAATCTAAGACTGAAAATCAGCCCTTTAACCAAGTTTATCTTTTTAATCAAGGCCAGATAGAGATCAACTTTAATGCGACAGCAGACAAGATTGAAACAATTCAAATTACAGATAATGCTGGTACTACTGCTGATTTTACTTTAGCTGCCCAACTTGACAGCAATAATTTTACTAAGGATACTGTACTTAATTATTTTAAGAGCTATCTTTCCAATCCAGATGATTATTATTTTGACGCTACGAATACGCAAGGTTCTTTTGTAATTCAAGTTTTTTCAAAAGAAATGCGAGCAAATGGTGCGAGCGGGACCGTTGGTTTATACAAAGTTTTACCTGATGGCACTATTTATCTTGTGACTTATGATGTAGCAACAAATACATATCCTAAAGCTGAGTAACTCATTACCGAATTATTCCTGCATTATAAATAAAAAAATCTACGTTCTTAGAGCGTAGATTTTTTTATAAGTAAATTATTCTAAATTTTATTCCGTACTTTTTGAGGAATATCTTGTTTCTGGACTTCCTCCCAGCTGGTTACGCCTTTCTTATCGTTATATACGAGCCTTAAATAAGCATCATGTCTGAGATTATGGCTTCCTGTGAATTCCATTTCTTTTGCTTCCCCTTTTTCATTATAGCCAGTCAATGTATAATAGTACCTCGTAAATTCTTGCCCCGCATCGTCTTTTTCTTTTTTAGCAATTCCATCTTCTTGAATATGAACGTAGTAACTGTCGCCACCATATGCTGTGTGATACCAAGCATAACCTCCGCCGACAAGAATCAATACAAGTGCCAGAATTCCTACTAATACCTTTTTCATATTTCATACCTCATTTATTTTTCTTCTATAAAACTATTTTACTTTTATTTTTGCAGTTGTAACTTACATTTTCTTAAGAAAGTAATGTTCCTTCTTCATTAATTTTGAAGAGCCCACTATTCATCAAGCTTATTCAATGCTGTTTTAGGGATCTCATACTTTTTCCTTATCTTCCAACTGGTTGCCTCTTTTTTCTTGTTCACGTGGACTTCCAAATAGTCACCCAAATGTACTTGATTATCGGTTTTAAGATGAAACTCCCTAACCCTTCCTCTGGAACTTGCTCCCTTGATTGTATAATTGTATTGACTGTCTACAGTCCCATCAGTATTCTTAACCGTTCTAGCACTTACTTGATCGTGTACACGTGCAAAGTAAATCGTTTGTGTATAACTAACATTTTCCCAAAAAAAGCCAATGTCTAAAATTAAGAGTACGGCTAAAAAACCAAACAATATTTTTTTCATTTTATTTTCCATTCAACTTACAACATTGAGTTGCTATCATTATTTTACTGCTATTTTATCTAAAATGTCCTTACATTATTGTAATCATAAAATTTGAGACCTCTTAACTCAGAGCGAATTCGCCCTCGCAAACTCTTGATTTTATTTATGATTCTATATTTATCTCTTCTATCCCTTTTTAGTTTCTTTACTTTAGAAATTATTTTTTACAAATTGGTAAAATATGAAACTTTAGTCGTATAAAAAATTGTAAAATAAATATTTTTTATTTATAATACAGGTATCAAAGCTTAAAATTAAATAAACAGAAAATATAACCTCCCCATCTACAAGGAAATTTTTCCTTTAATTTAAATTAGGGCAGTATACTTATAGGAGTAAACAATTTTGATAAAGAATTCAAAAAAAGTAATAAATAAGAAAAACTTTCTATACGAAGCACTATTTGTAGTAGCTTTTCTATTAACTTCTTTTTGGCTTTTCAGTGCTATTCGTTCAGGAAATTTTTCTTTAGAACTAATTTACTCACAAAATGGAGCTTATATCTTCATACTTAGTTTAATAGCTTTGACTGTATCTTATCTGAATCGCGATAAATTAAAAAATTGGTTATCATATGTAATAAGATTTTTATGTAACAATATTGTTGCAGTATTTGGGGTTATGATACTATTTCAAATAGTTACCCTTTTATTTGCTTCAGGACTCTCAGGATATGATGTTTACGGATTATATCATGCTGCTATGGGCGATATAAATTCTCAAAAATGGACCTATTTGCAAAACTATCCTAATAATTTTTTACTCTTCTTATTCATGAGAATCGTTCATAGTTTAACTCTTTTACAAATTTTAAATATCATAGCAATAGATTTTTCTATAGCAATGTCATATTTTACAGCAAAGCGTCTTTTCGATAAACAAACCGCTCGATACAGTATCTTACTCTTTATAGCAACACTCGGCTTTAGTCCTTGGTTTTTAAACACCTACAGTGACACCTTTGTGTTGCCCTTTGTAAGTTTAGGGATATTCTTTTTAACTTGCTGGAGCGAAAAAAGTATTGCCCCTCACTACAGGCTAATGTCTCTACTCTCTGCTGGTTTTTTTAGCTCCATAGCTTACTATCTGAAACCCTCTGCAGTTATTTTTGTGATAGCATACTTTTTAATTTCTATACTTAAGCTAGGGAAATTCAAACCTTTCTTTATCTCGTTTTTAGTCTTTATTATTGGTGCTTTAGTATTTGCAATGCCTTTTACACTTTATAAAAACAATCAAAACTATGTTCACTTTGATAAAAACAAAGTGTTTCCTATGACTCATTTTTTGATGTTAGGTATTTCTAAAAATGGTATGTACAACGGACCAGATGTTCAACTTACCAGATCAGCAAAAACTACTAAAGAGAAGAAAGAAGTGAATATTAAGGTCTTCAAGCAAAGACTAAAACAGTTAGGAACTCTTGGCTATGCCAAATTCTTATATGAAAAGTATTGTAAAACTGTCCATGACGGTACCTATGCTTGGGGCGCAGACGGCGCAGGTAAAACTGGTTTCCTTGTCACACCTAATCTCAATCCAAGCGAAAAACTGTCACCATTTATCCATTCAAATTTCGGAAGTTTTTTGAGAAGCTTTATTTACACTGATAGCAATGGTCAAGGTTATACCAATGGAAAAAATACCTTTTTCTACAGATTTATTGCTCAAATTATCTATATTATTATGATTTTCGGGATTTTACTTTCAACCTTAAAATCAAGGTATGATTTTAAAGTTATGTGGTTACTCTTATCTATGATTGGGCTTATGCTCTTCTTGCTTATCTTTGAAGGTGGGAGAAGTCGCTATCTGATTCAAACCTTGCCTGTATTTGTTATCTTAGCAGCTTATGGATATCATTCAAAATTTGGCACTCAAAATTTAAAGAGCAGATTAAAAAACAAATAAAAAATATAACAGTCAAAAAAATTATCTGACTTCCCTTACTCCTTATACAACTCATAACTACATAAAAAGATAAGCCCCTACTGTGTAGGGGGTTTATTTATGGAGTTTTAGTACACAATCTTGCAAAGATTTTTTGTTAAAATATAAATTATATTAAAAGGAGGCATTCTATGTTTTCATTCACTATCCCTAGCGCATCTCTTCAGGAAATAATTTTCCAAAGTATCTGGTATGGCTTTATTTCAGGCATGATTTCTGGAATGGTTAAGATTGGTTGGGAAGCAATCCTTCCACCTAGAACATCTGCAAGAAATACCACTAATCCTCCTCAACGTATGTTGGAGCAATTTGGAGTGCCTTCTTCACTTACTCACGCTTATGTTTTATATTCGCGTGATCAAAAAGTGTATTGGTTTTCTTTAATTTTGCATTTTAGTTTTTCCATATTCTTTGCTGCTTTATTTATATTCATTGCACAATATTGGCCCTTTATTGCCCTTTGGCAAGGTGCTGCTTATGGAATCATCATCTGGGTCGTTTGGCATATCATCTTATTGCCTATTATGAAGACCATTCCTGTACCTTGGAAACAGCCATTCGCTGAACACTTCTCAGAGTTCTTTGGACATATCGTTTGGGCATGGTCCATCGCTGCCTGTCTATATTATTTAATATCAAAGGATAATAGTGGAATTTTAACAAACATTTAAGTAAATTAAGTTTGTGTTTTAAGTTTATTGTGCTACAATAAGAATAGAATTTCGTTATATTCGTTATAGTGTCCTTTCGAAGAGAAACAGAAAGGGGAATGCATATGACATTCACTAATAACACTAAAAACTTCAAATACACAGTATCTCTAGATACTTCAACGAATTTATTTAAAGCCTCTATGGTAGATGAGACTACTTCATTAAGTAGTCTCGGTAACACCATTGAAGAAGCCGTGTATAATTTAGAAGCGATAGCATAACTGACAGCGCCTATTTGAATAGGCGCTTTTTTGTATAAAAAAAGCCGCTCAGTAGAGCGGTATTCTAGGCTATAGGAATACAGATAAAGCAGTTAGAGAAGTATTAAATAAGAAGCCGATTATTCTTTAATTTTGTTCAACGAAACACTAATCACCTATTGATTCACATATATATTAGAAATCTATAACAACTATAACCCCTATTCTGCCAATCATAGATTAAATGCAATCAAAAATAACTTTATAAACTATCCTTCCTTGTATCTACTATATTTTACAAGTCATTTTTATTTGGAAAAAAACAGGTAAATTTTGTTCATAGTATCAATTCCTTTCTTTATTTATTTGTAGTAGAATAGATGATACATTTAACGAAAGAGGTTTTATTATGGTTACTTTCAGTATCTTTATCCCTATTATTCTTATTGGTTCCATGGTCATTTATGCCCTATTCATATCTAAATATCGAAAAATTGTAAGTCAATCGAGAAAAGATCGAGCTAAACTGGTAAGAGAAACATTTCCTGATTTATCGCCTAAAGATATTAAATATAGGAATGCATCAATCAATCTATATCTGCGCTGGTATCTTTATTCTCCAGCACAAAGAATTTTAATCCCTCTATTCGGGCTAGGCGTTCTAGCTGCAATTGTTGGACTGATAATTCAAGTGATTAAATTATTTAATCATCTAAATGGTGATAATTTAAAACTCATAGCATTTTACTTTTTCCTTCTCTTCTTATTCTTGTTATTAGCACAACTCCTTACTCCACGCTTTGCAAATCAGAATAATTTCCTCAAAAAATATTTAGAAGAAAATCCTTCAAACGATTTACGTGTAATTGTTTGTGAAGAAGATTATGCAAAGAAAGTTACAAAGGCAAAAATTATGTCTGATATTTTCCTTGTTTTTGTAACAATCGTTTATCTACTACTTACAATATATTTCTGGTATTCTAGTATGTAAATTTATTAATGCGCTTCGGCGCTTTTTATTTAACTTCTATAGGTTCGACACGGAACACCATAATTGCAAGGTAGATATCAACGCGTAGTCACTTGTTAGTATTTTTCCTCGAACATTGAAGTTACACACTCCACTCTTCATCTCACACTTCCTCAACTTATCATCTTTAATCCTTCTTCTCTAAAAGCGGCTCATTTGTTCTCAAGTTGGTGGATCACTGCTATCGGAACATTTAGCAAGCATTTGATAAATTTTCCAAGTCTATTGATTTTTAAACTAGCTCTTCTTCAGCTAGTTTTTTTGTTTTTTTAGTTATCAATTTAGTTATCACTATTTGGTAAAGTATAGAAAAATAAATTAAAACAAAAAATAAAAACCGCTTAATAGAGCGGATTTCTTAAACTACAATAAAGTAGTTATACATATAATGGAGGCGAGGGGAGTTGAACCCCTGTCCAGACACCTTGCTACATCAACATCTACAACCATAGGACTTTCTCTAGTTTAACAAATTTCCAAAGCCAGTCTCAAACAGCAGAAATTTGCGGTGCTTTAAAATCTCTTTTTTTATGTAAAGCCACCATAAAAACGTATCCGACTGAGGTTTAGAGCTTCAGGCCGCCATCGGCGAACGATCATCAGCTACGCAAGCTGGTGTTTAGGCAGCGAGTGCGTAAGAAGTGTTATTTTTAGCAGTTATATTTATCTGCGATGGATTTAGGTGACATCACCACCAGTTGCAGTTCATGCGCGACAATGCCTGTCGAATCCGTAACGCCCCCGTTACGGTGGAATAACTTCCAGACCTTAATTATAGCACAAGTCCATTAATATTTCACGCGCAATGGTCGTATCAATATAGCCACAATAGAGAGTACTATAATACCAACACAAATGCCAATAGTAACAAAATTAACTTGTCCTGGCGCATTTAACACATTAATCGGAGAGAGTAAGCTAAGAGGCAGCCATTCAGAAATATCACTCAATGTCTGAATAATCGAACTTACCACCATCAGCACAATTCCAGAAACAACTGCTAGAAACGCCTTCCTTGTCCATACAGCAATCGCACTACCGAAGATAACTAATGTGAGTAAAGCTAAAGTTTGGAGCAAACTTGCCGAAAGTACTCTGCCCCACTCAACTTCAGGAAAGAAAACCCAGGTTATATATGTGGCACTTATAACTCCTACCACATTACTTACTAGAGTTACTAAAAAAGCAAGAATGAGTTTAGGTACCCATAAGATAATAGAATTGCGCGCTACAGTCGAATAATAAAGCCCCAGTGAGCTCTCTTTTTTCAACTTAAAAGTATCGGCAGTAAAGTAAATCAGAACAAAAAGTCCAATCTGAGAAATATTACTAAAATACGATTCCATCAGGGCTTTCCAGTTCGGGTCTGGCATGAGAATAATCGTACCTTCTGTCCCACCAAAAGTTGAAAGAAATTCCTTCATATAGTAAATTAAAACGGGCGAGGTAATACCAAAAAAAGCAAATAAAAAGAAGAGAATAGGCAGACGGCTATTGCGCCACCACATTTTCATTTCTAAAAGAATTAGTCTTTTCACTGTTCTCCTCCTGTAATTGCACGTTCAAAAGCCATTTCGAGACTGTTGCTTGCGGCACGATAAGCACTTATTTTTTGACCGATATCGGGAAAGATTTGTAAAAGTTTCTCTGTATATTCACTCTTAATCATCAATTTTCCTGTAATTTCAGGATAGAACTCAATATCATTCACTTGAAGAATATCCATAACTTCTTGTTTGACTTGTTCACTTTTAATCTCCAGTTCTACAAACTCATCCATCTGACTATTTTCAATAAACTGATAAAGTGCCCCCTGAAAAATAAGTTCTCCATGATTTAAGACAAGGAGTCGATCAGCGATATTTTCGATATCTGCAAGGAGATGACTGGAAACAACTACCGTTTTTTCCTGTGATACTTGCGTAATCAGTTGCAAAATTTCAATTCGACCAATAGGATCTAGAGCACTTGTCGGTTCATCTAGAAATATCAAAACTGGATCAAGTAAGAGAGCCACAGCAATTCCCAGACGTTGCTTCATGCCTCTTGAATAACCACCGACTTTCTTATTTAGATAGGCAGATAAACCAACTTTTTCAAGTGTCAGCTCAATTTGTTGGAGATTTTCTGGTTTCTCGTTCAGAGCACAACTTTGTTGCAAAACCTCTGTTGCGGTAAGATAGGCAGGAAATTCTGGTGTGTCCGGACAATAGGCCAAAGCTTGGTTGGCCAACTGAATTTCTCCCTGGCTGGCTTTATGCTGCCCTAAAATCGCATGAATTAAGGTAGTCTTCCCCGCACCATTAGGACCAATCAACCCAATAATTCCTGGATCTGCACTAATCGAACAGGTCACATTTTTTAAAGCATCAAAATTGCCAAAAGAAACAGTTAAGTCCTCTATCTCAATGATTTTATTCATATTTGTCCCTTCCTAAAATAAAATAAAGAATCCCGCCCAAAGGAACCGAAATAACGCAAATAAGTGCCCAAGCCCATCTTGGCAGATGCTTGACGTCTGCACTTTTAAAAATACTGTAAAAGCAAGCACATAAGTAGAGACAAACTAGTAAAATCAACGGGACAACAATACGTATATCCATTTCGTACACTCCATTCTTTGTCTTTTAAAATTCATCTTCATCGATTTTTTGAATTTCACGCAATACTGCTGTTAGGTGTTGATCAGATGCGTACTCTGCTAAAAGCTCATCAATCAACTGGTTACGTACCACATAATTAGAAAAAAGATGCAACTTCTCCTCATAGCCTTCCAAAACTTTTTCCGTGCGCTTAATATTGTCATATACGGCTTGGCGGCTGACATTGAATTCCTCAGCAATCTCAGCTAAGCTATAATTATCCGCATAATAAAGTTCAATATAATTCATCTGTTTGTCCGTCAAAAGAGTCGCATAGAACTCAAACAGGGTGTTCATACGGTTTGTTTTTTCGATTTCCATAATTTCCTAATATTCTAAGAAAACAGCTGATTTTAAATCTTCGTTTTCATCCTCATTCATAACTTAATTATCTGTTATCTTTTATAATTTTATCATAATTATCGTTGTAATCATAAGGACATCTTTCCAGATTTTAAACTTTTCTTTCAGATAAAAGCTTGTTATAATAGAAGAATGAAAAAGATTTTAATTGCGGATGATGATCGTTCGATTTTAACCTTACTTTCTTATAATTTTAGGCAGAGTGATTTTGAAGTTACTACAGTGAGTGATGGTAAACAAGCTCTGGATAAAGCTAAGAAAAATCATTACGATTTAATTTTGCTGGACTTAATGATGCCCGAGCTTTCTGGTATTGAAGTGACGGAAATTTTGCGAAAAAAGCAGAACTTCACGCCAATTTTGATACTCACAGCGCGTGATGACGAAGAGATGAAACTGACTGGTCTTAACTCAGGTTCCGATGAATATTTGGATAAAGCTACTCCTATGAAGGAAATTATTGTTCGGGTCAATGCACTCATTCGACGTCACCAGCACTATAATAAAACGATTGAGAACGAAAAATCCGCAGAAAAATCTGGTATTAAATTTGACCGTTTGGAGCTTGATTTCACTAAAAAAATTTGTATCTTTGATGGACAACCTTTGGATCTAACTAAACGTGAATTTGAAATTTTAGAACTTTTAATTGAACGCTCAGGTGATGTAATTTCACGTGAAGAATTGTTGCAGCACTTTTGGGGAATATCTTCTGCTGCCGAAACGCGAACCATTGATGTTTTAATCAGTAAAATTCGTAAAAAGTTAGACAATAAATTTATAAAAACAAAACGAGGGTTCGGGTACTACTTCTCTGATGAAAAAAATTAAGCTTAAAAATATTGTCATCTCGACAATCATTTATCTTGTTGCAACTGTGATTCTGCTTGTTTTTCTCAACATACAGATTCTAAAAACAGATACCAATCGTGTCTTGCACACTATTGACACTACAAAAACACTTCTCGCAGAAAATCCAAATTCTGCGCTCCCTAACAAGTTTCAGTATCTTCCGGCAGGCACACACAACCAGGAGACAGCAAAGATTGAAGATGGAGCAGATTATGCACAATCTGTCAGCCGTCATACTATTGAAATTACAAGTCCCATACGTGTTGACGGTGTAATAACTGGTTATCTTCATGCCGAGGATAGTCGAACTTCTCCCTGGTTCACCAACTTGATGGTGGGAGGATTTGCTTTGATTGTTTATCTTGCTTGTACATCTTACGTTTTTGTGCACGCCAGACGTAACTATCTTTTCACTCAAGATATTATTGCTAAGATCAAAAATATCGAACGTAGCCCCCTCACGCAGAGCTATCTGATGAGTGAAAATGATGATAAGGTAACCCTTGCACTGAATTCTTTGGGCGAATACATCCAAAATCAGATTTTATCGCACAGCGAAAAGAAAGAGAACATTTACGAATTCATTGAACTTTTCCAATTTCCTATTTTCATTTACAATGCTAAAGGAAAAATTCGTAAAACAAATGCTGCTTTTAAAAACGAATTTGCGGACACGCACAACCTTGATATTTTTAGTCCTTATGCTGACTTTTTAAGTTTCTTAGTGGATAAGATGCTCAATCCGACCACACAAGAAAAGAACTTTTACTTTGAAAATATCAATGCTTATTACCAGGTACGTATCTCTCCCCTGCCAGACTTGGACAACCGTTTCTTAGTCACTTTACTTGATATAACTGCGTTTAAGCGAACACTAAATGCCCATAACGAACTTATTGCCAATGTCAGTCACGAACTTAAAACACCTTTAACTTCAATTAAGGGATTCGCTGAATTACTAAAAGACGACACACTTTCTGAAGCAGATCGTCACGAGTTTTCTCACATTATCAGCAAAGAAAGTTCTCGCTTGATTGCACTGGTTCAAGACACTTTACTCTTAACCAAACAAAACATACATATCGACAAGAAGAAAATTAATCTCTCCGCCCTTGTCGAAGAAATCTTAAACACGTCACAACCCTTACTGGATGAAAAGAACCTATCACTTCAGACTGACATTGTTCCGATTTCTCAAGTTACTAACCGTCAGATGGTGCACAGCATTTTTGAAAATCTGATTGAAAATGCAATTAAATACACAGATGAGCATGGAAAAATTTACGTCGGACTCCATCAAAACAAGAAAAAAGTTGTTTTCACAGTCACAGACAATGGTCCTGGTTTAACGGAAATTGAGAAATCGCGTATTTTTGAACGCTTCTACCGTGTGGATGAAAGTCGTACACAAGTCACAGGAACGGGGCTTGGTTTATCCATCGTAGACAAAAATGTTAGAGAACTTCAAGGACATATTGAGGTAATCAGTGTGCCTGGTAAAGGGACGACATTTTCTGTTACTTTATAGAAATAAAAAAGACTTCTCGAAAGAGAGTCTTTTTTTCTTTTAACGTTCCAAATAAAACTCAAAGCGATCCCCAACATACTGAGAGAGAACGTACTCAAAAGCACGACCATCCGCCAAATAAGAAATTTGGGTTAGTCCTAAAATAGCATCTCCAGACTTAATCTTAAGGTATTCAGCAACTTCGGTGCTAACTTTTTTGGCAGAAATAATCTGTTGACTACGATCAATTTCATAGCCTGCTTGTGTCAGCGTATTAAAAAAGTTTGAGGTAATATTTTTCTTTTCAAAAGGTTTTACTAAATCATAGGGAATACTTGCAACTTCATAGCAGATAGGTACTTGATCTGCATAACGTACACGTTCCATTCGGATAATCGTTTGTTCTTTCGAAATTTCCAGCTTCTCACACTCGACTTCATTAGGTAAAGTTTTAAGATAACTTAAAACTTCAGTAGACGGTGTTTTCCCCTGCGCAGTAATGATTTCTGTAAAGGAAGTTGTGCCTCGCATCTTTTCACGCACCCGACGACTGGCGACATAAGTCCCACTCCCCACACGGCGTTCCAGGATTCCTTCCTCAACAAGTGATGTTACTGCTTGTCGCGCAGTCATCCGACTTACTCCAAAGCGCTCTGCTAAATCTCGTTCACTTGGTAAACGCTCACCAATCTTCCAAACTGCTTTTTCAACTTCTTCTTTTATTGCATCATGAATTCTTATATAATTTGGAACATTGCTTCTTTGCATGGTGTCTCCCTCTGCCTTGTTTTTTATTATTATATACCAATTCCAAATAAAAAACCAGCTATAATAGCTGATTTATATAATTGGTATAATTATTTTGCAGGAACTGTGATTTCACCATTGATGATTTTTTCTTTAGCAGTTTCAACAGCTTTCCATGCTTCGTCTGAAGTATTGTTACGAGCAAGAGCTACACCTGAGTTTTTCAAGTCGTACTTAAGAATTTCACCACCAGGGAATTTGTCGTCTTTAGTTTTATTTGAAACGTCTTTGACAACATTTCCTACTTCTTTAAGTGTAGAAGCTAATACGAAGTTAGATTCTTTACCATCTTTAGATTTAAATTTACCTTCGTCTTCTTGGTCACGGTCAACGCCAATAACCCAAACTTTATCTGCTTCGTTCTTCGTTTCGTTAAGAACGCGTGCTTCAGTGAATACACCTGTACCTACACCACCGGCAGCTTGATAGATAATATCTGCGCCACCAGAGTACATTGCTGAAGCGATGGTTTTACCTTTACCTGCATCGCTAAATGAACCAGCATATTGAACATCTATTTTGATGTTTGGATTAACAGATTTAACACCTTGTTCGAACCCAACTTCAAACGCTGTGATAATATCTGAAGCAATTCCTCCGATAAATCCAACGTGGTCAGTTTTTGTAGTTTTAGCTGCTGCAACACCGGCAAGATAAGCTGATTCTTGGTCAGCAAATGTTGCTGAAACAACGTTTTCTTGATTTTCAATCACAGAGTCTATAATTGCAAATTTAGTATCTGGATTATTTTTAGCAGCTTGTGACGTTGCTTCTTGGAGGCCAAACCCAATCCCAAATACTAAGTCATAACCACCAGATACAGCTGAGTTGAAATTAGCTGTGTAGTCAGAAGCTGAGTTAGATTGGAAATAGTTGATACCTTTACCTCTTGAAAGGTTATTTTCTTTACCCCAAGCTTGCATACCTTCCCAAGCTGACTGGTTGAATGAACGGTCATCAACACCACCTGTATCGGTAATCATCGCTACATTGAGATCTGTTTTAGCTTCACCACCGGAAGCTGCGTCACGTCCACGGCAACCTGCCAGAACTGCTACTGATGCGAGTGCAAGAGCACCAACTGCGAAAATACGTTTATTCATGGAAACGTTTTCCTCCAAATTTAAAAATTTTTAAAACTCTCGCAAGTAAGAGTTTTTATGTATAAGTTTATTTTAAGTTATTTTGCATATTAATTCAAGCCAAAAAGAAAGATGTGGGTTTTATCCACATCTTTGTTCGGAAATAGCAAGTTTTCTGTTAATTTTAATTTTTTATTCGAGTTCTTTAAAGGAATAAGGCAACAATTGCCCCACTGAGGTCTCTTTAACTTCTCCCGTTTTTGAAAGAAGATAGACTGGCATATCAGCATTACAAAATTCAGAGACGACCTGACGGCATGCTCCACAAGGACTGATGGGAGCGGCAGTTTCTCCATAAATATACAGGCTTGAAAATTCCAAATGATCCTCAGATACAGCCTTAAAAATAGCAGTCCTCTCCGCACAGTTACTCAATCCGAAGCTCGCATTCTCAATATTACATCCTTGATAAACCTTGCCATCTGTAGTGACAAGCGCTGCACCTACAGGAAAATTTGAATAAGGAACATAAGCATGACTGCTCGCTTCACGCGCTGCTTTAATCAGTTCTTTAGTAGCTGGCATTGGCAGTTTCACCTTCCATGATTGCGACACCTGATGAGCATCCCAAACGGTTTGCTCCAGCTGCAATCATAGCCTTAGCATCTTCAAGATTGCGGATACCGCCTGAAGCTTTGACACCCATGTCAGGTCCAACAGTTTCACGCATCAATTTTACATCTTCAACTTTAGCACCAGCTGTTGAAAAGCCTGTTGATGTCTTAACAAAATCTGCGCCAGCACGTTGTGCTGCTTGACAAGCTTTGACTTTTTCTTCATCTGTCAAAAGACTTGTTTCGATAATAACTTTAAGGATACGGCCATCCTTAACAGCATTAACTGCTGCGATATCACTTTCTACTAAGTCCCATTTACCGTCTTTAGCTGCACCAATATTAATCACCATATCCACTTCATCTGCACCTTTTTTGATTGCATCCGCAGCTTCAAAGGCTTTGACTTCTGAAGTGTTTGCTCCGAGAGGGAAACCGATAACTGTACATACTTTTGAAACTTCATCTTTGAGTTGCGCAGCAGCAAAAGCTACCCACGTTGGATTAATACATACACTTGCGAATTCGTATTTTTTTGCTTCGTCAACGATAGCTTGAACCTTTTCTTGAGTAGCGTCTGCTTTGAGGATTGTGTGGTCAATGTATTGATTGATTTTCATTTTTAGGTCTTCTCCTAGTTATTTTTTATTATGCGAACCTTAAGGTACGCATTATTTGTAAACATTAAAAATTATTTGGGCTTACGGCTTTTAAGATAAAGCATACCAATAAGCGTATAAACCGAGATAAAGATAAGGATAAAAAGTACTACTTTCGACAGCGTATTCTGCGCCAAAAGATTCATCCCTACTGCGCCAAGTACAGCTGCTGCTATACTTTGGAGAGCTTTTATGCCATTAGGAATAGGCGGAAGTTCATTTTTCATCAGCGAATAATTTCCAAAATTTCAGGGGCATGGATCTGCTGATCAGAAATTTCGATATTGTCCTTAAATTCAGCAATTAGATCAGATGAAATTTCACGATTACTGTAAAGCGTAGCAATAAGGTCACCTTCTTGGACTGAATCACCAACTTTTTTAGCGAGAGTAATACCGGCTTCAAAATCGATTATATCTGCCTTAGTTGCTCGTCCTGCACCTAGCTTCATCGCAACAATACCGACACCCATCGCTTTTTCTTGTGAGATATAACCTGCACGTTCAGCATAGATTTCCGCAGTATGTGTCACATTTAATTCTGCAGTCAAATGATTGAAGGCTGTTGCATCTCCGTGCTGTGCTTTACACATGGCAAGAAATTTAGCGTAAGCTTTACCATTATCAAGGTTTTCGATAATTTCTGGAACTGTTTTTTCTATCCCTGCTAAACTAAGCATGATTTGCGCAAGTTCAGCGATAAAGTGACGAAACTCTGATGTTCCTTTACCATTTAGCGTATTCACGGCTTCCGTAATTTCATTACGATTACCTATAGCATATCCTAAAGGTTGGTTCATATTTGTTAGAACAGCCACTGTTTCACGACCAACAGCCTTTCCTAAGTCAACCATTGTACGCGCTAAAAGTCGAGCATCTTCGATATTCTTCATGAAAGCACCGTCGCCAACAGTCACATCAAGCAAAATGGCATTTGAGCCCGAAGCAATTTTCTTAGACATGATCGAGCTTGCAATCAATGGAATAATATCGACTGTGGCTGTTACATCACGAAGTGCATAGAGGAGTTTGTCTGCTTTAACCAGCTCGTCAGATTGACCAATCACCGCAATTCCTGAATCTTTTACTTGGCTGATAAAGTCTTCTTCTGTTTTTTCAATTTCAAAGCCAGGAATGGATTCTAACTTATCTAATGTTCCACCAGTATGTCCTAAACCACGGCCAGACATTTTAGCGACAGGAACATCAAAACTCGCCACTAAAGGTGCTAAAATAATTGTTACTTTATCACCTACACCACCCGTCGAATGTTTGTCTACCTTCACCCCAGGAATAGCTGATAAGTCAAATTCCTTACCTGAAGCAACCATAGCCATGGTTAAGTTTGCTGTTTCTTCTGTCGTCATACCTTCAAAATAAATCGCCATAGCAAGTGCTGCCATTTGGTAATCCGGCACTTCACCATTCGCATAACCAGAGATAAGCCAATCAATTTCAGCTTTCTCAAAGTGACCACCGTCACGTTTTTTTTGAATCAGGTCAACCATTCTGTAGGTCATAGTTTCTCCTTATAACTTCTTAAAATGTAATATCCTTTATCTTTCGCGACAACCTCGCAATTGCCAAAGACAGCATTCATTTTCTTTTGTGCACTCGGCGCGCCCTGTTTTTTCTGAATTACGATAGTCAAATGGCCATTATTATTTAAATGCGTATAAGCGTCAGACAAAATAGCATGTACCACTTCTTTTCCCGCACGAATAGGGGGATTCGAAATAATAGCATCAAAGCTTTGTTCCACATTATCATATATATTAGATAAAAAGATATTATCAACTTTTATATTGTTTTTATCTGCATTTTTCTTTGCTAAATCAAGAGCGCGGCTATTTACATCTACAAGTGTAACTTTCAAGTCGTATTTCTTTGCTAAAGTTAAAGCCAATGTGCCATAACCACAACCTACATCAAGCAGAGTCTTAGCTCCTTCGGGTTGAAAATTATCCAGCAACACACGTGAACCATAATCAATAGCGTTTTTAGAAAATACACCTGCATCAGTCAGAAAGTGTAGGGGAAGGCCCAAAAGTTCAACCGTCAATTCCTGCACGTCATGTGCTAAATCTCGGTTGTCTTCATAATACATATTTGTTTTTACCATTACAGTTTATTTTATCACAAAATATTTTATTTGTTCTGAGAAAACCTTTACAGATAGAGAGGAAGTATTAGAAAACCCTTACATTTTAATTTTGTTTTTTTCAAAAAAGTCAGGCCCTCACGCTTTAGACACTGCTTATGTTTAGCGCCTATTTCTATAATTTTATAAAATTAAACTTACAGTTAAAATGAGTCTCTAAACACAGCCAGCAAGCAAAATATGCTAAAATATCCTTATGAATAAATTCATCAATTATGATGAAATTTCACGAGAAACTTGGCAAAATCTCTATCTTTCTTCAATTGTGCCTTTGACAAACAAGGAGCTCGATGCCATTCGTTCACTCAATGATGAAATTTCACTCCAAGACGTTATCGATGTATACTTGCCTTTAATCTATCTAGTCCGACTCTACAAGAAAAATATTGAGGATTTAAGCTTTTCTAAAGGTTTGTTTTTACAAAAAATTGTTAAAACTCCACCATTAATTATTGGAATATCTGGTTCTGTAGCTGTCGGAAAATCTACTGCAGCACGCCTTGTTCAGCTACTTCTATCCCGTGAATTTAAAAAATTAAGCGTAGAGCTTGTGACAACTGATGGGTTTCTTTATCCAACAGCAGTCTTAGAAGAGCGAAATATGCTAGACCGTAAAGGTTTTCCCGAAAGTTATGACATGGAGCATCTGTTAAACTTTCTTTACCGTGTTAAGAATGGTGAAACATGTGAAATTCCGATTTATTCCCACGAAAATTATGACATCCTCAAAGATCAAACACAGACAATTGACCAACCTGATATCTTAATAGTTGAAGGGATAAACGTTCTGCAAAATCCACAGAGCGAGCATCTGTATGTCAGTGATTTTTATGATTTTTCTATTTATGTCGATGCAGATGAAGCTGTGATTGAAAGATGGTATTTGGAGCGTTTTGACAGTCTACTCAAACTTGCCGAAGATAATCCACATAACTATTATCACCAATTTACAAAGATGCCTTACGATGAAGTGATGAAGCTAGCACGCCAAACTTGGGCCAATACCAATCTACCTAATTTGCGTGACTACATCGAACCTACACGAAATCGTGCGGAAGTTATCCTGCACAAAACGGATAATCATTACATTGATAAAATTTATTTGAAAAAATTTTGATAAAACATAACATTAATTTACTCTTTGATTAAAAATGCTATCTTTTTGTATCAAACGTTTTTATAATCCGTTCTTTTATGATAAAATATTTTAATATTAATTTTTAGGAGGCCCACTTGTCTGATAAACAACTTGAAAAAATTATCGTTCTTGACTATGGTAGTCAATATAATCAATTGATTGCGCGTCGCATTCGTGAAATCGGTGTTTTCTCAGAGCTGATGAGTCACAAAGTCACAGCTCAAGAAATCCGTGAAATAAACCCTTTGGGGATTGTACTTTCTGGGGGTCCTAACTCTGTTTACGACGAAGGTTCATTTGATATTGATCCTGAAATTTTCGAACTTGGATTACCTATTCTAGGTATCTGCTATGGTATGCAACTGATTAGTCACAAATTAGGTGGTAAGGTTGAAAGTGCTTCTGAAAGCGAATATGGTGTTGCACCTATCGAGCTTAAAGCAAAATCTGAACTTTTCGCTCATACTCCTGAGACACAAGATGTTCTCATGAGCCATGGTGACCGTGTTGTTGAAATTCCAGAAGGCTTCCATGTCGTTGCTACTTCTCCAAATAGCCCATTTGCAGCGGTTGAAAATACGGAACGTAACATTTACGGTATTCAATTCCACCCTGAAGTTCGTCACTCTGTATACGGAACAGATATGCTCCGTAACTTTGCATTAAACATTTGTGGTGCTAAAGGCGATTGGTCAATGGAGAGCTTCATTGATATGCAAATTGAAAAAATCCGCGAACAAGTAGGAGACAAAAAAGTCTTGCTTGGTCTCTCTGGTGGTGTAGACTCATCTGTAGTTGGTGTGCTCTTACAACGTGCTATCGGTGACCAATTGACTTCAATCTTTGTGGACCACGGTTTCCTTCGCAAAGGCGAGGGTGATCAAGTCATGAACATGTTGGGAGACAAATTCGGCTTAAATATTATCCGTGTTAATGCTGAAGAACGTTTCATGAATAAGTTAGCTGGTGTTTCTGACCCAGAGAAAAAACGTAAAATTATCGGTAACGAATTTGTTTACGTCTTTGATGATGAAGCTTCTAAACTTAAAGATGTTAAATTCCTCGCTCAAGGTACACTTTATACAGATGTCATCGAGTCAGGAACAGACACTGCTCAAACAATCAAATCACACCACAATGTTGGTGGCTTGCCAGAAGACATGCAGTTCGAATTGATTGAACCTTTAAATACACTCTTCAAAGACGAAGTACGTGCCCTTGGTACAGAGCTTGGTATGCCTGATGAGATTGTATGGCGTCAACCATTCCCAGGACCTGGTCTTGCCATTCGTGTTATGGGTGACTTGACACCTGAAAAGATTGCAGTTGTCCGTGATTCAGATGCGATTCTTCGTGAAGAAATTGCCGCTGCTGGCTTAGACCGAGATGTATGGCAATATTTTACTGTTAACACAGGTGTTCGTTCAGTTGGTGTTATGGGAGATATCCGTACTTACGACTATACACTCGCTATCCGTGCCATCACCTCTATCGATGGTATGACAGCTGAGTTTGCTAAACTTCCATGGGATGTTTTACAAAAGATTTCAGTACGTATCGTTAATGAAGTGGATCATATCAACCGCGTCGTCTACGATATTACCTCTAAACCACCTGCAACTGTTGAGTGGGAATAAGAGATAATCAATCAAAAAGGCTTTGGAATTAATATTTCAGAGCCTTTAATTAAATAATTGCAAACAATTTGCAAACGAAAGGTATTTAATATGGACTTTAAAGAATATGAAACATTTTTATGTAATCAATTAAGTGACATAATATTAAAAATTATTGATGAAAATAGAGAGTTAGGAATATCAGCACGTTCAAGAGCAGGTGCAGAAATCAGTGATTTTTTAGAAAAAGAATTTACTATTAAAGTAAACAAAAAGAACATCAACGATCATATTTATGATGCTGAACAGGCTCCTCCAGGAAAAACAAAAAACCCTTGGGACGCAAGATGTAAATTTAACTATTTGAATCGTGAAGAAGAAATTTGGATTGACTTTAAAGCAATAAAAATTTCTTCAATTGATAGTAATCCCGATATAGGAACTCCGTCTAAAGTTATTAAATTTATTAAAGAAGGAAATTTTTATTTAGTATATGTGATTGTTTATTACGTCGAAACTGATTCCGGATTAAAGTTTATGGACCATAATAATAAATTTGTTAAGACATATTTGCTCAAGGATGTAAATCATACATTCAGATTGAACCCTAAGCCACAATTGCAAGTAAATATTTCGGCAGAACCCGAGTATAGAACTAGGGAAGATTTCATTAAGTTATTAATTCAAAAAATGAGTGAATCATATACTAGACAAGAAATCAGTCTTGTAAAAAAGAAAGAGAAATTAATATCAACGTTACCGGAGTTACTACAAATTAATTCTAATTCTGAAAAACGAGATTAGCCTCAAAAGAGGCTAATCTCGTTTTTTATATATTCTAGCTCGTCAGTGCTTAATTGATAATAATCCGCAATAATATTATCAATTTCAGTAATACCCACTTCAAGACTTATTGAATCACTCATTATTCTTTGATAAATTTTATCCAAACTATAATTTACTTCTTGATTGTCGATTAGTCTAATTTTTCTTAAATCCGATAATTTTATTTGTGGTTGTTTTCCATTAGCAATTCGAATTATTTTTAATTTTAGGGAATAATAAGTCGTTATATTAGAGTTTAATTGTGCACAAACTGAATGTAATGTTGAATTTGTATCGCCTAGGAAAATTTCTCCATCATTAACACACAATGAATACAAACTATTATTCGATGTAGAAGGTGCTTCATAAATTGAAGCAATTATTTCTTTTGCCGATTGCCTAATATAAATTTTAGGAGAAAAATGTCTATCAATATCTCCTAACATAATTCTTTTTTTATTTTTTATACCTTGCTTTTCAAGTTCGACTTTAAGTTCTAGATTTATTCTATCTTGAAGTTCTTTATCGTAATGAAGGAATTTATCATAAGACATTTTATCAAATTTTTTCGTTAAACTCTTACTACCTTTAAAATATGGAAATATCGGAACATCATCTTCTACTTCTTTTTTTACAAATATATCTTCATAGGTTAATAACATTGTGTTTGTTCGAAGAGATTTTTTAGGGTATAAATCAACAAGTTGTTTAGATTTCTTTTCTATTTTAGAAATTAAATTATTATCTTTTTCATCAATCATTACCAATCTATAATTTGGTGAATTCATCCATTCTGATTGAGAAAAGTATTTTACTTCACTATTTTCAATATCACTTATTAAAAATAGTGAAGTAATAGGATTTGGAGAAGTATTTTTTAATGTTAAAATTATTTGTCCACTAGCTACATCTTTAAACGAATTAATTTCAGTAATTACGCTTACAATTGTTGTATTCTCCAAAATGAACTTTCTTATAAATTCAAAAGCAGTTTCAAAAAAACTAATATCAATTACAAATGAAATTATTCCATTATTTTGGCAAATTTTAATTGATTGTTCAATAAAAAACATAGTTAAGTTCAGTTTTCCATTCTTTACTGTAGATGGTATAAATTCATAATTTGATAGATAGTATTCTCGTAATAATTCAGTTTTTTTTATCCCTCGCCGACCATATAAAGCAACATATGGGGGGTTACCAATTATAACATCAAACTTTTCTGACTTAAGAATATTGACATTTTCTAATTTTTCACACACATCTGATTTCTTGGTAAAATCTGCTTGTATAATATTAAAATCAGAATAAGAATGTTTATTAACTATCAAAGCTTTTAGCATAAGATTTAGATGGATTTTATGAAATTTTATCAATAAAGAGTCAATTTCTATACCAACATAATTATCTAATATACTCAAAATCGATTCAATATTTTCTTCTAATTGGAACTGATCATATATAAAGGTTAAAATAAAGTTGCCCGTTCCGCAACAAGGATCTAGTATCTTTAAATCATGGATCTCTTTATCTGAATTTGATAAAACAGCATTATTTATATTCCTGATTATTCTTTTATCAACTGTAGGATATTGTCCTTTTTGTTTTCTATCTTGTTTATTATTTATTTTATAAATTTCTGTAGACATTTCTAGAATAAAATCCAAAATACTCAATTTTAGATCATCCTTATTTGGATTTTCAACCGTAAATTCAATATCTTTCAATATATCTAAGGTTAAATCTACACTGAAATTAATTTTAAAATAATTATAATACCTACTATAAATCGAACTAAATTGTTTTTTATATTCGTTATGCATATATTCATTTTGCTCCTCTATTTATGTATACTAGAACTATTGTATCATTTTTTATCGTCTAGCAAACAAATACTATTCAACTTTTTTGCGACTTCTCTATTCATATTTGGATATAAATGTCCGTAAGTTCCCAACGTTGTCTTTATATCTTCATGACCCAATCTATCACGAACTACTAAAGCATTCTCTCCTAGAGAAATCAAAAGACTTGCATGAGAGTGTCTTAAGGCATGTGTCTTAATCCTGTGTACCCCTGCTAATTTTGAATGACGTTTAATCATATGACTCGTTGCACTTTTATTAGTTGGAAAGCCATTATATGAAAAAATAAAATCTGTAATAATATTTTTTCTTTGAAGTTCATTCCACTCACTCAAGCACTTTAATGTTGTATCATCAAGGGCAATCACTCTATTACTTGCTAAAGTTTTAGGTTCCGTAATATAAAACTCCTTTGCTGTCTTATAGTACATATTTTTATTAACTTCTAAAGTTTTTTCTATGAAGTCAATATCCGTCCATTTCAGAGCCTGTGCTTCACCTATTCTCAAACCAGTCATAAAAAGAGTATAAATAAGAGTAAAAAAAAATCTAGCATAATAATCGCTTAAATCAAAGGTTGAAAACACTTTTTCAGCCTCTTCTTTCGTCCAAAAATCAACTTTTTTCCTTACTTTCTTAACATTACCTACTTGTTTTGCAATGTTTTTTTGAATTAATCCTAATTTAACTGCAAGGTCTAAACTCTTTTGAAAGAGTCCATGTATCGCTCTAACATAACCAGAAGAATATTTAGATGAAAGATTATTTTGCCACTTCTTAACCATTGGGGCATTTATATCTTTTAACTTTCTATTAAAAAAATATTTCAAATGAATTTCCATTGATGATAGGCGGCTTTCATAAGTTTGTGGTTTGACTGATTGTTTATAGTCTGGCTTGAAATAAGTTTCATAAAATTCTCTATAAGACATAGTAGAATTTTTCTTGACTGCTGAATCAGAAAAATCATTCATATAGGCTTCATAACCTTTTTTAGCTTCTAGTTGAGTTTTATATCCTCGTCCCCAATGTTGAATTCTTTTTCCGTATTCATCATATCCGAGGCTAGCGACGAAGTACCACAATCCTGATTTTTTATCTTGATATACATGGGGAATTTTAGGCATGATTCTTTTCCTCTAATTCTTTGGTATCAATAGGGAATCCAAGTATATGTTCGACAGAAGATAAAGGCACTCTTCCTAATCGTTTCGATGAATAATAACCAAATCCTTGACTAACAAGGTAAATTTTTGCTCTACGTACAATATCAGCCGACTGTGATGGACCGAATCCCATTCGTTGAAGTTCGTGTTTTGTTATGGTTTGCATACTGGCTTACCTCCTTTTCCTGTTGTATTGCTCAAAAATAACGATATTCTCAAAGTTATCATTTTCAATTTTATAAGTTTTAGTATAATGTAGATCAATCCCTATCATTTTCCTTGCTGACTGATAGGGCATTTTAATTCTCTTAGGGTACTGTATCCCCTTACTTTTTCGATAGATTCTAATACCCTTTGGGTAAAGCCACAGACGACTGCCTTTTATATATTTCTTCTCCTTAGAATCAGTATCTGAAAGTTCAGCATTAGTCAAATATGCTGATAGATAAGCACCTATATTGTCAATATTTTTCAATCTTTCAATTCGACACATCCCAAGTCCCCATATCTGTTCAAACTCTTGATAAGGGATATAGAGACTGGAAGAATTACTTTTTAACAATAAGTGAAGATGAAAACCGTGCCATTCAGAAATATTTTTATCACTTATACCGTGTGGTTCTAAAATGGCGATATAATCTAGTTTATTCTGATATTTATAATTTAGTCGCTTAATAAACTTATTGAATTCTTTATAAATATATTTAGGTTCTTTAGCTATTTGGGTATCTCTAAAAGTCAAGGTTGCCCAAAGTTCATTTTTTCGACCCGAAAAGTTTGCATTGATAAGATACCTTAATTTCTTCATAGTTTGCTTTATTGAATTGGATATTTGGTTTCTTGTCTCTGTGTGTTCATAGTATTTGATTTCCCCTGTTGATTTCACAACATAGCGATCAGAATCAATCTTCAATATATTATTTTGTCTATTTGATTTTTGTAAGTACTGTACCTCGAATATATCATTCATAAAGGTAACAGTAACAAAATCATCAGGTTGAATTGAAAACTCCTTACTGTCGTCCATAAGAATACCTCATTTTCGATTTTTCAAAATCTCTTATTGTTTAATTAAAAACAAGCCAATTATCAAAATCGTACCGATTTTGAAGACTCTAAAAAGTTATTGATGGTCGCTCCGCTCAAATGCTAAAGGCATTTGCTCATCAACAACTTTTTAGAGTGACATTAGGACACATTCACAAGAATAGCTCTATCCAGACAATCGAGATAATCCCCACTATTTTGCGGAAGTAAAGGTGCTTCAAAATAAACTGGTTTTGTGAGTTTACCGTCAATCGTGATATAGCCAGCCCCTATTTCTTTCACAGTCTGAAATTCAGTATCAGTGTATCCGAAAAGCATTCTACAACCGTCACTTGTCATATTTCCCATACCAATACGCACACCAAATTGATCTCTTTGTTGCCCAGTTAAGCCACTACTTGAATTTGAAGATATATCAGGTCTTTGCATTATCAATACAATCTCTATCCCCACCATACGACCTTTTAGAAGTAAGTTATTAAAGTATCCTGTAATTTCTTTTGCTACTTTAGGACTGGCAACAGACAGAACAGCCGAAAATTCATCAATGATAACCACTAAAGGTTTTGCATTATCAATATCTTTCCAAGTCTTGCCAAAAGAGTGTTCGTCATCAGTAAACCATTCAGAATACCTATGCTCCATTTCAGCATTAACTTCTCTTAGCAATCTTGCTATTTCATTATCTGAGACAGCAAGGTTTTGAACCTTTCCATATTTTTTCAAATCTATTCTTCGACAAATGATAGATAAATCTGCCGATTTTGGGTCACAAACATAAATATCACAACCTCCACCTTTACCTTTGATTTTTAGATAGTCAAGAATTAGCATTGTAGAAAGGTAAGTTTTCCCAGAATTTGTTGTTCCACATATTAGTGTGTGACAAGGCTTTGAAAATTCCCATGAAATCTTTTCTGTCAGCTTAATAATGTTATTTGAAACCTCTCTGGAAGAAAAGTGCAATCTTGTATCAGGATAACGGTCAAATACATAATTACAGTAAGTGTTGTTATTTTCAATATCCTGCAACGGTAAATTTAACATGGCTTGAAAATGATTTGTAAATTGACTTGCTTTATCCGTAAATAAATCAGCATTCTTTTTGAAGTGAATAAGGATTTGCTCATCAGTAACCAAATAGCCAACTTCTGCTGATATATCGCTACTATATAGATTATTATGAACAATAAATTCCTTGATTTTATAGTCCAGACTAGCTTTGTATTTGTAAAAAATATATCCCACGCATAGAAGAACTATTGTAGCAAGGAACAAGGACATAATTAGATAATCCGATTTCATAAGAAACTGCCCAATTAAAACGAAAATCAGTCCAAACATCATAATTTGTAAAATTCTTTTCCTTAAAAGAATAGGGGGCTTAGTAAATGCTGTTACCATTTTATAAGTTCTATTATTCATCATCTACCACCTCAATCCCTTCTGCTTTGAAAGAGCAAGCCACATATTTGTAACTATCCCCAGCAACGTAGGCACTACCTGTCAAGCCTAAAAATTCAACTAAACAATTCTGAGGAATTGATTTTGAATCTTGGAATAGAGGCTTAGACTGTTCAATCTTTACATTAAAACGTTCAAATTGTTTTTCAATAGCTACGCACTCGTACGAGTAGCCAGCAATTATTTCTGTTTTTACACGCTTACCATTTTCTTCAGAATAAAGAAAATATGGTTTTTGGTTGATAAGTATTTTTGCTCCTCCCACTGTTTCTTCTGCATTTAAAATTGGTCTAATCATTGTTAATCCTCCGTTTTATATTTTTTAAGTGTCGCAATTACTCCACGACACTATTATAAAACAAAGTGTCGTGTTTTGTCAACACATAAATTTAGAATAAAAAAAATAGGCTTAAAGCCTAGATTTTTTCATGACGTACTAATAGAGAACCCCTAACTATCATTCTAATAACAAATGAAGTAGTTACATAACTTGTTTCTGTATATTGAGGTAAAATCTTTTTCAATTCAGCAATCCCATCAATAGTAGTTTGATTCACTTGTAAATCAGTTCGAGTTTTTGGTGCACTTCGTTCTTCAACTTGAGAACCAAATTTTAAGACTTTATCCCAGTTTTGTTCAGCAGTAATTTTTTTAGAATCTAAGTAGGCTTGATTCACGACAAAACCATTAGTAAGATGAAGATTATCAAATTCTCCAGTTGCTTTTATTTCTTCTTTAAGAGCATCAATACTATCTCTTGTTTCTATTGCAAGTCTAACTGCTAATCTCACTATGTCACCACCTATTATAATTACTGATACTATTATACAAAAAATGTTGTATTTTTTCTACACATTCTTTTCCAAATCTGCAAACAATTTGCAAACAACATAAATCAATTCTAACAATTTCATATCAGCATAATAAATAAAAAAGCGATATTCTAAGCTATATTAATCCTTGTTCATTGTACGAGCAGTAGAGTGGGAATAATCCCTAGATAAAATAGCTAAAATAGAAATCAAAAATCGCTTAACAGAGCGGTTTTTCTTTTGTCTAAATTGTTAAAAAGCACTGATTTTGAAAAAAATTAGTACAAAATAATCCCCCAACGTTATTGCTGAGGGATAGAGTTTATTATTTTTTTACACTGTTATTATAACACCAAGAAAGCGTTATCGCAAGTGTTAAATAATTTTATTTATTCAAGGAAAAAAACACAAGCGAACTTAAGCTTTTTCAAGCTCAAACAGGGGATTTTTAGGAATTTCTTGCTTCTTAACTTCTTTCCAGCTCAAAACTCCTTTTTTCTTATTTGTTACGACTTTCAAATAATCATAGTGTTTTAAACTATATTGTGCCGTAAGCTTTATTTCTTGCGATTTTCCTTTTTCGTCAAATCCGATGACGGAATATTTATATTTTGTGATATGGCCATTATCCGATTTTTTCATTTCGATTTTCTCGTCTTCATGTATTTTAACGAATAAATTCTTGCCACCATGCTCTAAATTATGCCATACAGAATTTCCAACTATTAAAACTATAATTGCAACCAGGCCAAATACAACTCTCTTCATTATAAAATCCTTTTACTTATTTTTCCTGTAAAAACTATTATATAATGCTTCGCCCTTTTTTTTAAGGAAAACGACTCAGAATTAAAAAATTTTTTTCACGAGAAAAAAGCTTTCTTTGAGAAAGCTTTTTCTTCTTTATATTATTTGACAACCATAACATTACAACGCGCATGATCAATAACGTATGCTGTTGTAGACCCGACTAACAAGCGGTCAAAGGCGCCTTTACCAGTAACACCAATAACGATTAAGTCAATATCATTTGCTTGAGCAAAATCAACGATTTCTTTTTTGGGCGAGCCCTCCACGCGATATGCCTTAAATTCTACCTGTTTCTTGATAATCTCAGAAGCTCTTTCAATGATTGCACGTGACTGCTCTTCTAAATTCTCAAGAATGAGAGGGACACCATAAGCTGAACCATAAAGTCGCACATCATCTTTGACATTCAAAACAAATAGTGACGTTTCATTACGTGCTGCAATTTTCACGGCTTCACGTACTGCTTTATCAGATTGTTCTGACCCATCAACAGCTACTAGAATGTTTTTGTATTTTTCTCTCATAAAAAGCCTCCCTTTTCTAAAATTATCAATTTAATTCCTCTATAATTATATTTTAAATTAAAAAGAGAGAAAAAGATAATAATATGGTTGGAAAATTAAAGAAAAATTTAGTTTCTACTTCAATTATCGGAACTTACTCTGTCGGGCGTGTAATTTCAAATGTGTTCCCTAATCTTGTATAAGCTCTACCTGACAAACGGGCAACGGGATCCAGTTCTTTCGCTTTAATATAGAGTTTTTCCTCGTCAATGACAGAATCATTCATAAGAATATTTTTTACTTCTAAGAGCATTAATTGGCTTGTTTTTCCTACAGGAATATGCTGATGAAGCACGACTTCTAATCGGGCTTTAGCATTTTCTATAGCAGGTACTTTCACTTCTTCTGACGCTGTAATTTTAATACCGAATTTTTCAATTTCACTTTCTGTAGCAGTGAGAGGTGCTGATGTTTGATTCATCGCTTCAACATTATCCATATTGACCAGATGGATAACACCTTCTTTTGTTTCCAAAAGGTTTCTAACAGAATCTTTCATCTCTGTCATGGCAATGGATACAATGACAGGATCTTTTGATACGACATTAAAAAAGCTAAAGGGCGCTGCGTTGACAAGCCCCGTAGAATTTTGGGTTGTCAACCACGCGATTGGTCTTGGAATAACCAGCCCTGAAATTAATTTGTAAGCATCAATACTGCTCATATCTTCTGGTTTAAATGCTTTCATTCTTTCTCCCTATACGACGTTCTTGAATTTTTTTCATGGTCCACAGTGGTTCTAATTTTCTATCTCGAAATGCATCTGACGTATCCAAGCGACGTAACGCAGTTGCAGTTCGTGCTTTTTCCGCTTCTGCTCCTGGAAAGAGATGAGGAGGCAAACTTAGTGAGAGACCTGCCTCGTCCGTAGTCTCATCTATCCAAAAGCCTGAGGTCACGAGCGCTTCTTCGTAACTATCAACCTTAGCTTGCCCTGAACGTACCATATCTAAGGCAGCAATCCCCGGAGTATCTGTAGCGATTTCAAAAAGTACACCGGGTGCAACGTTCACATATTCACTGGAAAAATAAAAACGTTCCACCAATCCTGAGTGAGGCATTACATATGATTTGACACGTTCAATCCAATATCTAAGCGTATCAGGATTAGCAGTGCGAAATGCAACATGGTGAACTGTGCCATAGCCTTGATATGCTCGCTGTGATTCTTTATCTTGTTCGATAATGATCGAGGCGCCATTACCTCCCTCTGCTACTTCAAAAAGTGTGAAAACCTCTTCACTTGCGCTCCTACGAAAACCAAAAACTTCTTCGAGCAATTGCTGGAAAATATTTACTTCTGACAATTTAATGAAAACAGGTCCTAAGCCTACAATAGCATGTTCAACCTCCACATTTGAAAGCTGCCAAGGTTTTCCTGGAGCAACAATACCTTGATCTTTCTCATCTGAAACTAGCTGGTACTTCTGACCATCAAAATCCTCAAACTCTATATATTTTTTACCAAAGCGCTCAGCCACCAAGCCATGTGGCACACCTGCTACAGCAAATCTTTGGCGCCAGTATTCCAAAGATACATCCTGAGCAACACGGAATGAAATACGATCAATACTATTAATCCCATGGCTCCCAGCACCAATTCCTGGAAAATCAAAGAAAGTTATATCTGTTCCAGGGTTCCCCTCTTCATCCGTAAAATAAAGATGATAAGTTTCATAATCATCCTGATTAACAGTAAGTTTTGCCAGCCGAAGCCCTAAAAGATTCGTAAAAAAATCATAGGTCTTTTGGGCACTTGAAGTAATCGCAGTAACATGGTGTATCCCACCCAATGTAAATTCCGAATTTAGTTTTGTCATTCTTATTTCTCTCATTTTTCCGTTTACACTTGTAAATATTACTTTCATTATATCATCTCTTCTATAATTTTCAAGCAACTTGCATTAAAAAATGTATCCCTTGGGATACACCTTCTAGATTTTAAAATAATTTAAGAGGAGCTGACAAAAGTACAGTTCCGTTAGGCTTCCTGTTACTTGTTCTTGTTTTATCTTTTTTAGCAGGCCGTTAAGTATTTCTTCTTTTTTATAAGAAGATATTGTCTTCATACCTCTTTGAAAAAATTCTTGCTCTTTTGATATTGGGATACTATTCGTTTTTTTCAAAAGTGCAATAACCTTAGAAGCTTGGTTTCCTAAGTCAGCGTGTCTCGTAATATTGCTAAAGATTTCTTCTAAGTGTGTAGCTGACTCAATGCACAAATCCTTCCCCATCACACCAGTTAAGTTTGAGCGTATCGCACCTTCCTCCCATACATTTAAAACGCGAGCTGAAGCTGAACTGAATAATAAGCTAAACTGACAAATTTCCTCGGTTCGCAAATAAAAGATATAAGCCAATTGCAAAGTATATGCCAAATGATAAAGTTCGAAATAGCTTAAAGAATTGTTCTGTGAATTTAAAGAAGAAGAATTTGTATTGATGAACTCAAAATGTAGCCTTAATAAACGAACAATGATATCCCTAATTTTTTCATCATTTGACGCCAGTGGCAGGAATAAACTGGCTTGCATTGCCGAGTGTTGCAACCAGAAAGTTGTATTACCTTGAAACAAAAGACAATGCTTAGTCTTTTCATACTCTTCCAAGTAGTTCACCAGTTTATCTTTGAAGGTATTTTGAAACACAACTGTCCATTCGGGATTTATTTCTTCACTCAGCGTTTCGATTCGAAAAATTGTTTTTCGACTTTCCATCGACAACCTGATCGTGTGCATCCTCTTCTTCCTTCCTGTAAATCATTCCCATATTTTTAAACGGGATATTTCTTTCAGACTTTTTGAAAAGTCATCTGTCAATATGGTTACATGCCCCATTTTTCTATCGTTCTTCGCTTCCAACTTCCCATAATCATGAATATGCCACTCTGGCCTTTCCTGAGCCAATTGCTCCATTTGGGGAACATCTTGTCCCAGAATATTGAGCATAATGGCTTTTTTCAATAGGCGAGGTTGCGGCAATTCCTCGCCGAGAATTCCCTTGATATGTAAGTCAAACTGTGAAAAATCACAAGCCTCTATTGTATAGTGTCCCGAGTTATGGGGACGTGGGGCAAGTTCATTTACATAAATCTCGCCCGCTGCTGTCAGAAACATTTCTACACAAAGTGTCCCTGAAAGCTGGAGCTCTTTAGCTATCGCCAGCGCCAAACCTTTAGCCTTTTCGCTGACCTCAAGAGGTACGGGAGCAGGAGCAATGGTACGGTGTAGAATATTATTAATATGTTCATTTTGGCAAAGCGGGAAGGTTACAAAATCCTTACCATTTCCACTGACAATTAAAGAAATCTCGCAATCAAAATCAACAAAGTCCTCTAGTACACACTCCGCACCATCTGCTAACTTCATCGCCTCTTTCAAATCCTCCTCAGATTTCAAAACAACTTGACCATGTCCATCATAGCCGCCCATTGTTGTTTTCAATACTTGTTTTTTTGTTACCTGCTCTGGAAGGTCTTGAACATTTTCTACAAGTTTCCACGGGGCTATTTTCACGCCACATTGTTCTAAGAACTCTTTTTCTAACCGACGATTTTGCGTGATTTCTAATAATCGAATACCTTGCGGAATAGCGACACAGGCATCAAGCTGATGCAAAGCACTGGCCGATACATTTTCAAACTCGTAGGTTATCAGGTCACAAGCATAAGCTAGCTTAAGAAGCGCATCCACATCAGCATATTCCGCAATGATCAGCTCATCCGAACACTTTGCTGCAGAACAGTTCGGATTGGGGTCAAGTGTAATCACTTTATGGCCCATATATTGTGCAGAGATAGCCATCATTTGTCCTAACTGTCCCCCACCAATAATTCCAATTGTTTTTTTCTTATGTTGCATATTTTTATTATAGGCCATTTTTCTTTATTTCCCCCTATTTTTTCGGATAGTTTAAAAAATAAATCCGTATATTATCCGGATTTTTGTTTACTAAAATCAAAATATTTTTACAAATATTACGCTCGTTTTTAAATTAAAAGTTTACAACAATTCTTTAGTTGAAGAGACGGATATATCGGCTGCTTCTTTTCTATATTTTTTCAATTTCTCCGCTAAGTTTTTATCAGCAAGTGCCAAAATCTGAATAGCATAGAGAGCTGCATTTTTGGCTCCTGAAGTGCCTATAGCCATACTAGCAACAGGAACTCCACCTGGCATCTGGACGATGGAGTAAAGGCTGTCTAAGCCAGATAGGGCACGTGACTGAATAGGCACACCAATAACAGGAAGCAGTGTCATTGCAGCAACCATTCCAGGCAAATGTGCCGCACCTCCTGCGCCAGCAATTATGAGCTTATATCTTTGTTGCTCCGCATTTTTCGCAAAATTCATCATGATTTCTGGTGTTCGGTGAGCGGAGACGACCTTTTTATCAAAATCGATACCGAACTCCTCCAAAATATGAGCTGCTTGTTTCATTGTCTCCCAGTCGGAAAGTGATCCCATAATTACTGCAACATCTGCCATTTTTATACTCCTTTATTTCCAATGTCTTTACGATAAAACATCCCTGTATTGTCTAATTTATCTAATTTCTCGTAAAGTGATTTTTGAATACTTTTTATCTCTTTTCCGGTTTCAGTGACCATGTATATACGTCCCCCCTTTGAAAGAAGCTGACCCTCTTTTCTTATGACACCAGCATAATAACAGTTTAAATCATGTAGTTCTGGTAGAACAACACTCTCTGTTGAGGCATCAGGATATCCCTGATTTGCTACAACTACACCTAAGGTAACTTCTTCAGTATTACAGGTCAAGTTTGGCTCTCGTCCTTGTAAGATATCCAGTATATTTTCAAAAAAATCACTTGTAATAGTTTCTAAAACCACTTGCGTTTCTGGGTCACCAAAGCGAGCATTAAATTCAATCGTTTTTACACCTTCGGATGTCAATATTAATCCGGCATAAAGAATACCCGTAAAAGGCTTATTCTCCGCTTCTAACCCAGCCACAGTTGGCTGAACAATTTTTTCTATGGCTTCTTGTACTACAGCTTCTGGAATATGAGGTACAGGTGCATAAGCACCCATCCCCCCTGTATTTGGCCCTCGATCGCCATCAAAGGCACGTTTATGATCTTGCGCAATAGGTAACGGGTATATCTTTCCATCATGTACTAAGCTAAAAAGTGAAAACTCTTCGCCATCAAGATATTCTTCTACCACAACTTTTGCTGCTTTTGTCTGGAAAATATCTTCTAAAGCAGCTTTTGCTGCTTCTAAATCCATGGCAACTGTGACGCCTTTTCCTGCAGCTAAGCCATCTGCCTTGATAACAATAGGTGCACCTTTTGTCTCAACGTAATTTAGAGCCTTTCCGAGATCCGTAAAACTCTCGTAGTCTGCTGTGGGTACGCCGTATTTTTTCATTATTGACTTAGCAAAAGTTTTACTGCCTTCGATTTGAGCAGCTTCAACTCTCGGTCCAAATATAAGCAACCCTTCGTCTAAGAAAGCATCCACAATGCCGTTCATCAATGCTGTTTCTGGACCAACAAAAGTCAAGTCTACTTTTTTCTTCTTCGCAAAGTCTACCAATAGATGATTTTCAAGTTCGGAAATAGCTACATTTTCCAGCTTTTCCTCCGCCATACCCACATTTCCTGGGCAAATAAAAACTTTCTCTACTTTTTCACTTTTTGCAAATTTTCGTGCAAGTGCATGTTCACGCCCACCTGAGCCAACAACTAAAACCCTCATATTTCCTCACTTTCTTCTCACTTCTATCTTAAGATATTTAGAGAAAAAGAAAAAGCCCCAGGGGGCTTTTCTAAATATATTCTTATTCCATTGTTCGGAATTATCAAGCGAGGACAGGTAGAGAAGGTATTTCTAATAAATCTTCGATAACACAATCTGGTGTTAAATCTTTTTTCGCCTCTAAGTGTTTAGGATTATACCAAATTGTTTTAATACCTGCATTTTTTCCGCCTAGGATATCCGTAGCCAAGGTATCACCAACAATCGCAAAATCTTTATCCGCAGCATGATCGATATGTTCAAATACATAATCAAAGAATTCTTTTGATGGCTTGTGTTTTCCAATTTCTTCACTGATAAATATTTCTTTGAAATATCCGGCAATACCAGACTCTAAAATTCGTGGACGAGAAACTTTTGATGTACCATTACTAACAATGTACATTTCTGTAGCTTCTTGCGCTAAGCGATCCAAAAGTTCCATAGCATGGTCCATCAATTCATGACCTTGAGCCAAGTGAAGTTGGTACGCTGCATCAACAGCCGAAGCATCGTAAACTTCTTTAACTCCCAAAGCTCTAAAAGCATTAGCAAAACGTGTAGAAAGAAGTTCTTCACGACTGATTTCTCCTGCCTCGTGACTTCGCCAAAGTGCCTTATTTTCACGCGAGTAGATAGCTCTGTTTTCTTTTGTATCTTCAATATCGTATTGCTCAAAAATTTTACCTAAAGCCGTGTACTCTGCCTTATCAAAATCAAGAAGTGTGTTGTCTATGTCAAAAAGTAATACAGTCATTTTCATCTCTTTCTAAAAATTTATGATAGCTCTAGTTTAACGATTTCATCGTTTTTTTTCAACAAAAGAGACTTTTATGGCTAGCACTATTTGGCTAATAAAGCAACTGACTGATAAGGCGCCAGTGTTTCAGACTTGTATGAGTCATAGTTATTTACAAAGACTTCGACATCTTCAAACCCTTGTGGTAAGCTAAAGTTCACACTGTGATTGGCAAAGTTATTCAACACAAGTAAACGTTGACCTTCGTATTCACGCACAAAAGCATAAATGTGCTCTGAATCTTTAAGTGCAGCTTTATAATCTCCCTCAGAAATAATTTTTTCCGTTTTTCGTAAACGAATCATTTCTTTATAGAAATTATAGATTTCTCCGTTTTTATCTCTTTTCAGGTTAACGTCGGTATGTTTGCCCAGCTTCAGCCACGGCTCTCCTTTACTAAAGCCCGCATTTGTACTATCGTCCCATTGCATCGGTGTTCTTGAATTATCACGTGATTTACTGCTGATTATTTCAAATGCTTCGGATTCTGTTTTTCCTTGTTTCAAAAGTCTTTCGTAAGCATTCAGAGCTTCTAAATCTTGGTAATCGGTGACAGAATCATAATCAGGATCAATCATACCAATTTCTTCACCCATATAAATAAAAGGTGTACCACGGCTGAGATGAATCGCAGCAGCCAACATCGTCGCTCCTTTTATACGGAAATTTTTCACATCCACAAAACGATTGAGCGCTCGAGGTTGATCATGATTATTCCAAAATGTAGCATTCCAGCCGCCACCTTGTGACATTTTTTCGCCCCATTCATGGAAAAGCTCTTTGAGCGCTTGAAAATCAAAGGGAACTTTGGTCCATTTATCACCATCTTTGTAATCTGTTTTTAGATGGTGGAAATTAAAAACCATACTAAGTTCTCTTCGCTCTGGTTGTGTATAGAGAATACTGTTTTCGATTGACGTTGAGCTCATTTCTCCCACAGTTATAGCATATTCGTCTTGGCCAAAAGTAGCCGCATTGAGCATTTTCAGATATTCATGAGTGATTGGTTTATCAGTATACTCAAATTTCCCATCAAATTCTGGATTATTTTTAAGTATTTCATCTTTTCCAATAACGTTAATCACGTCGAAACGAAAGCCTGATATACCTTTATCGCGCCAAAAATTGACAACTTCAAACAGTTCTTTGCGTACATTGGGATTACGCCAATTTAAGTCGGCTTGAGAAATATCATAAAGATGAAGATAATATTTACCAGTGTCGCCAAATGGTGCCCAAGCATTGCCGCCAAATTTTGACATCCAATCCGTAGGCTCATCTCTAATAATGAAGAAATCTTGGTAATATTTATCACCGGCAAGTGCTTTTTTAAACCATTCATGTTCTGTTGAAACATGATTCAAAACCATATCCAGCATAAATTCAATACCTAACTCTTTACCACGCGCTACCATTTGATCAAAATCTTTAAAATCACCAAATACTGGATCTATATTAGTATAGTCAGAAATATCATAACCATTATCTCTTTGCGGGCTGGGATAAAAAGGATTAAGCCAAATCATATCGATTCCTAATTCCGCCAAATAAGGTAATTTTTCCGTTACTCCTCTGAGGTCCCCAATACCATTTCCCGTAGTGTCGAAGAATGATTTAGGGTAAATTTGATAGATGACTTTTTCGCTCAATGTCATAGTTTTTTCCTTTTGTTTCTTATTTATTTACGGCTGATTTAAAGACGTTTTTCTTTTCAAGTCCTGTTCCCATTGTATCTGAATCTTTGAAACCAAAGAACCATACCAATGTCATGGATACAACAATACAAACAGCTGTCGCAATCCAAAAGTAGATAAAGTTGTTAGGGTTACCTGCAGCATGAGTCAAAGGATTTGTTGTTGCAGCAAAGTTAGGGAAACCAATAAGTGAGCCTGAGAAGCCATACATATGCAGATCAAATAAGCCAGCAACCGCAGCGCCTGCAGCTGCACCAATCGAACTCATAATGAAAACACGAATATATTTCAAGTTAATCCCATACATGGCTGGCTCAGTTACCCCACAAAAAGCCGAAATCGCTGCTGGTAAAGCTAACCCTTTAAGACTTTGTTGGCGTGTTTTAAGAAAGACAGCTAGAGCACCTGCACCTTGTGCCAACATTGTAAAGGAAACAATCATATTAATGTTTGATTCTCCTGTTGTTACGATTTGTTGCGTCAAGATAGGAATAACCAACCAATGGAGACCAAAGATAACTAGAACTTGGTAAAGTCCACCAATAATTGCTCCTGCTATTGTGAGATTAAGATTAATCAATCCTGTAATGACTGAAGCAAGCGCAGAGGAAACAATACTAATTACGGGTCCTACCAACAAGAGTACTAATGAAGCCACAACAAAGAAAGTAATCATCGGTACAAAAATCGAACGAAGCGCTAAAGGCATGTGTTTCTTAAGCCAAGCACCGATTGGTTTAGCCATCCAAGCTGCTACAATAATCGGGAAAATAGTATAAGCATAATTTGGCAAGCTAACAGGAATATTAAAATAACTTGTATTAAAAGTTACGCCAAATAATTCCATGACGACTGGTGCTTTTCCAGCTACAATCTCTCCTTTCTCAATAACATTAGGTGCTGCAACTAAGCCTTGTAAAGCAGGGTGAATCATAAATCCACCAACTGCAGCCACGACAAATGGGTCTGAACCTAACTGTTTAGCAGCAGCATAGCCGACCAAGACAGGAAGAAAGTAGAATGGTGCCATCGCCATTGTTGAAATAATAATATAGGTTGGATCTGTCGGACTAATAAGTTCAAAAATATGGTTTCCTTTAACAAACATGTTAAGAATCCCATTAATCATACCACCAGCAGCTAATAAACCAATAATCGGCATCATTGACCCCGTAATTGTTCCAACTACAACTTGAAAAGCACGAATGATTGGATTTTTAGAAACTTTTGTTTCCTCGACATTTTCACTACTTTCACCATCCACTACACGACTCCCCAACTGGGCAACAATTTCGTCATAGACATCCTCAACGGCTTGACCGATAACTACTTGGTACTGCCCCAGATTTGCATTGTAGACAACACCGGCAACACCATCCATTGCTTCAAGCTTTTCATTATCTGCTTTTTCTTTGTCGACTAAATAAAAACGTAAGCGTGTAATACAGTGAATTACCTTTGTGATATTTTCTTCACCGCCAACAGCAGCAATGATTTCTGTTGCTAATTTTTTGTAATCTGCCATGTTTTCTCCTTTTTATTTTGCAGTTGCTTGACCCAACATATCACCTGCTTGAGCACTTCCTTTTTTAACGGTAAGACTATTGAGCATTTCATTTGTATTTGTAATTAAAATCATACTCGTAAGTGGTAGACCCGCTGCTTCCACTTCTTTCCAATTGACCTGTCCCAGAGCATCACCGCCGTCGACTATATCGCCTACCTTAACCTTAATCTGAAAAGGTTGTCCATTTAAACTTACTGTATCAATCCCTAAATGAAGCAATACTTCTAAGCCATCTACACGCTTGAAGCCGATAGCATGTCCTTGTACTAGACTGACTTCTCCTGCTACTGGACTGACAATTTCAGTACTTGTAGGTTCAATAGCATAACCATCCCCCATAACTTTTTTGGCAAATACAGGGTCGGAAACCTTTTCCAAGCCAATAACTGTACCTGCTAAAGGTGCATAAAGATTTTTATCTTCACTCACAATTTTTTTCTTTCCAAAACCAAACACTTTTATTCTCCTTTAATAAAAATAAATCACAACTTGTACGTACAAGTTTATAATAGCAAAATGAAAGCGGTTTTGCAAGCGGTTATATTTTTACTTTAACTTAAAGTGCTTTTTTGTTACACTTAGATTATGAAAAAGTACGAAATTATTCTTCGGGATTTGGAAAAAAAAATCCATGATGGAAGATATCCCGAAAATGAGCTCCTGCCCAGTGAAAACCAGCTTACAGTGCTCTATCAAACTAGCCGCGCAACGGTACGACAAGCACTAAAAATCTTGGAAGAAAACGGGATTATTCAACGCCGTCATGGCTTTGGCTCCATTGTTATTCCAAGGGAGAGATTGATGTTCCCCATTTCAGGTTTAACTTCTTTCAAAGAGCTCAAAGACTCTTTAAACTTCAGCTCAACTACCGAAATATTAATTTTTGAAAAAATAACTGTAGATAAAGAACTCTCAGAACTTTCTTTTTTTGAAGAAGGTACTCAGGCCTTTCACATCCTCCGTCGACGAAATATTGATGAGCAGTTTGTTATCCTAGATCGTGACTACATCTTAGCTTCTACAGCACCCAATATGACAAGAGAAAAAGTAAAGTCTTCTCTTTATTCCTACCTTGAAGACCAAGTTAACCTCGACATTTCATATGCTCAAAAAGAAATCACGATTGACTTCGCCAACGATGAAGACAAAACTTACTTGGATTTAAACCCAAAAGACCGCCATGTCGTGAGTGTGCGCAGTCATGTTTATCTCGCCAATAATAATGTTTTCCAGTACACCGAAAGCCGACATCAAGTTGATAAGTTTCGCTTTACGGAATTTTCTAGACGGCAGAAACACTAATAAAAAAAGCTAAACTCTCGTCTAGCTTTTTTTATTAGTGACGGAAATGTCTCACGTCTGTAAAGACCATTGTGATGCCATACTTGTCACAGGCTTCAATGACTTCTTGATCGCGAACGGAACCACCTGGTTGGACAATCGCTTTGATGCCAGATTTGGCAATCTCATCAATATTATCTGCAAAGGGGAAGAAAGCATCAGAGGCAAGCACAGCATTATCTAGATCTTTTTCCTGCGCTGCTTCAATTGCTATTTTCACTGAAGCTACACGGTTGGTTTGACCTGGCCCAACCCCAAGTGTTTGATGTTCATTTGTGACAATGATACCGTTAGACTTCACATATTTGACCGCTTTCCATGCAAATTTTAGCGCTTCCCATTGTTTTGTATCTGGTTGAGCTTGCGTTGCTACTGTCCAACTTTCTTCTTGTTCTGCAACAACATCTTGCTCCTGTACTAAGACACCTCCAAGCACACCTGTAATCATCGCTTCTTTTTCTGATGCACCAATTTGTTCAAAATCAAGCGTAAGCAAACGAATATTTTTCTTTTTCGTTAAAATTGTTAGTGCTTCATCAGAAAATGCCGGTGCAATAATGATTTCTAAAAAGATTTTGCTCATTTTCTCAGCTGTTTTTGGGTCAACTGGACGATTTAAAACGACAATACCTCCGAAGATTGAAACAGGATCTGCTTCATAAGCGTAATCCCAAGCTTGCCCAATCGTCCCCCCTTGACCAATGCCGCAAGGATTCATGTGCTTAAGCGCCACAACAGTTGGTTGCTCCGTAAAATCACGCGCAATTTGCAAGGCTGCATCTGCATCACGCACATTGTTGTAAGATAATTCTTTACCGTGTAATTGCACACTTTGCCCAATCGAATAAGCAGTTGGAAGGGCATTTTCATAAAAATCTGCATCTTGTTGTGGATTTTCACCATAACGCATCCCTTGTTTTAAATCATAGGTCAATGTCAGCTTTTCAGGTTTCTCCTCCGGAGCAGAAAATTTTTCTGTTAAATATTGTGCAATGAGCGCATCATAAGCAGCAGTATGTCGAAAAACTTTGGCAGCCAAACGTTGACGAAGTCCTAAGCTTGTTTCACCAGCTTTTTCGAATTCTTCGAGAACCATAGCATAGTCACTTGGATCAACAAGAACAGTAACGTCTGCATGATTTTTTGCTGCAGAACGTAACATTGAAGGACCACCAATATCAATATTCTCGACAATTGTTTGATGATCAGCTCCTGACAAGAGTGTCTCTTTGAAAGGATAAAGATTGACAACAACCAAGTCAATGGGTGTAATATTGTGCTCTTCTAAGGCAGCTAGATGGCTGTCCAAATCACGTCGTGCCAAAAGTCCACCATGAATCATTGGATGTAATGTTTTCACACGTCCATCCATCATTTCCGGAAACTGCGTCACTTCTTCAATCGCTAAGGTTGCAATTCCTGCTTCATCCAAAGCTTTTTTAGTTCCGCCAGTTGAGATAATTTCAAAACCGAGTTTACTTAAAGACTCAGCCAATTCAACAATTCCATTTTTATCCGACACACTGATAAGCGCACGTTTAGTCATTTTTATTCCTTTTCTATTTTTAAGTTTATAATAGCTTTTACTATTTTTTGATAAGCTCTTCTACTACTTTTATATACAATTCATGCTCTATTTGATGGAGCTTTTTTTCATATTCGGCGAGTTCTGGGTAATAATCAAGCTGCTGCTGGGCTAAAATTTCTCCTGTATCGACTCCAGAATCCACCCAATGCACTGTGATTCCCAAGCCTTCTTGAGCTTGCCAGGATTCGTCTAAAGCATGAGCTGAACCCGCAAAAGCTGGCAGATATGATGGATGAATATTAATGATCCGACCTTCATAAGCTTGCAAAAGAGTAGGACCAACAATTTTCATATAACCTGCAAGACAAATCAAATCAATCTGATGTTCACGGAGCAAAGCAACTAAGGCTTCTTCATAACTTTGCTTATCAGCAAAAGATTTTAAGGTAAAGCTGACAGCAGCTATCTTGAGCTGCTGTGCTCTTTGTAGAGCATAAGCCTCAATCTTATCCGAGAATAAGAGCTGAACTTCAGCGGGAAAAGCTTGAGCAAGAGCTTCAAAGTTGGATCCTGATCCTGAGGCAAAAACGGCAATCCTCATTTTATAATTACCGCTTGTTTCACACGAGGCGTAATTTTTCCAATTTCGTAGCATTTTACTCTTTGCTTCACTTCTTCAGCCTGTTCTGGAGCAACAGCGAGGACCATGCCAATTCCCATATTGAAAATCTGGAACATTTCGTCATGAGGAACTTGACCGTATTTCTCCAAAGCTTTGAAAATAGGCAAAATCTCCCAGCTATCTTCTATAATTTCAGCAGTTAATTGATCACTAAACATTCGCGGAAGATTTTCATAAAAACCGCCTCCTGTAATGTGCGATATTCCTTTAATCATATTGTCCTTTATGAGCGGTAAGAGCTCTTGGACGTAGATATGAGTGGGTTCAAGTAACTCTTCTCCAAGGGGGCGTTCCAGCTCAGGAAGAATTTCTTGTTTATCAAAATCTTTAAAGATTTTCCGGACGAGCGAGTAACCGTTCGAATGAATGCCGGAGGAAGGAAGCCCTAATAAGATATCACCTGCCTCAACATTCTTGGAGCCATCGATTAGGGCTGACTTTTCGGCAATACCGACAGCAAAACCTGCAAGGTCATAATCATCTGTACCATACATATCTGGCATTTCTGCTGTTTCACCGCCAATCAAGGCTGCACCTGACTGCAAACATCCTTGGACAACACCTGCAACCACTTTTTCGAGCTTTTCCGGAAGGTTTCTCCCGGTAGCGATATAGTCAAGAAAGTAGAGTGGTTCTGCTCCAGCTGCAACGATATCATTAACACACATGGCCACACAATCAATTCCAATCGTGTCATGTTTGTCTGCTTCAATAGCCAGCATCAGCTTTGTACCCACTCCGTCTGTTCCAGAAATAAGCACTGGTTCCTTAACATCAAGTTTCGAAAGATCAAATGCCGCTCCAAATCCTCCAAGTCCTCCAAGAACTCCCAGCCTTTTCGTTTTTTCGGCGTGTTTTTTTATGCGATCAACCACTTGGTAACCCGCTTCAACATCAACTCCTGCCTTTGCATAAGCATTTTTAGACATTTTTTCCTCCTAAAGATTTCAGGTAATTTTCTTCGTAATCGTAAAGTGGCGTCGGATATATACCGTCAAAGTAAGACAGACACAGATTATCATGTCCGATAGCCTCAACTAATCCTTCTTGGCTTAAAAAAGTAAGACTATCTGCTCCAATGATTTGGCAAATTTCATCGACTGAGTGTTCCGCTGCAATCAATTCTTCTCGCTTTTGAATATCGATACCATAAAAGCATGGATAAGCAAGCGGTGGGCTCGCAATTACAACGTGAACTTCAGCAGCGCCGGCATCTTTAAGTAAACGCACAATTCGTCTGCTTGTCGTTCCACGTACAATAGAATCGTCCACCATGATAACCTTTTTACCTTCGACTACACTGGAAACAGCCGAGAGCTTCATCCGTACACCTTGTTCTCTTAATTCTTGCGTAGGCTGAATAAATGTACGCGCCACATATTGATTTTTAATCAAGCCCATTTCGTAAGGTAATCCAGATTCTTCTGCATATCCGGATGCTGCTGAGAGTGACGAATTTGGCACACCAATAACAATATCTGCATCTACCTGTGCCTCACGTGCTAAGATACGCCCTGATTGTTTACGTGCGGTATGAACATTGACACCTGCAATAACACTGTCCGGACGTGCAAAGTAAATATACTCCATTGAACAAATTTGTGTATTGGTCTTATCTGTAAACTGCTCAACATGCAAGCCTTGATCATTAATTTGGATAATCTGACCGGGTTTGACTTCCTGGACAAACTCTGCACCAATAACATCAAAAGCACAGGTTTCACTGGCTACAACGAGCGCACCGTTCGCCATTTTCCCAATAGATAAAGGACGGAAGCCATTAGAATCAAGAGCTGCAATCATCGAATCTTCTGTCATCAAGAGATAAGCAAAGCCACCTTTAACAGTATTCAAGGCTTCCTTTACTTTTCCCATAAATTCAGGATGATGGCTGCGGCGAATCAGATGCGCCAAAATTTCGGTGTCTGAACTTGAAGAAAAGATAGCACCTTGTGCTTCTAACTCACGTCGTAGCGATACGGCATTGGTCAAGTTACCGTTATGGGCTAGACCAAGCTGTGTGTCTTGAAATTTAAAATGAAAAGGCTGAATATTGTTTAATTCTGCTGAACCTGCTGTGGCGTAGCGTACATGGCCCATGGCTGCCTTCCCTGATAATTTTTGTAAATCTTTTTCGTGACGAAAAACTTCTGTTACCAAGCCTAAATCACGATGCCGCTGAAGTTGCCCATCATTATTTGACAGAATACCGGCACCTTCTTGTCCTCTGTGTTGCAAGGCATGAAGTCCAAAATAAGTCAGTTGTGCAGCTTCAGGATGTCCCCAGATGCCAAAAACGCCACATTCTTCGTTCAAGGACTTTACTTCATAAGGCATGGAATCGCTCCTTCATAAATCGCTTTCGCTTCTTCAGTAGATAGGGAAATTTCACCATCTTTTGCTGAAATTTTAATTTCTGACTTGTCTGTAACATGCCCTAACTTGCTTGCTTTCCCTGCCATCAGTTCTTCAAAATTCTTTTCATCTTCTGGGCGAACTGAGAGAATAAAGCGACCTTGACTTTCAGAGAAAAGTTGTGATACTTTGCCATCAAAATGAACCGAAATTCCTTTATTATTCGCAAAAGCCGACTCGACAAGAGCTACAGCTAAGCCACCTTCAGATAAATCATGCGCGGACTGAATCAGACCGGCTTGGATTGCTTTTAGTACGCGTTCCTGATTTTCTTTTTCAGCTTGCAGATCAAAGTTCAGCGTACCTGAAATCTCTCCTGTCATCATTTTTTGAATTTCAGAACCGGAGAAATCATCGCCAGTATCACCGATAAGATAAATTAAGTCACCTGTTTCTTTAAAATCTTGTGTCGTAATCTGTGCCACATCTTCAATCAATCCAACCATCCCAATCATTGGTGTCGGTAAAATTGCTTGACCATTCGTTTCGTTATAAAGGGAAACATTACCCGAGATAACTGGAGTAGATAGCACACGACAAGATTCCGAAATACCATCGCATGCCTTGCTTAACTCATAAAATTGTTCTGGTTTTTCTGGATTTCCAAAATTAAGGCAGTCCGTAATAGCTAAAGGTTTCCCACCTGAGGCGATGATGTTACGCGCTGCTTCTGCGACTGCTATTTGTCCACCAACCTCAGGGTCAAGGTAGAGATAGCGCGCATTACAGTCTGTTGTCATTGCTAAAGCTTTATTGGAATGACGGAGGCGGATAACTGCCGCATCAGATCCAGGTGCAACAACTGTATTGGTCATTACACGGCTATCGTAGGTTTCATAAATACTGCGCTTGCTCGCAATCGTTGGTTGACTAAGGAGTTCTTTGAGAACCTCTGTTGCGTTTGCGATTTCCGGGATAAATTTTTCGGCTTTTTCAAATGCAGCAATACGTGCGGGTTGTTTCATTTCACGATAATAAACCGGTGCATCCTCAGCTAAAGAGTCTACTGGAATTTCGGCAACCTTTTCACCTTGATGGAACAATGTGTACATCCCATCATCAGTGACTTCACCGATATTTACCGCATCAAGTTCGTACTTTTTAAAGAGCTCAACGATTTCATCTTCATGTCCTTTTTTAATGCAAAGTACCATCCGCTCTTGCGACTCTGAAAGCATCATTTCGTAAGGTGTCATGTTCGTCTCACGCTGTGGTACTAAGTCTAAATTAAGTTTCAGACCCGATCCAGCTTTCGAAGCCATTTCCGAAGTTGAAGAAACTAATCCAGCAGCACCCATATCTTGAATGCCGACAAGAATATCGGAATGATTATGAATCACTTCGAGACAAGCCTCTAACAAAAGTTTTTCCATAAAAGGATCGCCCACTTGAACGGCAGAACGTTGTGTTTCAGAACCTGAACCAAACTCCTGAGAGGCAAAGGAAGCACCATGAATGCCGTCACGTCCTGTTTTCGCACCGACATACATGATTGTGTTGCCCACACCTTTGGCTTGTCCTTTTTGGATGTGCTTATGCTCAATCAAGCCCACACACATCACGTTCACTAAAGGATTTCCCGCATAAGATTCATCAAAAGCTACTTCTCCACCTACCGTAGGGATACCGATACAGTTACCATATCCTGCTATTCCAGCTGTCACGCGGTCAACAATGTGACGTGTTTTAGCATTGTCAATCTGACCAAAGCGAAGGCTATCTAAAAGAGCAACTGGACGTGCACCCATCGAAAAGATATCACGAATAATCCCGCCAGAACCTGTTGCCGCTCCTTCATAGGGTTCAACATAGCTTGGGTGATTGTGCGATTCCGCTTTGAAAACAACAGCCCAATCATCACCAATATCAACGACTCCTGCACCTTCACCTGGTCCCATAAGTACGTGTGGGCCTTCTGTTGGAAATTTTTTCAAGACAGGTTTTGAATTTTTATAGCAGCAATGCTCTGACCACATCACGGCATACATGCCTGTTTCTGTAAAGTTAGGCAAGCGACCACCAAGAATCTCATTTTTAATTTTAGAGTATTCTTCATCAGTCAAGCCCCATTCACGATAAATTTTTGACGTTTGGATTTGTTCTGGACTCATTTCAACGCTCATTGTAGCGCTCCTTTTTCTACAAAATTTTTCAAGATACTGGCAAACATTTTTTGACCATCATTTCCACCCAATAGGGATTCTACAGCGCGTTCTGGATGCGGCATCATTCCTAAAACATTGCCCTCTTTATTACAGATTCCAGCAATATCTAAAGCTGAACCATTAGGATTTCCATTTACATAGGTGAAAACGATTTGGCCGTTTTCTTTTAAATCTGACAAAGTTTGTTCATCAGCAATATACTTGCCTTCACCATGAGCAATAGGCAAGCTAATCACTTCATTTTCAGAAAAGACAGTTGTAAATTTTGAATTGTTATTTACTTTTAAGTTTTGCCACTTTGAAACAAACTTTAAGCTGTCATTTTGAATCAATGCTCCAGGTAAAAGTCCCGCCTCAACAAGGATTTGAAATCCATTGCAGGTGCCAAAGACAGGTTTTCCCTCTGCTGCTAAACGCTTAATCTCTGGCATAATGTTAGAAAAAGAAGCAATGGATCCGCAACGTAAGTAATCCCCGTAACTGAAACCTCCAGGAATCAACACACCATCAAAGCCTGAAAGAGAATTTTCCTCATGCCAGACAAATTCGGCTTCAGCTTGCATCACATCACGAATGGCCCAAAGGAGGTCAAAATCACAATTTGATCCTGGAAATTGAATAACTGCAAATTTCATCAATCTACCACCTCAACCTTGTAAGTTTCCATGTTTGGGTTAGCAAGAAGTTTTTCTGCGATTTCCTCAACTTTAGAGGCCGCTGCCTCAGCTGTTGCATCGACTTCAATCTCAAAATATTTTCCTACACGAATGTCCTTTATCTCATCATAACCTAGCTTTTGTGTTGCTGCTGTGATGGCTTGTCCTTGAGGGTCCAAAATTGATTTTTTATAGGTTACATAAACTTCTACTTTACTCATTTTCTCTTTTTCATTCACTTTCTTTTATTTCTTCTCTACGATTTCACTACTTAATCTTAAAGCTCTTTTCCTTCTTGAAGGGCTGTGAGTACGCGGCTATATACTTCGATCAAATCACCAATATTACGTCGGAAAACATCTTTATCTAAATGATTCCCCTCCGCATCCCAAAGACGGCAGGTATCTGGTGAAATTTCATCCGCCAAGATAATTTCTCCCTCTGCTGTACGACCAAATTCGAGTTTGAAATCAACCAAACTCAAGCCGATTTTTGCCCAGAGCTTTTGGAGTAGTGCATTGATTTTCAGTGTCTCTGATTTGATGAATTCCACTTCTTCTGGGCGAGCAAGTTCAAGAAAATAGACATGTGCATCATTGATAAATGGATCGTCCAATGCGTCAGACTTGTAATAAAATTCAATAATGGGTTGAGGAAGAATGTCACCTTCTTCCAATCCAAATCGTTTCGCAAAAGAGCCAGCAACACGATTTCTCAAGACCACTTCCAGAGGTATAATCTCCACTTTTCGATTCAATTGTTCGGTTTTAGACAATTGTTCAATGAAAGATGTTTGAATTTGTTCGGAGTTTAATTTTTGAAAAATTAAGGATGTGATTTGATTGTTCAATGCCCCTTTGCCTTTAATTTCTTCTTTTCTTTTACCATTCAAAGCTGTTGCGTTATCACAATACTCCACCCAAACCAGCTGTTCATCGTCTGTTTCATAAAGCTTCTTTGCTTTGCCTTCATAAAGTAAGCGTCCCTTTCTCACAATATGCCTCCTCTTTATTTTATAATTTAATTCTAACCTTATTTAGAGTACAAAAAAAGATATTACTTGTGAAAGTAATATCTTTTTTGAATATCGTTCGCCTTTTACGAACTTTTATATAAGACTTCAAATTCCTCACAGACAATATCCATATCTGGTGCGAAGCAATCCAACTCTCGGAAAAAGGATTCATGTACTTGCCGCCAATAAGATAAGCTTCTATCTCCCTCTCCTTCATTAAAAGCATGATCTACCGTTACCTTATTAAACTTAGTGATGTAGACCTTGCTTGTTTGGATCGCGGCACGTGGATTCCCTTTACCATCGAGTAAAATCTCATACCTTCCGTCAACAGCAGGTAAAAAATCATCTGGCCCATACTGAGACAATGCACTTGCTGTTGCTCGTTTTTTCCCTTCAAGCACAAGTTCTAATAACTCATCAGCCATTTGAGGATTATTCCCAAAAGCCCAGGCACCACCGAAGTTGTCGGGATTTAGATTAGCCTCTGCGATAAATTTTTCGTACATTTTTCCTTCCAGTCTTTTATAACTTTAATTGCATTTTATAATTGTTTAAATATTGGTTACGTCGTACAACGACTTGTTGGTTTAAAATCACATAACCACGTTGTTCAAAGAAAGATAGAGCAGTTAAGGAAACATCAACATTTATTATTTCTGCCCCCTGCTCCTTACAATACTGTTCAATCTTATTGGCAAGGAGATGTCCGACACCCCGTTTCTGATAATCCTTATCAACATACAGACAATCGAATGTGTCTCTGCTTGTTGCATTGGCAAAGCCTAAAATTTTTCCGCTTTCTTCGACAACTAAACAATAACTCTCTGCCAGCTGTTTTTCCATACAAAAATCAGACTTATCCGATGGCGCCCACGCTTCTAACTCTTCTCTAGAATAATCAGCAACATTGATTGTATGTACTGTCGTATAAAACAAATCAACAATCTCAGCGTAATCTTTTGAGTGATAATGTCGACAGTTCATCTTAAATCGCCAAATCAAATTTGAGTTGTGGAGTAACAGGTTCATAATCCACCAGTTCAAAATCTTCTGGTTTAATATCAAAGAAATTCGTCCCATCTGGTACATTTAAAATCAAGCGTGGTTCTTTTTCTGAACCCGTACGTGACATTAACTCATTCGCTTGTTCAAATTGATTATCGTAAATATGTAAGTTGTTGACAAAGTAGAAAAACTTGCCAACTTTCCAGCTGAAGTGTTTAGCCAACATCATTTGCAAAGCCACATATTGCATTGCGTTAATATGATGAGCCACAAGCATATCATTTGAACGTTGAATTAAGGTTGCATCAAGATAAATCTGTCCATCTGCTTCACGTCTTACGTCAAACATCGTTTGAAATGCACAAGGCAAAAGTCCTTCCGTTTCTTCAAAATCTTCATATTGCCAAAGATTAATAATATTACGGCGATTCCATGGATTTTTTTCTAAGCCCTCAATGAGCTTACCGATAATGTTATATTTTTTGACTGTTGCACCATAACGTTGTCCAATGGTACCGTCACCGATACCCCATTCAGCCCAATATTTTACACCATATTTTTCTTCTAGAACATCAAGTGCACTTGTCTGATCTTGGTAAATCCACATGAGTTCTTTAATTGCTGTCTTGATAGGAATACGACGAAGAGTTGTAATAGGAAATTGGCCTTTTTCAAGATCATAAGTGACGAAAGATCCTGTGATATATTTACTATTGGCTGTTTGGCCATTTTTATATTTTGGACGTGCGTTTTCTGAGAACACACCATTTTCGAGGATATTACTGATATTTTCTTTGAAGATTTGGTCTGCGTAGGTCATATTTCCCTCTCTTAATTTCACTTTATTATGACTAACATTATACCATATTAATAAACAAACTTTTAAAGGTTAGTTCCGCCCTCTTCAAGAAATTTTATCACTAAAAAAAGAAAGATAAAGTAACAAAAAAAGCAAGCTTTTCGCTTACTTTTATACTTTTTCGCTGAGCATTTCCCAGCGCTCGTATTTCGTCTCAAGTTCTGTCGTTACTTGATCTAATTCTTTTTGAAGAGTAGAAAGCATCCCAGCATCTGAACCATTTTCATTCATCTCAGTGTCGATTTCTTCTATTCGTTCTTCTAATTTTGCAATGTCATCTTCGATCGTTGCCCATTCTTGCTTCTCGGCCCAAGTCATCTTTGGTTTCGCATCTTCACGTACACGTGTATCAGCTTTCGGTGTTGCCACTTCCACAGGAGCAGCTACCTTTGTCGCTAAGTAATCACTGTAAGCACCAAATAGATGGTTAATATTTCCATCCTCAAAAGCCAAAAGCTCATTGGAAACCTTGTCTTGGAAATAACGGTCGTGACTTACAGTTATTACAGCGCCAGGGAATTTTGCAAGAAAATCTTCTAAAACTGTCAAAGTTGCAATATCCAAATCATTGGTTGGCTCGTCCAAGAGCAGAACATTAGGTTGTGTTAATAATATTTTCAAGAGGTAAAGGCGCTTCTTCTCACCACCAGAAAGTTTACGAATCAAAGTCCCGTGTGTGCTTCTTGGAAAGAGGAATTGTTCCAAAAGATTAACAATCGAAATTGTCTCACCGCTTGTATTTTGGCTAGCTGAAGCTACTTCTTCCAAGAAATTAATGATGCGTTTATCCTCTTCAAGTCCGCGTATTTCTTGACTGAAGTATCCAATTTTAACAGTCTCACCGATATCCATCGTTCCTGACGTCAACTCAAGTTCTCCGGCGATAATATTGAGCAAGGTTGATTTACCTACACCATTATCACCTACGATACCAACACGACTTTTATTCTGTACAATCCAGTTCAAGTCAGAAAAGATGGGACGATCAGGAAATGCAAATGCTGCATTTTCAAAGTTTATGACTTTTTTTCCCAAACGTGTCGTCGCCAAGCTGATGTCTACATCACCCAAGTCTTTGTCTGTACGTACATCTTCTTTTAAGCTTTCAAAACGGTCAATACGTGCCTGTTGTTTAGTTGCTCGTGCTTGCGGAGACTTACGTATCCAAGCTAATTCTGATTTGTAAAGCTGTTGGTTTTTATGCAAGCTTGCAGCTTCACGTTCCTCTGCTTCAGCACGTTGCGCCAAATAATCTTGATAATTCCCTTGATATTCTTTGAGTTTTGACTTGTCTAGCTCAAATATACGCGTCGCCACATTGTCCAAAAAATAACGATCATGTGTCACAAAAAGCACTGTTCTCTTACTATTTTTGAGATAGTTTTGCAACCAAGCAATAGTATCCACATCAAGGTGGTTGGTCGGTTCATCCAGCAAAAGTAAATCAGATGGATTCACAAGAGCTTGGGCTAATTGCACACGGCGCTTTTGTCCTCCTGAAAGCGATCCTATCTTTGAAGAAAAATCTGGCAATTTGAGTTTTGTTAAAACTGTTTTCACATCTGCTTCTACTTGCCAAGCATTTAAAGCATCCATGTCAGATTGGGCACGTTCAAATTTGCTTAAATCTTCAATATTTAAAAGTGCAGCTTCATATCTTTTTATGGCCTTCATTTGGGGGAGTGAATCATCCAGAACAGTATCCATGATACTTGCTTCATCATCAAAATCTGGCTCTTGAGTCAAATAGGTAATTTTATAATCTTGAGGGTGAGTAAATGGAGAAACATCTCCATCAAAACCTTGAACGCCCGCAATCGTATTAAGCAAGGTTGTTTTACCGGTACCATTTGTGCCCAATAGCCCTATGCGATCGAGGTTATGTATAATAAATGAAATTTTATCAAAAAGTGTTTTATCTCCCACGCTTTTTGTTAATTCTGATACTAAAAAATCTGCCATGTTTTATCTAAATCCTATCTTTTTCTCTGAATACTCTTATTTATTATAGCACAAGTTAAGAAAGGCAAAGAGCCTTAGCCCTTTGCCTTTCTTATCAAACATTAAAACTAGAAAAACTATCTGAACTTAAATCTGTTAAATCTGCATTTCCTAAGTCTAATAAGTAAATGCGAATTTTCTGTGCAAAGCTCATACCGCTTTGCGTATTTTCGATAGTTTTCTTGACTACCGGTATATCATCCGTGATTAAGCCGTCGACATCATACAGACGCATACGCTGTACGGTATTGGCATCATTGACATCCCAAGCGTATACTTTTTTCCCATAATCATGTGCTTTTTCTACAAATTCCGAATCCAATGTTGATATTTCAACAGAAAAAGCGTCGACGTTACTTTTCGGTACTCCGATAAGGTTGTAGGTCATAATGTAAGAGACAAAAGTAGATGAATCATGTCTTTTTAAGCTCCGTGACAAATCAAAGCTTAAAGATTGCACCTGATGATTTTTTGCTTCGATATCCTTTTTATAACGTTGCAAGAAATTTTCACTTACTGCATTGACATCTTCCTTAAGCGGGATTTTAATTTCAATCAGTAATTTTTGACCAAGCCTATCTGCTTCTTTCAAGTATTCATCAAAGCTTGGTAAAGGGGCAGATTTACCGTTTTCTCGGACAGTGAGTTTGGTGAGTTCAGCTAAAGTCAATTCATTTACTTTCTTGTTCACTCCAGCTAAATGACGTAAATTTTCATCATGCATGACAACAAATTGCTTGTCCTTTGTTTCACGTACATCCATCTCAACATAATCTGGATGATAGGTTTGGCTAGTTTCAATCAAGGCGGGGATTGTATTTTGGACACCATTTTTCTCTGACACACCACGATGTGAAATAATAAGTGGGTTTGACAAGGTATCCTGGCTGAGGTAATAAACGTTAAAAACACCAATAAGCGCAATAAATAGGACTGTGAAAAACCCCAATAAACTTCGGCTCACCCAACGCCAACCTTTAGGCAATAGTTGAAAAGCTTTTAGCTCTACATAGATTTCTTCTGGTGTTAATTCCTCTAACAAATTAATAACCACATAGAAAATCAAAATCAGTGACAAAAGCATGTGTAATAAAGCCGAAACTTGGATTATAAACATAATCACTGTCGCTGATGCTAGAGCCAATTGGGGCATGTGATGATCTATTGTAGATTGTAACAGAATCAAGAGTTGACTGATTACCCAGAAAGAAGCCAGTAAACTGATGAAAATTGCTATAAAGCGGAAAAAGAAAACTTTAAATTTTCCTTTGCTCATCTGCCAGCTGACACTCAATGAGGTCCTAAGTTTTTTCTGCTGCAAAATCATGAGCGGCAGAACAAAAATTAGACGGTATCCAATAAACATGGATAATAAAGTCAGTAAAATGTAGGCTGTCAACAGCCACCAATTGTTAGTTGCAATAAACTCCAAGATGAAGTTAGGCACTTGAATAGCGGAAATAATGTCTATACCGCTGGCAAAACCACTTAAAGGCAAAACTAACATAAAATAAAACAAGAAAAATAAGATAAGAGAAGGTCTGAGATGTCGCAACCGTGAAAATGTTGCATAAAGTAACTCAGGAATTGTAACTTTTTCTTTTTGCTTCACAAAGTGAACCAGTATCGTTAGAAAAGTGAATTCTAAGAATACCGAAACTACAATCAGTACTAAAATTCCAATCAGAGCAAACGCTGTGAGTGGATGTTGACTGAAAATCGAGAGCACATTATCATAAGCCAGATAATCAATCTCCTTACGATGAAGTAAAAAATTAGTGGTCGCTGTTAATGTCGGAACTACAACGAGTAAAAGTAAGAGGTGAAAAAAGATGACGGGACCAAAATAATGAAACGTATTTTTAAAAAAGTCTTTTGTTGATTGGAATGTTTTACGCATTTTCCTTGCTTTCTTTTTAATAAATTAAAATGTAAGATAAATTTCTTCTTTTTATTTTAGCACAATATGTTTTGAAAACTAAGCACCTACTTTACGCTCGTTTGTGGGATAGACAGTTTTTAGTATTTTGTATAGAGCATAAAAAAAAGCACATAAGTGCTTTTTATCAGAATTAATCGTTGAAATCATAACGTAGTTTCATGCGATTTGAACCTGAAATTACCATACGTCCCAGCATTTCCGTCATTGATTTTAATGCAAACGCTGCTAATTCTTCATTTGCTGCTTGTAGGTCTGCTGCAGCTCCCGCTTTATCCGTTTTATTTTGGATTTCACGGAATTTACCTACAGTTGCCAATTCATAGGTATCACGTAAATCAACGTACTTACTGTAATCTGTATCACCAAGAAGTGCTGCTGTACAACTGAGCCAGTACATATTATTCAAGTCAAATGTCGCTGTTGCATCACGATAGCAAGCTGGTGTATCCTCAACATTTGTGTAGAAAGGTACGACGTGGTTGAAGGTATTTGCCCCAAATGCCAACCATTGAATACCCGCAATTTTTTCATCAACATGATTACGGATTTGTAAAATGTGAACACTGTGATTACGGTTGATTCCAATGGGGCGGAAAAGTTGTGCTTGCTCTGGTGTATTTGTTGTACCGTAAGTATCAAATTCAGTATTTTCAAAGTGGCTTGAAAGTACAAATTTCATGTCTTCTACTGAAATTTTACGTGTAGCTTTACAGATGAATGGTAATTCTGGATTTTGAGGATCATCACTTGGAGTTCCCAAAGCATTTTGACCATACCAAGTACGTGGGTTATTATATACACTATCTTTTACTGTGCTAGAGCCAAAGATATGGCGTAAATTGTATCCTTCAAAATCTGGATTAAGATGGTTCTCATCAATCAATGCTTTCAAATCTTTTGAACAAAGTGTATCTTCACTTTCAAAATCAAAATGATCAATGTTCATACGATTAGGTGCAACCACGTATGAATCATCTGGAATACGGACTGCTGCCCAATGATGACCACCAATCGTTTCCAACCACCACACTTCTTCTTTGTCAGCAAAAGCAATACCGTTAGGTTCATATGTTCCGTATTGATCAAGGAGAGCACCTAAACGCTCAACACCTTCACGCGCACTGTGGATATATGGTAAGACTAGAGTAACATAGTCTTCTTCCCCCATACCACTTTCTTCATTGTAAGGGTCAAGTCCTAAGATACGTGGGTTGGTTGTAATTGTTTCTGTTGCTGACATTGCAACATTTGCAGCATTAATCCCTGCAGCAGCCCAAGTCCCGCTTGTTAAAACAGCATTTGGTGTTGCTGTATAACGCATTGGATTTTCTGGAAGGTCCAACTCCAAAGCACTTAATACAGCTTTATAATGACGCGGTTGTTCGTCTGGTTGAACAACAACAAAGCGTTGTGGATCTAGTGCTTCATGTCCGTCGTCATTACGAGCAATAAGGGTTGAGCCATCAATTGAGGCTTTTTTCCCCACCAAAATAGTAGTACATGAACCTTGTTTACGAGTAATCATAGAATCTCCTTAATATATATTAAAATTTTGTTTCTATCATTTTTTAATTGGTTGTTAACGACTTGTTCTTCAATCTGATGTAGCAGCTTCCCTAAAATCGGACCTGGCTTGATATTAAATGTTTGAATAATGTCATTACCAGTTACTGCGAGCTCTGACTTGCTATGTATCTGGAGCTTAGCATCATAGATATAAGCCTGCTCACAATCAACATCTTGCCCTGCGGCAACTTTTAGCTGATCAACCAGCAGGGCTTTTTCTAACCCATAGCGATAAATGCTCTCTAAACTCCAACTTTCAAGCTTATAGGCTTCTGTCAAATCATGCACATATTTGATAAAGTCATTAGACACCTTCCATTTTTTCAAGAAAGTTTTAACATTTATTTGATCACTATGGACTAAGAGCGCAGCCCAAGCCTGAGCTGAAGTTGCAAAAGTAAAGTCCGGATTTAGGGTTTGAATCAAAGCGTGGATTGCTTTTTCTTGCAAATCAGGCAAGAAAGTATAAGCTTCCGATTCAAGCAATATTTCCAAGCCTTTTTTCCAATCTTTAGCCAGAAGCAACTTGTCGAGTTCAATGAAGATACGTTCAATAGAAATTTTGCTTAGAAGATGGGCTCGTGCCTGCATGGCTTTAAATGTTTCTTCTTCAACATTAAAATTTAAAGTTGCAGCAAAACGCATTGCACGCATAATCCGAAGCGCATCTTCATTGAAGCGTTCCGTTGCAATTCCAACAGCCCGTAAGCGTGACCCAGCTAAATCGGAAAGGCCATCAAATAAATCTATAATCTCTCCTTCAGTATCCATAGCAAAGGCATTAATCGTAAAGTCTCGCCGTTTTAAATCTTCCGAAAGTTCTCGGACAAAATCTACAGAATCTGGACGGCGATAATCTGTATAGGTGCTCTCTGTACGGAAAGTTGTAATTTCATAATGTTCAGCTTCAGATTGACCAGCTAAGACCAACACAGTACCGTGATCAATTCCCACATCAATAGTATGCGGGAATATGGCTTTGGTTTCAGCTGGATAAGCACTGGTTGCAATATCCACATCATGGATTGACCTTTGCAAAAGCGCATCACGAACGCTTCCTCCTACAAAATAAGCCTCAAAACCATGTGCCTGTATTTTTTCCAAAACCGGCAAAGCTTTTACAAATTCTGACGGCAAATTCTCTAGTTTCATACTTCTATTTTAGCACTTTTCGGATAAAAAAGAGTCGCTGAGTAGATTTTTTTAAAGATAAAAAAATTTAGTGCAGCTTAGCAATGAAAATGCAAAGCTTAAAAACTAAAAAGCATTTGCTTATTCAAGCTCTTCTTGTAAAAAAAATGATTCTTTCGTGAATCATTTTTTCTTATGAAAGTTGATTACTTCACTCCACATAAGCGGTAGATAGCTTCAGCATATATCTCCATCGTTTTACGCAAGTCCGTAATTGCCCATTGTTCATTTGCTTGGTGCATATAATCTGGCGTATCAGGGAACATAGCTCCGAAGGCCACACAATTTTGCATCGTCCGAGCGAAGGTTGCTCCTCCAGAAACCATCGGCTCCGTCATATCTCCTGTAATTTCACGATAAGTAGCAAGAAGCGTTTGGATAAGTTCACTTTCTACCGGCACATAGAGAGGATTTAACCAATCATATTGCTTATATTCAAGTTGATAATTCGCTGCTTGAGCAGCAAGTTTTCCAGCCAGTTCATCTTTATCAACAGTTACAGGGATACGCATATCCACACCGATTTTTGTATGTTCAGGAGTGATTTCAACATCTGTGAAATTCATGGTTAATTCGCCGGACTGCTCGTCCATAACTTTACCCACAACATTTTCACCTGTGGCATTTTCCTGAACAAGTTTACCCAAGAAATCAAGGGGTTTGAAGTCAAATACTTCAGACAAGGCAATGGACAACCGTAGGATTGCGTTTGCTCCTTCTGGTGCAGCCATCGCGTGTACGCTTTTTCCCTTTACCGAAATCCCTTTTTCTGTTTCTTCATAATCAAAACCATGTGCTGTCAGGGCAGCTTTTACTTCTGTTATTTTGTCCGAAGTGCAAGACGCACGGTCGGGTACAACATTCAATGCGCCAGGCGCATGCAATTCGAAATCATTTGTTCCAGGTCCAGTAAGATAAGCTTGAAGTAAGCCTTTTTCGGCATAGTTAAGTGGGAAATGAGAATCAGGAGCAAAGCCCATAGTGATTGCTTCCTCTTTTTCATTATATTTATCCAAACAACGCCAAAGTGTTTCTTCATCTGTTCCAAAGATAAAACGAATTCGTCCGTCAAATGTTACACCTGCATCTATCAAAGCTTTTACTGCATATAGTGCAGCCATACTTGGACCTTTATCATCTTGTGTTCCCCGACCAATTAAAAGGCCATCACGTTCGACCATTTCAAAAGGATCAGTTTCCCAACCTGCTTGATCTACTGCAGGTACGACGTCCATGTGACAAAGTAAGCCAAAAAGTTTTTCGCCTTCGCCAATCTCAGCATAGCCATAATAACCTTCAGGATCTTGGAAGGTTTTAAAACCTAATTCTTGACAAAGTTCTAAGACCTCTTCTAAGGCAGCTAAAACTTTTTTACCAAAAGGATGACCTACCCCAGAATCACTCTCGTCTAATACAGATGCATGTTTGACTAAACGTCCAATTGATTGCACAGCTGCTGTTTGATATTTGTCTGTAATAAAAGTTTTCATATGACCTCCAACAAAAGCTCCCCCGATGGAAAGCTTTTTATTCATTTTTTATAATACTGCGGCAACACCAAGAATAACCATAATCACAACCAACTGAATCACGATCAACTTCGCCATAAATTTCCACCATGTCCCAATGTTGAAACGTGCAATAGCAAGTGCACCCATAACAACGGCAGATGTTGGTGTAATCAGGTTCAAAATACCTGATGCAGATTGATAAGCTGTAATGACCAAATCTTTTGAAACATTGGCAAATTCGCCCATTGGGCCCATAATTCCCATCGTAGCGGCAGCTAAACCTGATGTTGATGGAATTAAGAAACTCATTGGCAGATAAAAGATAAACGTTAAGATAATAAATAGACTTGAGGAAAGACCTTGAAGTCCTTGTTCACCCCAATGCAAGATTGTGTCTGTAATCATTCCGTTGTTCATCACAACCTGAATCCCACGTGCTACAGCTACGACGATAGCAACACCGATCATGTCTGATGCCCCCTCAAGGAATGCAGAGATAAATTCTGACTCTTTCATACGGTAAACGAAAGCAACCACAACGGCCATGACGATGAAGAGCATTGTAATTTCTGGGAAGTACCATGCACCAAAAGGTACCATACTCTTACCAAGAACAACTCCGAGACCTGGGATTGAAGTTAACCAAGTGGTAAAGTCGTTAAAGAAAGTAAAATGTTCGTTCAACATGTCCCATGGAACAAGTGACATAATCATAATGACAAAACTTCCGAAGAAGACAACATTCACCCATTTTTGACGTTGCGTAATATTTTCCTGTTTTTCAATAGAAGCAATGTCGAAATGTTGGATATCAGCTTCTCGATTTTTATATACCAAAGACTTTGTGGGATCTTTTTCAATCTTTGAAGCATAACGATAAACATAGAGAATTGAAATACCTGTGAGTACAACTAGCATGAAGAAACGAAGTCCCATACCTTGTCCCATGGAAATACCAACTGCTTGAGAAGCTACACCTGTAGCAAATGGATTCACTGTAGATGCCAAACAGCCGACTTGTGAGCCCACTAAAACGATAGCAACAGCCACGACCGTATCGAAACCAACCGCAATCATGACAGGAATGATCAAAGCATAGAAAGCCAATGTTTCTTCCGCCATCCCATAGGTTGATCCACCCAGTGCAAAGAGAATCATTAAGACTGGAATCAGCATCTTCTCCTTGCCCTTGAAACGCTTAACGATCGAAGCAATACCTGCTTCAAGTGCACCAGTTTTATTCACTACACCTAAAAAGCCACCTACCATTAAAATAAAGAATGAGATGGGAATTGCTGCTGGCGTAGCAGGTACATTTCCATTTGCTTCAATACCTAACATCCCATTGACGGGAGCCATAAGCATGTCCCAAATGCCTTGAGGGTTTGATGCTACTTGCGTAAATGAACCAGCAATAATGTTACCTGCATCATCTACTTTGTAATGCCCTGCTGGAATAAACCATGTCAAGATTGCAATAAGAACAATGATGATGAAAAGAATCGTGTATGCCGATGGCATTTGGAATTTTTTCTTTTCAGTTTTTGCTTCCATTATATACCTCCTAATGTATATTTATGCGTATAATTACAACTTTAGTTTAATATTTTTTTAACTTAAAGTCAAACAAAACTTGAAAAAAATTGGACAATTACTTCTCAACGTTTATATGGTTGCGTTTACACTTCTTTAAAAATAACAATTTAATAAAATACAAAAAAAGAGAAGAAATGACTAAAATATTTCCTTCTCTTTTCAAAATTAATTTTTATACAATAAATTATTTCTTAGGTGAAAATCCGTAAGCAATAGCACCTAAACCAAGGTGGGTAGCAATAACAGGTCCAAATGTTACAATTTCGACATCGTCATAGCCATGAGTCTTGGCAAAATCATAAAGGTCTTTTGCGCGATCTTCCGCATCAGCATGGAGGACATACACCTTATGCGACTTTGGATCACTGTTCGCAAGCATAAGTTTCTTCAGCTCTGACACAGCTTTCTTGCTTGTACGCACCTTGTCATATACGACAACCTTACCATCTTCTGAAAACTGTAAAATAGGTTTTATATTGAGGAGTGTCCCTAAAAGTTCTCCTCCTCTTGAAAGGCGCCCGCCTTTAGCCAACCAGTGAAGATCATCCACAAGCATAAAGGCATTGTCATTTTCTCTTTGATATTCAAACCGCGCAACAATCTCGTCAAATGACTTCCCAGCATCCGCCGCATCCAACACTGTCTCAATCATATAGCCGAGTGGGCTAGAAGTAATAAAGGTTTCAGGAAACTTAACCACCATATCTTCAAATTCACTTTGTAGATAAAATGCATTTTGATAAAAACCTGAAATTCCTGAACTCAAAAAAGCACCTAAAACATGAGTATAGCCCTCTTGTCTTAGTGTTCGCAGTAATTCTTCTAATTCAAGAATACTTGGTTGTGATGTTTTAGGTGCCTCTGAAGTTGCAGCCATCAACTTATACCACTCTTGATGTGTCATTTCACTTGGTTTATATTCTTTTCCCTCAATAGATATGGGAATTTCCAAGACAAATAAATCGTCTCGATTTTTATATTGTTCGGCAAAATCTGCCGAAGTATCTGTAATAATAGCTAATTTCATAATAAATAAACTTGAAAAAATCCTTAAAATTGAAGGTTGATGCCCGGTTGGTCAAGGGCAACCTCTGTTGTTTCATACACCAAGCGTTTCAAAAGATCAAAAAGTGGATCCGCAATTTGTGCCATTTCTTCTTGCTCTAATTCAGATTGCTCTTTCACTTGGCGACCACGCACGTAGTTAAGTTGGCTGAGCATACCTGATAAGACAATATTCTCCAAAGGAATCATATATGTCAAGATAGCATAAATTGCTGTATCTTCTGCAGCAACTTTTCCGTCAGGTACTTGATCATGGGGAACTAACTGAAATTGTACATTGATATTTGTTTCAGGTGTTCCGTTTTCTTTTTCCCATTCGTAATTACGTGCGTCATAATGAAATTGATTTACAAATTCTTTATCACGTTCTAATGTTAATGTCATTTCCATTCACTCCAATTTTTTATTTTCTTGTCGGCGATGTCTCCAAAATATGCTTTCTCATCTAAAAGCAAAGTGGCTACACCTGCGTTTATACCTGCTTCAATATCAAGAGGACGATCACCAATCATGACTGTTTCTTCTGGTACCAACTTATATTTGTGAATCAAATATTCCAAAGCTTCTGGACTTGGTTTCCGTGCAAAATTTTGCTGACTGGTAATGACTTCTGTGAAGTATTTCTTAAGTTCACCCAGATATTCAAAGGTGGCATCATCACGATGACTGAGGACAAAATTCTGTCCACCATTTTCTACAATTTCTGACAAAATTTGTGGGATCTCAGGGTAAACCTGAGGATTGACTTGCATCTCTGCTTCTATTTTATGATACAAGTCAAGAAAGTCATCGTCTGCAAACTCAAAAGCGAATTTACGAATAGAGAAACGTTTGATATAAGCTTCTATATCACCCGGAAATTCTACTGAGGATTGCTTCATTGCTTCACGCAAGGCCTCTAACATTACAGGATAGGTATTGAAGAGTGTTCCGTCAAAATCCCAAATATAATTTTTCCAAGCCATCAAGATTTTTCACTTTCTATCTTTAGCTGTTTCAAAATTTCTTCTTCTTCTGCATTTGTTTCGTACTGCTCCAACAAATCCGGACGTCGTGCTAAAGTTTTTTTCAAACTCTCCGTCAAGCGCCATTTACGAATATTTTCGTGATGACCGGACATCAGAACGCTTGGGACCTTCTTCCCACGAAACTCTTCCGGGCGTGTATATTGTGGATACTCCAGTAATCCTGAAGAAAAAGAATCATCCTCATGACTGGCTGCTTTACCTAAAGCTCCAGGCAGCAAGCGTACTACAGAATCAACAATAACAGTAGCTGCTACTTCTCCGCCTGTTAAGACAAAGTCGCCAAGTGAAATCTCATCCGTCACTAGATCTTTAATTCGTTCATCATAACCTTCATAATGTCCACAAATAAAAATTAGATGTTCTTCTTGGGCAAGCTCTTCAGCCATTTTTTGATTGTAGCGTTTGCCTGCAGGATCAAGGAGAATCACACGCGCCTTTTCATGCGGAATCTTATCCATTGTATCATAGATAGGTTGCGGCATCAGCAACATGCCTTGACCACCGCCATAAGGCATATCATCCACATGTCTTTGCTTGTTGCTCGCATTTTCGCGAAAATCATGGGTATGAAGTTCAAGCAGTCCCTTTTCTTGTGCTTTCCCAACTATCGATTGGTTGAGCGAGTCAAACATGTTTGGAAAAATTGTTAAAATATCAACTTTCATCCTAATCGTCCAAGCCTTCCATAATTTCCACATCCACTCTTTTAGCTTGAAGATCAACATTCAATACAACAGGAGGAATATAAGGAAGAAGCAAGTCACGCTTACCTTTACGTTTGACGACCCACACATCATTTGCTCCTGGTTGAAGAATTTCGCTAACCTGTCCAATTAATTGATCATTTTCATATACATCTAAACCAATAATTTCATGATAATAAAATTCGCCTTCGTCCAAATCCTTCAACTTGTCTTCAGCTATTTTTAAAGTGAATTCCTTAAAGCCTTCAACATCATTAATATGATAGAATCCATCAAATTTGACGATATAAAAATTCTTTTGTTTTCTTGATGATTTAACTTTCAAATCTTGGACATAATTTCCTTTTTTGTCAAAAAGAGCCAAAATTGTGTTTTTTGCAAAACGTTCTTCAGCAAAATCGGTAACTGAAATCACACGAACTTCTCCTTGAAGCCCTTGTGTGTTCACTATTGTTCCTACATTGTAAAATTTTGTCATACAGATATTTTACCATAATTCACGTATTATTTCCCTATATGCTTCTGTAAGTGTTTTTTTCTTTAAAAAAGTTAGTTTTGAGGTAATTAACTTTTAATTAAAGTAAAAACCGATTTGATAAATCCTCAAATCGGTATAAAATTTTTAATTTTTTTCGCGCTTCGCCCCATACAATGAATAAATCACAATACCTAACAAAATCCAGATGAAACAGTATAATTTCGCAAGTGAATCAAGATTTTCAAATACAATAATTGATCCTATCGCGCCTAGAGCCGGTAAAATCGGGTAAAATGGCATTTTGTAACTTGCTTGTGGTAAATCTTTGCCCTCACGGGGACGTAAAGCAAACATCCCGATTGAAACAAAGACAAAAGCAATCAATGTACCTGCGGAAATCAATTGTGCCAGGAAGGTAAATGGGAAAAATGCCCCAATAATTATTGCAACTGTAGTTAAAACAATTAAAGCATTGGTTGGATTTTCACGCTTGTCTACTTCTCCTAAAATTTTAGGAAGCATTCCGTCACGACCAAAAGCATAGATCAGTCGAGAACCCGCTAAAATCATGCCCAGTAAAGCAATAAACATCCCAGCATCAGCAACTATTGAAATTACTTGTGAAACCAAAGGAAATCCTGCTTCTGACAAAGCCCATGATACAGGAGCTGCATTATTTGCATACTCAGTATAAGGATGCATGCCGACAAGAACTAGCGTTACTGCTGAAAACAGAACTACGGCAATGACGAGCGAGCCTACAATTCCTAAAGGCATTGTACGTTTTGGGTTTTTAGCTTCAGCTGAATTTGCCGCAATCGAATCAAAGCCAATATAAGCCAGAAAAATCATCGAGACGCCTGATAAAATCCCCGATATCCCCCCAAAACCTGTCGTAGGATTGTGTTTAGGTATAAATGGTGTATAGTTTTGAGGTTTAATCACTGTTAAACCTACAACAATAAATGTGATAATCGCAATAATTTTTAACACAACTAAGATTTGCGCAATTATTCCAGCATCATTCGAGCCTCGCCATACAAGAAGGGCGGCAATTAAAATAACAATTAAAGAAATAATATCAACGATACCACCATTAGTTCCAAGTGGATTAGCCAAAGCTGCCGGTAAATGTATATTTGAGGTTGCTAGAATATGCTGAAATGTAGCCGAGAAACCTGAGCCCACAAAGGCTACGGCAATAAAATATTCTGCAAGTAAGGCCCAACCCGCAATCCAGCCAAATCCCTCTCCAAACAGGACCGAAATCCATGAGTAGGCTGAGCCGGCAAAGGGCATAACACTGGCCATTTCAGCATAGGCTAATGCGACCATTCCAGCAACAACTGCAGCAATCAAAAAAGAAAATACAACAGCTGGTCCTGCAAATTGCGCAGCAACAATTCCTGGTAGAGTAAAGATTGAAGTAGAAATAATCGTTCCCACTCCCAAAGCCAAAAAGTCTTTAACCCCCAATGTTTTTTCTAATCTACTGTCCTTTTTACTGTAGGTGTCAAATTTTGCTTTTGTTGAAAATCCCAAATTTTTTCTTTTCCTTTCTTCTACTTATAGCTCATACTTCAATCGAAGACAAACTATGATTTAAAATATTAAAATTTCAAGTAGACAAAATTGTACCATTTTATTTAAAATTATACAAACAATTATTGTATTTTTTATTTTAAGCAGATGAATGAAAAATATTCTTTATATATATTAGTTTGTTTATGATAGTATATAATTGTGGAATTTTTTAATAATATATCGGTTATTAAGAAAAAATTACAGTTAATTTATTGGAGGTTTTATGAATTTTTATGATATTAGTTTCTTGAAAACACAAGCTGGACTAACAGATTACCTATGGTATATTTTCATTTTTGGTTCACTCATACTACTTATCGTTGTTTTTTCGTTATATTTAAAACATCGAATCAAGACGAAATATCGAGATCTTAGTCTCATTTTTTTCTTGTTCCTCATCCTTTCTCTTGGGATACAGTATTCAAATTATCAGGTTAATCAGTCACGGCATTCTCAATCCTCTCAAATGGTCAATTTTGTCGAGCAATTTGCAGATAATATGAAGGTTGAGCAAAAAGACATCCTGGTAAGTTCAACTCAACTTACTGATGGAATCATTGTAAAAGTAAAAGATGATTTTTACACGGTCAATCTCAATGCCGATCAGCAATCCTATACTATCACCGAAACCCATCTGCTCAATAATAAAATCAACATTATTTCTAAATAATAAGAAAGGTTAGCTATGCAATTATATAGTCCAATAATAATCAAATTTGCCCTCGGAATTGTTTGTTTAATTATCCAAATCAACATCATGGGAAAAGGTAATCTTGCACCTTCATCAGCAATGGATCAAGTTCAAAATTATGTATTAGGCGGAATAATTGGAGGTGTCATTTATAATGATTCGATAACGGTCTTACAATTTGTCCTTGTCCTAATCATTTGGACTCTTCTTGTCCTCCTTCTGAAATTTGCTAAAGAACATAATCGTTATATTAAAGTGATTGTAGACGGAAAGCCACTTACTTTAATTCAAGATGGAAAAATAAAAGTTACGGAATGTTTGAAAAATGGGATATCGGCAAATGAACTTATGTTTAAGCTACGATCCAATGGAATTTATGAAGTTCAAAATGTAAAGCGCGCAATTTTAGAGCAAAATGGTCAATTAACAATTATCGAATTTGGAGGAGAAAACATTAAATACCCGATCATTGTAGACGGACAAGCCAACTATGATGTTTTAGACATTATAAATAAAAACGAAGAGTGGCTCGAAACTAAAATCGTTGAAAACGGCTTTCATAAAATTACTGAAGTCTATCTAGGAGAATATATTTCGGGCGAATTAAAACTCTACGGCTATCATGATTAAACTCCACTCATATTAAAAAAGGATACTGAATTAGTTTATTTTTCCTTTCCAATAATATAAAACAAAAACCCAAGAAAATTATAATTTTCTTGGGTTTTTACTTATGTTTTTTGAAGCTCTTGTAGTTTTTCTTTCGACTCTGGTATAAATCATAAATATAGTACAAAGCATTCTACTTTTCTCGTCACTTTTTGTTACATGGAATGTAAATCAGTTCGTAGACAGCTTTCTGGTAATTTTTGCATGATTCTTGCACTCCAAAATGCTCGTTTATACGGCGTTCCAACTCCCGTTTACTGCATTCGTCCTCAAAATACGCGTGGAAAAAGCCTTTTGAAATCATTTCTGTTTTTTCAAAAGTAAATTGTTGCACAAAAAATTCTTGCTTCTCTTTTTGAAGAAAGTTTTTGTAGTCTTCCATCCATTTTAACTCTGGGTTCACTTCCTGATCATAAGGAGAAAATAAGCTGTCCTCATCCTTAACCAATCGGAAGATAAGGCACCACTTTTGACTGAGTTGGCACAATTCTTTTATCTTTTCAGGATGGTTCAAAGCAGGATTCATTGCGGAAAAAACAACTTGAAATTTTTTATTTGTTTGAATCAGCGCCTCTTGACTAATCCTAAGGAAATCAACATGCTCTGATTTTCTTTTCTCTCTTGCCAGTTCTAGCATCTTTGGTGAGATATCCGCTAAAGTATATCTCTTCACATGGTCCTGAAATACAGACAAATAGCGACCACTTCCTCCTGCAATATCTAAAAGTGTTGGACAAGGTAAAATTTTCTCTTGTACAAGGAACTTCACTAGCTCTTGAGCAATCGGGAAAGGCGATTCCTGTTGTATTTCTTCATATTCTTCAGCAAAACCATCCCAAAAATAGACGAGATTTTGTTCTTCTTCAGTCAATTTCCTTCTTCCTCCTGATATTTCTCGCTTATACAAGTTGTTCTTGATATTCTTTATTAATTCTAAAATATTTTAAACTTATTGTACTATATCTGCTTGCTTAACCATACAAAAAAACCACCCAAAGAGTGATTTTTTATAAGAATTGTATTAATCTTTTGTTTTACCCAAGAAGAATGATACAACGGCTACGACAATAACGGCACCGATGATTGAGGGAATCAAAGCCATACCGGCCAATGAAGGACCCCAGCTTCCGAGGAGGGCTTGACCCACAGCAGAACCGACTAAACCGGCTAAGATGTTGGCAATCCAGCCCATGGAGCCTCCTTTAGTGATGACTCCTGCTATCACCCCAATAATTGCACCAACAATAAGTGACCAAATCATAAAAATACCTCTTTCCTTTAAAATAATATTATAATTTCATAACAGTTTCATTCTAACAAAATCATAATATTCAAGCAAACAACTTGTTTATTATTTTTAGGTAAGTTTAAGCTAGAGGTTACATTGTTATATCATGTCACTAATTATTTACTCTGTTTCAGTGCTTCTTTAAAGATTTCAACATTTTCTTTAAAAATGTATTTACTCAATTGTTTACTTAGCATTGGACTAACATTACGATAAGCCATAGATGGTGTATTAGGGACACAATAGTAATAAATGCCTTTTTCTTTATAGATTGAGTCCATCATTGTTGTGAAATGGTTCCCTTCAATCGTATTCCCCGCATCAGCTGCCGTATCTATGATGAAACTTCCTCTCCGCAGTTGTTTTTGATCTTCTAAGGATAAAATGGGTTATTACCCGCTCCAACTTCGATACCATTGACGATAATATCGTAAGTGCTAAAAGTTTCCTTAAAAACCGGAAGTGTCCGGCGGTAGAACATTTTTACATTTGAAGAAAATTTTGAAACTGCATGAAATGCACCTTGCGAGACATTTCCTGAGCCAAGAACTGCAATTTTAGTGCTTTCATCTGGTAAAATTCCAAACTTCAGCAGAGCATCTAATGTACCAGCATAACCAGCAAAAAAACTATTACGTTCCATAATACCTGTTGGTATCTTTGTTTCGATGACTTTATCCTTATAATAAATAGCAGGGAAATTATTATCTAGGTCAACAACAATAAGTTCTTTGGGAATGGCTTGTTCTTTCATGAAAGACTTACCAGAGCCATAAGGATGGGTCCAACCGATGATGATTTGTCCCTTTTTAATATGGTCATAGTCACTTGGCTGGATAAGTTTCAATGAAAAGATCGCTTCAGACTGTTTGAACACTTCTTCTCTTGAAAGGATTTTACACCCGGCTTTTTCATATTCAACATCTTCAATATCTAAAAACTCTCCAAATCCAGTTTCAATCAGCAATTGATTATCAAAGTCTGTAATGTCTTGTGGTAATAGCGGAACACGACGTTCACCTGGGAAATTTGCCTTAATAAAACCTAAAATCATAATGTTCTCCTTCATTCTATTTTTTGAGATACCATTTGTATTATTTACTGATATTGTATCCCCTTTCATTATTCTATCACTTTTATTTTTCAAATCCTATCAATATCTTTCTGAATTTTCGGAATATTACCTTGAAAGTTAGATACATCGGTAATTCGAGCATTTATTTTTTGGGAATAATGAAAAAATAATAAACCAATCATTTGAATCCGCTTTCCATATGTGTTAGTTTAAGAATAGAAATGTATGTCAGCACATACTAGAAAAGAGGTATTTTATGATTTGGTCACTTATTGTTGGAGCCATCATTGGTTTACTTGCAGGAGTCATCACTAAAGGAGGCTCCATGGGCTGGATTGCCAACATCTTAGCCGGTTTAGTCGGTTCTGCTGTGGGTCAAGCCCTTCTCGGAAGCTGGGGCCCTTCATTGGCCGGCATGGCTTTGATTCCCTCAATCATCGGTGCCGTCATTGTCGTAGCCGTTGTATCCTTTGTTTTATCAAAAATGAGTCATTAATTTTTTCGTTAAAGCATTTAGAAAGGAGGCCTTGTGTCATCTGGAAAGAAATTTATTCTCATCGTATTTGATCTCCTCCTACTTTCTCTTGTAGTTCCTTCAGCTTGGGATTACTACAATTTAGTGGAGTATGGCGATATGACAAGCGCTTCAAGTCAACTCGTCTATATCGGTGAATACATACCTGTCTATCTATTCTGGGGAAATGCTATCTTGGCTGTTATTTTAATAATTGCTTTGCTCATCATCGCATTTTATCCTCGTACCTATATTGATATTGAACTACCTACTCATGGTGGAAAACTCACTTTAAAACGTTCAGCTATCGAAGGACTTGTCCGTGAGAAAGTCCTCGAAAATGACTTTCTCAAATCTCCACGCATTAATGTTACACTCTATAAAAAGAAAATAAACATTGATGTGAAGGGGGAAATCATTCCTCGGGTCGAAATTGCTGAAAAATCACGTTTGCTCGAACAAGAGATTATTGATAGTTTAAAACTTTTCTTTGGTGTAGATCAACCTGTAAAAATAAAAGTTGAAGTAAATGCATTAAATAAAGAAACAAACAATAAACGCTCTCGCGTTGTATAGGAGGTGTCAATGGATTATCTGGAAAGATATCGATATCCAATTATTGGTGGCATTATCGGTGGTATAGCTGCCATTGCCATCTTCACTATTGGTTTTTGGAAAATGGTTCTACTTTTGATATTAATTGGCTTTGGTGTAATAGCGGGCTTATTTCTACAAAAGACCGGAATCATTGAACACTTAAAAAATCGGAAATAACTTATAAATAAGGAGAATTAAATGGTACAAGAAAACATGAAACCCTTTGGAACAATGGCCGAAACTGAGCATACTGCTTCTAATAACCACGAAAATACTCAGGATATCAAAGGAGAATTAACTTACGAAGACAAAGTGGTCCAAAAAATTGTAGGATTAGCTTTAGAAACCGTGGATGGCTTACTGGCTGTCGAAGGTGGTTTCTTCTCTAACTTAACTGGAAAACTTGTAAATACGGATGACGTAACTTCTGGAGTTGATGTTGAAGTGGGCAAAACACAAGTTGCAGTAGATTTGAAAGTTATCACAGAATACCGTAAAAATGTTCCAGAAATTTATAACCAAATTAAGGATGTTATCCGTAAAGAAGTTGCAAACATGACGGACCTAGATGTTGTAGAAGTTAATGTAACAGTTACAGACATTAAGACAAAAGAGCAACAAAAAGATGACGAAGTAACCGTCCAAGATCGTGTGGTTGATGCCGCGCAAACGACAGGAAAATTTACCTCAAAACAAGTCGATAAAGTAAAAGATAAAGTTGACGACATGACGCCTGAAAATGGGAGAGTAGAGTAAGCATTTCCGCATCTTTCTTAAAATCTAACTTCTAAGTTGGCCTCTATGATAGGGGCCTTTTGGTTATCATATCTTGTTTTACTTTTGGAAGTGACTCTTTTTGGAGGAAAGTCAATGTTTAAATATAAAATCCTTAAAGCTTTAGAAGTTGATGCTTCTAAAATAGCTCCCCTTGAAAGTGAAGAGGATAATACCTTATTTTACTTTTATCAATCTGACCGTCAATTTTTCAAACATCTAAATAATCAATATCATCAGGATCTCTCTTCTTTGTTTTATGATAAAAAGGAGGCTAACTATTTCTTTAATAAGGGAGAAAATGGAAATGGATACATCACTTTACTTCTTCTCTATCCAAGAGAGAGGAAGGAGGCTGAATTTGAGCATATGGTTGACTCTCTACTTATTTTAAAGCGTGAACATTCAGTAATAATCATTACTGAAGAGAAAGAAGACTTCATCTTAGAATTCCTTAAAGACTGCCAGAAGGAATTAAAAACCGAAGAAATTTTGATTAGCTTGATTAACGCAGCTCTTGCTAAAATGACAGAAGATGCGCAAAAAATTAGGGATAAAATTGTAAAATTAGAAACCTCAATTAATGAGAATGGTCCTACACGTTCACTCTTCAGTCAATTACTTCAACTCAAAAAATATTTAATCAGTTTATCTCTAACCTATGATAGTGATGACAAAATAATAGAATTTTTTAAGCGTGAAAAAAATACTTTGAATTTAGACGAAAATGAACATAGCGGCATTATAAAACTTGAGGAAAATTTAGACAGTTTAAAAAAGCTTACTCAAGCCTATAATAAATATCTTGCTAGCTTAGATACAATGGTCAACAATCTAAGTTCCTTCCGTCTCAATACCATAATGAAAACTCTCACCGAAATTTCTATCGTTTTGACTATACCAACCATGATTTATGGCTTTTGGGGTATAAATCTTAAACTTCCCTTTGAAGAATTTTCCTTTGGTTTCCTATTAGTTTTGGCGATTTCGCTCGCCCTTAGTGGTGGTGTCTGGTATTGGTTGAGAAAAATAAAGCTTTTATAAAAAGAAAAACATCCAACTTTTAGGATGTTTTTTATTTCAAGTGAAAATATATGTTAAGCTTTTGCATATTTTGCAGATTCTTGGCCAGCTTGACGTCCAAAGATAATGATATCGGCTACTGCATTTCCTCCGATACGATTACCTCCGTGCAAGCCACCTGTAACTTCTCCAGCGGCATATAAACCTTTTATTGGTTGACCATCTTCTTTTAGAACTTGTGTTTGTGTATTAATTTTTACGCCAGCCATAGTGTGATGAATTCCTGGTGCAACTTTAATCGCATAAACTTTGCCAGAAATATCATTAGTCATCCCTGTTGTACGCCCAAATTCTGAATCCTTTTTATCGGCCACTGCTTTGTTCCATTTGGTCACTGTTGCATTGAGCTCTTCTGGTTTTATCTCAAGTTTTTTCGCAAGTTCCTCAACATTATCTGCCTCAACAACCATATCTTTAGAGATATATTGATCTACCGCCTTAACCTTATCCTTGGTTCCTTCGCCAAAAACAGCATAAGCATACTTGCCATCTTGTTTAAGTTCAGCTGCTGAAACTTTATCACGTGTATCCATTTCATTGTAGAAACGTTTACCTTCTTTGTTTACAAGAATCGCTCCCTCACCACGAATTGATTCAGATACAAGATATCCTGTTTTTTGGAAAACAGTAGGGTGAATCTGAATTTTATCCATATCAACCAAAGCACCTCCAAGAGCGGAAATCATCTCAATCCCATCTCCAGTAGAGCCAGCGGCATTAGTTGTGACATAATCTTTCAAGTCAGGACGGTATTTAGCAATCATTTTCTGATTGGCACCAAATCCACCTGTTGTTACAACGACAGCTTTTGAGTCAACTTGTTTTGTTTCACCTTCGATTTTAACTTCGACACCTGAGACTTTTCCGTCTTTTTCATTTATTTTTGTCACATCACTATTAACAAAAACTGGAATATCACGTTTAGATATATTTTCTTCTAATCCTTTAACAAGATAAGCTCCGACAGCTGAACCATCATGTGGACGGTGCGTTCTAGAAACACTCATCCCACCGGTAGTCGTTAAATTATCAAGGACTATATCATTCTGTGCTAACCAATCTACTGCTGCTGCAGAATGATCGACAAAGTAACGAAGGAGTTCTTTATCATTTGTTCCTCCACCACCTTTAAGCGTTTCTTCATAAAATTTATCATTTGAGTCTGTAACACCTTGTGCTTTTTCAACAGATGTTTCTGAAGCGTTCAATCCAGCAGAGGCTTTAGAAGTATTCCCTCCAGCTATGGGCATTTTCTCAAGAATGACAGGATTCATCCCTGCATCCTTCGCCTCGATAGCTGCAGTCATCCCTGCACCACCAGAACCAACGATGATGACATCATAGCTTTTTTTCAAGCTTGATGGCTCTGCATAAGTCATAGTTTTGCTGGCACCCGCCTTAGTATCAGCTTTTTCTGATGAACTTGAAGAAGTACTTTTATTTTGAGCATTTCCCCCACATGCCGTCAATGAAAGGCCAAGAATGGCTAACAATCCTAATTTTGTCCAAATTTTCATAATCTCTCCTTGTGTTTGTTTTCACATGAACAATAAAATTCTATCACGTCTCATATATTTTGTCAAGAAAATATTAAAAAGTACACAAAATATAATAAACACCCTTTTTTAAGTTTTTATCAAAAAAACTCACATTTTTGATGTGAGCTCTTTATTATCTTTCAATTCATCAAAATCTAGGTGAGTTTGTCTACTTTGGTTATTTCTAACTCACTTGGAGTCACTCTATCCATTTCAAGAATCTTTATTTGAAGAGCATTCAAAACTTTAATACTCCCCACGTTAAGCTCCTCTCTATTTTCCAGATAAGCATTAATGATATAACCACTGATAGTATTGCTTGACGAAGGATTATCAAAATCTATATCAAACTTATCTTCAATTTCAGATAAAGGTGTCTTGCCTTTGACATGATAAATTCCGGATTCAACTTCGACAATATTTTCTTCTTCATGGTCCTGCTCGTCTTGAATATCACCGACGAGTTCTTCCAGAATATCTTCAATCGTTACTAAACCGCTGGTTCCACCATATTCATCAGACAAAATTGCGAAATGTTTGTGTTCACTTTGCATTTGTGAGAGTAAAACTTTTACTGGAATAGTATCAATAAAGACAATCGGTTCTTGAGCTATCATATGCACTTTCTGCATTGGTGACACAAGATACTCTTTAATAAGAGCTTGAAGAGTCACATAACCTAAGATATTGTCCTTAGATTTTCCAATTACTGGGAAACGCGTATGTCCCTTTTCGATAGCAAACTCAAGTGCTTCTTTAATCGTTGTGCTAGAAGCAATTGTTTCCATGTCGAGACGAGGGACCATGATCTCTTTGGCTAATAAATCATCAAATTCAAAAACTTTATTGAGATACTCATATTCTTTTTCGTTAATTTCACCTTTAGCAAAACTCTGGTTAGCTATCAAAAGAAGTTCTTCTTCCGAATGTGTTTCTTCTCCTTCTGAAGCTAGGCTAAGATTAAAGAGTTTCCCAATAGAACTTGCGGAAACATTCAGCAGCCAAACAAAGGGATATGTCACCTTGTAGAAATAGTGCAAAGGTCTTACAACTGCTAAAACGACAGATTCTGTCTTAGAAATACTAAGTGATTTCGGAATCAATTCACCAATTACGACGTGAACAAAAGTAATCAGTAAGAAAGCTAGAACAATTGAAAAGCTTTCTGCAATCGTATTAGGCAGTGGTAGATAGAGAATCACAGGCGCAAGCAAGGCATGAATCGTGCTTTCACCAACCCAACCAATAGCCAAAGAAGTCAGTGTAATCCCAAGCTGACAGGCACTCAGGTAAGAGTCCAAATGCTCTACAACAACAATAGCTAGTTTTGCTTGTTTGTTTCCTTCAGCTGCCAATGTTTCTAAACGACTTTTACGTATTTTGACTAAAGAAAATTCAGATGCAACAAAGAAAGCTGTAAAAGCAATCATTAATACTATTATTATAAGATTTACCGTCAATAGATTGTCCCCTTTATATTTTAATCTTTCTTAAAAATTCTCTATTGTCTATTATAGCAAAAAATTTACTGGTCCTACCTACTCCACTTCTTCTTTAAGCTAACAAGCTTTAGCACTTATTTTTAACGAAAAAAGCACTAGAAATCTAGATGCTTTTATTTACTATACTTTGCAACACTTTTCCTGGACACTCTCACTTATTTTAACTTCTTTTAATTTTTTAGAGCCAAGTAAGCTGTAAATTTTATCTTACATATTCCTATTTCCTATTTAACACCTAGGAATTTTCCTTAAGAGGGGGCAAACTTGCTGTCTATATTTGCTTACAATCTTCATCCGCTTTGCTTTCAAAATTCTTCGTTAAGCCACTCCTGTGAAAGGGAACGTCTCAAAAAAATCAGAAGAATATAACTGATTTATTTATAATTTTCTTTTTTTAGCAAAGTCTTCAATCATAACTTTCCGTACTTCTCGAGGCAAAAATTTGCGGATATCTTCTTCGTGGTAGCCGACTTGCAAATGGCTATTGTCTATGATTAATGGCTGACGAAGTAGAAGGGGATTATCAACGATTGCTTGAATCAGTTCTTGAATCGTCAAAGAATAGAAGTCTTCTTTTAAATTTTGAATGGCTTTACCTCGACGGGTGATCACATCATCAGAGCCTTCCTCTGTTAAGGAAAAGATTGCAAGAACTTCCTCCTTTGTAAGTGTATCTTTAGTGAGATTGATTTCTTGGAACTCTAGGTGATGATCCATAAGCCATTTTCTTACCTTTTGTGATGATGAGTTGGCCGCCGCGGTATATAGCTTAATCATAGTGTTATCCCTCTTATTCCCATTTTCAGAACCTTTTAGCAATTTTTCAAAGTTGTATCTTTAATATACTATTCTTTTCTTATTTGTGAGTTAACTGTTCCTTAAACCAAATTTAAAATTGTCTAGTTTTTTTCCAAAAATCCAAGATATTAAATAAAAAAGCACAGATTTATGACCTGCGCTCTTTTATTTAATATCTTATTGATCCACCAAAAGGCGAACTTTTTTACCCTCAACGGGTACAAAGTAAACGACTGTGCGAATTGCTTGAATGATACGTCCTTGACGGCCAATGATACGACCAATATCAGCTTCCGCTACTTCCAAATGGTACTCCATAAATTCTTCACCTTCGATAATTTCCAATGAAACAGCATCGGGTTCTGTGACCAAAGGTTTTACAATTGTCATTACAAGTTCTTTCACATCTTTTTGCATTTCTTACCTCTACTCTGACTAAAATCGTCCAAATTATTGTGAAATTGACAAAAAGCGGCTTAAGCCGCTTTTAATATTATTTGCTGAATTTTTGTTCGTGGAATTTTTTCATAACGCCAGCTTTTGAAAGGATGTTACGAACTGTATCAGATGGTTGTGCACCATTGTTAAGCCATTCCATAACGCGTTCTTCTTTCAAAGTTACTTGGTTTTCAGCTACAAGTGGGTTGTAAGTTCCAACTGTTTCGATGAAACGACCATCACGTGGTGAACGTGAATCAGCAACGTTGATACGGTAGTAAGGTTTTTTCTTTGAACCCATGCGAGTTAAACGAATTTTTACAGACATGTTATATTTCCTATTTCTATTTTTTATTACTTCACTATTATAGCATAAAATTCCATCCTGTCAAGAAAAAAACTTGACAGCACTGTTATTTATTATTTTGACGGATTTTCAGCAAAAGTTTTTCGGCTATCGCTTGATTCATTACCTTTTCTTGGCGGAGTTTTTCACTTAAAATAGTGATTTCTTCGTCTTTAGCACCCACTGTCATTGCTAAAGCACGGACTTGTAAACTCATATGTCCTTGCTGTATCCCTTCAGAAACTAAGGCACGTAAGGCCGCCAAGTTTTGCGATAAGCCCACTGCAGCAATGACCTGTGCTAAGTCTTTTGCCTCTGTAATTTCTAAGAGTTCTAAAGCTGCTTGAGCCTTGGGTAAAACTTTTACTGCGCCACCAACTGTGGCCACTGGCAATGGTAGCTCAAGACTTCCAAATAGTATCCCATCTTTTGCATACCACTCCGCCAGACCTTGGTAGCTCCCCTCCTTACTTGCATAAGCGTGAATTCCTGAGGCTACAGCGCGTGTGTCATTTCCTGTGGCGAGAACAACTGCATTGATTCCATTCATAATTCCTTTATTATGTGTGGCTGCACGATAAGGGTCTATTTTAGAAAAACGTGAAGCTGCCTGAATTTTTTCAGCAACTTCTTGTCCATTATCTCCCTTACTCAGTCGCTTAACGGGAATTTCACAACTGACTTTAACCAAGGACTCTGTAGCATAATTGCTCAAGATACTGAACAAGATTTTTTGCTCTGGAAACCATGTGCGAAAAAGGTTAGCAACACCTTCCAAAATAGCATTAACAATGTTTGCTCCCATTGCATCTTTCACATCCACTTTAAAATCAACGGATACAAAACCTTCTGCTTCGAAAGCCCTGCTGCTCACGTGTCGTAAACCACCGCCCCGTTTAACAATGGAGGGATAAGCTTCTTTTGCAGCATGAAAAATCCCCGCTTGATTTTCTTCAATAGTCTGCATTAATTGGTCTGCCTGCTCGACATCATAAAAAACAATCTGCCCCCGCATTAACCGCTCTGCAAGTACTGTTTGAAATTCTCCAGCTATCTTTGCACCATTACTTGCAGCTGCAATCACAGAAGGTTCTTCGGTAACCATTGGGACAAGATACCTTTTGCCATTAATGACAAAATTTTGTGCTAAACCCATTGGTAACTCAAATTCACTGATTTGGTTTTCAATAAGGTTGTCTGCTAAGTTCGCATCAAGCACTGTTTCTTCTAAAATTTGTTGTGTTTCTGATTTTAAGTCAAGAAAATCCAGACGCTCTGCTGGACTCATTTGGTAAAATTTTTTCTTCATATTCATTGATTAAACTAAATTAGGGTTTTCCAAGAGGACAGCTAAACCAAGGCCACCACCGATACAAAGGCTAGCAATACCATAACGCTTATTTTCACGTTGAAGCGCATAAGCTAAAGTTGTCAAAATACGGGCTCCTGATGAACCAATGGCATGTCCTAGAGCAATAGCGCCCCCGTAAATATTCACTTTTTCTTCTGGAATATTAAGCTCTTGATTTACAGCTACACTAGAAGCGGCAAAGGCTTCATTGATTTCAAATACATCAATATCCTCAATATCCAACTTTGTACGTTCAAGCAACTGACGAATAGCTTTAATCGGTGAAACTCCCATAATTTCAGGATCAATTCCCACTTCTTCACTGGCCAATAATTTTGCCAAAACTGGAAGCTCTTTATCTTCAGCATAATCATTGCTTGCTAAAATTAAAGCGGACGCACCATCATTTACTGGTGATGAATTACCTGCAGTTACACTACCATTCTCGCTGAAGGCAGTACGAAGAGAAGATAGTTTTTCTAGTGATGAGTTCGCACGAATCGTCTCATCTTCTGCTAAGTCTGAAAACGGCACTATTTCTTTTTCAAATGCGCCTGCTGTACGTGCAGCTAAGGCTTTTTCTTGTGAACGTTGAGCAAAACGATCTTGTTCTTCACGACTAACTTCAAATTGCTCGGCGATTGTTTCACCAATCAAGCCCATAGATTCACCGTTAAAGGCATCTGTCAAACCTTCAGACATCATCGTAAGAATTTCTTCACCAGATTTACGGTGGCGGATGATTGGAGATTGAGACATTGATTCTGTTCCCCCAGCGATCACGACATCTGCTTCCTCAAGTTGTAAAAGTTGTTTAGCGAGAATCACTGCCTTCATACCAGAACCACAGACTTCATTCACAGTTGAAGCTGGGACATGGTGAGATAGACCACTATTGATTGAGATTTGACGTGCAATATTTTGCCCTGTACCAGCCTGAAGTACATTGCCAAAAATCACTTGTTTAACGTCATCTTTAATATCTTCGTGACGTTCAAGTAGATTTTTAACTACATGAACACCCAGTTCTGCAGCTGTCTTATCTGACAGAGCACCATCATATTTTCCGACAGGCGTACGAAGCGCATCGATAATTACTATTTCTTTCATAAGCCAAGTATAGCACATTTCTCGTCCAAATAGTCAAAAGTTTTTTCCAATTTTTAATCTTTTATGTTAAAATTGGAGCTTAAACATACAAATTTATAAAGCATATAAACTGGAGGATATATATGAATATTGGTATTGACAAACTTGCCTTTTTTGTTCCTGAAACTTATGTAGATATGACTGATTTAGCGCTTGCGCGTGATATCGATCCTGCTAAATTTCATATCGGTATTGGACAAGACCAAATGGCCGTCAATCCGATCAGCCAAGATCTCATCACCTTTGCGACCAATGCAGCTGCTGAAATTCTGACTGAAGAAGACAAGCAAGCAATTGATATGGTCATTGTGGGAACAGAGTCTTCCGTTGATGAGTCAAAAGCCTCTGCTGTTGTTGTTCACGGTTTACTTGATATTCAGCCTTTTGCGCGTTCTATCGAACTTAAAGAAGCCTGCTATGCGACAACTGCTGGCTTGCAAATGGCAAAAGACCATGTTTATCGTCATCCAGACCGTAAAGTTCTCGTTATTGCGACTGATATAGCTAAATATGGCTTAAATACAGGTGGTGAACCCACACAAGGTGCTGGTGCCGTAGCCATGTTAATCACAGCTGACCCTAAGATTTTAGCACTCAATGATGACTCTGTCAGCTTGACGCAAGATATTTATGACTTCTGGCGTCCTTTTGGTGATATTTATCCAACTGTTGATGGACAGTTTTCAAATGCCACTTATATTGAGGCCTTTGCTAAAGTTTGGCAAGAGTATGCACGTCGTACTGGACTAGGTTTCTCTGATTTTTCTGCCCTGGCTTTCCATACCCCTTATACCAAGATGGGGAAAAAAGCACTTCTTCCTCAACTTGAAGGTGAAAGTTCTGAAGTTCAGGAACATCTTCTCGCGCAATATGAGAAAGGAATCACATATAATCGTCGTGTAGGAAATCTTTATACAGGTTCGCTTTATCTCAGTTTAATTTCCTTACTAGAAAATGCTGAAAATTTAAAAGCAGATGATAAGATTGGGCTCTTCAGCTATGGCTCTGGAACGGTTGCCGAATTTTTCTCTGGCCAGTTGGTTGAAGGCTTTGAGCAACATCTCCGCAAGTCAGAGCATCAAGCCCTTTTAGATAAGCGCAAAAAACTCACTATTCCAGAATATGAAGAAATGTTCTCAAAAAGTCTTGACGCACATATTGATCAAACTTTCTCTGACCCTATGCGTTATAGTCTGGCAGAATTAAAAAATTCAACACGACTTTATCGTAAATAAAAAAACATTGGTCAAGGCCAATGTTTTTTCTTTGTTTAAAAAATCGTCGGAACAAGTCCACCGTCCATTCGAAGGGCTTCGCCAGAAAAAGCGCCTGCAAGAGGACTTGCCACATAAGCGACAAAATTACCAATTTCTTCAGGATGAATCAAACGTTGAATCGTTGATGTTGGACGATTGTTCAACATAAAGGCGCGACTTCTCTCTTCAACAGACTCTATCTCTGGGTAAAGTGAAGCCAATAAACTCTCAACACCTTCAGTTAATGTTGATCCTGGCATTACTGTATTTATCGTTACTGTAGTACCTGCTGTTTCGCGACTTAAGGATTTTGCCAAAGACAGATTCATCGTTTTGGTCATAGAATAATGCGGCATTTCTGGACTTGGCATAATTGCTGCTTCTGATGCGATAAAAATGACACGCCCATTAGCATTTTTTGTCTTCATTTGAGGAAGGTAAAATTGAGCTAAAGCAATCCCTGAGATTGAATTAACCTCAAAGTAACGACGCCATTCGTCTAATTCGATATCTTCAAATTTCGCATCATTAAATATCGCCATATTATTGACTAAAATATCAACTTCTGGAAAAGCTTGAAAAAGAGCTTGGCGTTCATTTTCCATTGATAAATCATGAGCTGCTGGATAAAACCTTCTATTCGGGTATTTTTGGCCAAGTTCTTCAATTACTTTTTCTACAACGTCTAAAGATCTACCATTAATAATAACATCCGTACCTTCTGCCGCAAGACTTTCAGCAATCGCTCGTCCAATGCCTTTGGTCGAGCCAGTTACTAAAGCGAGTTTATTTGTTAATTTTAAATCCATCTGATTAATCTCTCCTTCATTAGCTTCACATCTGTACTACCTTCATTATATAGGAGATTTTCCTATTTGTATAGTACCTACTTTTGAGTAATATAGGAACCTAAAAGTAAGTTTTGTCCTGTATTTAGTTGTTAAAAATCACTGTCTCAAAGTTAAATGACTCAGGCAAATGACGAGCAATCGAATATTCAAAAATACGCCCATCCTCGAGATTAGCCACTTGCTCGACTTGCATCAAGAAATCTGTATCAGTAAGATGCATAGTCTGTTTTTCTAAAGCATTAGGACGTACACCTTTAACATTAAGAAAGGAACTCTGTATAACAAGACCAAGTTCTTCCAAAATATATTTATAAATGGAACCCGTAAGATGGGAATATTTTAATTGCGGAATAATAGAAATTGGCATATAAGTGTATTCAATAATCGTTGGTACCTTTTTGATATACCTTATCCGCTCGATACGATATATGAAATCGTCCACATCTATGGATAATTTATTAGCGATATCTACATCTGGATGCTCGACTTCAAAAGTTAAAACTTTTGATTCCATCTGACCCGAATGACGTTTAGAAGAGCCTTCAACTGCATAGAGGTGTGCTTTTTTGCCCTTGGTCCAATCTTTGACGATCGTGCCATAACCTCGACGACGAATCAAAAAGCCCTCCGACACAAGGATATCGAGTGCCTTTTTCACGGTCATTAAACTTGCGTCATATTCTTGCACTAAGGTATTACCATCCGCAATCCTAGAATTGATAGGATAGTGACCAGACAAAATCTTTTCCTTAACGTCTTCATAAATTACTAAATATTTTGGCTGTTTCTTTTTCATATACCGACCTCATAAACTGACATTCTCATTATTATTACACAATATCTTAGGAAAATAAAGTAAAAATCATAAGTGACAGTCACTTATGATTTTTACTTTATCAGCGATTGGCTGAGCGCGCCATCCTCACATAAGTGTGACGTTTTCCTCGAATACTCATAGAAGCGTGAAAAATGTTTTCGGGAGCAGGTATCCCAGCTACACCAGCATCTCCCAGTTCAAAGACATCTGCACCCACACGTTTAGCCGCCAAAGCTAAACTTTGAATCGTATTTTTATCCGCGCCTTCTTGTGAAGTTCCAACCACACAGTCCACCAAAGTTCCTGTTTTTCTAATCGCAAAGGCTAATCGTGCGATCTGTTCTTCTGTGGTACCTGGTACAGCCCCAGGAGCAGGTAAATCAATCATATCAATTCCAGCATCAATATAGGCTTTTAAGTTTTCCCAAACCAAATCTAAGCCATGTGAGACAACGGGATTCAGCATTAAGAAACCATTATAGAAACGACGTACCAGCTTAATATCCGCTACGATACGCTCTGGGCTTGCTTCAGGCGTAACATATGCTGTTAACGATAAGAAATTTATTCCTTTGCGAAGAACTTCCTTTATCGATGTTTCTGTCACTCTCTTATATTCAGGTCCGGTATCTTTGATAATTAAATTAACACCAACAGCTGTTCCTGTTAACTTCCGTAACTCTGAAACATTCTTAATTTCTCCTAAACCAGGAATATCCATCTTTTGCACATCAATATCTTTCAAAAGTAATAAATCTGCACCGAAAGCTGCCGCCATTTCACCATTTGTAACCTCTGGATAGAGTGGTACATTTTCTGCAGCTAGATCCACGAGTAGTGTGCGTCCTTCTGCTTTTAAAATAGCTTCTTTAAGTTCTTTTGATGTACTCTCTCGTGTAAAATCAGAAGCTTCATATCCTAAAATTCTCTTCATAATGTTTATCTCCTAATTCAACATGTTTAAACGGTAAACTGAAGGAGAAGATTGACTAAAACCGTTTTCCAAAATTTCAATATTCGTGATGACTTCCTCATCTTTTACTAGTTTTTCAGCACCATTAATAATGGTTTCATAGGCAGCATCATAATAACGACCATAATCGCCAACAGGAGTTTTTATTTGTTTTTCAATCCAATCGCCATTTGCATTTTGGTATTTAACGAGACCATAATTCATAGGACTATCTTCCCCAAAATCTTGAACTTCTGGCATAATTCCAGCTTTCAAATCATTTTCCTGCTGGTCTTCTCCGTATTTAATAAAGGAACCTTTTGTTCCATGAACAATAAATCTTGGATAATCTTGTGCCACAAGATGATTTGTTTTTACTTTAACTTTTAATTGGTTGCCATAGTGCAAATCAACATCAAAATAATTATCTACTGCTTCTGCAACTTCATTGTTTCTAATATCATAAGTTACTGCTTCAGGACGCCCAAAAAGTGCCACGAGTCTATCAATAGAGTGGATACCTAAACCATAAAACGCACCTGCTTCTTTTGGTCCCCCCTCTGTCATTGATCCTGGACGGTAGTAATCAATATGAGCCTCCACTTCAAGAATGTCTCCAAGCAAGCCATACTCAATAACTTGTTTGACTGCCAAATAGTCCCCATCAAAACGTCTATTTTGATATGGCGCCACCATAACGCCTTTTTCTTTACCTAGCGCGAGTAATTCTTTGGCGTGTTCTAATGTATCGACAAAAGGTTTTTCTACGATTACTGATTTTCCAGCTTCAATTACTTTTTTAGCAAGCTCATAATGCGTGTGAGCTGGTGTACAAATTGTAATAAGCTGTATGTCGTCATCCTTCAGCATTTCTTCTAAATCTGTTGTGAAATGCACACCCTTTTCCATATATGGTGCTGCTAGTTCCTCATTAATGTGTAAATCAAAAATTGTTTTAACCTTGATGTTTTCGCGTAGAATAACATAAGGAAGGTGGTAACGATTAGCTGATTTTCCAAATCCGATAAATCCCATTGTAAGCATAAGATTCCCCTTAATTATATATGTTGTATTATAAAAGACTATACTTTTATATAAATTGAATTATACTTTTTTTAAATAGGATTGTCAAGAATATAAATTTCCAACTAAAATCAAGTACAAAAAAAAGCATTTGTAAAGATGCTCTTTTTTAGATTTATTTTAAACTGATACTTTTTCTTTCATTGCTTTTTTAGCTGTTGCCATCATCAAACGAATACGATTAAGCTGGTTGACCGCGGAAACTCCTGGATCATAATCAATCGGGCTAATATTTGCTCCTGGGTATTGGCGACGTAACTCTTTCAACATACCCTTACCCACGATATGGTTGGGAAGACAACCAAAAGGTTGGAGGCAGACGATATTTTGAACCCCGTTTTGCAAGAGCTCAATCATTTCCCCTGTCAAGAACCACCCTTCACCTGTATGATTACCCACTGAAACGATGCCTTCAGTATTGGCCGCAATTTCATAAATGGACTCAATACCGTCAAATCGGTCAGAAGCACGTAAAGCTTTATCCATCGGTTTTTCCAACATATTAATAATAGAAAGTAGCGTTTTTGCCATCAATTTATTTTTCTTAGCAAAACCAATCTCATCTGTTTTCCAAATTTGGTTGTATAAAGAATAGTTCATAAAGCCAATCAAATCGAGAACTACTGCTTCAGCACCTTCTTCTTCAATAATGCTTACAATATCATTATTAGCAGTTTTGCTGTATTTAACCAGAATTTCACCGACAACGCCCACACGAGGTTTTTGAATATCAAGGAGTTCAATATTATCAAAGTCCTTGATTATCTGTTTCATGTTCTTGTTGAATTCAAAAATCGAAGCAGATTTGACATTATGTTGTGCTTTTTCTAACCATTTAGCATGAAGTGCATTGACTGAACCTTTTTCAGCTTCGTAAGGACGTGTTCGATAAACTACGCGCTCAAACAAGTCACCATAAAGCACAGCAATCATGAATCGAGTCAAAAGTGGCACAGTAAACTTGAAGCCTTTTTCTGTCCCTTGATTGCCCATAGATAAACTCACCACTGGGACTTGTGGGAAACCTGCATCGATAAGCGCCTTACGGAGTAAAGGAATATAGTTGGTTGCACGACAGCCTCCACCTGTTTGTGTCATCATAACAGATGTATTGTCCACATCATATTCTCCAGATTGGAGAGCTTCGATAAGTTGACCAATCGTTATAATTGCAGGGTAGCAAGAATCATTATTCACAAATTTTAGCCCGTTGTTCACTGAGCTTTGGGTTTCTGGCAACACAACCACATTGTAACCTGAAGCTTCAAAAGCATTCTCAAGTAATCCTTCTTGATGAATCGGCGACAACATTGGCATGAGCAATGTATGTTTTTTGGCCATCTCTTTTGTAAATACAGGATGTGTTTCGACAATTTCTTTAATTGGGGTATGTTTTTCAACGTTATGTCGACTACGTTCTGCAACTGCTGCCTTGAGAGAACGTAAACGAATACGCACTGCTCCCATATTTGATCCTTCATCAATCTTAAGGACTGTATAGAGTTTATTATGGTTACGCATAATCTCTTCCACTTGGTCCGTTGTCACTGCATCCAAACCACACCCAAATGAATTCAATTGTACTAATTCTAAATTTTTATTTTTACACACTACTTGCGCTGCGGCATATAGGCGTGAGTGGTAAACCCATTGATTGACGACACGGAGCCCTGCAACTTCTTCGAGATGCGCCACACTGTCCTCTGTTAAAACATGAAAACCTTCTTGCGTAATAATATCAGCAATACCATGATTAATCTCTGGATCTAAATGATAAGGACGACCTGAGAGAACGATAGCTTTTTCCTTGTTCAGATTAATCTGCATGAGCAACTCTTCTGCCTTATCCCGAATATCTTGCTTGAAGTTCTCCATCTCTTCAAAACCGTGGAAAACCGCAGCTTTCACTTCAGATAAATCCACTTTGAAACCCTGTCCAAGCAAAGCTTTATGGATATTGACAGCTACACCTTCCTGATTAGCTAGATTAATAAATGGATGAAGGTATTTAACTTTACCTTCTCGAATTTCATCAATATTGTTACGAATCACTTCGGGATAGGACTGAACAATCGGACAGTTATAATTATTTTCTGCTTGGTCTTGTTCTTTTTGTTCATAAAGCACAGAAGGATAAAAGATAGCTGGAACATCCTTTTGAATCAAGGACATAATGTGTCCATGTGAGAGTTTAGCAGGATAACAAACCGTATCAGAAGGAATTGTTTCAATTCCTTTCTCAAAAAGTTCTTTATCAGACTTAGGGGATAATACTACTCGGAAACCTAAGTCGGTTAACATGGTATGCCAGAGCGGATAATTTTCATACATGTTTAGGACACGAGGAATCCCTATTTCTCCACGGGTCTGTTTTTTCTTGGTTAAGCTCCGGTATTTGAAAAGTTTCTTGTATTTATAGTCGACAAGATTAACCTTTTTATCACGTTTGTCAACTTTTACTTGTGTTGCTTTTTCTGCGCCTCGCTCACAGCGGTTTCCTGTAACAAACTTACTGCCGTCATTAAAGACGGTCAACGTCATTTTACACTGATTTTCGCAAAGGCCACAAACCATAAATTCTTTTTGTGTGCTGAAATCTTCCAAATCGTGCAAGTTCAGAATTCTTGATTTTTGCCCAAACTCTTCCTGTTCTAGAGAAATCAAAGCACAGCCATAAGCGCCCATAAGTCCTGCTATAGAAGGACGAACAACTTCACGTTCGGAGATTTTTTCAAAAGCACGAAGTACAGCTTCATTATAGAAAGTCCCACCTTGAACAACAATCTTTGTTCCTAATTCTTCAGGACGTTTGACTTTGATGACTTTATAGAGAGCATTTTTGATTACAGAATAACTTAAACCAGCAGAGATATCACCTACAGTGGCCCCTTCTTTTTGCACTTGTTTCACTTTTGAATTCATAAATACTGTACAACGTGAACCAAGATTTACTGGGTGTTTTGCTAATAAAGCAATTTTGGCAAAATCACGCACATCATATTTCAAAGAATGAGCGAAGGTCTCAATGAAAGAACCACATCCGGAAGAACACGCTTCGTTTAAAGATATTGAGCTTAAAGCCCCGTCAGTGATCCGCATGGCTTTCATATCTTGGCCACCAATATCTAAAATAAAGTCGACACCAGGATTAAAATAATCCGCTGCCTTATAGTGCGCCATCGTCTCAACTTCACCGTAATCAACTCGGAGTGCAGCTTTGATTAGGTGTTCACCATAGCCTGTCACTGTAGATTTAGCAATATAAACATCTTCCGGCAGTAAACGATAGACTTCTTTCAAGACAGCAATGACCGACTCCAAAGGTTCGCCATTATTTGAACCATAGTGGTCAAAAAGAATATGCCCCTCACCATCAATCAGTACAATTTTTGTGGTAGTTGATCCTGCGTCAATTCCTAAAAAGGCTGCGCCGTGATGCTCAGAAAGCTTTTTATAGCTTGCTTTTGCCTTAGCATGACGTGCCCGAAAATCTGTTAATTCTTGTTCATTTTCAAAAAGACGATCTAAAGTATCCTGCGGAATCAAGCTGTCACTCTTATCATTTTCTAGGTTGTCTATTAAAGTGCGAATCGTACTTGTTCTGGTTTCTTCAGCTAGAGCAGCACCCATTGCCACAAAAAGTTGGGGATTTTCGGGAAAAATAACATCCTCTTCTGATATGTCCAATGTTTCAATAAATCGCTTACGCAATTCGCTCATGAAATAGAGTGGCCCTCCGAGAAAAGCGATTTTCCCCGTGATCTTACGACCCGAAGCTAACCCAGCAATCGTTTGATTCACCACGGCCTGAAAGATTGATGCGGCTATATCTTCTTTGCGTACTCCTTCATTGAGAAGGGGCTGAACATCTGTTTTGGCAAAAACTCCACAACGGCTAGCAATGGGGTATATTTTCTCATAGTCTTTAGCTAATGTATTGACACCCGCAGCATCTACTTTAAGTAAAGCCGCCATCTGGTCAATAAAAGCTCCTGTTCCACCAGCACAAGTGCCATTCATGCGAAGTTCTTGGGTCCCTGCATCAAAAAAGGTCATCTTGGCGTCTTCACCACCAAGTTCAATCATAACATCTGTTTCAGGGATAAATTTCTCGATTGTAATCGAACTTGCGATCACTTCTTGTATAAAAGGAACATCAATAACATCTGCAAGTCCCATCCCGCCTGAACCCGTTATAGCCAGAGTAAGTGTGCACTCACCTTGTTCTGCCAATAATTCTTTTAATACTTTTATCGTGGCCATTTTTACATCTGAAAAATGCCGCTCATACCGACTAAAGAGGAGCTGATATTCCTCATCAAAAACAACGAGTTTTACTGTTGTAGAACCAACATCAATTCCAGCCTTATAACTTTTCATATTATTTTTCCTTCTCTATTTGACAGGCTGTTGCTTATCTTATTCATTGTCTATTTTATCATTTATTCCTCATTTTTCAACCGTCAAGTTACAATATAATGTCATTTAAGCAACATTTAGAAGTTGTGTGTCGTTTATGTCAAAAGTCTTTTACACAGCTTAAATCGGTAGATTTTATCATAAAGGACTATAATAAACAACAGATACTACCATTTTGTTGTTTAACCTACAAGTAAAGGAGAAATGTATTAATATGGCAAAAATAAATGATTTACGTGTCTTAAGGACACGAAAAATGATTACGCAAGCCTTCTTTTCTTTATTAAGAAATAAAAAATTTGAAAAAATTTCAATTCAAGAAATTGCTGATGCTGCAATGATTAATCGTGCAACTTTTTATGCCCATTATGCCGACAAGCAAGATCTCTATGACAGTTTGATTGACACTTTTATTATGGATTTCATCAAAATTTTAGACGAGCAAAATCCTGTGGACGGCACTGATGTTTATGTCAATGATATTGAAAAGATGTTAGCCCGCTTCTACGACTTTGTACGTCAAAATCCAGAAGTAGCACAGATTGTGATAGATAAATCACAGGACCAAACGATTATCAATCGTTTTATCGAGATATTAACTGAACGTTATACGGAGCTTTTTGCTAAGTTGGAAATTCGTGAGCACGATGTATTGGTCCCGAGTGATTTTGTCATCAGTTATATTACTTCTATCTTGGCAGGCACACTCAAATGGTGGGTTTCTTCACCAAGTACTATGAAAGCAAGTGATTTTGCGCATCTTATCGTTAAATTAATTTCCAATGGTCACTTGACAGTTTTAGGTGTAAATATAAAATCATAATATTCGATTGTAGGTACTTTCTTTATAGTGCAGATATAGCTTTCTCCCTTCTCCTACTTCTGATATAATTAAGATAATGAGAAGTATACAAGGAGCTCTACATGCAAGCAAAATACATTATGTCAATTGACCAAGGGACAACAAGTTCACGCGCGATTATCTTTAACAAGCAAGGACAACATGTTGGCAGTTCACAAAAAGAGTTGCAACAGCACTTTCCTCAAGCCGGCTGGGTGGAGCATGATGCTAACGAAATTTGGAATTCCGTCCAATCTGTTGTCTCCGAAGCCCTTATCCAATCAGGGATTAAACCTGCAGAAGTCGGGGCGATTGGTATTACCAATCAGCGTGAAACAACTGTTGTATGGGATAAAAAAACAGGTATGCCTATTTATAATGCAATCGTCTGGCAGTCTAGACAATCGGCAGCCATAGCCGATGCTTTGAAAAAAGAAGGTCATTCTGAACTTATCCACCAAAAAACTGGACTTGTCATCGACTCTTACTTTTCAGCCACTAAAATACGCTGGATTTTAGATAAAGTCGAGGGTGCACAGGAACGTGCTGAACGTGGCGAACTGCTCTTTGGAACTATTGATAGTTGGTTGGTTTGGAAGTTAACCGATGGTGAAGCACATGTAACCGACTATTCTAATGCAAGCAGGACAATGCTTTTTAACATACATAACCTTCAATGGGATCAAGATATCCTTGACCTCTTGAACATTCCATCAGTAATGCTTCCCCAGCCCGTCTCTAATTCTGAATGTTACGGCATGACAAAACCCTATCATTTCTTTGGCTCAGAAATAGCTATTGCAGGGATGGCTGGAGATCAACAAGCGGCCTTATTTGGCCAAATGGCTTTTGAACCCGGAATGATTAAAAGCACTTATGGTACTGGGGCTTTCATAGTTATGAATACAGGCCAAGAAGCGCAACTGTCTAATAATCTTCTAACCACTATTGGTTATAGTATCAATGGTCAAGTTACCTATGCCCTTGAAGGTTCTGTATTTGTTGCTGGCTCTTCTGTCCAATGGCTCCGTGATAGTCTGAAAATGATTGATAACAGTAAAGAATCTGAAGCAGCGGCTTTGGCCTCTACCAACAATGACGAAATCTATGTTGTACCTGCCTTTGTTGGTTTAGGAGCCCCGTACTGGGATCAGGATGCTCGTGGGGCTATCTTTGGTATTACACGAGGCACCAGTAACAACGATATTATCAAAGCTACTTTGCAAGGTATCGCTTATCAAGTCAAGGATATTATTGATGCGATGCAAGAAGATTCCGGAATTGATATTCCATTATTGAAAGTTGACGGAGGTGCAGCTAATAATAGCTATTTAATGCAGTTCCAATCGGATATCCTTAATATTCCCGTTCAAAAAGCCAAGGATCTTGAAACTACAGCTCTTGGTGCTGCTTTCTTGGCTGGTCTAGCTATCGGTTTTTGGAAAGACATAGAGGAAATAAAAAGCTCTTATACAGAAGGGCAAAGTTTTCAACCCCACATGGATGAAAAACGACGCCAAACACTTCATGAAGGCTGGAAAAAAGCTGTTGAGGCAACACGCGTCTTTAAATAAAAAAAAGATCCAGCATTCTGGACCTTTTTTATTTATGTTATTTGCTCAACAAGGCTGCTGCCGCTTCATCTGCGATAACAACAACATCAGCATGTTTTTGCAAGATAGATGCTGGCATATCTTCAGTGATTTCACCTTCAACCATTCCTTTAATTGCTTCTGCTTTTGATTCGCCATAAGCCATCAATACGATTGATTTAGCTGCCATGATTGAAGCGATACCCATAGAGATCGCTTGGCGTGGTACATCCTCTTCATTTTCGAAGAAACGTGCATTTGCTTTAATTGTGCTTTCTTGGAGATCGACAACGTGTGTTGTTTCTTCAAATGAAGTTCCAGGTTCGTTGAAACCGATATGTCCATTTTGACCAATTCCAAGGATTTGGAAATCAATTGGGTGTTCAGCGATGATTTGGTCGTAAGCTTTTGTTTCTGCTTCCAAATCTGCTGCTTTACCATTTGGCAAGAAGTTTTCTTTGAACGGTTTTTCATTGAAAAGGTGTTTGCTCATAAAGTAACGGTAAGATTGTTCATCTGAACCATCAAGTCCAACATACTCGTCCAAGTTTACTGAAGTCATATCTGAAAAATCAAGATCTGATTTAACGATTTGGTTGTAGAATTCTACTGGAGTTGAACCTGTAGCAAGTCCAAGTGTTTTTGCTCCATTATCCATTGCTTCTTTGAGTAAGTCAAAGCCGATTTTTGCGCCTTCAAGTTGGTTTTTTACTGTGATAACTTTCATGAGAGAGTCTCCTTTTTCAAATTGGTATATACACATTATAACTCTAATTTATTTCCTTGTCAATAGGAAAGTTCAATTTTTACCAATTTTTTTATTTATGAAAGTATAAATAAAAACGACTTGATGCCGTCTTTATTTTAAAGTATTTTCAAATTTATTCTTGACCTTATCTAGCGTTTCTTGAGTAACAAGTTGGGTCTTATTTCCTGGAATTTTAGTCGCATGAACGTTTATTTTACTTACCTTAAGCGCCTTATTATAGTGTTTAACCATATTCATAAAATCTGGAAAACTGATGTTAGTATTGACAACCTCAGGGAAGCTTTTCAGAATCGCTAAAGAGTGTCGCGCAAGAACAGAAGGTTTTTTCAAATTCTCAAATGTAGCAATGGCCACATCTTGTAGTCTATCTGTATAGCCTTTCTGATCATTAGAGTTAAGCAAGCTGAGATAAGCTGAAACTTCATCTGCTTTTTTTAACTCTACAGACCCTTGCTCAAATTTGAAGCCTTTGGATACAAAAGCTTTTGTATTTTGCACAACGATTCCCCCGCTAGCCTCGACCAGTTTCCCCATGTTATCAAAGTTGATTTCCACTACTTTATTAGTTTCTGTATCAAAGGTTTCATTAAACTTCTTGCTTACTGCTTCTGCTCCACCCTGAGTATAACTTTGATAGAGCGTTGTTTGATCTGGAAAAACTAAAAGAGGTTGAACATTGATAAGACTTGTCTTTTTGAGCTTCGCATTTGTAGAAGTAAGACTGGAAGTCATAAGCACTTTTTCATTATCTACACGAGCTGTTCCAAGAATTAAAGTCGTAAATGTTTCTCCTTTCTTTAAGTTTACCGGACGAGCTTCTGCAAGATGCAAGGTATTAGCCTTATTGATAGCTGTTTTTGAACTTTGATAGAAGAATACTCCTAAGCCAGTAAAAACAAGTATCAAGACAAGTAAAGTAATGCCGATAACTTTAGGAAACTTACTCTTTTTTTTAGTAGCTTTCTTTCCACCTGACCGTCTATAAGTTTCTTTTTCCATAACTCTCTCCTTATTTAAGAATGATAAAATCATTAACTGAGCGTTGATCCTGACTCGGGTATACTACTTCACCTTTAAAGGCCATTTGACTTGATCCGCCGCCATCCATAACAACTGCATTTTTTAAATCTAATTCTTTAAACTTATCCATAATTTGATCGTATCCTGTACTTGTATCCGAGATAATAAGATAAAGATTATTTTGTGCATCATTGGCTATGAAAGAGTGAATCATCCAATTCACTGAACCATCATTTTTCTGTATTTGACCATCACGAATTAATACAGAGCCAAAACTGAAACTCATTTTCCCACCATTTTCAATGATTGTTGAGGCAGGGACAGAAGAGTCATAGATTTGACTGCTGCCGTCGTTATTGATAACAAAGGCATTGTTAGCTCTCTTATCTGAACCCCAATCCTTAAAAAGTTTCCCATTGTTCATCTGAAACCCTGTGATGTGCATAGTGCTCATATTAAAGCCAGAAGCATTCATGATTAAAGCCTCAGGATATTTTTGCATCACTTCTTGCAAAGTAAAAGCTGGAGCATCAATTGAAGTTGCCGTTTTTAATACTTCAACATTGTTGGCTTTGTAAATTTTAAAGCTACCAGATGAAAGGTCAGTAAACTTGTCGCCTCCCTCTTTCGAGTTTAGTTTTATCGTGCTAGCTTCCCCTGTATCTTTGACAATATTTTCAGAAGACGTAACTGCTTCTTTCGAACTATTAGATGTAATGTATCCTTCTTCTTGATCTGTACGTTGTACACTTTGAGCTTGATCATGTGAATTTTCTTGCTTTTTAGGACCAATAAACATAAATGAAACCCATCCTACAATCAATAAAAGGACGAAGGTAATAAGCCAGCCTAACTTATTTCGTTTTTTCTTAATTTTCATATTTCAACTCTCTCCATATTCTCCTCTACTGCCTTTTCAGCCATAAGATCTTCAATCAACCTAAGCACACGTTCTGTTGCTTTCCCATCTCGATAGTTGTAGGTTTTCTGGAAAAAGGTGGCTCTTTCTTTTTTGTAGGAAGCTCTATCTGTTGTCTGGAGTGCTTGAATGAGCTCATTTTCATTAAAAGTAACGTCTCCAGGAAATTCTTGTAGGTAATCTATTGTTAAGCCTGGTTTTTTAGAATAACTTTTAAAGTCGGGAACATAAGCAACGATAGGTTTGTCAAAGACCATCCAATCCACCGCAATTGCCGAATAATCGGTCACCAGTACATCCGTAACACAGAAGATTAAGGAGATGTGCTCTTCTTCAATAAAGAGCACATGAGGATTGCTCTCATAAGCAGAACCCGAAATCAGCGGGTGTGCTTTGTAGATGATAATGTAATCTTCACCTAAATCTTGATGTACACGTGCCAAATCAAGTTTTACCTCTTTAAAGTAAGTACTAATCCGTCCCCGAAATGTTGGCGCATAAGTGATGACTTTTTTCCCTACTAAAGCAGGGTACTTTCTAAGAAGTTGCTCTTTAGTTGCCTTGACAAAATGTTCATCGAAAATTTTATCATTATTAGGAATGCCTGTAACCATGACGTGAGACTCTGGGAGTTGAAAAGCTTGTGCATACACTCTTTTATAAAAATCTGAGTTAGCAATAGCATAATCATAGTTTTTAATTTCGTAATCTCGTTGGACACAGTTACCAAAGTTTTTTAGAGCTGCTGTGGCGTGCCAAATCTCAAGAACTTTGACCTCTTTACGATGGGGAAATTTAGAAATGACGAAGTTGTTATAATCAATAATCACCAGTTTAGAACTTTGAAGGACAAAAAGTTGCTGAATGCAAGCTAATCCGTATTGGAGTTGGCCCCAGAAAGTTGGTTGAAATTTAAAGAGCAAGGTTTTTATCTCGTACTCTTGATTTGCGACCAATTCATCATGCAAAATTTTGAAATCCTTGGACAGATTTTCATGCTCAAGCGAAATGAAAGTAATCCGGTTCTGATGCACACGACAGAGAAAAGTGAACGGGTAGAAAAGCGCTAAAATAAAGGTTAACACAATGGATTTAATTTTCATTACAAACCTCGCTTATAATTTTTTCAAAAGCACTGCCATCATTCCACGGATTAAACTTCTTGTTAAACGCATACAGCCTTTGGTAGTCAAAACAATCATCTTTAATCATTTTTAGGAGTTCTTCTTCTGTTTTTACGGGATCATTAGGTAAATCGTCGGGCACTTTGAGATAAAAACCTCGTAATTCTTCAGCATAATGTGCAAGGTCATACATATAAAAATAAATAGGTCTTCCCAGTTGAGCATAATCAAAGAATACACTTGAATAGTCAGTAATCAGAGCATCGCTCACTAAGTAAGCATCATTAATATCCTGATTTGGATCCATGAAAAAGATAAAATTGTTTAAATCCTGAGGTATATGGTAAGTGCTACAAATCAAGTAGTGTGGTTTGAACAAAACGACATAGTCTTCTCCAAGTTCCCTTTTCCACTTGTAAAAATCGACCTTTAATTCAAAAGTATAGCCCGTATTACTATAAGAATTATCTCGCCATGTTGGAGCATAAAGAATTATTTTTTTATTTAGTGGCAAATGATACTTCTTCTTTAATTCCTCAACCCTAGCAGGATTTGGATGTATCAAACAATCAACCCGTGGATAGCCGACCTTGAGCATTTTTTGCTGCGGAAAAGCAAATGCTGTTTCAAATACATGAGCGGAAAAAGGACTAGAAGCAACAAGGTAATCCCAATGTCTACTGTCCTTATCATAGGATCTCACCATCTGTTTGTAACTCTGTTTACTTCTATAGTAAGTTGAACCATTATCAATAATATCGTGACCTAACCGCTTCAGGGGGACACCATGCCAAGTTTGTAAGTAGATTTGGTCTGACTTCTTATAATAATAAGGAGCCATTTTAGCATTAAAGACCCAATATTTTGCTTTAGAAAGATAGTAATAATATTGGAGTGAGTTAAAGTTAACCGTTTTTGCTCCTGCTATTGCTTGCTTCTTTTTGAAAGCCCAGATGAATTGATAATCAGAAAACTCTTCCGAATCTCTCATGTATTCAAACAAATAACGTGGATTATCCGAGTAGGATTTACCATTAAAAGAAGTAAACAAAACAATCTTTGAATTTGTCTTAAAAACTACACCTAAGATAAACAGAAAGGGGTACATTATTGTTCTTATAAAAAATAGTCTTAGTCTCGCTAATAAAATCAATATTGTCCCTTTCCTTACATTCTAAATTAATTTTTTACTTACTGTTTTAACTAACTGACTCATTGATAAGTTTGTAGAAAAATCTTCTGAAATTTCACCAATTACTTTGTGAAAAGTATCTTCATTTTTTACGTTACTTAAAGCTTTTAATAAAGAATTGATATCTGTTTGTTCAGTTTTTCCTAAAAGTGCTAAGCTTTTAGTCACAGACTCTTCACTTAAAGTTATTAAACTGCATACCTCAGGTAAATTTTCTACTTTAGAAAATTTTTTACCTTGAAAAATATACACACTACTATCAATTTTCAAATATAAGTCGGTTGACTTTCGATCATTGGGGTAATTATTTTGGCGATGCTTAAATAAATAATCAACTTGTTTCAATAGTTTTATTAATTTGAGCGGATTAATGACCAATCCTAACTTTGAGAGAATCTTTTTTATATCGTTCATTTATTCTTTAATATTAGAAATATACATCTTCCCTAAATCTTGTTTGATACTTGAAGATGAAGTTTTACCACGTGGGAAATACATGATTTTCAGATCAGGAAACTGTTCTTTCAAGAAGTCAAATTTCCCTTTCCAATCATCGCCCATGGCAAAAATATCCACCTCAAACATATCGATATAAAGTGCTTTGTCCTCCCAAGACTGCTCAGGTACCACAAGGTCCACATAGCGGATGGACTCCAAAATATACTTACGAGTTGCATATTCCTGATAAGCTTTTTTTCCTTTTTGGGCATTGAATTCATCTGTCGAAAGCATAACGATCAGCTTATCACCAAGATTCTTGGCATTACGTAACATATCGATATGGCTTTCGTGGAGAATGTCAAAGGTGCCTGCGACAAGGATTCTTTTTTCTTTGTTCATTTATTTAACCTATCCATCATTTAAAAGTCCCTTTCAATAAAATTTTTAAAAGAGGTGTAAATTGAAATTCATCTTCCCAAAGTCTAACTGCTTTATCAATTCTTTTAGAATTTTCAAAGTCTTGAAAAGCAAAATATTTCTTTTGATAATTCAATATATCTGGTGCTTTTTTTTCAACAATGAATGACTCTATTTTTTGTAATAACCCTTCTACATTATGCACCACTATTTTTGATAAATCATCTTCCATATTTAAATAACTCCCTTGTAGCTTCAAATACTCTTCTTGATCAAATTGGAATAAAAACGTAGGGATATCATAGTAAAGTGCATCCCAAATAATACTACTATAATCTGTAATAACTAATTCACTAGTCCGTAACTCTTTATCAAGTGGATGTTCATTTTGATATAACACTTTTATATGACTACTATTTGATGTAAAGTACTTTTCAAATTGAATGAACTTTGGATGCATCATAAAATGTAAAGAATAGTCATATTTATGTAAGATACTTTCTAAAAATTTAGAGTGAATTAAATTATAATACTCTTTATAGAAATCACTTTTTAAAAATTCATCATGAGATAAAAGCTCCAAGTGTGTACGCCACGTTGGCATAAGAAATATTTTTTTTGTCTTTATTAAAGTATTCGTATTATCCCAACGTGCTAATCCTGTGATTGCAATCTGTTTTTTTTCATACCCTAAATATTCTAAAACTATTTTTTTTTCAATATTTGAACTGGTAATAAATAAATCAGCATGGTTTAGTTTATTATTAGCGAAGAAAGTTCTATCCACTTTCTTTAATCCTAAAACGCCATGTTGTAAAAAAACAAAGGGCTTTTTATTCAAGAAAAAACGTGAAATACTTTGATTGTGTCTCCATGCATAAGCATGCCCTTTAGACTCTGAAGCAATAAAATATTTTGAAACAATAATCAAAAGAATGTGTTTAACACTCATAAAATAAACTATATTTTTTCTGAATTGAGACAAGTTTGGTATATCTGGTGAGTCTTTTTTTATAATATAGAATAGTTTGTTTTTCCCTTTATTTTGTACATACGTAAAATAATAGAAGGAATTATCACGTGCATAATTAGAGAATTTTTCGTATATAATTTTTGAATCCCTATAATACCAGTAAACAAAGGGAACTAAAAACAAAGCAGCCATTTCTTTTAATTTGTACTTAATTGCATCATACTCATCAGTTTCTCGCATCTGTAAAGATAAGTATCCTCCAACTGCAAAATATGCTGTTATTAAATATTTTTTTCTATTATTTATTACTGTTTTATATTTCAAATGTAACAAATTTATCGCTTGGCGTTGTCGCTTTGAATTATTACGAATTCTCTGAAACTGATAGTCACCATATTCATTCTGATATTTCAAATAAAAATCATAATATAAATTGAAAGGAGAAATATTACTTAATGGAAGAATGAAAACTAACTCACAATTATTTGAATCAGAAGGAGGTACAGTAAAAGAAAACTCTTTGTTTTTCCGAGATTTGATATATAAAGTCGGTTTTAAAATATTTTTGGGCGCAATAATCTTAATTTTGATGTCTGATTTCGACATTTTGAGAGTCTTAACTGTTATCTTCACCTTTATTCCATTCACGTTTTATATCTAGTTATTGAGTTAAAAATAATATTCTTAAAGAAAAATATATATCAAAACCATTCAATATCAATAACAACTTTTTGATCTCTAGTTAGTGATTTTAATTATCAAAGTACAGAAAGACTACTCAATCTTCTTTATTGAATTTTCATCACAAATTAAACTAAAAAGTAAATTATAAATCTCATTGCGTGATTTTTTATATATTAAACCATGCCGAGTTATTTCTGGATTAGGATTATGATAAATTTGATGCGGTATATTATTTTCCTCAAAAACTTCCTTCAGATATGGTATATGTGGGGTATAATATTCATCATTTTTATTCGTTATAATATATATATTGGGCTTATTAGTTGTATTTATAGCTGCTTGTCTAATTAAATTATCATACATTTCTTTCTGGCTTCCACTCATATCTTGGGGGAAAATGTAAGAATTTTGGCTACAATTCCCCAGAAATGAGTATATCTTGCCAATTGCTGAAGATACAACTACATTTGATATACCTAGCATTAGACCAAATAATATCGCATTATAACCACCCTTACTTACACCAAAGAAAATAACATCTTCTTTATTGATTTCAAGTTCTTTAATCTTTGCTTCAAGAAATTCAACAGTCGCATCTCTATAATCAAAATTACCAAATCCTAGAAACCAATTACCAACTTTCCCTCCACCGTCTTTTAAAAATATCTTACTAGCCCCAATATTACTTAGCGTCTTTTGATATTGATAAAAAGCAGCACTTTTTTTTATTTTAGGATTAACAGGGGAATTGTAAGGAAAAGTAACAATTAGTTTGTTTTTTAAGCCATTTTTCATTATTTTTTCGACATAATTAATTTCTATGCCGTTCTCAGATTGAAAACTTTTTTCATCGATTGTCTCAGTTATTACTTCACAACCCAACGTATCCCTTGAAGTCTTAAAGGGTGTAATTATTACTTTTTTATTGATTTGTGTTACTTTATCGACTGTTTCAATAACTTTTGATACTTCTCTTGCATCCTTCCTTGAATTTACTATGCGTTCAACATATACACCATTTTCCCACAACAAAAAGTCATAGAACACCTTTCTGTGATTACTATTTAAGCACTCTTCTAAATCAGCAAAACTAATATAGTATGAATCCTCGAATTTTCTGAATGGAATTTCAATATCTTTTCCGTTTTCTCTATTTCGTGCAGTAAATGATATCCCCGTTGTATCCTTTACATCTATACTTATTCCAAACTCCGATATATTTGTTACCTTATTCATTTATTAATCACCTTTTTAAAAAACTTAGCCAACGAATGTTGTTTTACTTTTTGAGGTTCTCTATTGTATGATGCTAACGCCTGTATTTCGTTATAAACCCTCTCTGAATTTCTAGAATCGTCAAAAGCAAAAAATCGATTTCTTCTTTCTACATATTCATGACTAAGTTCAAAATCATTATCCATGGACTGTATAATCTGAGACACTAAAGTTTTTAAATCATAAGATACTGGTCCAAATCCATCTTCTTCAAAATTAAAATAACCATCGTCATAATTATTATTATCATGTGGTCCATAATAAAATACTTCTTTCCCTGCGTAACCAAAATCCATGAACACTGAACTTCTATCAGTAATTACACAGCTACTATTATTAATAATATCTACATATCTTGCATCAAATTCAGCTAATAGTACATTATCAAGATTAAACATTTCAACACTTCCTCTGATTTCAGGATGCGGAATAAAAATTATTTCGTATCCTTTTGCTTTTGCGGCTGATAGTAATCGTTTATCATTGAGAATATTATTCCATTTTTTATAATACTCAGTCTTAGTAAAGTTAGGAATTGCTTCGCGTAAATCATTTTTTCTATTTTGAGATACAACATCCCTACTCCATGTAGGCATCACAGCAATATAATTTCCTTTTTCTTTAGTTAGATTATCATGACGAGGTAATCCTGTTAAGATAATTTCTTCCTGAGAATATTCATATTCTTCTCTTGATATTTCTTTCTTTTCAGGGTACGCAGTAGCAACAAATAAATCTGCATCTACTTTACTTTTTTTAAGCACTTGTGATACATCACACATAATGACGCCATGCTGTAAAAATATCAAATTATATTTGAATAAATCCTTTATATTCCCACCGTACTGATCATGAAAAGGCTCAACAACAGCCCATGCCATTTGCGATACAATTAAATTATCCGCAGCTAATAATAATTTTAAATGATCAAAACTACCATATGGTATCACATTGATTCCTTCTTTAGTTAATCTTTCAAAATCTGGAGAATTCTGACTTAAAATAAAATAATTTAATACTTGTTTATTCTTCTTAGAATCAAAATATTTGATAAGAGCTTCTGCATTATCATCAGCTTTCAGAACTCGATCCATAAAAATATTTATAGTTTTACCTTCGTATTCCTTCCTCACATAAGGTACTAAATTTCTAATATCTCTTATACTCCAAGGACGTCGATTAGATTTATACTTTTCCAAAAATATGTTTGAAAGCAAATCTAAGTATTCTTTTTTTCCTTCGTCTTTGGTGATTTTTAAACTTTTTTCATTTTTCTCATAGTAAACAATATTTTGTTCCAGAGTCACATAACTACCAGGAACTCCACGTAATATACGACATTTTCTACCTATAAAGTTTAAATGAATTTTTTTGGCAATATTCGATTTTCTATCTTTAACTATCAAATAAACTTTTTTATGGAGAAAATTCAAGGGTAAGTTAACTTTGAATTTAAATATTTCCTTTACAACTTCACCAATGAAATAACAATTGTCCTTCGTATCAGTTGAAAGATTGATCATTATTTTTTCTTTTTTATTATTTTCGAAATAAACATCAAATTGTTCGAAGTCAAATAATGTTTCAAAATATCCCATTACTTGTAAATTGCCTTTATACGGCTTGAAGTTAGTAACATTGAGCATGACATTAGATAAACTTTTTAATATTTTACCTTGTTCATTTTTTATCAGAACATTCGTACGAGTTTCATTAATAGTTGGATTAAAAATATTACTTAATTTAGTAAGTCTTCCTGTTTTTTTAAAATCTAATAAAACATATTTTCTCTGAGTATCTAAAAATCTACTAGAGATTATTGTATCTCCATCAATATATTGTAAAACCTCCCATATAGATTTTAAATACTTTTCAAAATCTCCATCTTTTAGTAAAGGTTTTGGTCTTTCTTTTTGCTTAATTTTTCCAGAAATTTCATATAAAAATACATTTTGATGATAATTCGATAATGTATTATTATTAAGTAAACTAGGAATTTCTTTTAATATCGCATTTTTTATATAAGGGATATATCTCTCTTTTGATTCCTCAATATTATCCATTATTGAACTTTTATCATATCGTTTGCGATAATGGTATCTTGGTTTTGCTAATAAACCATACTGATGATATGTGGAGAAAATTCTATTATTGAAAATCATATCTTCACCAACTGGTATTTGTTCTGGGAACAGGAAGTCTCTAAAAATAGACTTATTAACAAAAGTAGATGCTGATGAAAGTTGAATCGCTTCTGGCTCTACACCTATATCAACAATTTTATCTTCCCCAAATTTGTAGTTTAACCTATGAGATTTTTTTTCTCTTTCAAATGTGAACATAGGTATACTAAATAGCTTAATATTAGGCCATTTTAGGATTCTATTTTGCAATTCCGACAAAGTATTTAAACTATAAGTATCATCTGGGTCCAAAAAACCTATCCATTCTCCTTTTGCTGCTTGTATTCCTACATTTCTTGCTGAGGCAACTCCTCCATTTTCTTTATATATATATTTAATATTATCAGGATAGGTTTGGATAATTTTTCTACAAATTTGCTCGCTTCTATCTGTACTTCCATCATTTACGAGAATAATTTCGACATTATTATTAAAGTCTAACGTTTGATTAACCAAACTATTTATAGCTGATTGTAAGTATTTTCCTGTATTATATATTGGTATTATTATTGAAAACTTCTTTGTGTTACTGTTCATTTCTTTTTCCTTTTAGTCTCTTATAAATAATCTGAAATTCTATCTCTAATCTTCATGTGCATGTTTGAACCAATGATTAAAATTACAATCATGAGAAGTATAAAACTCACGTTATACATTCCTTTTTCCCAAAACCATGTTCTTCCAAATGCCACGTCTCTGAACCCTTCAATAAGATAATAGAAAGGATTAATCAATTGCGATTGAAGTAAAAATTGGGGAATAACTTTAAAATGATCCAATGAAAAAATTACGCCTGATCCATACATTAAAAATCTAAAGATATAATTCAAAAAGAATTTGAAATCAGGAAATACTACTTCGATTGAAGAACATAAGAGCGACATTGCTAAGGAAAAAATAATTAACATAGGGAAGTAGTATAATAATTGCAACCAATACATTGATGGATAGTAACCTGAGAACATTGCAATAATTAAGCCCATTCCCACCATGATGTACAGTTCTGTTAAAAAGCCAAACATTGATGCTGTGGGCATAATACTTACAGGGAATTTCATTTTAGCTGTTGTTTTAAATTGTGTAGAAACACTTTTTGCTCCAGTTACAATAACGTGCTGCATGAAAGAATACACGCCCATACCAATAAACATCCAAGAAAGTGGAGGAAGCCCATCTGGAGCGGACCGTTGCATCAGTACCCCAAATATAATATAGTTGATAGCAAGTTGTACTAAAGGATCCAAGATTTCCCATACACGTCCAAACTTATTTTGCATCGAGGTGCTCTTGGTACTGTATTTTGATAAATTAATAGCTATTGGTAAATATTTAATCTGTTCTTTAAGATAAAGAATAGCATCTTTCATTATTGAATTACCCCTTCATCTGGTTGCTCTGTTGTTGCATCTGCTGCTGTTGTTGGTAAATTTATAGTTTGACCTGGTCGGATGACGTCAAAATCTATCCCTGGATTAACTGCCTGAATAGCATCCACAGTCACTCCCTTACTTTCAGCGATACTTCCTAGTGATTCCCCCGCTTGAATCACATATGTTGCTTCCTCTGAAGAACTTGGTGCTGTGTCAGCCTCGCCTGTACTTTCAACACTTTCACTCGTGCTTGGTTCTGGAGTAGATTGAGAAGCAACATCTTCATTTCTTGAGCTTGAAGATGTACTTGTAGAGCTCTCTGGTGTTTCATTACTTTGTTTATTTTTCCTAGACAAATCCTTGGGTTTAAAAAGGTTTTGCGAGAAAAATTTTACGGGATGTTGGACTGATTTTTTCAAAGTCGTGTTGCTCAAAGACACAAGAGTAATCCAAAGAAAAACAAGTATACAAAGTGCCACCACTATTTTTGAGAGAAAAGATAGTTTGTGATTGTCTTTCTTCTTTTTTAATCTTTGTGTCACTTCACGGCTAACGCGTCGGCTTTTCGAAGAACTTTGACTAATAATTTCTTTTTTTAACTCCTCAACAGAGTAGTCAAATTGGGCTTGACGTTGTTCTTGTTTATAGGCTTCTTGTTCTTTTTTCGATAGGGATTTAAACCAGTGGACAAATTTTTCATACTCAGGAATAACTTCCTCTGGTGTTCCATATGCCTTGACTTCACCGTAATTTAGCCAAATAACACGATCGCTCCATTCTTTAACTGTGCGCATATCGTGTGAAACCATCAAGATTGTTTTCCCTTGGTCACGGAATTCAAACATTTTCTTTTTCGATTTGTCAACAAAGGTTTTATCCCCAACAGAAAGTCCTTCATCAATAATCATAATGTCTGGATCTTGATGAACCATGATAGAGAAACCTAGTTTTGCCTTCATACCAGAGGAGTATGTTTTAACTGGTTGGTCAATAAAAGGGCCAAGTTCAGAAAAATCAATAATATCCTGCATCTTGGCTTTTATTTCTTTATTTTTCATGCCGACCATCAAGCCCTTCAGACGGATATTTTCACGTCCAGAAAGATTGTTCTGCATTCCTGCATTAGCCGCAATAATTGAAACATCTCCATTTATTTCAACTTGCCCTGTAGTTTGCGCAATTTGACCACTAATAATATTGGAGAGAGTTGATTTTCCTGCACCATTCAGACCAATGACTCCGACGCACTCTCCTTCATGTATTTCAAAGCTTACATTGCGTAAAGCCCAAAAGTCTTTCTGACTTTTTTCATTTGCCCCTATTAAAGATTTTGCCTTGTTCCGTGTATCTTTCACCGGCAGCATCTCAAATTTCTTCGACAAATACTCGGCTTTTATTTTGCTCACCTTCACCTGTAATTTATTCTCCTTTAGCACTTCTATCTTCTAATTTTAAAAACATTTATTTAATCAACAGTAAAATACGTTAAAAACGTATTTTATTCGTATAACTTTTATTGGTTTTCTATCTTACCTAGAATAATTTCATCATAAGTAATATTAAATAAAGCAAGAATTCTTTCCAATGTTTCTTTAGAAATTCGAGAAGAATCTTTTTCTAAACCTTCGAGTTCATCAATAGTCAAACCCAATTTATCTGCTAGTAATTCCTTTGATAATCCTTCTTTTTCTCTCCAACCTTTTAAAGAATTATGTTGCATAAAGACCTCATTTCTTAATTTGAACATAAATTAACACATTATTTTAATTATAGTACGTTGTGAATGAATAATCAAGGCAGACCTGAACTTTTTTTCTTGATTGAGTTTGTATTTAACGCTATAATAAAGGCATGGATACTCAAGAACATCGCGCTATTATCGCAGCTAATATAAAAAAGTATCTTCAGATGAGCGGTATAAAGCAGAAAGATTTTGCTTCTAAAATCGGGATTGTTCCTTCTACTTTATCAGATTACCTTAATATGCGAAGCACACCTTCACAAGGTGTAATTCAGAAAATGGCAGATATTTTGGGAGTTGAAAAATCTGATATTGATACCACTTATAAAAACAAGCTCTCTCTTAATCTTGATCGACTGATCGATGAAGCCCTTTTCTATAAAAAGGAAATCCTTGAAGAGAAAGATCGTGAATTTTTAAAAAGAACACTTGACGCTTATTTTCACTGCAAAAACAAAGATTAAACTATAAAAATAAAAAGCTATCTTAATCTGATAGCTTTTTATTTTTCCTTTGGATTAAATTTTCACGGCTTCTTAGTTTTTTCCATATTCTCTATTTTATTTACGAGTAGATCAATCTTTTTTTCCAAAGCCTCTATCTTTTCCAGTTGAAGTAATTCATGATTTTTTTCTTCAAGATCAATTTTTTTCGTGAAATAACTTGTAATAGTTGATGTGAGGTAACCAATTAAACCAATCCCTAAAAACATTAAAATAGCTGCGGAGACTTTTCCTAAGAATGTTTTAGGATAAAAATCTCCGTACCCCACGGTTGTTGTCGTAACAATTGCCCACCAAATTGCATCACCAAAAGATATTTTTTCTGAAAGTGAAAAGATAAAACTATCCGTCATAATAATGGCGAGTGCAATGTTAGATACTTGATAAAAACTATTCGTATTTAGAAAACGGTTGGAAGAACGATTAAACTTGCCAAACATCCCAATCAAGCGGCCGACAAGAGCAAATTTCGAGAGTTGAGCAATTCCAATAAACGAAGTTAAGCCTAAGATTGAAAACAGAAAAGTAAAGGGTAAAATCGCAATCAAATCATAGATATTCATTTTAAAGAAACGCCATTTATTCTTTACGCGTTTTAAACGCCACAAATAATCCACTGTATATAAAGTAATAATGGTATTCAGAACCCAATCAAAAGGTTCTCTATTAATATCAATAAACCCTAAAAGCGCCGTCCCTATCAAAACTAAAACAATACAGGTCGATATAACAAGCAAAACACCATATACTTTCCGTAATGGACTTTTTCTAGTGGTATCAATTTTAGCCAATACATTCATCTGAGATACTTATACTTTAACTCTCTACTTTGGTAGTTTTATTATTTTATATGTGCTTAAACTACCTCTGAAATTTCTAATCTACATTTTATCAAATTTTTTTCAAATTGTGATGACATAATCTAATTTATTAACTCAAGAGAGCAATTTCTACAATAACAAAGAACATTTTTAAAGGAATCAGGATTAATCTAAGCTTTTCTTTTGTGATATAATATTGTTGTTATCTATTCTCTATTTACAAAATAAGAATAGAAATCTTTATTATAAATTTTTGTATTAACGGCCATTAATGAAAGAGGACATTTTCCTCTTTTGAAATGCTCTTGTCAGGGATAGTGACCAAATATAGATAAATTACAAATTTTAGAAAGTAGTAGAAAATATATTTTGAATATTAATGATTTTGATTTTAACTTGCCAGAAGAACTTATCGCCCAAACTCCTCTTGAAAAGCGTTCTGAGTCACGCCTTTTAGTCTTGGATAAAGAGAGCCATTCTATGGAAGATAAACACTTCTATGATATTGTGGATGAGCTTAACCCAGGTGATGCACTTGTCCTCAATAATACGCGTGTCCTTCCTGCACGTCTCTATGGTGTTAAGCCAGAAACCCAAGGACATGTCGAGCTCCTCCTTCTTAAGAATACTGAAGGTGATCAGTGGGAAACTTTAGCTAAACCTGCAAAACGAATGCGTATTGGTCAAGAACTTTCTTTTGGTGATGGACGTTTAAAAGCAACCGTTGTTGAAGAATTGGAACATGGCGGTCGTATTGTTGAGTTTAGTTATGATGGCATCTTCCTGGAAGTTTTAGAAAGCTTAGGCGAAATGCCACTTCCCCCTTATATCCACGAAAAACTTGAAGATCAAGAACGTTATCAAACTGTCTTTGCAAAAGAAAACGGTTCTGCAGCTGCCCCAACGGCCGGCTTACACTACACACCTGAGCTATTAGACAAGATTCGTGCTAAAGGTGTTCATGTTGTAGAACTTACCTTACATGTAGGGCTAGGTACTTTCCGACCAGTAAGCGTTGATAACATCGAAGAACATCATATGCATAGCGAATTCTATCAACTGTCTGAAGAAGCTGCTGCAACTCTTCGCGCTGTTAAAGCTTCAGGACATCGTGTGGTTGCTTGTGGTACAACTTCTATCCGCACCTTGGAGACGATTGGAACAAAATTTGATGGAGATATTCAAGCTGATTCTGGCTGGACAGATATCTTTATTAAACCTGGCTATCAATGGAAAGTAGTAGATGCTTTCAATACTAACTTCCATTTACCAAAATCTACTCTCGTGATGTTGGTCGCTGCTTTTGCGGGTCAAGAGTTTATCCTCGAAGCTTACCAACATGCAATCGACGAGCACTATCGCTTCTTTAGCTTTGGCGACGCGATGTTTGTAAAATAAATGAGCTTCCTTAATTTAGCACTCACTAAGGATTTTATTTCTGTCCTTTCAGATGGGCAAATCACCGAAAATGAACAAGCCATTCGTACATATTTTAAAAAATTTTATGTGAGCCCTAATGGCTTTTTAGTCGGAGTTACAGGTTTTCATAAAATAACTGAAGAAATTCTGGTACAATTCCATTACCAACCGCACCTCACACCCTTAGAAGCTCAGGGATTTCTTCTCAGTGCTTTGCTTCGCTATAAAGACAAACGCTCCACCCTAACTAAAAAAGTAGCTTACAATGCTGTGATTGCCTTTTTTGACAATGGCCAACCTCAAGCGAGAACCTATCACATAGAAGACGGAATGCTCTCAACAAAGGACTATACTGGCTCCAGTTTAATTTCCTTTCCTCCTGATGATATTGACTTTGACCCTAATAAACTGATCAGCAAGCATCTGAAAAATGGGCAATCACTGCTCCCTACGATACAGTTACTACAGCGTAATGTCCTTTACCGGATTGCGGAAAACTCAAAGACCGTTAATAAAACAGTCTTCCAAGAAGTAATAAAAAAAGAGACTTCCAGTTGAGTCTCTTTTTTATTTTACCCATATCCAAGGTATAATATGCCAAATAAAGCCTAACAATATTGAAAACATGATAATAAATAAGACATAGACAAAATATTCCATACCTTCTTCTACTTTTTTCCATAGTTTTTTCATTTTCTATTTGTCCCTAAACATTCGTTTGAGTTTAGATAAATCCCTGATCTGTAGACAATTCTAACCGGCGATATTCTCTTGGGAAAAATTGACGTAAGTCATCCATGTTATAACCCACTTGAACTTTATTATCATCTAGAACTATCGGTGATCGAAGAAGATATGCATTTCGAGATAAGTATTCTAAACCTTCATCTAGATTCATTTCTAAAAGCATTTCTAAACTGTTTTGTGTCTGTGGATTACTCATGCTCGACCGTTTGGTAATTGTTTCGAGACCTCCATCCATATAGGACAATATTTTCTGCAAGTCCTGCTTAGAAATTTCACCAATTCTTTTCGAGTCTACATTTATTTTATACTTTTCAAACCATGACATTGCTTTTTGGCTAGAGCCACATCCTTGCCTATAGTAAAACTTGATCATACTTTCCTCCTGTGTTCTTTAATAAGAAAATAGGAAGCGACCTATTCTTCTGTACAATGAGACTTTTCCGATAATATTGAATTATTTTATTTCCCATAATAAAAATTATATATTAATTCTACTAGAAAATAAGACAAAGCTGGGTGAATACAAAGCCCTCTTCTTTACCTAAAAAACCATCCAAATTTTTGGAAGGTTTTTATAAATTTTTATTTGGAAAAGTAAGGATTCGTTTTGAAAAGAATATCAAGGAGCGCAACTCCAACTGCCGCAACAATCACCGCCTTGATAATTGCTCCCAAAATAAATGGTGCAAAGCCAATACCAAAAGCTGTCCCCCAAGGAACGGCGATAAAGAATTTCAACCACACTGTACCTAATACAAGGATTAAAAACTGAGCTAGAAGATTTGTCAATAAAATAGAGAAAAATTTACGTTCAGTCTTCTGTAAAAAGTACGAAAGGAGAGGTGCTACGAGTACAAAGGAGAATAAAAATCCGCCTGTTGGACCAAATAAAGCGCCAATCCCTGATGCTCCTCCTGCATAAACGGGCAAACCAACTGCTCCTAAAACGAGGTAAATCAGTAATGCAAAAAAGCTCTCACGAGGCTGCAATAGCGTTGCAATAAGCCCGATAGCTAAAGTTTGAAGTGTTATGGGTACAATCCCCACAGGTATAGCCAAAGGAGAAAGTACTGCAATAATCGCGGCCCCTAAAGCGATCAGAGTAATAGAATATGTTTTAGAAATTTTCATAAAAATGTCCTTTTTGTTTTATAGATAAAATTATATCAACTTTTATAAAAGAATACAATCTTAAACTTTATGTCTTATTAAAAAAACAGCCTTTTCAGCTGTTTTTTAATTTAATATTCATCCATCATGTCCATAAAATCATCAAATAAATAACTTGCATCATGTGGACCAGGTGCTGCATCTGGGTGAAATTGAACCGAAAAGGCTGGGTAACGCTTATGACGTACTCCTTCAATGGACGCATCATTTATTTCTACATGCGTAACCAAAAGGTCTTCTGGTAGATCATCTGCGGATACAGCATAACCATGGTTTTGGCTAGTAAAATCAATTCGACCTGTTGCAATTTCTCTGACAGCGTGGTTAAAGCCGCGATGGCCGAACTTCATTTTATAGGTTGTTGCACCATTTGCTAGACTAAAGAGTTGGTGTCCTAAGCAAATTCCAAAAATCGGAACTTTACCTTGAATCTGTTGAATCATTGTTACAGCTTGTGGTACATCTGTCGGGTCCCCAGGTCCATTAGTGAGCATGACGCCATCTGGGTTCATTTCTAAAATTTCTTCCGCAGTCGTATTGTGGGGTACAACTGTAATATCACAATGTCTCTTTGATAATTCACGTAGAATTGAATGCTTGAGTCCAAAGTCAACGACAACTACTTTTCTTCCCGTATTTGGGGAAGAGTATGCTGTTAAAGTGCTGCTTTTTTCCACTTGATTATTAGGTAAAACAGTCGCTTTAAGTTGACTCATTTGGTGCTCTATTTCATCTTTAGCATTAACCAAAGCTGCCTTCATCGTGCCATGTTGACGAATAATTTTTGTAAGAGCACGAGTGTCAATGCCTGAAATCCCAGGAATATTTTTAGCCTCCAAGAATTCATCCAGTGACATTTGCATACGCCAGTTTGATGGGCGGCGTGCTGCTTCACTCACGACAACTGCCTTGCAGCTTGGGTGAATCGATTCGTAGTCGTCTCGGTTAACTCCGTAGTTTCCAACCAATGGATAAGTAAAGGTCAAGATTTGTCCATTATAAGATTGGTCGGTGATAGATTCTTGATAGCCCGTCATTCCGGTACTAAAAACAAGCTCTCCCGTGATATCTGTATTGGCACCAATTGCTTGCCCTTCAAAAATGGTTCCATCTTCTAATATTAAAAGTCGCTTCATAGATTCCTCCAATAATTCTTCGCTTAGTCGCGTAATACTGCTTCTAAAATAGCCATACGGGTATAAACACCGTTGGTCATTTGTTGAACGATACGACTTTTCGCACATTCTACTAAGCTATCCGCAATTTCAACATCACGGTTTACTGGCGCAGGGTGCATAATAATAGCTGTATCACGCAGTTTTTCTGCACGATCTATGGTTAAACCATAGCGTTCATGGTAATCTTCTTTAGAAATAATATCTCCTGCTGTATGGCGCTCATACTGAACACGTAGTAACATATGAACATCAAGTTCTGGCAAGATATCGTCCAGATTCGCATAACTACCATAAGCTCCGAATTCTTCTTCCTTGTACCATTTTTCAGGTCCCGTGAAGTAGATTTGAGCACCTAATTTATGAAGCATCATCATATTAGACTTAGCTACACGAGAGTGTGTCAGATCGCCTGAGATGGCAATTTTTAAACCTTCAAATTTTCCAAACTCTTCGTAAATCGTCATCAAATCCAGCAGACATTGGCTTGGATGTTGTCCACTGCCATCACCACCATTTACAATGGCACAATGGATATTATCTGAATTAATCAACTGATCGTAGTAATGCTCCTCAGAAGAGCGAATCACACAAACTTCAACGCCAAGTGCGTCTAAAGTTAAAATTGTATCATACAGTGTCTCACCTTTGCTCAACGCACTTGTTCCAACATCAAACTCAAGCACATCTAAGCCCAGTTTACGTTCAGCGATATGGAAAGAGTTATGTGTCCGTGTGCTGTTTTCAAAGAAGAGATTAGAAGTAAAAATTTGACGATCATTTTCAAATTTTGCTGTTCCCTTTTTAAACTCTGAAGCACGTTTGATCAAAGCCATAACTTCTTCTGTTGACAAAACTTCCATGCTTGTTAAATGTGGCAAGCTAACTAAACCATTTGTTACTGACATTATAGGTCTCCTTTACCCTAATCATGCTCTCTCTGTAGCATGATTTTTTTAAATGTTGATGAACGACTGTGATTTGTCTATTAAGAACAAACCCTTATATTAAGCTTCCTCCGGTAAAACCAGATTAAGCACAATACCAATAATTGTTGCAATAGCTACAGATGAAATTTGTAGATTTTGCGTGATATCAAGAACCATACCTCCGATACCAATAACCAGTACGACACTTGAAATTAACAAGTTACGTTTGATGTCAAAGTTGATTTTATTTTCAACAATAATTTTCAAACCACTTGCAGCGATAACCCCGAAGAGGGCGATGGAAGCTCCACCGATAACTGGACTTGGGATGGAAGTCAGCAAAGCTGTCAATTTCCCAATGAAGCTGACTACTACCGCAAGAACAGCGGCACCGGCGATAACATAAATCGAATGTATCTTCGTAATAGCCATAACACCGATGTTTTCACCATATGAAGTTACTGGTGGCGCACCAATAAATGAAGCAATAACTTGTGCTACCCCATCACCTGCTAAAGTACGGTCAAGTCCTGGTTCTTTAAAATAATCCTTGCCTGTCAAGGAATTCAAAACCATAATATGTCCAAAGTGCTCTGTCATTGTGACAAAGGCGATAGGTGCCATTGTCAAGATTGCAGACGGATAAAAGGCCCATTTATAACTTAGGAATGGTATTTCCATTGTAGGAAGCGAGAGCCAACTTGCTTGAGAAACATTTGAAAAGTCAACAATGCTTTGACCAGTTACTTTACCGATGATGATAGCTGCGATATATCCGGTAACAATTCCGAGCAAGATAGGGACCACAGATAGGAAGCCTTTACCATATATACTGAAAATAACGATTGCCATGACAGTAATCATAGAAATAGCTAAGAAAGGCAAACTATATCCTGTCATTGCTCCTGGATTAGTATACATGGAGTCATTGATGGCTACAGGCGCTAGGGAAAGACCGATGACCATAACGATTGGACCCACGACGATAGGCGGTAAAACTCGGTCAATCCAGCCTTGCCCAGCAAAGCGAACGATAATGGCTACCAACAGGTAAACTAAACCACCTGTCAAAGCTCCTTGAGCAATTGCTGGCATCCCACCTTGCTTCATCAGAAGCTGCATTGCTCCAATGTAGGCAAAACTCGAACCCATATAGGCTGGGACCTTAAAACGTGTGACCGACATGTGTGCTAAAGTTCCTAAACCAGAACTAAGCAGGGCAATCGCAGGATCTATACCCACAAGGATTGGCACTAAAACTGTTGATCCAAACATGGCAAAAAGATGCTGGAAAGAAAGGCCAAACCATTGACCACCTTTCGGTTTCTCGTCAACTTTTAAAAGAATATCTGTATTGCTGGACACGATTAAGCCTCTTCTTTCTTGATTAAGATGCTATCTTCACCATCAACTTCTGACATGTTAACGATAATTTCTTCACCTTGGGATGTGGGGATATTTTTTCCAACGTAGTCCGCACGAATTGGCAATTCACGATGGCCACGATCCACTAAGACTGCTAGCTGAACACGCGCAGGGCGCCCACGATCAACCAATCCATCAATTGCTGCACGAATCGTACGACCGGTGTAAAGTACATCGTCTACTAAGACAATATCTTTACCGGTAATGTCAACGTTAATTTCTGTTGTATCTTCTGTCGCTTTCTTATCATCACGGAATGGACGTGTATCAAGTTCACCTAAAGGCATATCGATATTTTCCAATTGGGCCAAGCGTTCTTGGATTCGTTGTGCCAAATATACACCACGTGTTTTAATTCCGATAAGAACAAGTTTATCCAATTCTTTGTTTCGTTCAATAATTTCATAAGTAATACGTGTAATTGCACGTTTCATTGTGATTTCATCAATGATTTCTTTTTTTGCCATAAAACTCTCCAATATAGAAAAATTCCCTAGTCCAAGGGCTAGGGAAGGTATCAGAAAATACTCTATAATATACTTTAATTAAGTTCATTCAAGATTCTGACCTTGCCTGCCTCTCTGGACACACTTAAAGGTTATAGTGATTATAGCAAATCCTTGATTTTTTTGCAAGAATTTACAACAGATTCCCGTTTCAAAAATAAAATAATTATCAATATACAGAATATTTCCATTCTTCGAGTAAATATTTTTGACAAATTAAAAACATTAATATATTCTTGTACATAAGCTAAAAAACATTTTAACCCAGTAGGAAATAGTTTTCTTGTTCAGAAAGTCGGTGGTTGCTGCGAACCGATCAGAACTATTTGTTGAATTACACTGAAATGAGCTGAGAAAAAATAATAATTGAAATTATAAAGAAAAACACTCGCTGTTTTAAAAATAAGGTGGTACCGTGGAGAAATTCACCCTTAGCTTCTTAAGCTGAGGGTGATTTTTTTATTTCAAAAGGAGGAAAGATATGAGCTCACAGAACATAAGTTATTTATCCTGTGGAGGAATTATCCGATATTGTTTAACAAAGGTTCATAAACAATTACAAAACACAAGTTAATCTACAAGGAAAAATCTATGAAAAAAATAAAACAACCCAGCATGATAGAAGCCTGTCTCATGCTTACTTTAGTCATCGCAACAATTGCCATTTCCGTAATTGGCTTTAAGATTGCACCAAACATTGCTATTTTATTTGCTATCGGTATTGTCATGATTTACATGTCTGTGAAACGTATGCCCTTTGATGCGATTCATGATGGCATTATCTCCGGAATAAAACCCGGCATCATCCCAATATTTATCTTTATTTTAGTGGGCTCTTTAATCGCTGTATGGATTCAAGCTGGAATCATACCTACTCTGATGGTTCTTGGCTTTAATATTATCAGTGTCAAATGGTTTGTACCTTCAGTCTTCATTGTCTGTGCGATTGTAGGGAGTGCCGTAGGAAGTGCCTTTACTGTGATGTCAACTATCGGTATTGCTTTCTTTGGTATCGGCGCAACGCTCGGACTCAATCCAGCGCTCATCGTAGGGGCGATTGTCTCTGGTGCTGTTTTTGGAGATAAAATGTCTCCACTTTCAGAATCAACAAACCTTACTGCTGCCGTTGTTGATGCGGATTTATTTAAGCACATCAAAAATCTCATGTGGTCAACACTTCCAGCATTTGTGGTTTCCTTAGTCTTATTTGCCATTTTAGGTGTCAGCAATCAAGCGACTAGCTTAGATAAGATTGCTGAAGTCACAAAAGTTCTACATGCTCACTTTTCGATTTCTGGCTGGGCCTTCATTCCTATCCTCCTCATGTTTGTCTGTGCGTGGAAAAAAATCCCTGCTATCCTCACTATTCTTTTGAATATTGGTATTGCTTTAGTGATGATATTTATTCAGAATCCACATACAAAAATTACTGACCTCGGTTTATTGATTGATTCTGGTTTTAAATCAGCAACAGGAAATCAAGAAATTGACCTCCTACTTTCACGTGGCGGAATCGAAAGCATGATGCCAACAGTATCACTCATCATTCTTACCTTATCTCTTGGCGGGCTCCTCATGAAAACGGGGCTTGTTTCAACAGTCATGGACCGTGTCGCACATAAACTTGCCTCACCAAAGAGCTTAATCACAACGACCTTATTTACCAGTATTGGGGTCAATATCTTTATTGGTGAGCAATTCCTTTCCGTAATTCTTCCTGGTAATGCCTTTAAAGAAGTCTACAAAAAAGCCAATCTTGACCCCGTTGTCTTGGGACGTACGCTTGAGGATGGCGGAACAGTCATCAACTACCTTATTCCTTGGGGAATTGCAGGGAGTTTCGTTGCCAGTACTTTCGGCGTACCAACTCTGACTTACTTACCTTTTGTCTTCTTTAGTTTGTTCTCCCCTGTCTTTTCTCTTATCAGCGCTTTTACTGGACTTGGGGTTAAAAAGATTTCCAGTATCAAAAATAAAGATGTCGTTTCTAAAACACAAAGTTTGTAAGAAAAAAGCCATTAGAAGTTCTCTAATGGCTTTTTTCTTATACAAACACATTTAATATAAGTGCTCCAACGAGCCCAACAATGGCAATTAATGTTTCTAAAAGCGACCAGGTCAGTAAGGTTTCTTTCACTGTGAGATTAAAATATTCTTTAAACATCCAGAATCCTGCATCATTGACATGACTGAAGAAAAGTGATCCTGCACCTGTAGCAATAACTAACAAAGCTGGATTTGTACCTGTGGCTGCCATTAGCGGTAAAACGAGTCCAGCTGCAGTTAAAGCGGCCACTGTAGCAGAACCTAAAGCCAAACGTAAAACAACAGCGATTAGCCAAGCTAAAATCAATGGTGACAGACTGCTGCCTTGGAAGATTTGAGCAACTGAGTCACCCACTCCACCATCAATAAGGACTTGTTTAAAGGCTCCACCACCACCAATAATCAAGAGCATCATAGCAATTTGTTTAATAGAAGCTTCAGCTGATGACATTAAACGCTTCATTGGAATCTTCCGGAAAATTCCCATTGTAAAGATAGCAATAAGTAGTGAAAGTAGCATTGCTACATCCGGGCTACCAATAAAAGCAACTATATTATCTAGAGCACTTGGATTTTTTGGTGTTTTGCCTCCATGTGCAATCATCACATATAAAGTAGAAATGGCCATCAGAAGTACAGGCATAAGTGAGGTAAGCGTTGCTGACAAGAAAGAGGGCGTTTCTTCAAGTCTGAACTCTTTATATTCTCCAACTGTTGACAAATTGCCTTTTCTTGAGAAGGCATCTGGGACCATCTTTTTCGCAAATTTTGTAAAGAGAGGACCCGCGATGAGAACTGTAGGCACTGCAATAATAAAACCATAAAGAAGAACTAATCCCATATTTGCCCCGTAAACACCTGCAATGGCTGTAGGGCCAGGGTGAGGTGGGAGGAATCCATGAGCCACAGATAGGGCTGCAACCATTGGAATACCCAAATAGAGGATCGGAATAGCGAGTTCTGCAGCAATAGCAAAGATAATCGGAATCAAAAGAACCATACCGACTTCAAAGAAAAGCGCGATCCCAATGATAAAGGAAGCTAAAACAACAGCAAGCTGAATCCTCTTATTCCCAAATTTGTCAATCAAGGTGTGCGCAATTCGATAAGCACCACCGGCATCTGAAACCAAGCGACCAAGCATGGCTCCAAACCCAAAGATAATTCCTAAGTGTCCGAGCTGCCCACCAATACCTGTTTCAATAGAAGCTGGAATCTTTGCTAAATCAATCCCAAGAAGCATCGCAACAATAAAGGAAACAATAACTAGGGAGACAAAAGTATTCAACTTGGCTTTCCCAATCAAGAAAAGCAAGATCAATACTCCGACCAAAACGATAAGTAAATCCATAAAAATCTCCTAACTTTTATTTGCGCTGATAGTCAGCAATAGCCTTATAGCTTTCTTCAAAACTACGGGCCAATTGTACAAAAATGATTGATAATTCTCTATAAGCTTTAAAATTCTTACTGTTAGGCTTGTAGGTTGCATTAGATCCGATCATTTGCTCAACAACACCCAAATCATCAATCAATCCTAAGGCTTTTTCTGCCATTACCACAGCTGCTAAACAGCCTGCTTCCTTGCTTTCTGGCACATTAATTGGTTGTTCAAAAATATCAGCTAAAATTTGTGTCCATAACTCTGAACTGACAAATCCGCCTGTTGCTTGGATTTGCTTTAAATCTCCTGTCACTTCAATCAAACTTAGAGCCACCATGTAAAGATTGAACATTACACCCTCTAAAACGGCGCGGGCCATATGATCCCGATTATGTCCATGGTTTAAGCCAAAGAAGGAGCCTCTGGCATTAGCATCCCAAAGAGGAGCACGTTCCCCGCCCAAATAAGGATGGAAAAGCAGACCTTCTGCTCCCGCCTCTATCTGCGCGGCAATCTCAGTAATTTCGTCAAAGTTTAATTCCTCATCGAAAATTTGATCCCTCACCCAACGGAAAACATCGCCACCAGAGTTAACTGGACCTCCAACTACCCAATGTTCCTTATCCAAAGCATAGGTAAAAGTCCGTGCTTTAGCATCGACACGTGGCTTATCTGTTACCACACGAATCGCGCCTGAAGTCCCAATAGTAATTGCAGCTACTCCTGGTTTAATGGCGTTAACACCAAGATTAGAAAGTGGACCATCTCCTGCGCCCCAGACAAACTTAGTTGTTTCAGGAATGCCCATCTTCTTGGCGAACTCTGAAGGCATTCCCTCCTCAATCTCATAAGGTTCAACGACTTGCGGAAGTTGCTGTTGAGATACTTTCACAAGTTCTAGAACTTCCTTGTCCCAGTTCAACTCATGAATATTAAAAATGCCTGTTCCAGTTGCGACCGACAAGTCCATCTTGTTCGTTTTGAAGAGACGATAGAAAATATAACCCTTCAAGTCGAGATAGTGCGCTGCATTTTCAAAAATTTCTGGACGTTCACTTGCCAGCCACAAGAGTTTTGAAAGTGGGGCCATCGGATGAATCGGTGTTCCTGTTCGTTGATAAATTTCGAAACCCTGTCCTGAAGACTTTAGTTCATCTGTAAAAGCAACTGCTCGTGTATCTGCCCAAGTAATTACCCTTGTCAAAGGTTGCCACTCTTGGTCAAAAGCAATGAGAGAATGCAATTGTGTACTGAAAGATACAGCTAAGAGCTCATCTTCCTCTTCTAGATGAATTGAAACCTCACGAATAGTAATCAAAACAGCTTCGAAAATGTCTTCTAGGGATTCTTCTGCCATTCCTGTCGAATCGCGATGAAGTTTGTAGCCATGACTGCTGCTTGCCACGATTTCTCCATCTTTCTTAAAGAGTACTGCCTTGGTTGCAGTCGTCCCTAAGTCAAGACCAATCAAATATTCCATTTTTTCTCCTTACTTTTCTACAACTGCATGTCCACCAAAGCCATTACGCAAGGCAGCAACGACTTTTCCTGTCATTGTATCTTCTTGTAAACTGCGATTTCGCATCATAAGCGAGAGAGCAATGATTGGGGCAGGTACTTCTAAATCTAGACTTTCTTCCACCGTCCATTTCCCTTCACCCGATGCAGCAACTTTTCCTGCAATATCTTCTAATTTTGGATCTTGAGCAAACTGTGCTTCAGCCAACTCCATCAACCAGCTACGAATAACCGAACCATGATTCCAAAGCTTTGCTACCGCCTCGTAATCATAATCATAAGGTGAGGCTTCCAAAATCTCAAAACCTTCAGCAATAGCCTGCATCATGCCATACTCAATCCCATTGTGAATCATTTTAAGATAATGCCCGCTCCCCAATTTTCCAGTATAGAGATAGCCATCTTCTTGTGCCAATGCATTGAATAGTGGTTCAAGCACTTTCCAGGCTACTTCATCGTCGCCACCAATCATAAAGTTACCGCCAGAGCGTGCACCAGCCATTCCTCCGGAAGTTCCAACATCGAAAAAGCGAATACCATTCTTTTTAAGTTTTTCATTTTGCTGCAAATTATCTTTATAGTTAGAATTACCACCATCAATAAGAATGTCACCCTCCGACAGTTGTTCAGAAAGCTGTTCAATAGTTGAATTTGTCGCTTCTCCTGCTGGTAACATTACCCACACTATTCTAGGACTTGGAAGTTTACTCAAAAGCTCTCCCAAGTTTTGAGCTGCGGTAACTTTTTCAGAATATTTTTCTGCTTCAAATACAACTGCTTCATTTTGATCAAAAGCCACCACTTCAATCCCATGATCCACAGCATTTTGTACTAAGTTGTAGCCCATTTTTCCAAGACCAATCATTCCAAATTTCATTATATCTATTCTCCTTAAATTATCTGTCAATATTTTGATAACGCTTTCTTTTATTATAAGTAATTCTTTTTCATTTGTCAACAATTTAAATGTAAATGTTTTTCTGTTAAAAGATGCACAAAAAAACCTTACTCTGATTGAAGTAAGGTTTTTGTAAATTATTTAAACTTGGCAACAAATGCTTCATAAGGTTTAAGTACAATTTCTTTCACATTATCGATAGCGTCAGGATAGTTATGAATCACCTCCTCTTTTACTTCATATGAGGAAGAAAATTGATTTTCGTTAGCGGTGAAATTAGCCACAATTAACCAGTTTTCACCTTTGTAAGAGCGAATATAAGCAAAAACTTCTTCTGCTGTATCTTTAAGTAGTTCAAACTCGCCCCAGACGATGATAGGATTTTCTTTACGTAAAGCAATCAACTTTTGATAAGTGTAAAAAATCGAATTTTCGTCCTCTAAAGCTGCCTCTACATTAATTTTTTCATAGTTAGGATTAATGGCTAACCACGGGTGGCCTGTACTAAATCCAGCTGTTTTTGCATTACTCCATTGCATCGGTGTACGCGCATTGTCACGTCCCTTTGCATTAATTGAATGAAGAATAGCCTCTTTACTGTAACCTTCCTCCAATCTCTCAAAATACATATTTCGACTTTCAATATCATCAATTTGTTCAATATCAGTTACAGGATTATTGGTCATGCCAATTTCTTCTCCTTGATAAATGTACGGAGTCCCTTTCATCATATGTAGGAGAATAGCCAACATTTTAGCCGATTCTACACGGTATTCTTTATCATTACCCCAACGTGAAACAATCCGTGGTAAATCATGGTTATTCCAAAAGAGTGAATTCCATCCCTCATCTCCAAGTTCTGTTTGCCATTTACTAAAAACCTCCTTTAATTTTGGAATCTCTAGCGGTATCAAATCCCACTTAGTTTGTCCTTCAGCTTCATCTAAGCCGATATGTTCAAATTGAAAAACCATCGAAAGCTCTTTATTGGCTGGGTTAGAATATTGTTTTGCAATTTCAGGTGTTGCCCCCCAAGTTTCTCCTACTGTTAAGAGATTTTTCCCGCCAAACGTTGCCTGGTGCATTTCTTTTAAGTAATCATGCAACTTTGGTCCATTGCCTGTTATACCCTCATCTGGCTGTTTTCCTATAAGATCGATAACATCCATACGGAAACCACCAATGCCTTTGTCTATCCAGAAATTCATCATCTCATAAACAGCCTGACGTAGTGCCTCATTCTCCCAGTTCAAGTCAGGTTGCTTTTTACTGAAAAGATGCAAGTAATATTGACCTGCTGTTTCATCCCACTGCCATGCTGGTCCACCAAATATTGATTTTAAATCATTAGGAAGACCACCATCAGCAGGAGCATCACGCCAAATATAGTAGTCACGATATTTATTTTCTTCTGATTTACTTGCTTCAATAAACCACGGGTGCTCATCACTGGTATGGTTGACCACCAAATCCATAATAATCTTAATCCCACGCTTCTCTGCTTCCAAAATCAATGTTTCCATATCTGACATCGTCCCAAACTCTGCCATGATTGCTTCATAATCCGAAATATCATAACCATTATCATCATTGGGAGACTTATATACTGGGCTAAGCCAAATGCCAGTAATCCCTAATTTTTCCAAATAATCTAAGCGGGATATAATCCCTTTAATGTCCCCAATGCCATCACCATTACTGTCTTGAAAACTACGGGGATAGATTTGATACATTACTGCTTCTTGCCACCAATTTTGTTTATTCATAATTCACCTCTCTTTTTACGCAAACGGTTGCTTAAAAATATAATATCATTTTTAAGTAAAATGAGCAACAAAAGAAAGGGTTGATTTTTCTTAAAAATTGCTCACTTCTCCTTCAAAGCCAGTAAGTGCGAATACTCCAAATCATATTTTGCTAAGTCAATCCCAAAAACTTTCTCTTGCTTTTCTAAATCATAGACAAGAAGATTTTTCCAAGTCAATATCCAAACTTTGCCGTCTTTATCAAAATCGACATTGATAAGCATGTCATCTGTAGAATAGTTCTCTATGAGTGATTCATTAAGTGCTAAGCGACTGATTTTTTGGGTGTCTATGTCGTAGAAGCTTATTATCATTGATGTATCAAAACTGTCATTCGTATGACTTATAGCTAAAGTTTTTTCATCATTGGAGACTGCTATTTTATGAGGTTCAGCTTGCCCCAAGCTAACTTCCTTACGTGCCAAGCTATCTTTATCAAGAATGACTAATTTATCTTGTGAAGTGGGTTCATAGGGGTTGCTTTTCAAGCGGTTCCCTGTATTTGTCAGGTAAAATTTATTCCCTATTAATTTCATATCCAGAAAACCTTCTGAGTTTGCTACAGCAGCACTTGCATTGGCGATTAATCTTTCATCTACCTTCTTTAAATTATTTTTATCAAAAGTCACAAGATTATTGTGTGTGTATTTATCTCCTTCATTCATCACATTATTCAAAACATAAAGATATTTCTCATCCGTTGCTGCAGCATGCATCACATTACCAGCTGTATCTGGGAATTTAAATTGCTTTTTTAGTGTTTTGGACTTATCATATTTGTGAACCGAGCCTCCATCAGGTTGACTGGTCATGGGATAGTAAAACTTGCCATCAAATCCTGCACCTGTGATAGGCCCTTCGGGATATTCTGCTTTCGATAAGCTGCCTTTTTCAATATCTAAGCTAACGACTGTTTGTGGTCCTCTGGGCAAAGGGCCTGGTGTGAAATCTTCAAAAACAAAGAAATGATTATTTTTAGAAGCGGGTTGGAGACTATGGGTTGCAGTATCCTCTCCTAGCTTTACTTTGTCTTCTGAACGTTTCTTTGCCCCCTCATCAGTCTTCTCAAAACCCACAATCTTTTTGGACGACATGATATAAAAGTCAATTTTTTTACTTGTTTTAAAGGTCTGATTACCTTTAGGGGTATCTCTATAGACTAAAAAAACGGCACCAAGTGAGAAGAAAACAGCTGCTATAACGAGTAATATTATTTTTTTCATTGTGCGATAGACATCCTTATTTGGCACGATAAATCAACTGGACTTTATTGTTATACAGCAACTCCGACGGATGAATAGCTCGCGCCCCTGGGATATCGTAAGCTGATGTATTAAGATTAACTTTAGCAACATCCATATAGGCTGCCCAAACCAGCTGCGAGCAGTAAAAGCTGTTTCTGTTATTGGTGCGGTAGAAGTTATAGTTATAGGGCTTGCCTACCTGTCTTCCCGCCCAATGACCTGCCCACCAATCTTGTGAGATGCTTGTTGACTTTACTCCTGTTTGCCAGACATTATGGTTGCCTACTTTTCCACGCCCTTCAAAGTTAGATTGAAATCTAACCCCATTTGTATTTGGTGAAGATTCCGCTGTAACCCTCAATCTTTGTGGTGCTACTATTCCCGCATGCCAACTTCCAGAAATACCTCTATTTGTAATGGCAATCACACCATCACGCCAGGTCCAGTTGCCATATCGTGCACGTGTCCGGTCTGTTTTGTCAGGAACCACTGGTAAGTTATCGATTTTTTCCATGATCTTATTTTCCTTCATTTCTTGATCAACCATCTTGAGATACATCTCTTCCAGTTCTTTTTCCATTTTTCTTGTTTCTTCGGAATCTGATGAGCGGCTACTCCTTTCTAATTTTTTGACATGTTCTGCCATCCTTGCTTTCAAGTCTTCCAAGGATTCGCCTTGGACTTGGCCCACTCCCCCTAAGGTTAATAAAATAATGCTCATCAGTCCGACTGATACTTGTTTTTTATTTTTCATCATAAATTTCCTCTTTTCCAATAATTTTTTCTTTCATCTTAACATAGATTCAACATCTATAATCTTTCTGTTTTATAAAGAAAAATTAAATCAAAGAAATAAATAGAAAGCTCTCGAAATGCTTTAAGCTTTCGCAATCAACACAAAGAAACCTCAATAAAATAGAAAAACTCCTGAACTATTAAGTTCAGAAGTCAATTTCAAATTGCCAAAAGAAATTTTTATCAAAGATCAAAAAAAGTCGCTTAAGCGACTTTTCTGGAGATTTTCTTACAAATCGTTGATGTCGAAGTCTTCGCCAAGGAAGTCTGCGAGTGAGAAACCTTCTTGAGTTTCTGGAAGATCGTAGCTTGGTTTAGCTGCTTTACGTGGAGCGCGTGGTTTACGGTCACGTTTTTCGCCATCTTCGTTGTTACGAGCTGGACGAGCTGGAGCTTCTTCCAATGCTTTGATTGAAAGTGAGATACGTTCTTCTTCAGGTTTCACATCGAGAACTTTTACGTTCACAACTTGACCAACTTTAAGTACGTCTTTTGGATTTTCAACACGTTCCCAAGAGATTTGTGAAACGTGAACAAGTCCTTCAACGCCTGGGAAGAGTTCAACGAATGCACCAAAGTCAGTGAGACGTTTAACAGTTCCTTCAACAGTTGAACCAACTGGTGCTTTTTCTTCAACTTGTTCCCATGGGCCAGCTTGTGTAGCTTTAAGAGAAAGTGAAAGACGACCAGCTTCTTCATCAAGTTTCAAGATTTTAACTTCAACTTTATCACCAGGTTTTACAACGTCTGATGGACGTTTAACACGGTTGTGGCTAAGTTCTGAAACGTGAACAAGTCCGTCAATACCACCAAGGTCAACAAATGCACCGAAGTTAGTAACGCGTGAAACAGTACCTTCAACGATATCGCCTTCGTTCAATTGAGCAAAAGCTTCTTTACGCATTTCGATAGTTTCAGCTTCAACTACAGCACGACGGCTAAGGATGAAGCGGTTTTCAGAAGCGTTGATTTCGATAATTTTAGCTTCAATTTCTTGACCAACAAATTTCTTAGTATCTTTAACGAAGTATGTATCAATCATAGACGCTGGGATAAATCCACGAACACCGTTATAGTCTACTGAAAGTCCGCCTTTAACGTCTTTAGTAACTTTAACTGTAAGGATTTCGCCTTCTTTACCTTCAAGTTCAGTCCAAGCTTTACGAGCTTCAAGACGTTTCAATGAAAGAAGGTATACATTTGCACCTTCAGCATCTTTACCAACGATTTGTTTGATAACAAGCAAATCGAGAATATCACCAGGTTTTACGAATGTATTGATATCAGCATCACGGTCGTTTGTGATTTCGCGAAGTGTAAGGACACCTTCAACACCTGTACCAACGATAGCAACTGTTGCTTGCCCGTTTTCGATAGTAAGGATTTCACCCTTTACGACGTCACGTACTTTAACGTCCTCAACGCTGTTTAACAATGTTTCAAATTCATTCATTTGTAAAAAAATTCCTCCAACAATTTGACTGTCTACAGTCTTATGACTTAGTATATCACAACTATGAGAGAAATGAAAGCTTTTTAATACTTTTTTTCTTCTTTTTTATATAAATAGTGAAAAAGTATATTTGGTCTTGTCTTTACAGTATTTGGTACTAAAAAAAATGAGTCTAAATGACTCAATTTTTTTGATAGGAAACGTTTTCTTTTATTTGATTTGCAGTGAGTATGGTTTGTGCAAATAAGAGCCGATTTCTATTTGTATCACTTGGATCCGCCATATCTGATACGACAACAGTACCATCTTCTTGAAGCATAGGAATCGGCTTTCCTGCTGGATAAAAATAAAGTTTTGCTGAGTCCCTGTCATCTGTCATGATATATGGCGTCCCGTATTCATCATATCCACCTTTAATCATATAATACTCCCGCTTCCCACACCGAAATTGTGTGCCATCAATTTCGTAATTTACCCCCTTCTCAGTCGACCATTTTCCTTGGATATTTGAGTAATCTCCTTGAGCAATTTCTGTAACAAGCTGCTCTGTCGCTTCTTCTTGTTCAAAACCCATCATCAAACGTGGAAGGGTGATATTATCAGCAAAAAGTTTACTTTTTTCTTTATAATTCGTACTCCAAATAAATACAAGGCTTATTACCAGCGTCAAAGCAAGTAAAAGGAGGTTCCCTTTTCCAATTTTTTTCATATTCGCACCCATAAATAAGTTTTTAATTATAATTAAATTAAAAATAAAACGCGGGTTTTACCCCACGTTTCTCTTATTTTATTGGTATTGCATAATTTGACCATTTTTATAAGCGAAGTCGATCAGCGCACCGCCGAGACACTCTTCACCGTCATAAAAAACAACAGCTTGTCCTGGAGTGATAGCACGTACAGGTTCATCAAATTTGACAGCAACTTTATCTCCCTTAACAGAGATAGTTACACCTGTGTCTTCTTGACGGTAACGGAATTTCGCTGTGCAATGCATTTCAAATTCTTCAGGCATTGGACGAGTGAAACTCAATTCACTGGCAGTTAAATTATCAGAGTATAAATGCTCATGATGGAAGCCTTGTCCAACATAGAGCGTATTTGTACTAAGATCTTTCCCTACTACAAACCACGGATCACTTGTAGTTTGACCATGTTGTCCACCAATTCCCAAACCACCACGTTGACCAATGGTATAATACATGAGACCGGCATGCGTTCCCATTTCTACACCATCTAGTGTCATCATTTTACCTGAAGTTGCTGGAAGATAGTTTGTTAAAAATTCTTTAAAATTCTTTTCGCCGATGAAACAGATTCCTGTTGAGTCTTTTTTCTTCGCTGTTGCAAGTCCAGCACGTTCGGCAATGGCGCGTACTTCCGGTTTTTCCAAATGACCAAGTGGAAACATTGTTTTCTTCAATTGGTCTTGTGACAATTGGCTTAGGAAATAAGTTTGGTCTTTATTATTATCCACGCCACGAAGCATATGAACTGTGCCATCTTCGTCTGTCGTTACACGCGCATAGTGGCCTGTGGCTACGTAATCAGCCCCGAGTTCCATTGCGTAATCAAGAAAAGCCTTAAACTTAATTTCTTTATTACACATAACATCGGGGTTAGGTGTCCGACCTGCACGGTATTCGGCCAAGAAATATTCAAACACACGGTCCCAATATTCTTTTTCAAAGTTGACAGAATAATAAGGAATACCGATTTGGTCAGCTACTGCTGCTACATCTTTGTAGTCTTCTGTAGCTGTACATACACCATTTTCGTCAGTATCGTCCCAGTTTTTCATGAAAACACCAACGACATCGTACCCTTGTTCTTTCAGCATTAAAGCTGTAACTGAACTATCGACGCCACCAGACATACCGACAACAACTCTTGTTTTTGAATTATCCATTATTTGTTCACCATCTCTTTCTATTTTTATTAGATTTCCTATTTTTCTTTAGAAAAACAAAAAAGCTTACATTCAGTTGAAGGCTGAAGTAAATAATAGGTAACGATTTATTATACCAGTTTTTTCCAGAAATAAATAGACTGCGAAATGCTATAATAGAAATATGATTGAACACACAGATAATCCTTTGATTTTTAACATGGAAATCAATAAAAATAAATACGCAAATCTTGCCGAAACAAAGCGAGTCTGTCCTTTTTGCGATACACCCAATCTCAAAGATATTTTGGACCGACAAGGGCACAAAATTTGGCTTAAAAACAAATTTCCTACTGTCGAAAATTCTTTAATGACTGTGATTATCGAGTCAGATAAACACCTCGGAGATGTCTCTACCTACTCTGTTCAAGAAAATAGAGAAGTCTTTCGGTTTGCTTTTGAATGTTGGCAGAAGCTATTGGAAAATCCCCAATATAAATCAGTACTTATGTTTAAAAACTTTGGCCCCCATTCTGGCGGAACATTACGCCATCCACACATGCAGATTGTTGGCTTGGAAGAAGCAGATGGTTATGAACATATCTCTCCTGAAAATTTTGAAGGTGTAACACTTAAGGAAAATAGTGTCGATATTACAATCTCCACTCGTCCGATTATGGGATTTGTGGAATTTAATGTTATCATTTCCCAACTTGAATATATCGATCATTTGGCTGATAAGGTTCAGCTCATTACACAGTATTTACTGAATGACTATATGAGCGGACGCTGTGATTCTTACAATCTTTTTTTCTACAAAATGCCGGACAGCCAGCGTTATATTTGTAAGATTGTACCGAGATTTATCACTTCTCCTTACTACATCGGCTATAAAATACCTCAGGTCAACAAAGATAATCGCTTAGAAGAAATCGCAAAAGAGTTAAAAACAAAACTGGACTAGTCCAGTTTTTCTTTTATAAATAAGAAATTAGGTTATAATAAATGTATGTTTGATTTTATCAAGAAAAATATTTGGCTAATGCTCGGAAGTTTTATCCTCCCTGCTGGACTACTTACGGTAGCTTTCGCCTTCCTCGGTATTTATTGGGGGAGTGACACTTCTATCCTCGCTGGCGATGCATATCATCAATATGTTGCTATTCACACGCTTTATCGGGATATTCTTCATAATAGTAACTTAGGCTTTCTCTATACTTTCACAAATGGTTTGGGGCTAAACCTTTATGCTTTTTCTGCTTACTATATGGGAAGTTTCTTCATGCCCCTTACTTATTTTTTCGATGTTCATACTATGCCAGATGCACTTTATCTGATTACACTTTTAAAGTTTGGAACGATAGGTCTCTCAAGTTTTGTGGCATTGAAAAACATGTATAAAACTATCCCCTCTCTTATCACGCTGGCATTATCCACATCTTTCACCCTGATGAGCTTCTTAACGAGTCAAGTTGAAATTATAATGTGGCTCGATGTTTTCATCTGGCTTCCTCTCATCATGTGGGGCTTGCACGGACTTCAAGATTTCGGCAAGCGTAAACTGTATTTCAGCAGCTTAAGCATTCTATTCATCCAAAATTACTATTTCGGCTTTATGGTTGCAATTTTCTTAGTGTTGTATTTTTTAGCACGTTCAACATTTACCAAGTGGTCTTGGAAAAAGTTTTTTGATTTTTCGATTACTTCTATATTGTCTGCTGTGACAAGTTTAGTTATGCTTCTTCCGATGTATCTTGATTTGAAAGCAAATAATACTCAAGCTGTTTCCCAGATCAATGATTTTTGGACACAAAATTCTGCCGTTTTTGATCTTTTTTCTAAAAACTTTGTGGGGGCCTATGATACAACACAGTATAATGCTGTCCCAATGATTTATTTAGGCCTCATTCCCTTCCTTCTTGCTCTTACTTTCTTCTTCCTTCCTCAAGTGAAATGGCGGACCAAAATAGCTTTCAGTGTCCTGCTTGCATTCTTGACTGCCTCTTTTTATCTGCAAGTTTTAGATTTGGCGTGGCAAGGGATGCATTCTCCAAACATGTTTTTACATCGTTACGCTTTCCTTTTCTCTCTTCTCATTTTACTTATGGCCTGTGAAGTTCTCACGCGCTTCAAGTCTTTAAAACTCTGGATGGCTATAGTACCCTTTGTGCTGCTTTCCCTTGGTTTTATTGCTGCTGCTTTACTCGGAGATTATCCTTATCTCGATACGCTACAGTTTGCTCTGACTCTACTCTTTGCTTTGGCTTATTTCTTGGTTCTTCTTACCTTCTTTAAAAAATGGCTTCCTTGGAAAGGTTTAGTTGCCATCCTTGCTTTGTTCATGTGTGCTGAAGCAGGTTTAAATGGATACTACCAGCTTGCAGGAGTTAAGAAAGAATGGAATTTTGCAAGCCGAACTTACTACAATACCCAAACAAAATTCATTCAACCTCTCGTCCAAAATGTAGTCGAGCGTTCTGGAGATACTTTTGTGCGTACAGAAAACACGATGCCTGATACGGCAAATGATGGTATGAAATACAATTATAATGCCATAGCGCAGTTTTCCTCTGTCCGTAATAGTAATTCAAGCCGGGTCTTGGGACTTTTAGGCTTTCATACAGACAGCACCTTCCTTAATCTCCGCTACCCTGAAAACACATTACTCATGGATTCACTTCTTTCCATAAATTATAATATTAATCAATTTCAACCTGAAAAATATGGCTTTAAGCAAATAAAACCTTCTTTATTTGAGAATCAAAATGCACAAGCGGTTGGAATATTTGTAAAAGATCGATTCCAAGATGCAGCTCTGAGCAGTTCAGAAAGAGCAACAATCAGTAATCAAGAAGCCTTTCTCCGTCAATTGACGCACAGTAAAGAAAAATATTTCACACAGATTTACCCAAACTCAGAAAACAGTAACAGCACAATAACCGGTGGGAAAGAACAAGTTACACTGATACGTAAAGCCGAAGAAGACGGCGGTGTTTCAGTAACCTATGAGCTTACCATACCCGCACATAGTCAAGCCTATCTTGAGCTACCTAATGTAAGCTACATTAATGATAATTCAAAAATGACTACGATTACGATTCATTCAGGAAAAAAAGTTCTTCATTCTTATAATGTCAATAGTAAAGATGTTGGTAATTTTTATAATTTGGGAACTTCTGAAAAGGAAACAAAACTAACAGTGAGTGTTTCCTTCCCAGAAAACTCACAAGTTTCCTTTGGCATAACAAGATTTTGGGCTTTGGACAACACCAAATACCAAGCGGCTATGGATACCCTAAAGCAAACACAGGTGAAAACCGAACAAGTAAAAAACGGACTTCGTTTGACTTATAATACCAATACCTCTGGTGATCTTTTCCTCACATTACCTTATGATAAAGGTTGGTCAGCCAAATTGGATGGACATTCCGTAACCTTAGACAAAGCACAAGAAGGTTTCATGAAAGTTACTGCCCCTAAAGGTGAACATGTTATCGAACTTACTTTCTTCCCTCAAGGCTTAAAAGCAGGGATAGCATGTTTTATAGGTGGAATCGCTCTCTTTGCTCTCTATGATTTCTTAAATAGAAAAAAACAGCTTTAAATGCTGTTTTTTTCTATTTAACTTTAATGCTGGCGAATCAAAGTATTCTTGAAAGAATATTTATCCGCACGATAATAAGAAATATCGTATAAGATAGGTCGAGCGTCTAAAGCAAAAGCCGTGGAGTGTACGCGGAAAACTGGACTGTTCACTTTCACTTCCAGTAACTGAGCAAGTTCCTCTGTAGCCAGAATCGCTTCAATTTCTTGGTGTGAATAGCCAATTTCTATTCTTTCCTCAATCATGGAAAACAAGGATCCAGTCAATTCTTTCTCCGTTGCTCCTGTGATTAATTGTTCTGCAAAATAGAGTTTTTCTAAAGTCATGGGCTCATTATCAAGTAAACGCAGTCGTTGTAATTCCACCAGATCTGCTGTGTTATTCAGTGCTTTTACAACTTCTTCTGGCACTTCCTTTAATTTTTTAAAATTTAGTAAACGTGTTTGCCCAACTTTACCCATAGCTTCTGCTGCTTCGGTAAAGGACTTTAAACCCATGCCTCCACTTTGGATCTTGGGTTGCTCAATCACATAGGCGCCTTTTCCTTTTTTCTTAATTACAATTTGCTTAGTCATCAAATCTTCCATGGCTTTACGTACGGTTAAGCGACTCACGCCAAATTCCAACGCCAAATCATATTCAGAAGGAAGTTTTTGAGCAGACACATAAGTGCCCTGCTCAATTCTTTTTTCTATTTCTTGAGAAACAACTAAAAACTTTGCTTTGCTTTCTTTTCGTTCAGTATTCATTACCTTTATTTTATCACGCTTATCTTCTTTTTAAAAGTTTCTTATTGGCAGAGCCTTTCAATACTTTTCATGTAAATTTCTATCATTTGTTTTAAATGTTCAATCTTTATATATTCATTTTCCTTATGGGCAATGCCTTTTTCCCCCGGAAAAGACGGGCCAAAAGCTACAATATTAGGCATTGACCGCGCATAAGTTGCTCCTGTAGTTGTGACAGGTTGACCGTTTAATCCTGTCACTTCTTCATAAATACTCGATAAATCTTGTATTTCTTGCTTCGTCTTATCAACATAGGTTCCTGGCAGACTGCGAGTAATTTTAATGCTTGTACCTTCGTAAAGATTCTCGCTTAGGCCATTCATAACCTGCTCCTCTGTCACAGTTACCGGATAACGAATGCTAAGTGACAGATGAATAAGATTGTTTTCTCTTTTGATTTTGTATGGCGTAAGTATTAAACGGCCACTCTCTTGATCTGAAAAGTCAATACCTACTCCTTGACCAAAATGTTTTTCGTGAAAACTATGAGTGAGCCATGAGAAATATTGCCTCAGCTCCTTATTTTCTAAATTATTTTGAAGTAAGCCTGCCAATGCTGTAATTGCATTTTTCCCTAATTCTGGCGCGTTGCTTGGTGTCCGCAATCCCTTAGCACTGTAGTTTTGATTTCCACCAGAAAGCTGGATATCATCAGGAACAAAGTCTTTAGCCATTGCACCATGAAAATCCCCCAATGAATCCAAAACACCGTGAGCAAATCTTGTCGTCAACTCAAGGACAACAACACCTCGCTCCCCATAAACTACCGGAAATTTGCAATCCGGTGTAAAACCAAAAATTGGTGCCTTTTCTTCTGACAAATAAAGAGGCACATCCGCTGATCCGCTTTCTTCATCAGTCCCAAAAATAATGCGAACCGGGATACGAGGATTAAAATTTCTTTCCTTTAATAACTTCAAAGCAAATAGACAGGACAGAATTGGTCCCTTATTGTCTAAAACACCCCGCCCATAGAAATAGCCTTCACGCTTATCTAGCTTAAAGGGAGACGATAACCAGCCTGGGCCATCCGCAGCGACCACATCAAGATGTCCAACTATTCCAATATAATCCTCACCTTCCCCTAATTGAGCATAGCCCATTGCATCATTAATAATTCGAGTTTTTAAACCATAGTCTTTGGCTCTTCCCGTTACATAATCTAAAACTTGACGTGCTTCAACTCCAAACGGAGCTCCAGTTTCCGCTTTCCCTTTGACACTGGGAATTGCGATTGCTTCTTTTAAAAGAGCAACATACTTCCCCCAATTTTGTTCAATTTCTGTCCTATACATTTTTTACCTCTCTAGGATGCTTTCCTGTTTAAAAAACGAACTGTTTATATGCTTCACGTGACTTATTGTTTTCTTTTGCCTGTAGCACTTTACAAATTGCCTTATAAGATTCATTAAGCCCGACGCCACCCTTTTTAGGCATTTTTACAATATCAATCGCTTCTTTGTAATCCGAAATTAAAGCCCCATTCTCTTCTGACATGGCACAGACTACTTTGAGAGATGTATTTTCTTGTATATCTTGTGCAAGCTCCAATGACATTTTAGAAAACTCAGGGTAATTAAAGGAAGGGCCACAAACCACCCCCTCAATATTAAGCCGTTGTAACATTCCTTTTATCTTTCTTTGAACAACATCTGGTGCTTCTCTGTAGGTTTGTTCTCCCATGTAAATCGTAACTAACAAATTTTGTTCATGCTCAGCAAGCAATGGCTTCAAAGTCACTCCTGGTCCAATCACTTCTTTTGTAGCAGTTAGCGGAACGTGTACATCATCCTTTGTTCCCATTCCTGCTTGAATTTGATTCAAAATCATTACAAGTCTCATTTTTTCCTCCTATAGGTTATCAAAACTCAACATTTCTTCTGTAATAGCTTCTAATTCTGCGTCAGCAGCTTGGCGCTCTTCATTCATGTATTGTACATCCATAATTTTGATAAACGGAATGTAGATGAATACACCTATAATAAGCAAAACGAGCTGTAAAAGCGCACCGGCCCAGTTTGTTGCTAAGAAACCTGAAATAATAATGGGCGTAGTCCACGGAATCAAAACACCGTTGGTGATAGGCACAAGATGAAGGTTCATCATAATATAAGAAACAATAATATTAAAGGTTGGTACTAAGACAAAAGGAATAAAAATGAGAGGATTAAGTACAATAGGAAGACCAAAAATAATCGGCTCATTTATCCCAAATATGCCTGGAACCAAAGCAAGCTTACCTAACTCCTTAATTCGTTTTGAACGGCAAACAATTAACATTGCAATTAATAAAGAAAGTGTTGATCCAGCACCTCCAAAGGTTGCAAATAAGTCTTGAAATTGAGCATTTACAATATGAGGTGCTCCGGTACCATTTTTAAAGTACTCTACATTTTCGAGAGAGAGGGTCAAAAGGATTGGATTAAATACCGCACCCACGACTGAACTTCCGTTGACGCCGAAAAACCAGAAAACATGAAGAAAGATATAAGCAATAATCATTGCCCATACTGTATCTCCGAGATGAAGCAGTGGGATTTGTAAAAAGTTAAAGACTAGGTCAAAAGCATTTGTACCAAAAACATTCAATACCAAGTTCAGTGCAAAAAATATTAGCATGACAAAAGCACCTGGAATCAAAGCAGCGAAGGAATCTTCAACCATTGGTGGTACACCTTCTGGCATTTTGATTACCCATTTTTTGTTGACAGCAAATTGATAAAGATTGACAGAAACAAATGCGCAGATAATCCCGATAAAAATCCCTTTTGCACCAACCCAAGAAAGCGGGAGAGCTGTTAAGGTAGCTGATACAGGATTTGCCATTCCCTCAACTGTCACTTCTCCGGTGACAGAGTATGGCATCAAAAGAAACCACGACATTAAGGTAACTGCCGCTCCAAAAATAGGATTGGCCTTAATTTCTTTTGCAAAAGAATATCCTATCCCCACAACTGCAAATACAGCCATAATCGTAAAGGTCGCATCAGCAGGTTTGGTAATCATTTCAGCTAAGGTCGTCCCTGTTTTACTGTTAATGACCGTCGTTTCCAAAAAATTAATCCATTGAGGAATAGGGAAATTTGCTAAAAGTAAAAAGAAAGATCCCGCAATCAATAGTGGTGTTGAAACGAGAAAACCATTTCTTATTGCAATAAGATACTTGTTACGTCCTATTTTTTCAGCCAGGGGCAACATAATTTTTTCAAGCTTTGAAAACATCAATTTCTCCTTCTATCTATTCAATAGGTGCTTTAATTCTTGCTTCATAAGCATCTAACCATTCTTGGCTAATGGGTTCGATTTTTGTTTTATGATTTACTTCTGGATATGCGATAAAGATTTTTGGATCCTGTTTGTGAGTAGCTACGCTAAAAGTAAATTCTACATTAGTCGCAACGCCCCAGTTGCCTTCTTTATCCAGTGCAACAAGTGAAAAAGCTCCTGCTTTACCGTATCTTTCTTTCAATTTATCTTCAAAAGAATATACCGCCTGATCACAAGCTTCTTGTGGTGTATAGCCCTCAGACATGAGCCGAACGATTTCATAGGATAAAATTCCTTTCATCAAATCTTCACCAAGTCCTGTTGCTGTGGCTCCTCCAACCTGACTATCCACATAAAAGCCGGAACCTGAGAGTGGAGAATCACCAACCCTGCCAGATTTTTTCATGAAGAGACCAGAACTTGAAGTTCCTGCAACCATTTTCCTACTACTGTCTAACGCAACCATTCCCACCGTATCATGTCCATCATAAGCCGAAAGACCTGTCCGTTTCATATCTTCTAAACGTCTCTCCCATATTTTTTTGGCGCGTTCTGTTAACATTTTTTTCTCCTCAAAGCCTGCTTCAATAGCATATTGTCTTGCGCCTGGACCAACGCGCATACTATTGAATTTTTCCTCAGATAAGGCTTTTGCTACTGCTATGGGATTAGCAATATCAGTTATGCCTGCGACTGCACCAATTTTAAAGCTGTCTCCATCCATATAAGCAGCGTCCATCTCTAAAATTCCTGCTTCATTTGGTAGTCCCCCATACCCGACGGATTTATAATAAGGATAATCTTCAACCGCTTTTATCGCTTGTTCTAATGCTTCTCCGGCGTCCCCTCCTTTTTTCAAAAGCTCTTCAGCTTTGCAGACTCCATCATGAGCCATTCGCCACGTTGCAATGATTCCCCACATAAATACTCCTTTTTATTTTATATACAATCTAGTATATACTAGTTGTTTATATTTTAAATTAAACGCTTACATTTGTCAAGGCATAAATAAAAATAGAGAATATCCAATGCTTCTCTACTTTTATTTCATTCTTTATTATAGGCATTGAGAGCCTTTAGGAACACCTGTCCATACTTTTTCAACTTGACTTGACCTACACCAGAAACTTCTAAAAATCTCTCTTCGTCTAAAGGCATAACTCTTGTCATATCTTTCAATGAAGCATCGGAAAATATCATGAAAGGAGGAACACCTTCTGACTTGGCAATATCAAGTCGTAATGTCCGTAATTCTTCAAATAACTCCAAATTAAACGCCACACTATGTGAAATGTTTTGTTTATCAGCACTTAAAGGTGCACGTCGCCAAACCTTTTCTCTTCCTTGTAGAACAGCTATCCCACGCTCAGAAACTCCAAGCAAGGGAAACTTACCCGCAGAAACAGTTAGATAACCTTCACCCGCTAAAAAGTCAATCAGTTCTCCAACTGCTTTTTGCGAATATCCCTTCATTATGCCAAAAGTTGAGAGTTTTTCAAAATTCCAACGTGCTAAATTTTTATTTTTAGAGCCTACTAAAACTTGTGCGACTGCTGTTTTCCCGAAACGTTGTTCCATCCGAATAACACAGGACATAACTTTTTGAGCATCAAGCGTAACATCTGTACGTTCCCGGTCATCTAAACAGTTCGAGCATTTACGGCAGTCTTCCCCAGCATCTCCAAAGTACTGCAAAATATAGCCTTGCAGACAAGTTTCGGAGCTTGTATAAGCTTGCATCTGCCTTAGTTTTTCGTATTCTTGCTCCTTATGTTGCTCACTCCCTTCGCCTTGCTCGATCAAGAAGTTTCTGAGACGAACATCATTGGGCGAAAATAATAAGATAGCATCCGAATCAAGTCCATCTCGTCCTGCACGACCTGCTTCTTGATAGTAGGCTTCAATAGTGGCGGGCATCCCATAATGAATCACAAAGCGAACATTGCTCTTATTTATTCCCATTCCAAAAGCATTGGTTGCCACCATAATAGGAACTTCATCATAAAGAAAATCTTCTTGGTTTTTTTGGCGCTCTCCCTCAGATAAACCGGCATGATAACGTTTAGCAGGAAAATTATTTCGGTTTAACCATTCCGTAACTTCTTCTACTTCTTTACGTGTGTTAGCATAGATAATGCCTGATTCGTCAGTATGTTCTTTTAAGTAGGACTTTAAAAAGTCACGTTTATCTTTTCCTTTAACTACTTCAAACCTTAAGTTTTCGCGTAAAAAACCTGTTTTAACAGTATTATCTGTAGCTATGTGCAATAAATCTTGAATATCTGCAGATACTCGGGGTGTAGCTGTAGCTGTTAGTGCTAAGAGCGTTGGCGTAGTAGGCAAATCAGCCAAACGCTTGGCAAAAGTAACATAGGAAGGTCTAAAATCATGTCCCCATTGGGAGATACAGTGTGCTTCATCAATTGCAACTAAATCAATAGGAAGGTGTTGCAAAAAATAGTTAAAAAATTCTAGTTCAAAACGCTCAGGTGCGACAAATAAGATTTTCACCTCGCCATTTTCGATCTGTTGCATTCGGAAATAAGCTTCTTGCTCATCTACTGTCGAATTAATAAAAGTAGCTGGTATATTTGCAATATTTAGCTGATCCACCTGATCCTTCATCAGGGAAATTAAAGGTGAGACCACAAGAGTGACCCCTTCTTGTAAAAGGGCAGGTAATTGATAGCAAATGGATTTTCCTGCACCAGTCGGCAATATCCCCAGAGTATCTTTTCCCTGTAGAACTTGCTCTATGATTTGTTTTTGACCTTGACGGAAACTTTCATAGCCAAATATTTCCTTGAGTTTTGCTTCTAAATTCATCTTTTCCTATTATACGTTTAATACTAAAAAAATTCACGAATAAAAGTGAATTTTTTTCTTTTATTTTTAGTCTACTTCAAATTTTTGTCTTCGTCAAAAGTAAGGAATTCAAAATTACAGAAACACTAGACAAACTCATTGCGGCAGCGGCAATCATCGGATTCAAGAAACCAAATGCAGCCAATGGAATACCAATAATGTTGTAGATGAAAGCCCAAAAATAATTTTGCTTGATTTTTCTTAAGGTTTTCTGTGAGATTTTAAACAAGTCGAGTAATTTATGGATTTTTCCACCCATAATCGTCACATCACCTGCTTCCATCGCAATATCTGATCCTGTAGCCATGGCAACACCAACAGTACTACTTGCTAATGCAATAGCATCGTTGATTCCATCGCCTACCATAATGGAATAGGGTGTTTCTTGAACGATGTTAGCCTTATCTTCTGGCGAAAGATTACTCTTAACTTCATCCAAATTGACAATTTCTTGGATTTTTTTAGCAGAGTCTTCATTGTCTCCTGTTAACATAACGGTTTTAATGCCAGCTTTTTTCAATTCAGCTACGGTCTCCACACTTTCTTGCTTAATAGAAGATTTAAAAGTTGCTGTAGCTATATGGCTTACATCATCTGCAAGATAAATAACAGTATCTGTGCTTGATGTGACACTGTACCCGTGCTCTTCCATAAGTTTTGCATTTCCTGCATAATACTGACGGCCATTTATTTCTCCCGCAAGTCCACGACCAGCAATTTCTTTAAGATTTTCTACGCTGTAGATTCCCTCAGTTTTTACAGCTTGAGCTAACGGATGGTGCGAGTGACTTTCTAAACTTGCCAAAATTTTAAATGCTTCATCACTCCCATCAAACTGAGACAACTCAAATTCTCCTGTCGTAATCGTACCAGTCTTATCAAAGAACACAGTTTTTACGCTATTCGTCAACTCTAAAGCATTGGCATTTTTCAACAGCAAGCCATTCTTAGCAGCAAGCCCTGTTCCTGAAATAATTGCGGTTGGTGTCGCTAAACCAAGCGCACATGGGCAAGCAATAACTAATGTTGCCACAGCATGCATAATGGCAGTCAATAATGTCCCTGTAAAGACCCACGTTGCAACAAAAGTTACAAGTGAAATGATCAAAACAATCGGAACAAAGACATTTGATATTTTATCCGCGAATTTTTGAATATCAGGTTTTGAAGCTTGCGCTTCTTCCATCATTTCAACCATCCTAGATATGGTTGAATCATTAACATCTCGAACAACAACAGCTCTAATCGATCCGTCTAAATTTACAGCCCCTTCAAATAGCGTATCATCATCCCCCTTAACTACAGGTAGAGATTCGCCAGTCAAATGACTTTCGTCAAAAGAGGCTTTGCCCTTAAGAATCATCGCATCCAAAGGTACTTTCTCGCCAGGGTATATTTGAATAACATCTCCGATTTGGACTTCTTCAAGCGGGCGATCACCTTTTTCTGTATGCACCACTTTAACTCTGCTGCTCATCAAACTTGTGATTGCTTGAGTTGTTTTTTCCTTGGCATTGTGCTCTAGTACTTTTCCTAAAACAACCAAGGTAATAATTACCATAGCTGATTCAAAATTCAAAGCATTCACTTGACCTAAAAATACCGCTAAAATTAAACTTGAAAAATAAGCAACGCTAGTTCCCAGTGCTACTAGAACATCCATATTTGCATTTCCATTTTTCAATGCATGATAAGCGCCAACATAAAAGCGCCAACCGATAATAAACTGAACAGGCGTTGCGAGAATAAGTTGTAAAACAGGATTGTGTAGAAACATCAAATAATGTGTACCCAACAAACTCTCAAACATGGCAAGCACTAAAGGTAGTGTCAAAATTACTGACACGATCAATGACAAACGTAAATTACGGTTCCTTCTTTGTGCTTGGGCTGCAATTTTTTCTTGATGTGCTTTATCATTTACAATAGCACCATAGCCTGCCTTTTCTACTATATTGATCACGTCTTGATCACTAATGTTATCATCAAAAATGACTTTTGCTTTTTCGGTTGCCAAGTTGACTGTTGCTTCTTGGATTTTATTCGAGTTATTCAATGCTTTGGATACGGTATTCACACAGTTTGCACAGGTCATACCCGTGATGACAAAGTTTTGACTTCTCATTTTCTACTCCTTCATTAAATTTACAAATGTAAACAATACATCCCATAGAAAACTGCCCCTAAGGACAGCATACTTATTTTACTAATTCGTAGCCGGCTTCTTTAACAGCCATTGCTAAATCTTCTACTGCCGTTGTCTCTGCATCGAATTTCACAAGTGCTTCATTCTTTTTTAAAGAGACTTTTGCTGATTTTACTCCAGCAAGACCTTCAAGAGCTGAAGTCACATGCATTGCACAGTGATCACAAGTCATACCTTTGATTACGAATTTTTCTTTTTCCATTCTTTCTCCTCCCTATTAGCTGACGTGTTGGCAGCTGCAAGAATTAAAATTTTCTAAACAAGTACAAGTTGTTTCTTGAATTGTTTCTTTATTTTTTAACGCTTCTTGCAAACTTGCTACATCTTCTGAAGTCAAGTTTGACAAGGCGATCATATCGGCTAAGAGCTTCACTTGTTTTGTTTCACAAACTTTTTCAAGTAAAGACTGTCCCATCATTTGAATAGCTGTACATTCTGCCATTAAAGGGCGATAAACAAACTTACGACCTTCTTTTTCAGTACTTAGCATTCCCTTTTTCACGAGGCGCCCCAGCAAAGTTTTAACTGTTGCTAGAGACCAATCCAAATCGGGCGAAATTTGACAAGAAATCTCATCAACTCGTGCTTCGCCGAGCGACCATATAACACGCATAACAATCAATTCTGCATTTGATATATTAAATTCTGTTTCGTTCATTGGCGCTCCTTACTTTATTTTTACTACAACTATAGTTTACAACTGTAAACTATAAATGTCAAGTCACAACTCTGTATTATAAATAAAAAAACCCTTTAAGGCAAGTATAGACTTTCAAAAAGGGTCTTTTATTTTCAATATTATTATTTTTCATCACCAAAGATACGTTCCATAATTTCACGTCCTGTTGGTGTAGCAGCAAGTCCACCTTCGCCAGTTTCACGATGAGCAGAAGGTAAGGAGCGCCCTACATTGTACATACATGTAATAACTTCATCTACTGGTATAACTGTTTTTACACCAGCTAAAGCCATATCGGCAGAAATCATCGCTTGAGAAGCCCCCATAGCGTTACGGTGAACACAAGGGATTTCTACTAATCCTGCAACTGGATCGCAAATCAAGCCCAACATATTTTGGAGCGTCAAGGCTAAAGCCATTCCAGCTTGCTCTCCTGTACCTCCGGCCATGATGACCAAAGCTGCTGCGGACATGGCCGATGCCGAACCCACCTCTGCTTGACATCCTCCTTCGGCACCAGCAATTGTTGCATTGTTAGCAATTGCTAAACCAAAAGCACCAGCTGTAAAGATAAATTCTACTTGTTGCTCGTGCGTAAGACCTAGCTTTTTCGTTGCTGCAGAGAGCACACCAGGTAGACATCCAGCTGACCCAGCTGTCGGTGTCGCACAGATGAGTCCCATCTGAGCATTCACTTCGTTTACAGCTACGCCATCACGCGCTGCACCTAAAATAACATCACCTGATATCGCTTTTCCTGATTTAATGTATTCATCCATTTTCTTGGCATCACCACCTGTAAGACCTGTTGTTGACTTATTGCCAAGTAGTCCTTCCTCAATCGATGACATCATCGTTGCTAAGTTGTGCTCCATCATCTCAATGATTTGTTCACGACTTGCTCCTGTTTGTTCTATTTCTTCTGCAATCATCAATTCAGCAATTGATGGATATGCTTTTGCATCTTCAAGCAGTTCTTGTACATTTGAAAACATAATTACCCCTTATTTAAAGAAATTTACAGCAGAAAGTTTCGGAATGTGTTTCATTTCCTCAAAAGCTTCTTCGACATCGAAACTGTCTACTTCCATAATCATGATTGCTTTTTCACCTTTAGCTTCACGCGTCAAATTCATTTGTGCCACGTTAATATCATGCTTTTCAAAAATAGCTCCAAGACGCGCCAAGATACCTGGTGCATCTTGATGGACAATTACAAAGGTTGGCATCCCTGCTGAGATAGAAATGTCGAAACCATTGAGTTCGGTCACTTGAATCAATCCGCCGCCAATAGAAATCCCTGTGACGCTCATGTCACGGTCGCCCTTTTTCAAAATCAAACGTGCTGTATTAGGGTGATCTGCCTTATCTTCTGGATGTGGAACATAGGTCACTTCCATACCTTCTTCGTGAGCAATACGTGGTGCATCACGTAAGCGAGGATCATCTGGATCCATTCCTAAAACACCAGCAACCAAAGCGACATCTGTTCCATGTCCACGGTAAGTTTTAGCAAAGCTTTCGTACAAATGAATCTCCACCTTCTCGGGTAATTCTCCAAAAATTGAACGAATAATCTTACCTATACGGGCAGCACCGGCAGTGTGAGAACTACTGGGACCAACCATTACAGGACCAATAATGTCAAATACACTTTTGTAACGTAAATTTTCCATATTTCCTCCGCAACTTTGCTCAGCAAAGCTTTTCGTTCGAATTTTTTATATTCCAACGAAACAATTTATTCTTAAAATCATTATAACACTAATACGCTTTCATATCTATATAAAACTGGGGCTGTAGCAAAAAGATAAGTTTGCTAATTTTCCCATTTTACGTGGACTTTTCAGACTATTCTTTAATGATTAAAAATGCAAAAAGGACATTTTTTTCTCAATTCTCGCCGATAGTTTGTGATATAATAAACTTTAGAAAAATAGAAAGAGAGATTTCAATGAAATTCAATCACAAACCTCTGAATCTTTATGTAAATTTCAAAGAATCTGCTGAAAAGTTCCCCAAAAGTCGTTTTATTTTCGATAAAAAGTTAAACGCTTTCCCGGAATTAGAGCTTGAAACAAATTATCAAAGCGTTCACGAAGCAGTCTTGCAAAAAGCTTATAATTTGTCAGCCTTGGGAATAAAAAAAGAAGACAAGGTCATTATTTTTAAATCAAGTGCTTTTGACACTTATCTTCTTGCCGTTGCTGTGTCCTATCTGGGTGCTGTGCCTGCAATGATTTCCCATCACTTTTCTACACCGGTAATCGATACCTTAGCCGCACGTCTTGAAAATCCTTGGCTAATTTTTGATGAAGACACAGCTCCTGTCGTTCATGAGTTGACAAACGTTAAAGAAGACCGTAAACTTTTCGTTTCTGACTTTGCTTTAATTAGCAATAGTCCTGAGGTTATCAATCAACAATTAGATACTGATGAGATTGCTTATCTCACACATACATCAGGTACTACTGGGGTTCCGAAACTGATTGCGCACTCTGCTAATTCTATGGGATGGCGTTGGGTCTTACAACGTACCGTTATGGATTGGATGCCAGACAAATCTTCTCTGCTAGCCTTCCATATTTCACCTGTTCATTCCCGCTTTAACATTGGTATATCATCAGCCATGACTTTTGGTTTCAACCTTATGCCACTTTCCAATTTAGAAAAAGATACAGTTCTCAGCATGTTTGAGAAATACCGTCCTACAGCTTTTGAAACACATCCAAACCATTTTGTCCGTTTGGCAAATGTCGTGAAAGAAACACCCGCTGCCTTTGCTTCTATTCGTTATCTCCACTCAACTTTTGATGCGATTAACAAAGATACGATGCATACTTTCCTTGCTGCTTCTAAAGAGGAAAACCCTGTTTTCTTACAAATCTACGGTCAGTCCGAATGTGGACCAATGATCTGGAAAAAACATCGTCTGAGCACTTTACCTGCTACAAATGCACGCGAAATGGGAATCGGTATGCCCGGTCTCTCCCAAGCGCGTGTAACTGATGCTGACGGAAATGTTGTCCCTGCAGGTACACCTGGTCATATTCATTTTCTCTCTAAAGGACGTGCACTCACTTATTATAAAGAAGACGATCGTTTTGCTGAAGAAGTTTATGGCGACTGGTGGGATACAGGTGACTGGGGAATTATGGATGAAGACGGTATACTCTTCCTCTATGATCGTCAAGTTGACCTCATCGATAAGGTGGAGTCAAACTTAGCCATTGAGGATCTCCTCCTCGACCAACATGACTTCCTTGACGAAGTAATTATTATCCGTGATGCTGCTGGTCATCCCCAACCTATTTTGGCGCTTGCTGAAGGTAAGGAGATGGACTGGACAGCTTGGTGGTCTTCCATCATTGATATGCCTTTCCTAAATGAACCGCTCCTTATGGACTATGATGCGATACCTCGTACAGCCACAATGAAAGTTCAAAGATTAGCTCTTGAGCGTGAACTTGCAGCAGCTAAAAAATAAATTCGCATTGTCTTAATTCAAAGACCTAGTATAACCGAAAGTTAGGATGACTTTTGGTTTTTTTACTGATTTAGTATCTTCACAAAAAGATTTCAAAGCAATTTTTGTTTTTCTAGTCAAGTGTGCCAAATTCGGCACATTAAATAGACCGAATATTGCAACTCCACAAGTTTCATTTAAGTTTTTACTGATACCCTTTTTTATAAACATATGAAAGCCTTTTCTAGAAAGGAGAGTAAGTTTTTAAGGGCAGTTGCAACTATAAGCCACTAGAAAAATTCTAGAATCGAATTGAAAGGAAAACTTTATGAACAAAAAAGTGAAAAAAATTATCATGGCATTTATTGCAAGTTTGCTTTTGTTTACAGCTGTTGGGTCACCTGTCGTTGGGGTGGTGCAGGCTAATGACACAAAGAACATTCAAAAAAATTTGAATAATTTATCAGAAATTCCAACGGAATTAAGCAAAGAAGACATACAATTTTTATCAAGTATGGAAAAAGAAATGTTAGCACAAGTTGAAAAAAATCCTCTTCTAGAACCTCGAGCGTTCAATATACGAACACTCGCTCGTAATTTACAAGGTCTTGCAATTCGTTCTAGAGGAATGTCTGATGCTCTTAGAAAAGTAGGACTTGGACCAGCACAAATTGCAGCCTTAGCCCGAGGAAGCTGGGTGTATTCATACTCTGTTCTAGGAGCTAAAATTGCGACAGTTGCTACTTGGAACCTTTGGCTTGGTGCAGTAATTGGAGTTACAGCAGGAGTAGCCATTTATACAATGGGAAATTTCCGTTTGTTCTATTGATGAGAAAGAATGAATATGAAAAAAGAGAAAAAATTAAGTAAAGAAGAGAGAAAAACAATTATACGTAAAAATCTAATTGATTTTTTATGGGAGCTGTTTCTTGCTATACCTTTTTTATGGAGGTAAATAAGTTTAATTTTTTAAAGACAGTTACAACTAAAATCTGCTAGAAAAACTCTAGTATAGAATTGAAAGGAAAAAATTTATCATGGTATTTGTAGCAAGCTTAGTTTTTTTTGCAGCTATTGGCCCGCCTGTTGTTGGAGTCGTACAGGCTAATGATATGAAAGTTGATGAAAATGTACCATCTACACTCACTTCTGAGGCTGAAGAAAGAATTTCAAATGCCGTGGATGAGTATTTGAGTATGACAGGGTATAATCCTCTTCTTCGGAGATTTGGAAGAAATTGGTGGAACTCGCGTCGATTTATCGCTACTGTTATCGATGTAGGGCTCATTGCTGTTGGAATTGGTGCTGCTGCTCGAAGTCGTGCTGCCTTAGATTCTATTCTCCGAAATCACCGTACTTTAATTACTCGTGTCGTTAATGGTCAAATTTTAAAAAGAGTTGGCATAGGAGTTACAGGTATACTTATGGCTAGCATCAGATTTGCTGCTACACTTGCAGGAACGTCAATTGGTGGTGCCATCGCTTGGGGGCTTGACCGTGCCGATGGACGATTGGATGGATATATTTTAGCCTGATGAATAACGAGATAAAACAAAAAATATTATTTTATATTGGTAGCATCATTACTTCTCTAGGCATAATGATAATGTGCATTTTTATGTTTGAAAGCTTATTTTTAAATATTGCCATAGGGGTATCTTTTTGTGGTATTGGCAGTTTTATTTCTGCCAAAGTAATCACAGATAGGCTTTGGAAGGTAATGAAGGAGAAGGGCAAAAGTAAAGAAAAGAGATGAATATGATGCTTTAACTTAAGAATTTCAAGTATATTCATTTTCTTTTATGAGGAAAGTATATCATGAGTCAAGGTGAAAAAAAGATAACAAAAATAAACAAAGAAGCAAAAAATATTATCCACAAAAATCTAATTGCTCTTGCTTGGGGACTCTTTCTTGATATACTTTTTTATGGATATAAACGGTCTGAAGGAGGAATATATGAAAAATAAATGTAATTGGTTTAAAAATAAATATAATTTGTTTCTTTTGCTCGGCAATATCATTGCTTATGCTGGGATGAAACTGACCTCACTGAGGATAATTCAGCCTTGGCTTTTGAACTTTGCTGTCGGACTCGCCATCGTTTTCATCGGTGTTCACTTGGTTTGGGTTTCTGGTCTAGGTATAGTGCAAGAAATTAAGGAAGACAAATACGATTATAACGTTGTTGATTAAATAAAGATATCCTTTCGCATTCAGTTTAAAAGGTAGTTCCCAAGAGGAAACTACCTTTTTTAAATTATTTTGCCACTGCTTGCCACAGAAGCGATAAAAGGAGAGAAAAAGCATAAGAGCTATTAAATAAAACCATATTTTTTAGAGAATAAACAAAGCTATGAGGCGCAGGAACTTCTGCTGCATGTTGTTTTAAGTTTTTCTGAATTATTGGAAAAGAAAGAAAAGTCAATAATGTTGGCCATTCAAAAATTCCAATAAAAAAACCTAAAATAATGAAGAAATATGCACTGTACATAAGCAGTTGAAAAAGCTGAATACCTTGTTTACGTCCAATATAGTAAACTAAAGTATAACGATGGTTTTTAATATCTGTATCCAAATCACGCAAGTTGTTAGCCAGCATAATATTTGCAATCGTAAAGACTAACGGTAAACTTGCAACAACCATTGCTACCGCTCCCATTATATCTCCCGAAAGTGTAAAAGAATTTGCCGCAAAGTTGAGATCAAGTTTAAAAATAGGATTTTCTGGACTATTGATGAGAATCACCATTGCAAAAATCCCAAAGCCCATCGTTCCACCGGAAAAGATTTCACCCAATGGCATACGAGACAGAGGAATCGGACCATAAGTATAAAAAATGCCGATAAAGAAGACGATGCCTCCCAACACCAAAAAGAGCCAGCCCGTAAAATAAGCCAAAAGGAAACCCAAAACCAGGCTGACAACAACCATGAAAACTATCAAATTTCTGACAAACTGGGGCTGTAGATTGGCTTTCCCGATAATATTTTCTTGTTTTTGATAAATTTCATCTTTAGCTTTCTGAAAATCTTGGTAATTGTTAATCGCTGTTACTGTCATATCGAAGATAAGCATAGCCAGTAAAAAAAGAAACGATAGGCCAGCGTTAAATGTTTTAAAATAACTCAGACTGAAAAGTAAGCCAATAATATAAGGAAATATACTGGCAATTTTGGTTTTAATTTCAACAAGTTCTAAAAAAATTTTTAATGTCATAAAGTAGTTGGTATATCCTTCACTAGTGTTTCTTTGATTTTAGAGTAATTAAACTTGCTTGACGTTTAATCCTCCATAAGCTGTCTATCTTTTCAGACAGCATGAACAATCTATATTATAGCGGATAAGTGCTCAAGAATCAATTTCAGGAATAAAAAATAGCTCTAACGAGCTATTTTTAAAATTAACGTCCTTTATAAATTGAACGAGATTTACCATACCATACTTGAGTAAGTATTTTTTGAATCCAAGGTTGAACCCATTTATCTAATCCAAATGCACGTCCTGAACCGTTCATTAAGGCAATTGCTACTGGAATAAACCAAATGTTTACCCAGAAGAACATACCGGAAAGAGCGAACATTACTGTCAATGCAGCAGTTACAGCTGATGCAATCCATGTAAAGAGACCAAAGATAATAGCAAGAGCAAGTAAAACTTCAACGATAGACATGAATTTTTGCATGAACAATGCAACATCACGATTTGGAATCATGAACTTAAAGATAGGTTCCATCCAGTGTGGTACTTTTTCAAGTACTGGCATTGGATCTGTACCATAAGCGTATGAGAGGCCCCATTCTGTAGCTTTGTGAGCAGCTTCTGCACCACCATTGGCAGCAGCGCCTGTTGCACCAGCAGCAGCATCTGCTGCTTTTGTTGCAGCTTCACCTGTTGCGCCAGCAGCAGCATCTGCATGTTTAGGTACTTCTTGCAACCAAGCAAATGGGAATTTAAGATCATCTGTAAACCAAGAACCTTTACCAAACCAAGTTGTAGGGTTAAAGAGTTGACCTTCACCAACAATTTTCTTCATTGCTTCTGTCAACCAAACGAGACCATAGAAGATACGAAGTGGCACAGCCCAGAGTACGTTACCTAAACGTGAAGTGTGACCACGCATAAAGTTACGGTCATCTTTTGTACGGAATACTTCATCCAAAGCATAACGCCAGAAATAATGTGCTGAACGAATTTGCAATGTGTAGATAAAGTAAACGATGTTTTTCATCAACATTGCCCAGAAGCCTGTCAAACGCATGCTTCCGACCTTAGCAACACCCCAAGTTGATCCGATAGAAACCATTGTTCCTTGGTATTTGCTTTCATGTTTATGTTTGCTGCCACCGTTAATATCAGCGATGATATTTGAAGCTGCTGTGTGAGCTGTTTGCTCTGCTGCTTCAACGATTTGTGGTGTTGGACGGCCTGTATCTGGTTCGATATAGCCGGATACATCCCCAGCTACATAAATACCTTTATCTTCAAAGCCAACAGCTTCCATAAACTCGTTAGCTTGGAGGCGGTGTCCACGTTCTGTTTCGTTAAGATTAGTTTGTGCTGCTGTGTTACCTTGAACACCTGTAGTCCAAATCAATGTGTGTGTTGGTATTTCTTTTGAAACTTTTTCTTCGTCTCGTCCACCAACATTTACTTTGATGTGATCTTCTGCAACTTCAACGATACCGTGGTTTGTCAACACATTAACATTTTTCTTTTCAAGATATGCATGTGCACGGTCTGCTTGTTTGCGATCTAACGTATTCAAGATTGTTGGCATCATTTCAACAACGTTGATTGTGATTTCTTCCTCAGGAATTTTCCAATCTGTTGAAACTTTCTTACGCCAGTCAATCAATTCACCAGCCATTTCAATACCTGTGAATCCTGAACCTGCAACAGAAATAGTCAAAAGTGCACGGCGTTTTTCATCATCAACTTCTGTTGAACCATATTGAACAACAGTTTCAAGTTGACGTTTGATACGCATAGCATCTTCGAGTGACCAAAGAGTGAAACCATGTTCTTTAACACCAGGTACTCCAAAGTCATTAGGTTCACCACCAAGAGCAACTACAACATAGTCATAGTCGTAGCTTCCTTGTTCAGTGATAACCTTCTTGTTATCTTTATCAAGACTGACAACAGCATCAGTTACAAGGCTCACATTTTTACGTTTTCCCAAAAGTTTTTGGAAGTCATATTGAACTGTTGTGAATGGCACACGTCCTGCTGCAACTTCATGAAGTTGCGTCATAGATGTATGATAACTGTGTTTGTCAATCAAAGTGATGTCAGCATTCGCTTTAAGCTTTTTCGAAAGCTCACGTGTTGCATGAACCCCAGCAACACCACCACCGATGACTACGATTTTTTTCTTAGTCATTTAAAATCGGTCTCCTACTAGTAATATAATAATGAAAAAAATTTCCATCTAACATTATATCGCTTTCATGCTGCTTTGTAAAGCCTGAAAATGTAGTTCTGAGTAAGTAAGCGGACAAACAAAAGCCTGTTGACGAATTTCTTCATGGTCTTTTGTGTTTTTTAGTCATGGTTTGATTATTTGGGCGCTATATATATCCTCTTTTTCAAGCTGAATTAAGGCATGTCCTCATAACTATGTAGTACAATAATTTTATGAATATTACATTTGACGATACTATTACACAGCGTCTATTAGCGCTTATTGAAGATGAACCTGCTGACTTTGTCTTAGACTTTGATCATACTTTAAGTAGTGAGACACTCCTAAGTAGCTGTTGTGGCATTACACGTTACCGTATTGTTGCGGTTAATAAAGGAGCAGTCCCTAAAGTTTTTGATGGTAAAATCAGCTCACCCTTAGGTGATTTCTACTGTAAAGCTTGGGGTATGATGTATTTTGATGAAAATATGCGTGTCCGTGTTACAGCTAATCACTTGATTGAGATTATGGGCGATGGTGAAAAGATTGCCCCACATATTGAGATTGTCGACTATCGTCGTCACTAAATGCTTTTCAAATATTTTAACCTACACACAGAAAAATTCTGTGTTTTTTCTTAAAATAATTGACAGGATTTTCTAATGATATTACAATAAAAGGAACTACTTTATATCAATTTACCCGAAAGGACAATTCGCCCATGGGAAAAATAAAAATCAACTTCAACCTTTGGCTTAACGGACTTCTTTTTTTCGTTGTACTCTTCTTACTTTTTAATGTCATTTCAAATATCACCCCGATTACAAAAGGTATTGTCAACTTTTTACAAATTCTCTCTCCTCTATTTCTCGGAGCAATCGTGGCATACTTTTTAGACAAACCTATCCATAGGCTTAGTTTGCTTTTTAGGCGTTTAAATGTAAAATTTGTACAGCGTCATGCCAGAAAATTTAGTATTTTGGTCACTTATATAATTTTCTTTCTTCTCCTCTTTTTTGTTATCTACTATCTATTTCCCATTGTTGTTCGTAACTTACTCGAGTTTCTACGCTTATTACCTACGATTTACCAAAATATTTATCAATGGCTCAGTAGTAATCAATTTCAAGAGTTAGATAATTTTTTACAAATCGAAGAATCTATTCGCTCTTTTGTCAATGCGTTTAGTGCACAGGACGCCGCACGCTACATTACCAGCGGCATTGAATCTCTGAGTACCTTTACTTTTACACTTGCTTCACAGCTCTTCCGTATTGTTGTTGGCATTATCATTTCAATCTACCTTTTGTTATATAAAGAAAGTATCTTACAGATTATCTTCCGCTTTGGGAAGATTTCTGTTAAGCAGGAGCATCTCCAAGCAATAAAATATTATCTTCGTCAGACAGATATTATCTTCTATAAATTTATTTCCACACAATTTATTGATGCATGTATCATATGGGTTTTATCCACGCTCTTACTGCTTCTCCTCCATGTAACAGGAGTCGCTCATAATCCCTTCTCAGTGGCTTTAGGTTTGCTAATTGGTATTTGCAACATGATTCCTTATTTTGGATCAATTTTTGCCTCGATTGTCGCAATGATTATCGCTTTTTTCACTGGGGGATGGGAAGCAGGACTCGTTACGATTGTTATGCTCATCATTCTCCAACAAATTGACGGAAATATCATTGGCCCAAAATTAATGAGTGGAGCTTTGAATGTTAACCCTATTATCGTTATTATCTCTATCTCGATTGGTGGTGCTTATTTTGGCGTAATAGGAATGTTTGTCGCCGTACCTATTGCAGCCTTGCTTAAAATTATTTTTATTGAATATCTAGAAGCTAAAGAAAGTAAACTTTCTCTGGCTCAACAAGAGAAATAAAAAGAGTTATTTCTAACTCTTTTTTTCTTGCACTTTTTGAATAAAATTAAGAAGTCTTTGATTGAATGCCTCAATATTCTCTACGTGAAGGATATGACCACAATCTTCAAAAATACTTACTTCTGATTGTGTATTATGTTGGAGGTTTCTTGCTGCCTGAGCATGTTCCGGTGGGAAAACGGGAGAACGACCACCTGCAAAAAATAAATGTGGAACCGTTTCACGCGTAAGATTCTGACGCCAATCTTGCGTAATCACATTTTGAAGTAAAGCTTGGTACTTTTGAAAATTAAAGGGGAGCATTCCCTTACCCAGCACACGTTTCACTTGATCTGTCAATTGACGATGAGTTAATTTTGTGCGCGGAAATTCTTTAATAAAATCAGATAATTCGGAAAGAGTTTTTCCTGTTTGTCCATCTAACCAGTCCGGCGCTTTCATAAATGTTGGCGCTTGATCCTCTGTTACAATCGCCATTAACTTTCCGTCTGTAAAAAGTTCTTCATATGCCATAATAGTTGCTGCTCCCATGGAGTGTCCAACTAATATTGGCCGGTCAAGTTGCAGAGCGCTCATCAACTCTTCTAAATCTGTCGCCAAACGATGTAAGGTCATTCCATAATCTACTTCTTGACTTTGTCCATGGCTCCGATGATCATAAGTGATAACGCGATAGCCAGCAGCAACAAAATAATCGACTTGAAAAGCCCAAGTGACTTCACTCGCCGAATAGCCGTTAATAAAAACTATTGCTTGATTTTCTGTTGCTCCATAGCTATGATAATTGATCTGAACTCCATCATTTGTTGTATAAAAAGGCATTGTTTCTTCTTTCTATTGCTCAATCTTTTACTGTACATTTCTGACAGCAAAAACTATTCATATTGTAGCAAAAAAGACGACGAAATCCTGCTTTTTTGCTTTAATGTTTTGCAATGAACAGAAAAAGAGCGAAATTTGCTCGCTCTTTTAAGATTATTTAACAACAATATTTACCAATTTATTTGGAATTGCAATAACTTTAACGATATTCCCTTCCACTTCGACTGCTTCTAAAGCTACTTTTTCAAGTTGGTCTTTTGGTAAATCTTTTTCAATCATGACTTTAGCTTTTAACTTACCATTGATTTGAACGACAATTTCTACTTCATTTTCAACAAGTTTGCTTTCATCAAACGATGGCCATGCTACATAAGAAATACCTGCTTCATTACCGAGGTCAACCCAGAGTTCTTCTGCAAGGTGAGGTGCAAACGGAGCTAAAAGTTGAACAAAGCCCTTCGCATATTCAAGCGGTAATGTTTTAGCTTTATTTGCTGCATTTACAAAGATCATCAATTGAGAAATTGCTGTGTTAAACAACATGTGATCCAAGCGCTCGGTAACGTTTTTAACTGTTTCATTATAAACTTTATCTAGGCTACCATCATTTTCTTCAGTGATTATGCTATTGCTGAGCAAACGAACCACACGATCCAAGAATTTACGTGCACCTTCCAGCCCTTCTTCTGACCAAGGAATACTTGCATCTAAAGGCCCCATGAACATTTCATAAACACGTAAAGTATCGGCTCCGTAGCGTTTAACGACATCGTCGGGATTAACCACATTTTTCAATGATTTAGACATTTTAGCTGGAGCTTGCTCAAGCTCTTCACCAGTCTCAATATTGTAATAAGAGCCATCACGTTTTTCAACCTTATCTGTAGCAACCAAAGCACCACGACTATCACGGTAAGAAGTTCCCAAAATCATTCCCTGATTGAAAAGTTTTTGGAAGGGTTCATTTGTTGGAACAACACCCAAGTCAAAGAGAACTTTATGCCAGAATCGTGCATAGAGAAGGTGAAGAACCGCATGTTCGGCTCCGCCGACATAAATATCGACAGGAAGCCATTCTTTAATCAGCTCTGGATCAGCAATGGCTTGGCTGTTTTTAGGATCAATATATCGTAAGTAATACCATGACGACCCGGCCCATTGTGGCATTGTATTTGTTTCACGACGGCCTTTTACACCATCTTCACGTGTCACAGTCAGCCAATCTGTTAAATTCGCCAAAGGTGACTCACCAGTACCTGAAGGTTTAATATTGGAAGTTTTTGGTAACACTAATGGCAATTCTTCTTCTGGAACAGCAGTAGTTGTGCCATCTTCCCAATGAATAATTGGGATTGGCTCGCCCCAATAACGTTGACGACTAAAGAGCCAGTCACGTAGACGATAAGTCACTTTACGGGAACCGATACCTTTTTCTTCCAGATAAGCGACCATTTTTTCAATCGCTTCTTCTTTTTCCATACCGTCCAAGAAATCAGAATTTATAATTTTTCCACCTTCTGTATGGCAGGCTTCTTGCACATTTCCACCGTCAAAAACAGGGATGATTTCTAAATCATAGACCTTAGCAAATTCCCAATCTCGTTCATCATGTCCAGGAACAGCCATAACGGCACCATGTCCGTAGCTTGCAAGAACGTAATCAGCAATCCAGATAGGCATTTTCTTGCCACTGACTGGATTAATTGCGTATGCACCAGTCCAAACACCAGTCTTATCCTTTGCCAAGTCTGTACGAGCCAAATCTGACTTAAGGCTAGCTTGATGTTTATAGTCTTCTACAGCGTCAGCTTGTTCAGCAGTAGTAATTTTTTCTACTAATGGGTGCTCTGGTGCAAGAACAGCAAATGTTGAGCCAAAAAGTGTTTCGGGACGCGTAGTGAAAACCGTAAATTCTTCGTCACTACCTTCAACTTTAAAGTTAACATCTGCACCAACTGATTTACCAATCCAGTTACGTTGCATTTCTTTGATTGATTCTGGCCAGTCAAGTCCTTCCAAATCATTAAGTAGACGTTCCGCATAAGCTGTAATTTTCAACATCCATTGACGCATTGGTTTACGAACAACAGGGTAGCCTCCGCGCTCCGAAGTACCATCAGGAAGGACTTCTTCATTCGCAATCGCTGTTCCTAGCTCTTCAACCCAGTTAACAGCTACTTCTGCTTCATATGCCAAACCCTTTTCATATAACTTCGTAAAGATCCACTGTGTCCATTTATAAAATTCTGGATCAGTCGTATTGACTTCACGCTCCCAGTCATAGCTGAAACCGAGACTATTGATTTGTCGTTTAAAAGTCGCAATATTTTTCGCTGTAAATTCGACAGGATCGTTACCTGTATCAATCGCATACTGCTCAGCAGGCAAGCCAAAAGCATCCCAACCCATCGGATGAAGAACATTATAACCTTGTGCACGTTTATAACGGCTCAGAATATCTGTTGCTGTATAACCTTCAGGGTGTCCCACATGAAGACCTGCTCCTGATGGGTAAGGAAACATGTCGAGTGCATAAAATTTCGGTTTGTTTTTGTCTGTTCCTGTACGGAAAGTGTTATTGTCCGCCCAGTATTTTTGCCACTTGGCTTCAATGTCAATGTGTTTGTATTCCATATTTCATTCCTTAAAGTTTTTTATAAATTATATTTACAAATCTCAAATTCTATTATATCAAAAAAATCAAAAAAGCAGATCGCTGCTTTTTATCTGGAGCAGAAAATTATTCATGACCAATTAGACTAAATGCTAAAACTAAATCACTGCCTACAAGTTGTAAGCCATATTTCTGTTCATATTTTTTTACTTTATTGAGTAAGGTGTTCCGATGAACATAGAGCAGCTTTGCTGCAGCTGCTTGATTACCATATGTAGTATAAAGGGCACGCACTAGTTCCTTATCTTCCGGACTTTGCAGAAGCTCTTGTCTGACGTCATTCAATAATAAACTTTCGACATGCATGAGACCCTGAGCCAGAATAGACTCACTAAAGCTGGCTTTTTGCTGAAAAAACTGTGTTTCTTCTTGATAGACTTGCTCGAGCTCTTCGTTGGACACAAAGCTTCCGAGGTAATATTGAAGTTTCTCACCCATATCTTGAGACAAGACTTTTAGACTATCTGTAAGCTCTGATTTACTCAGATTATTCCCAGTATATTCTTCAATAACGAATTGTTTTTCAGCATTTTCTCGTATTACATCAGGTAAGATAAATTTTATATTTTCTACAAGTTCTGAAAAATCCGCAACAGCAAATTGCAAGATACGAAAACGTCCTAGAGGTAAAGACGAAAAGTCAGTAGTCTGCTCTGAAAGTATGGCTATTAAAGTACGCTCTCGTTGATTAAGCTCTGCTTCTTCCACGTTGCGGTAAAGTTTTTTTATCTTTTCTATTTCCATTTTTCAAAAAAGTGACCTAAAGGTCACTCTGCTCTTAATTTTCCGTAGGGATGTGTAATTCGAAAAGTGGTGACAATGGACGCTTCTCGTGAATACGGATGATGGCATCGGCAAGCAATGGTGCGATTGAAATCTCAACAATCTTATCACTGCGACGTTCATCTGGTATTTCAATAGTATCCAAAACTACCAACTTATTAATTCCTGAACTTTCGATACGTTCAATAGCTGGACCTGATAAAACAGCATGTGTACATGAAGCATAAACTTCAGTAGCACCAAGCTCTTTCAAGGCATTTGCGGCTAAAGTAATTGTACCAGCTGTATCAATCATATCATCAATCAAGATACACTTCTTCCCTTTAACATCACCGATAATATTCATAATTTCAGCAACGTTGGCGCGTGGACGACGTTTATCAATGATTGCGATTGGTGCTTTCAAGAAAGCCGCTAACTTGCGTGCACGGCCCACACCACCATGGTCAGGAGAAACGATTACTAAATCATCGCCATTGGCAAAGCCGTGACGACGGAAGTAATCAGCAATCAATGGTGAGCCCATAAGGTGATCCACAGGAATATTGAAGAAACCTTGAATCTGAGCAGCATGCAAATCAAAGGTAATCAAGCGGTCTGCACCAGCAATTTGAAGCATGTTTGCGACCAATTTTGATGTGATTGGTTCGCGTGCACGTGCTTTACGGTCTTGACGGGCATAACCATAGTAAGGCATTACCACATTGATTGAGGCAGCACTGGCACGTTTTAAGGCATCCATCATAATCAACAGTTCCATTAAGTTTTCATTAACAGGGGCACTTGTTGATTGGAGGATAAAGACGTGTTCTCCACGGATACTTTCATCGATTTTGACTTCGACTTCACCATCATTATAAGTGAGCACGCGTGATTTTCCAACTTGGATACCAATTTCTTTTGCAACTTTATGAGCCAACTTTTGGTTAGATGAAAGTGCAAATAACTTCAAATTTGAATACGACATGATAGCCTTTCTATATAAAACAGTTCTCTAATTAGACCTTTCCATTTTATCGTGAATTGTGTTTTTTTTCAAGTCCCGATAAACTATCCTAAACCGAGGCTTTACCATTTTCATCCTAAAATTGAAAAAATGCCCATCTTTTACAGATAGACATTTTTTTTACTAGATGAGCTCCTTAAATAAACCACGTACAAAGAATTCTTCATCAAAGTCTGTAAGATCATTAATCCCTTCGCCCAGTCCGACAAGTTTTACCGGAATTTTCAAGCTCTGAACGATAGATAAAACAATTCCCCCTTTTGCAGAACCATCTAACTTGGTCAAAGCAATCCCCGTAATCGGTGTTACTGCGCTAAATTCTTTAGCTTGTTGAATAGCATTTTGACCTGTTGTTGCATCCAAAGCAAGAATCACTTCATGTGGTGCAGCAGGCAACTCACGCTTGATAATTTTTCCTATTTTTTCCAGTTCTTTCATCAAGTTATCTTTGTTTTGAAGACGACCAGCTGTATCAATCAAAAGAATATCATAGTTTTCTTCTTTTGCTTTTACGACAGCATCAAATACTACACTGGCTGGATCTGAACCTGCTGGTTTCGTGACAACAGGAACCTCTGAGCGTTTGCCCCACTCCACAAGTTGATCAATCGCACCAGCACGGAAAGTATCAGCAGCTGCAAGAAGGACTTTTTTACCTTCGTTTTTATAACGATGAGCAAGTTTACCAATTGTTGTTGTCTTACCTACACCATTTACACCAACAAAAAGGAAAACAGTGAGTTCATCTTGGATATTTAACTCAGACGGTACTTTTTCATCATCAAACTTATCTACAATTTTTTCAACAATTAATTGCCGTAATGCTTCTTGTGATTTTGCATTTGCCAGTTTAGCTTCATTTCGTAACTCTTCCGTGACTTCTAGAGCCAAGTCAACACCGACGTCTGACATGATTAGTGTTTCTTCAAGCTCTTCAAAAAATTCTTCATCTACAGATCGGAAATTAGCTAAAAAAGCATTAAAGCGTTGTCCAAAAGTTTTACGTGTTTTTTCTAAGGACTTGTCGTATTTCTCTTCAATATTAGAGTTTTCTTCCTCTTGAACTTTTGACTCTACTGGAGTTTCAGATTCGTCTAGAACTTCTTCCTTTGGAGTAAGTTCTTCAACTTCGGCTGCTTCAATCTCCTCAATTTCTTCTTCCAAGATATCAGATTCTTCTTGAAATTCTTTCTTTTCTTCAGCTTCTTTAGCTGACGTTTCTTGCCTAAATTCAGCTACAATTTCAGGTATCGTTTCCGTTAAAGCTTCTTCAGCTGGCTCGTTCTGAACCTGTTCTTCTGCTTCAGCTACATCGTCCGTTATTTCTTCTGATTCAACCTCTGGCTGTTCTTTTACTTCAACAACTTCTTCAGGAACCTCTTCGGTTTCCTTTTTCTTACCAAATAACCGATCAAATAATCCCATATTTCCTCCTATAAAACATACTCTTGAATCACTTCAGCAACTGCATGTTGATCATTTGTAAAGCGTGAAATGATATTGGCTTCCTTCTTCACTGTCGGTACAGCATTCCCCATTGCAACACCATAACCAGCCCATGAAATCATGCTTAAATCATTCTCCTCATCGCCCATTGCCATTACATTTTCAGGTGTGATGTCCAATTGCTCAATCAATTTTGATAAACCAAAGGCCTTATTTATTCCTTTGGGCATGAATTCTAACAAAATATCACGTGTTTTAAAAATTTCAAACTGGTCAAATAATGTTTTGGGAAACTTAGGAATCTGTAAATCTAGAAAAGATGCATCTGTGCAAGAAACTATCTTATTATAAATTGCATCTTGAGCAAGGTCTTCAAATTTTACGGGATGAAATTCTAAAAGACTGTTGATAAAACCATATTGGGATTGTCGTGCACTCTCAGTGACATAGACAATGTCATCACTCAAAATATCACAAGGAATTTCTAAAGCCTGAGTTTCTTGCTTAATCAGACGAACATCATCGTAACTCAGTACTCTTTTTGAAAGAATTTCCCCTGTATTACGTTGCACCAAGCCGCCATTAAAAGTAATACTAAAATCATCAAAATCTAACATCTTCAATGTTTTCAAAAAAGGTTGAATTGCTGCAAGAGGACGCCCAGTTGTCAAAACTACTTCTACACCTTTCTGACGTGCTTCTTGGATTGCTTCAATATTTGGAGCAGAAATTTCTTTTGCACTGTTCAGCAGTGTCCCATCAAGATCTAAAGCGATCAATTTTACATCATTTGTCATGCTTATATTATAACATACTCCATGAGAAGACAGCTGTTAATTATTGATATTATTAGTTTACAGTCTCTCTATTGTTTTTGAAAAAGATTATTCCTCATTTCTTATCAGTGTATCGTATTTCTTTGTTGATTTCTCCCCCTCAAAAAAGACAATCTGATATTCTCAGACTGCCTTTAAAAATTAATTAATATTTAGCTTTCAAAGTTTTGCCAAAGATTGTTTCTTCTTCAAGAAAGCTACTAAAGTAAGCAGTAAAATTCCAGTTGCAGTTAGTGTCCAGTCAAGATTTTCTCCTGTATCAGGTAATTCATTGACCTTATCCTTTTCTTCAGCAACTACTTCAAGAGCAAATACTTTATCATTAGCCTGAGGAACTTGCACCGTCTGCAGAACAGGTAGTGAAGTTATTTTTTCCACTCCAACATCATTTTTTTCTTTTGATAACAAAAGTTCTGTGTCAATACTGTACACTCTAGATTTAACAAGTGTATTACTATTTCCTGATTGATCAATTACAGTTAAAATCGCAGTTACCGTACGGTCTAAATCTAGCAAAAGGTCCTCCATACGTACATTCACTTGCCAAGAACCATCTTCTCCTAAACTTACAAGATAAGTCGTATTTCCAACAAGAACTGCAAGACTACTTTCTCTAACATCTGGTGGGAGACTAAATATCCCTTCGATGATAGCAGTACCTTGTTCTTGTTCAACGAGTGACAGACGATCATCCTGAGCGACATGCAGTATATCTAATGTAGCACCCTCTAGTGCCTCTATATCACGCTCTAGTTTATAGTTTAAGTAGTGTGAACTTTCAGCACTATTTCCTACATTATCCTTAGAGATCAAAAACGCCTCGACCTTCAAATCATCATCTTGCAGTAAATCGATCGTCGGCACTGTTAGGGTCCATGAACCATCTGTAGCAACTGTTGCCTCGTAAGTATGATTATAGATTTTAATTATCAAGGTATATTCAGCGGTGTCTTCTGGTAAAATAGCCTGTCCCGTAATTACAGTTTTTTCTTGCACTTGTTCAAGCAAGGTCAAGTGATTATCGATTGAAACAGTTTCAATCCTAACATTGTTGATATGTTCCGTATCTGTCAATGTATCGTCATCTAAGATAATCTCATTGGCTGGTGGTAGGATACGGATAGGCAAATCTGTTTCTGAAATAGTCCCATCTCCGTCTAAGTCCAGATGCGCCGTTAAGATGACAACCATAAAGTTTTCATCTAGCTCTACAATCGAATCTTGTTTGGTAGACACGTAGACAGTCACCTGTTTTTGCCCCGCTCTAATCCACACACCGCCTGAAAGATTTTCAAAATCCTCATCTACACCCGCACTACCGCTCAAGCTGGTAAATGTCAAATAAACATCATAAGGTTGTTCTTGATCCAGACTAAAGATAAACTCTGCCTGCTCTCCTTCTTTAACTGTTGGGTTATCGGTCACACGAACCGTTGGTAAAGGCAATATGGCGAATACTTCTCCGTCTGATGCTGTGTTTCCTGCCTGATCTGTAGCAACAGCTGTGACTTCCACTGATACCGTGTGCTCCTCTAGAAACTGACTATAATCAATATTGGAGATTATCCATTGACCATTTGCAATGATAACTCGATACTCCTTGACGCCTCCGAGAGCAGAGGAGAGTCTTACAATGATTTCTTGCCCATCTTCGATATCTTCTACATAGCCTGAAAGATTTAAAATCTGACTCTCATAGATAGCACTGACGGGGTTAATGTGAACAACAGCTCGTGTGTCTACGACAAATCCTCTATCGTTATCCTTAATTGCTGCTTGGGCCTCTGTCTTTCCTAGCGTTAGTGCTAAAAGTTGGTTACCGATATGTGCTTTTGCTGAAATCAACTGCAAACTATAATGCTCCTCATCTGCCTCGTCAAAAGTATCATCAAGCGTCTCGACATCAACAACAACAAAACTTTGACCAGCCTTAAGAACAACCACTCCTGTTTTCCCGATAAAGTCTGAGCTTTCACTGGCTGTACCAGACTTCGTTTGGTAGGTAATCTCAACGTCATACGCAAGGGCTGTTTCTAAACTAATAACGAATTGGCTACTTTCACCTTCAACAACAGTCATAGCATCAAGAATCTCAATACTTGGAGGAGTGAAGACAGCTGTCACCCAAACAGTGCTTGTTTGATTTCCCGCCTGATCAACTGTTGCAACAGACATACCGAGAGAACCAAGATTAAGGTCTGTGGAGTCAATATCGGAAACTTTCCACTTGCCATTCTCGACAATCGTTCTAAAGACCCTTGAAGTTCCTCCACCACTACTTATTGTAAGGGTAACACTTTGCCCATCTTCCACATCTGTGACTGTACCTGTAACATCGAAAAACTGTCCTTTGTAGATGATGTTGCTCGGGTTTACCGGTTCTGCATCAAATTCAATTTCTGCATAGAAGTCAGCTTCCCAAGGGGCAACTGCCTCTGGACTTGTATTTCCAGCGGAATCAACCGCTTGGGCAGTAACATTTCCAGAAGCTTGCTGATTACTGCTCTCAACAGTCCAGTTCCCCGCTGCATCAAGCGGGATACCAGCAGTCATCGTGCCATCTGGCCAAGTAACCGTAATCGTCGTCCCAGTCTGAAACTCTCCGAACATGCTGCCTGAGGCTGTAGGGAAGCGGTCATTGTCTACATTAGAAACAAAAACTGTAGGTTTAACAGGTGGTGTAAGGTCTACATACTGAGTAATTACTGGCGAACTCATATTCCCAGCCAAGTCAATAAAAGTAGCACTTAGCTCACCAGTGTTTTGAGATGTAGGGCTTTCTACAGTCCAATTTCCTTCTGCATTTACTGGGATATTATGCGTCTGTGTGCCATCTGGCCAAGTCACGGTAACTGTCGTATAGGGCTCAGCTGTACCTGTAGCATTGATACGGTCATTCCCGTTTGGATCACTCGCAACAATGGTTAGTGTATCAAAAGCTTGTGCTACCGTCTGTATCTGCTGCGGCTCTACAGTGGAGAGGAGTTCTCCAGTTTGTACCTTATAGGTCACAGCCCCTGCCAAATTTCTCATCTCCTCACTCTGGTCTTGCTGTACAGGTGCTTGATCAAAGAGGACAAAATGATTATCCTCCAGAAAGGCCTGCGTATCATCATAGACAAAAATTTCAAGGTTAAAAGACACATTATGCCCATCAATGCTTACGACTGCCGACATGTCATTCACACCTACAGGTGTTCCAGCTTCACGGAGCTGATAGAATAACGTATCTACAATCTCATCAATATACCCATCAATTATTGTTTCCGACGTGTTTGCATAAATGGCAGCTGATGCTGAAATTAAAAGGGAGCGTTCAATTTCTGAGCGTAAGACAGCATCATCAGCTTTATTTGAAATTGCGAAGTTACTAAGTTGCTTAGCAATGATTTCTTGGCCTGCTTCATCTGCTGATGCTTTTTTAACAGGTAAAGCAATTCCTACTGCAGTACCTAATCCTGCAGCCACTGTAGCCGTCATTATCACATTACCAAATTTTTTTAAGCGCTCTAGTCTCGCATCTGAACTAGAAAAGTGATGGGGTGTTTTGTACATAAGTGCTCCACTCTCATTTTATTTTAATTATATTACTATTATCTCACAATCATCAATACTTAGAAAACAATATAACTTTATTGTTTTTGGAATCACTAAAAAGATATTTATTTTACTTACATTACATTCAGATGCCAGAATAGTCCAGTGTCTCATAAAAACATCTCTTTTATTCCCTTTGTAATTCGTAGCTGCTACGGCTAAGAAGAAAACTTCATAACACTTAATTAATAGCGAAAACTATCTATAATTAACACGTTAATTTAACCTTTTTATTCAAAATATTTTTTGAGTGAATCTTTAGATTTATTTACGTACTAATATTTAGAGTGCTTTTATGATATTTATCTGGAATAACTAATATTTTATTTTTTGAATGCTTTGTTCTCCATCAAGGGACAAGGGTCTTCAAAAGAGAGGAGGATTTATATAAACTCATAAAACATTGTATAGATAAAAATGATAAACAAGTAGAGGAAAAAAGCATGGTAAAAATAATAGTAAAAATAACTGCAGGTATAGGGATCATCATTTTAAGTTCAAGTCTTATTGGCTGCTCGACTGGAAATACAAACAAATCAAAATCTGTAGATTCTAAACAAAGTAAGGAAAACAAAAAGCAAGCAGCTTTTAATTTTATTCCAAATAAAAATCAACCTGAAACAGTGCAAGATTTTGTCCCTATCTTTGCACAACAACTCAAAAAATATAATCAAGTCGCTGAAAAGATTTGGCCGAAGAGTGCTGTGACAAATATTCCAGTCGTGTTGGAAGACACAGACAGTAAAAAAATGTGGAAAATCACTCCAGACGGGCAAATCAGTGATTTTTCTGAACAAGAAGCCAAGGAAATGAATGTCGAACGTTCAGAGACTCCCGGTACTTGGGGCTATTACGGCAAGCAGTTTGAAAAATTTGGAGTAGATGCAAACTATAGCGTGCATGATAAGGAGCTTAAGGGCGGAGGAATGTATTTTTCCCTGAATGATGCTACACTCAAAGACAAGGAACTTCTTAATCGCTATCCCCACTTAGGAGCTTACGATGCCTTGGTCTTTGTCTTACATGAAAATTTTCATATCTTTGAACAGGAAAAATGGAATAAGCTTTCTGAAACTAATACCGCCAAGATTGGCTCAGAAAAAGACCAACATCTAGAAGAAACAGAAGCACGTATTATCCGTTATCAATTGATTCAAAACTTGATGAAGGCTGTTGCTCAACCAAAGGACATGGACTTAGTTTTGCAAGCTATCGCAACTTATAATGAATATAAGGCAAAACATAAAACTGACTTTGATAACGCACATTATTGGGACCGTACTGAAGGTTCCGCACAATATATGGAAATTATGGTTGCCTTATATACCTACTTCCCAGAGCAACTTCGCACAGATGGGGATATCGCTCAGGCCATCCAAGCCTTAGGAAAACAGACCAAAGGTTATGGTACTTCTAATGGAAATGTAGAGGAAGCTTATGATATTGGTGCTTTCGCAGGTCTTTTATTAGATCATTATGATTCATCATGGAAAATGAAACTCATGAAAGATAAAGAAACTACACCAATGAGTTTATTAGCTGATCATTTCCAAAATGAAAAACTTCCAGCATACACTCCACCTAATGAAGAAGATAAAAGTAAGCTTTTAGAAAAAATAACAGATAAGAAAAAAGAGCTCGTTACTTATCAAAAACAATCTTTAGAAGAAATGAAGAAAGAGCTTCAAGCTGCCTCAAATCCCGATCAAAAAGAGACATTAGAAAAGGAAATCAAAGTTCTTGAAGCAAAGATTGCCGCATTAGAAAAGTAATATAAAAAATAAACCATATTCACTTAGGAATATGGTTTTATACATTAGTATAATGGAAATTATAATTTTATATTCTTAGTTAGCATTGATAAGTGTTTTATTCAGAATATTTTTTTAATAAAAGTACGTAAAAGAATCAACAACTGCTCATGCATTGTTGTTTAATTCACAGAAACGATTAATAGAACGGCAAAAAGCACGACCAATAATAATAGTATCTCCCAGACCATTAATGAAAGTAAAGGGTTCAGACCTTTAATGTGTAATCGATCTGCAATCCCATCCAATATATTTTTATTCATACATATAATATATCAAAAAGTTTAATTCTTTTCAATATCATTTCTTTACTTTCTTTAAAGTTACAAATTGATTAACCAACAATTCAAAAAAAACGATAACTTTTGAGCTATCGTTTTACTTCGAGTTACATTTTCACAAATTCTTTTTCAACGAAATATCCAGAGAGCCAAATAGCAAACAGAATTCCAAGCATTCCTAAAAGCATTGATGCCATATCAGCCATGAGTAATTTAGAATTTATTATTTCAGCAAAGCTATAATGAAGTCTAATAAACCAAAGAATAAGGCTTAGTGATGATCCTAATAAACCAAAAAAAAGTGTATTTACAGCGGTCCCAAGAATTTGCTGTGAAATTATAAAGCGCTGTTCTTTAAACTGTGGCAATGTCATCTGCTCATCTTGTTCTACAACTTCAGATAAACTGGCAACCAAGGCCATGGCCGCTTCTGCAACTGCACCCAACATCGAAATAACCATGACAACAATTGCAATATTAGAGAAATTCAATCCTATTGCTAGCGATAGTTCTTCTAGCTCTTCTGTATCTTCAATTGCAAAGCCTTGGAGGTTCCCAATGTACTGCACCAAAACAGCTAAAATAAGAAGAGAAAATACAACTATAAGGCTTGTTTTAAAGGAAATATTTGTTACCATATTATCGTCGGAAGACATGTATATTGCGATTGCCAGAATAAGCACCGACACCACACTTAAGAGAATAAAGGTATTCATCCCCCAAGAAAGCAGAGTTATCATTGCAAAAATCAAAATGAAATTAAGCGCTAGGCCGATGAGGTTTCTTATCCCTTCAACACCCGAAACTAAAATAATTAAGACAGTCAAAACAATGAAGAGAACAACTAAACTATTCATTTACTGCTTCCTTTCTTAGTCCGAAACTCGTCACTACAGCTGTGATTGGAACTGCAAGTACAATACCAATTGCAGAAATAATTGTTTGTAGTAGACCCAGATTTAGAGCTGTGCCTGCGATATAATTCCACGTATTTCCATTTCTTAAAAGAAGTAAAGTCATGGGTATCGTTTCCGCCATGAAAATCATAAAGAGTACATTTGTCAATGTTCCAATAATTTCTTTCCCAATTTCCATACCGGACTTAATATAGTCTTTTTGAGACATCTTTATTTTATTAAACTGATTTTGACGATAAAGACCAAATAAACCAGCAACAATATCTCCTGTACCATCCATAATTGCACCTAAGACACTAATGATTGCACCTACAAAGAAAAATAAGATTGGGTTTTGGGTTACATAATTCATCATTTCAAAATGAATCCCTGAATTTCCGGTAAGTTTTAAAACAGAAAAAGTCAGCAGGAATGTCAAAAAACTAGTGAGAACTGTGGTCAACAAAGTAAATAACATTTGCCGCGTAAAGCCTAAAACGAACCCTAATGAACTAATCGCAAAAACCAATGCCAAGCAAGAAAAAGTGATGAGCGCATTTACAGAAGTAAAGCGAATATCAAAAGCAATCGCTAAAACAAAGTATAAAAGATTGAGTAGAAGGGATAAGGTGAGGAAGAGTGTTGCACGCCATCGAATAAAACTCAAGGTTAGTCCGATGAAAAGAATACCTAAACTTATTATCAATGCATCTCGCTTCTGACCAACAATCTGCATCGTTCCCGCACTTTCACGTAATAATATTTTTTGATTTTTACGGTAAAGCTGGCCGGTGAGTTGGGACTGATTGGAGATATTTTTAAGATTTAAAACCTGATCTTTTTGTGAAGTATTGAGCATCCTGACTTTAAGATTTTGCTGTATTTCTGTATCTTTATTGTTGAAATTATCACTTAAAGTTATCTTTTCAACAGTTTTTACTTCCTCAATAAGGCCTAAAGGTTCATGATAAAATCGTGCGTTATGATCAACGATAACAAAAGCTGCCACTGCAACCAAGCAGGGCAGAATAATTTTTTTTAGAAAGAATTTAATCATTGTTTTTTACCACAGTCAAAATGACAAAATATCCTAAGATATAAATAACCGCAAAGGTGAGAATCAATCCCAAGGGAAATTTTGTTTTTGGCTCATTTTGTGAAATTGAGAAGCCAAAAGAAGCATGTTTACTGTTGGGTAACTCAATCAGATGCGGATAATCTAGATTTTCCGTATTCGTCATTAAGCCCATCGTAACAGGAACTTTTTGAATATTTTCTACTCGCATACGATAATGCCCAACGGGCATAGCTGTTTCCAAAACAGTCATAGCATTTTCTGCAAGGATTGGAGTTTCACCCACTTTTTTCCATATATCTTCTTCTTTTTTCTCAAGAATTAATTTCATTTCCATATTCGCATAAGAATTGAAATCAATACGATTAGCCGATGTTGTTAAGTCAAAAGACTGAGAAATACTTTTTCCTGCACCTAAGTCAATACTCCCTTTACTATAACCAAAGTGATTAACCGAATGTTGCTGTGCGTTCACGACAATTGCTTGTTTTGGTTGTTTTTGCATCAATGTTAACATCAGCCCTAAAGATAACAAAGCCATAATTGGATAAGCTATTTTCAAAAGCTTGCTTCGCCCTTTTTCAGGTTTAAAGACAGTTTTTTCCGAAAAAATTTTATCAAAGCTGAGTGCAGCCGCAAGAATGATTAAAGCAAAGGTCATGAATTGGTAACGAGGTTTAACTTCCCAAAGTAAAGTATGAAAGAGTGTAATTCCCATCGTTGTTAAAATTGCTAGAGAAAAAACTGATATCTCCTCTTTTTTTGTCTTCCAAAGGCGGTAAACAATGGCAAAGAGGAATACGGTCATCAGCGCTTTAGCGTAAGTTGAGATAAAGATATTAATGGCACCGATATTATCAATGATCCAACCTGGAGCTTTTGTCCAGTTGTAATAACCAGAGAAAAGCTGATAATCCGTAGCCGTTGCGAACGTTCCGCAAGACCAAAGCTGCCCAAATTTCGCCAATAAGAGTATTGGGATCATCCATGGATTTTTTCCTAAGTGCATTAAACGCTCTTTAATTCCAGCAATATTGGCTTCTTTTGCTGTTTCAAAACCAAAGTGGTTGAGTGTATAATCACGATCAATGGGTGTCCATTCGCCCATTGATTCTGTATTTAGACCCTCATAAATCCAGTTTACAGTAGGAAATACATCTGGGCCTTTTAAATCATACTGCATAGCGCTTGCTAATCCACGAGTTACTCCCATTGCCAAAATAATACCAACAAAAGAAGCTAAAATGAGCTTAACTATTAAAATCCATAATTTTTTATATTTTTTTCGTTGACTGAAGGCCACTAAGCCTAAAATTGCTAAAGCAACCAGAATGATAATCACATTAGGACGTGCAAGGAATCCGAGAGTAAACAAGAGCACTGTACTGATAAGTTGCCAAATATCGAACACGCCTGTACTTTGAATCTTATCAAAGCGCAATGCAATAATCAATAAAACTAAAATCGCAAATCCATCTGAATATCCTACTCTCAATAAGAAATCATAATTCATTGGGAGAATTAACATTAGAAAGGTAACAAAGGCTGCTAAACCTGCTCTTTTTTTCCATAGGAAGCGAATCAGCAAAGCCCAAATACTAGTATTGATAAGAATATTAAATGCATAAAAAACGAAGTAGTAAGAGATATGAAGTCCTTCTGCAACTTTCATAAATCCGACATTCAAGGCAACTAAAGGGACGAGATTAGGATATTGTCTAATCCAAACATCCCAAACCATGTCTCCTTGCATAATTCGTGTAGCTTGTGCCTGAATATGCCAAGGATCTCCAAAAACCATTGTATGAATTTGAGTCACAGATAAAATCTGCAAAAGAATAAAAACTGCAAAAAAGGCGAAAATAAACATTTTCAAGCCTTTTTTATTCATATTATGAAATTTTCGATAGGCAAAACGGAGGAGGAAAAAGAGCAAACTAGCACACAACACAACTGAAATAGGTTCGACAAAACCAGCATCCGTAAAAGGTTGCACAGCCATAATAGCTAAAGCTGCCATAAAGAGCCAAAGCAAAATACGATACATGCTTTTATTCAGAAATTCCATTTTTCCTCCTGTTGCGTTGAATGAAGTCTACCAAGCCCATGGTTGCCAAAATAAGCATTATTGGTGCAAAGTTATAAAGGTAGCGAGAATTAGCTTCCCAAAGCAATAAGAACCCTGTCAAACCTGCCATTGAAAGTCCGACAATAAACCATTCTGTCTTGTGTTTCTTGAAAATACCTAGGAAAATCTCATACCACATCAATGGGACAATGGCTAACCAATAGAGTGTTTGTGCTGCTTTAATCAACAACCAGCCCGTAATATTCCCTTCTTCTGGAGCAAAGCTCGTCCAGTCAAAATAACGGAAAATAAAGGGATTAGAATGACGATATGTATAGAAGAAATTGCTCAAATCACCATTAAACCACGTATACATGATTTTACGCCACAATTGAACCAGAACACCTGGAACGCCCATTTCCTTGAGATTTTCAATAAAACGATGCTTTATTCCTTCTTTCTTCGATGCTACATCTGTAAATGATTGAGAGTATGCTAAGACATCCGGATTGAAGCCTCCATACTTATTGATAGGGTCAAAAGACATCGTCACCCAGTGAATCATCGGTAGGTTATATCGGTCATTGGCTTGTTCTGAGAAAGCTGGTTCGTTTGCGATAACTGCTTTAACTCCTTGATGAACACCTACAAAGAGCAACGCTGCTACAGGAACCATAATGAGCAGTTTTTTCCATTTACGGTTAAGTACAAGGAAACAAAAGACAGCAATCATTGGGATGAAAACAGTAGGTTTAATACTATAGCCAAAGAATACAACAAGGCATGCTGCTATCCACCAGATGATCATCTTGCTGGTCTTTTCTGATTGAAGTGCATAAATCATGAAGAGTAAGCCAAAAATGACAAATGGTAATGTCGCTGTATCTGTGTAGAGCTGTGCTCCATAAAGATAAAACGGTATAAAACCAAAAGCAACCAAATTGTAAATCAAGGCCATTTTAAGATTAGAAATCTTTTTAATGATCAATGACCCACCCAATACAGAAATACTTGTCAGAATTGCCGCTACAACAGTTGTCGCAATAATTCTCGATAAGTTGGTTGTGAAAGGTGCAAAAAGAGTGTTATAGACAATCCCAAAGAACTGATTATTTGGATAACGTAAAAAGTAGAGAAGTTCATCTTCAGTCATCGGAAGATTGGCAAATGAACGACCACCAAGCTGCATGGTATCTCTAAATATTACGAAGAAATCCCAGTCATGTGCTGTGTCAGGTACATGAATAATAAAGAAAAAAGGCACAAGCAATACTGCAAGCCCTAAAATCCACATTGACATTTTATAGTAATGCTGGATTTTACTTTCTGTAAGTGTGTCGATTTTCTTGACCGAACGATAGATGAAAACCATGTAAGCTGCTGCGATAAACATACAGATATTCCCAAGGATAAAAGCTGTGATGTACTTTTCACTCCAAACAGGTGTTTCCATAATAACATAGATATTTGTCCCAAGCCAAATGAGGCCAAAAATAAGAGACCAAAAGATCTTACACTTTCGCGGATCTTTTAAGTGTTGATGTAGTGTATTCAACATTATTTTCCTTTAAAACGTTTTGTAGTAGTTGATTGGATTTCCCCAATACAACAAAATGATATTCTTTTCCAACATAGATAAAACGAAGCGTTCTTGACGTAAGTTTGATTGAACTCATATAATTGAAATCAATTTCAAGCATACCCAAACGAAAATCACGAGAAAAATGAAGTGCATTCTCCGCTGCAAAAAAGCGACGTTGTCTCACCAAGAAATAGAAAGCGAGAACCAAGAAGACAAGAATAGTTATTTGAAACCAGTTCATTCGAAGATTGTTTTCATAGAAAAGAACTTGTTGGAAAGAAAGAAGGATAACCCACCACATCCAGGCTATTTTATAAATATTGCTTAAAGGCTGAAAATATCCTGATTTCATAAGATTTTACTTTCCTTTCTCTTCGTTTTTGCTGACAGAAGACGAATTTTTGACATCTTCTTTTTCTTTATTTTTTGTTTTTGCTGTTGCTTCAGCTTCCTCTTGAGCTTTTTTCGCCGCTAAGACTGGATCGTTAAAGAGATCAACTGTAGATACTCCCTGGTTTTCTGAAAGAAGAGATGTTGAACGTGCTTTTAGGACATCTTGTTCTTCTTTGAGACGATTCCTTGTTGAAGTAACGTTGTAACTATAGTTGCCCGGTTGTACTGGCTTAAATCCAGGTGGTGTGTAGAAACGAAGCAGATCTTCCGTATTGAAAGTATCCGACATGTCTAACATTTTATTAACTTTTTCTTGGATGCTATCAACATACTTCTGTTGACTCTCGTTTAACTTCAAAACTTCTCCGGTTTTTGTATCATGATAAACCGAACTTGTCGCGCTTGATTTCGTAATAGTTGGTGTAACGAAACCACGATTTCGGAGTGCAACAAATTGTTCTCGTTTAGGTGCAAAAACATCTTGTCCAAATTGAATATAATCTTTCGTTGAAATACCAAGCAAATGCTCTAAGGTTGGCATAACATCTATTTCCCCGATAAATTCATCACTGATATGTCCTGATGTTTGACCAGGAATATCAATCATGAACGGTGTACGTTGCATCATCGTATTATCATACTCTGTCCAGTTGTCTGCGCTTTTACCGATGAATGGGGCATAATATTTTGTATCGGAACCAGAAATTCCGTAATGATCTCCATAAAGAACAATAACTGATTTTTCATAAAGTCCAGATTTTTTTAAGTAGTCGAAAAAATCTTTAACCGATGAATCTAGATAATTAGCCGTAACAAAATAGTTATCAACGACTGAATTTCCAGAGCCACCTTCTACTAATTTCGGATTCATTTCATAATCTTCGAGTCCTGTATAGGGCGTATGATTTGAAACCGTCAAATATTTCGCATAGAAAGGTTGCTGTAACTGCTCAAGATATGGGATTGAGTCCTTAAAGAAGTATTTATCCTTAACACCCCAGGCAGTAGAGTTGGTTGGCGTGAGATCATAGAAAGATTGATCAAAGAAATTTTGATAACCCATATTACGATAAACGTTATTACGACTGTAAAATGAACCAACATTACCATGGAATACAGCACTTGAATAGCCTTCTTTTTGTTGCAAAATGGCCGGCATAGCTTGGAAAGTCTGTGTACTTCCTAGGCTTGAGAAAAGTGAGCCAGATGATAAACCAAATGTTGAAGTTTCAAGCATAGTTTCTGCATCAGAAGTTTTACCTTGCCCAACTTGGTTAAAGAAGTTTGAAAAAGAATACACGGAAGGATTATTATTATAAAGTGAATTCAAGAAAGGTGTAACTTCTTCACCATTTACCTTCATATTAATAACATCTTGCTGCAGTGATTCAAGGTGAATCACAATAACATTCCGGTTTTTCGCAATACCAAACATCTGCGCATTTGGCGCAAGATAGCGATCTTCTTGAATGTATTTTTGAACTTTTGTAAAGTCTGTTTTGGAAGCCATAGCTCTCGTTTCGTTGGACACATGAGTATACCAGCTATTAGTCGCTAACCATGGGCCTAAGCCCAAATAACGTACAACATAAGTGGCATCATATTGCGCTTGTCGTGAAACTAGACGATGTTCAGTGAGATCAGCCATCCAAAAGTTCAATCCAAAAATCATGACTGAGGCACTGAAAACCTTAAAGGCGAAAATATTCGTAGGACGACGTTCATCCATCTTAATCTTCTTGGTAAGAAAAAGCACAAGGATAACGAGAATGTCAATCCAGAACACGAGATCCACCCAAGAAACAGCAATAGAACCTAAGTCGAAACCTTTCCCGACCATTCCGGCTCCCCCAGTCAAGGTGTTAAGCGTAAGGAAATCTGAAAACTCACGATAATAGAGAATATTCCCATAAACCAATAAGTTTCCAATCAAGTTCATCAACAGCATGCTTAAGTAGAAAAGCTGTTTTCTTTTAACAAACAGTATTAAGCTAAAGAAGATTGCTGTAAAGCCTATCGGATTAACAATGACTAATAGATAATCTGCAATATTAGAAGAGTTTAACCCCTTAAAGACAGAAAAGTAGGCAATCATGGTTTTGACCCAAATAAAGAAGGTCGACCAGCATACTAAACCTAGTCGTGTATTAAAACTATTAAGTAATTTTTTCAAGGTAAGCCTCAATTTATTTTTTATTTGCACAAGAGTAATTTCCTTTTTTTACATTGAGAATAATTCTAACAAATGAGCCTTGAGCTAAGCTTAAGCTTCATATGGCTAACCTGTTTAAACTTCATCCTCTAATCGTACAGAAATAACCTTCGAAACCCCCGCATCAGCCATCGTCACACCATACATTGTACCTGCTGCTGCCATTGTTCCACGGCGATGTGTGACAACAATAAATTGGTTGGAGTTATCAAAGTGATTCATGTAATCTCCGAAACGTTTAACATTAGCTTCATCCAATGCTGCTTCTACCTCATCCAAGACCACAAATGGCACCGTTCTAACACGTAAAATAGCAAAAATTAAGGCCAGAGCAGTCAATGCTTTTTCCCCACCAGACATAAGGTTCAAGCTGGCTAATTTTTTACCTGGAGGTTGAACTTTGATTTCAACACCAGCTTCCAATAAGTTGGTGCTCGTTAATTCAAGGTTGGCTTCTCCTCCTGCAAACATTTGTGAAAAAGTTAATTGAAAACTTTCTCTGATTTGTTCAAAGGTTGTCTTAAAGCGGATTTCTACCTCTTCATTCATTTCTTGAATCGTTTCGAGTAGCATATTTTTAGCTTCCAAGAGGTCATCCCGTTGGCTGCTCAAAAAGGCATGACGTTGATGTACTTCCTCATACTGAGTAATTGCATCTAAATTAATCGGACCGAGTGCACGGATTTGGCGCTCTAAAAGACTGAGCTGTTGCTCTGATTCAGAAAGATTTTCAAGGGTTTTAGCCTTCATTTTAGCTTCATCGAAACTCATTTCATACTCAGTAAAAAGTGTATTTTGGCGATTTTTTAAAAGTTTTTCTGATTGTTCAATCCTTACTTCCAAACGCGCTTTTTTATTATTCAGTATTTGATTTTTTTCCAGCAAGTCACGATTTTGCTCCTCAAGTTCTTCTGTTTGAGCTTGCAGGTCATCCCTCTCAAAGCGCAAACTCACTAACTTCACATTAGCTTCTTGAAGTTTTTCCTCTGTCTCTTTTAATTGCTGAGCATAAAGATTACGACTCGCTTCATCAATCTGTGCTTCTCCAATTGCTTGTAGTTTACCTTTTTCAGCCTCTAGAACTTCATATTCTTGCATTAAGCGTTCCTGCTCCGTTTGAGCAAAACGTAACTCGTTTTTCAGACTTGACAAAAGTAATTTCGTGTCATGATATGCACTGTTTTTCTGCTCTTTAAGAGCATTAAAGCTTTGACTGTTAGATTTGACTTCTTCAAGTTGATCATCTAAAGCCTGCTTATCCTCAGCAATCTTAGCCAACTGCTGTACCAGTTTTTCGTTCATCCCTGATAATTCTTGCAGCGCTTGATGTGATTCTGTATTTTCGATATCCGTAACTAATGCCTGAAGATTTGCTTTTTGTTCTGATAATTGCTTAATCTGCAACTTCAAACTTTGCTCAGTTAGACGTTTTTCTTGAATTTCAGCACGTAGCGCCTCAAGTTGTGTACTCAAGGATTGACGTGTAAGCTGTTGCTTTTGCAATTTATCTTCGACTGCTTTAAGCTTACTTTCTGCTAAAGCGATGACTTCAGTCAGATGTTCAATTTCTGTACTGGTGAAAGTTGTATTATTGCGTTTCGCTGCTCCCCCTGAGTAAGACCCCCCAGGATTAATCTGCGTACCATCTAAAGTTACGATACGAATAGTATAGTTCATTGCACGCGCTATTTGACTTGCATTTTCAGCTGTATCAACAATAGCAGTGGTTGCCAATAAACTCGACATTGCTCTTTGCAACCGTGGTTCAAAATTAACCAAATTTAAGGCGGTATCAATGAATCCCTCCATCGTTACGAGACGTTCGTAGTTTCGAAATTCACGAGGTTTTATCGTGGTGAGTGGAAGGAATGTTGCTCGTCCCAAGCGTTTTTCTCTTAAATAAGCGATTGCTTTTTTGGCTGAGTTTTCATCTTCAACCACGATATTTTGACTGCCGCCACCTAAGGCAATATCAATAGCAGTAGTGTATTTTTTGTCAAAAGTTAAGAGATCAGCAACTACTCCAATAATACCACCAAGTGCCGCACTTTGAGTCATGACAGCACGGACCCCTTGATACAGGTTACTGTGACTGTCACGAATATTTTGCATACTTGAAAGATTGGCCTTATATTTGCTGAGTTGTTGCATTTGATCATACATCATATTTTGACCTTGACGCTCTGATTCAGCGTATCTTGCTTCTGCTTCACTCTTTTCTTGCACTTCTTTTTCAAGTGTTTGAGCAGTTTGATTGAGCGCTTCTAAAGCAGCCTCTGCTTTTGTAAGATCAGCAGAAATTGTTTGAAATTTTTCTGTGTTTTCTTTTACATTCTCATCAGATTCTACCAGACGGCGTGAAATATTTTCATATTCAGACCTATTTTTAGTCAATTGATTGGAAAACTCTGCTTCTTGTTGCACTAATTGCAAATAATCTTCGCGAAGTTTCTCTGCTAAACTTTCTGGACTTTCAGCAAAACGCGCTAATTCTTTTTCTAACTCATCCAGTTGAACTTGTGCTTCATTCTCTTTTTCTTTGAGCTCTGCTTTTTTCTTTTGCGATGCATTTTTCTTTTGAAAAACTTCCACCAATTTTGAATCAAGTTCTTCGATGCGCTCTTGGCGTTCTGCGGCTGATTTTTGAGAAGAAGACTTTTGGAGGTCAAAGACATCTATTTTATGTTGTAAATCAGACTTGAGTTCTGTTAAGGACAAGTTGTCTTGTTGAGCTTTCTCTTGCTCTTGTTCTATTTTCAGCCGAGAGTTTTTTAGATTAAGAAGTTGTTCTTCGTAGCTTGCTTGTTGATTTTTTAAAATACTTAGCTCAGCCTCAACTGTACTTAGGTCTTGCTTCGCTTGTTCATATCTTTTCTTCTCATCAAGAAGCTGAGCAACCAACACAGAAAGAGCAAGCTCAGAGCGTTGTGCTTCTAAATCTTGAAAACGCAAAGCAACATCACGCTGAGCACGCAAGGGGGTTAATTGACCATTAAGCTCAAAGATAATATCTTCGAGACGATCGAGATTATCCTGTGTTGTCTGCAATTTACTTTCTGTTTCAGTCCGTCGTGTCTTATATTTCAAAACACCAGCTGCTTCTTCAAAAATTGCCCGTCGTTCTTCTGCTTTAGAGTTAAAGACAGATTCGATACGTCCTTGGGAGATAATAGAAAGAGAATCACGCCCTAAGCCTGTATCTGTGAAAAGTTCATGAATATCTTTCAAACGGCACTTACGCCCATTAATCAAAAATTCAGAATCACCATTGCGATATAAGCGACGTGTAACAGTCACTTCGGCATCCTCTTCATAACCAGTAAGGTACTGGTCTGCATTATCAAAAGTTACAATAACTTCAGTATAGTTCAGGGCTTTACGCTTAGCTGTACCTGAAAAAATAACATCTGGCATTTTACCGCCACGAAGTGACTTGGCCGATTGTTCTCCTAAAGCCCAACGCAGTGCTTCAACAATGTTGGACTTCCCAGAACCATTGGGACCAACAACAGCTGTAACCCCTTGGTCAAATTCAATTTTCGTACGGTCGGCAAAAGACTTGAAGCCGATAATTTCCATTTTTTTAAGATACATGAATCTGACCTTTTATTGCATTTTCCGCTGCTTTTTGCTCTGCAACTTTTTTTGATTTACCTCGCCCACGCCCAAGCTCTTTTCCATTATTATAAACAGCTGCGACGAATTCACGCGCATGTGCGGGACCTGTTTCCTCTAGAATCTTATACTCAATGATTGTCTCACCATCAACTTGCAATACTTCTTGCAAATTTGTCTTATAATCAATGACTTTAAAATAATCGTCAGCCTTTACGTGTGGGATAACTACTCGATTTATAAACTGACGCACTTCTTCCATGCCAGCATCTAAGAAAAGGGCACCTAAAAAGGCTTCAAAGAGATTTTCAAGGTTTGTATCACGATTACGTCCACCTGTTTTTTCTTCACCATTCCCTAAACGTAGAAAACGTCCAAACTCACACTGACGTGAAAAATTAGCTAAAGATTCTGTGCGGACAATGCTAGAACGCATCTTCGATAGTTCACCTTCAAGTTTATCTGGGTAAGTACGATAAAGATATTCTGAGATGATTAAAGACAGAGCGACGTCTCCCAAAAACTCCAAACGTTCATTGTTTGCAACCTTTGGGAGGCGTTCTTCATTCGTATAGCTCGAGTGAGTAAAAGCTATTTCTAATAATTCTTCATCAGCAAATTTTATACCAAACTCATTTTTAAGCTTATTTTGAAGCTCAAACATAAAAAACCCTCCTAGATTTTATTATTAACTTAGTTATTATACCAAATTTTTGAGTCTTTTTGGTGTAGGCTACAAAGAAAAGAGCTTGCTTAAGCAAACTCTCTTAAACGCTATCCATACGTGCTAATATAAAGGCCAGAACGAAACAAAGGCCTAAGGGCAGAGCCACTACCATCACATACAAATTTAGCATTGAAATTAGAATATAGAAACTTCCAATAACTAACTGATAAAGTTGCCATATCCCCCCCGTTGGTCGATCCATACGAATAAAGGAGACCCAATTTACAATCATAATTGACATGACAATGACAACCACTAAAGCAAAAAGTTTCAATAGAAAAAGGCCACTATGCCCTGCAATGGTCAGAGTCATTTCTAAATCTTTTTCTTCCCAGTTAATTATGAATCGAATAAAGGCAAACATCATTAATACAGCAATGAGAGTTGTAAAAATACTCCCGATCAAGGCACAAATTTTCGCTCGTTTCATCTTTTCTCCGTTGTTTTGATGACTGTATTTTATAATTATAAACTTAAATTAACACTAAAGTAGGACAAATATTCTAAAAGTTAAATAAAGCGCTCATCAAAGTCCTACATGCTTTCCGTTCATCATTATAATCTTTAGATGCATGAGCCTAACATACTAAAATAAATCAATGATAATAAAAAACCACAACATTTTGTCATGATTTTTTTAAACTCATATATTATTTAAGTGCTTGGGCAGCTGTAATAATAGCAAGTTTATAAACATCTTCTTCGTTACTGCCACGAGAAAGGTCAGAGATTGGGGCGTTCAAGCCTTGTAAGATTGGGCCGATTGCTTCAAAGTTTCCTAAACGTTGGGCAATTTTGTAGCCAATATTACCAGATTGAATATCTGGGAAGATAAATACATTTGAACGTCCTGCCACTGTGCTGTCTGGTGATTTTTGACGGGCAACTGCTGGAGAGAATGCTGCATCAAATTGAAGTTCCCCATCAATATCAAGTTCTGGATGCTCTTCTTTGACTAAAGCCGTTGCTTCAACAACTTTAGTCACATCATCCGATTTACCTGAACCCTTAGTTGAGAAAGATAACATTGCAACTTTTGGATCGATATCAAAAAGTTTTGCCGTTTCCGCTGAAGCTACGGCGATATCTGCTAAAGTATTTGCATCTGGATCGATGTTAATCGCACAATCCGCAAAGATATATTTTTCATTATCATCACGACCACGAACCATGATAAATGCGCCTGATACTGATTTCACGCCTGGTTTTGTTTTAATGATTTGCAAGGCAGGTCGTACAGTATCAGCAGTTGAGTGAACTGCACCTGAAACCATACCATCAGCTATACCCATATGTACAAGCATTGTTCCAAAATAGTTTGAGTCTTTCAAGATTTCGCGTGCTTGTTCTTCTGTTACTTTACCTTTACGACGTTCAACAAAAATTTCGACCATCTTTTCAAAACGTTCACAGTTCAATGGATCATAGATTTGGAAACCGTCTGGATTAATCCCACGAGAAATTAATGTACCTGTTACTTCAGAGATATTACCAATAAATACTGGTGTAATCAATTTATCAGCGTAAAGACGGTTAGCTGCACCTAATACACGTGCATCTGTTCCTTCGGGAAAAACGATTTGTAGGCCTTTGCCAGAAATTTTTTGTTTGAGCGATTCAAAGAGTTCCATAATACTTCCTTTTACTATTTTTAGAATTTCAATAATGATTATATCACAATGTCACAAAAAATGCCCACTTATGTAAACGTTTTTTTGAAATTATGGATAGAAGGGTTTCTTCTGTGCATTCTTCTTTTCCTCATAAAAAGAAGCAATCTTTCGATTGCTTCTTACTCTCCATGTAAGATACTGGCGATTTTTGTGGTTAAGATATCAACACCAACTGTGTTTGAAACGCCTTCTGGAATAATGACATCCGCATATCGTTTTGTTGGTTCAATGAATTGATGATACATCGGTTTTACAGCATCCATATATTGTGTAATAACAGAATCTAAAGTACGGCCACGTTCTTCAATATCACGACGGATACGACGTAAAATACGTACATCATCGTCAGTATCTACGAACACCTTGATATCCATCAGGTTTCGTAGCTTTTCATTTTCTAAAACCAAGATTCCTTCTACAATCAAGACATCTACAGGTTCTTGACGGTAAGTTTTTTCACTCCGTGTATGATTGGCATAATCATAGGTCGGAATATCAACAGCCCGACCATTTTGTAGCTCTTTTAGTTGAGCAATCAGATAGTCTGTATCAAAAGCCAATGGATGGTCGTAGTTTGTTTTTGTACGTTCTTCAAATGTCAGCTGTGATTGATCTTTATAGTAACTGTCATGTTCAATCATAGCGATATTTTCATCTTTAAACATAGATAAAATAGCTTGAGACACGCTGGTTTTCCCACTTGCTGAGCCACCTGTTACACCGATAATCAATGGTTTTTTCAAAATTACTTCTCCATATTTTATGTATCCACTAAAACTTCAATTGCTCATGGATATTATGTTATTCTACCTATTTTATCACAAATCTCAACCAGCTTCAGCTCTGAAAATTATTTATAAGCAATCTTTTTTTATATTTTAAAAATTCAACGGGATATTTTTTAAAGATTATACATAAGTTTTAAATGAGTTTTACCGAAAAATTTGCTATAATGGTTTTAATAAATTTTTGATAGGAAAAGGGGTGTATGATGCTTAAACTTGGAATTATCGGTACAGGATGGATTAGTGGATCTTTTGTCGAAGCTGCCCATCTCACAAAAAAATATAGTCTTGAGGCTGTCTACTCACGTAATCTTGAGAGTGCAGTATCTTTCACAGAAGACTTTGACGATATTGAACTTTACGATAATTTAGATGATTTTTTCAAACATGATTTGGATATCATCTATATTGCCAGTCCAAATGCTATTCATTTTGAACAAGCGAAGGCTGCTATTTTAGCAGGTCACAATATTATCGTTGAAAAACCAGCATTTTCAAATCCACATGAATTAGCTGAAATTATCAAGTTAGCGGATGAAAACAATGTTCTCTTTTTTGAGGCTGCTCGAAACATCCACGAACAAGCTTTTGAAACCATCAACTTATTCTTAGCAGATAAAAAAGTTGTGGGTGCTGATTTTACCTATTCAAAATATTCTTCGAAAATGCCTGCACTACTGGCAGGAAAACTTCCTAATAAATTCAACAGTAAATTTTCTGGTGGACTCCTCGCAGATTTAGGTGTTTATCTTCTCTATGCAGCTGTTTATTGGTTTGATAAACCTCAATCTGCTTGCTACGATGCTGTTGTTCTCCCAAGTGGTGTAGATATCTCTGGTATCGGAAGCTTAAATTATGGTGATTTCAAAGTTGCAATTAAATGTGCGGGTAATCTCACAAGCTACCTCTCGAGTGAAATCTACACTGATCAAGGTACCTTGATTTTAGATGGGGTCAATGCTATAACCTCTGCAAAATTCATTCGTTTTGATGGAAGTAAAGAAGTCATCAAGGTTACAGCTCCAAAACATTCTCTCTTTGATGAGGCTCTTCACTTTGCTGAAATCATTGAAACCATTTCAACTCCTGCTGCTCGTTCTCTCTACAAAGACTTGCACCAGTTGGCACAAGATGTTTCCGAAACAAGTTATATGATGCGCCAAAGTGCAGGAATCGTCTTTGAAGCTGATAAAAAATAAGATTTAATCATTGACTCCTTATCGGAGTCTTCTGATCCCTTAGTTAAATTGGATATAACCCGGACCTCCTAAGTCTGAATCGCCAGTTCGAACCTGGCAGGGATCATTAAAAAAGCTTCCTTAAGGAAGCTTTTTCTTTATACTTATTCCATTGAGGTATAAAACCTATAAAGGAGAATATGGGATTCGAACCCATGCGCGGTTTTACCCACCTATACACTTTCCAAGCGTACCTCTTCAGCCTCTTGAGTAATTCTCCAAATGATAATTATCAATTTTCAAAATATATTATACCATATCCTCTGCCATAAATGCCAATTTATGTGTAGTTTGTTATAACAACAATTAAAAAACTCTTCCACATGACATGGAAGAGTAGGAGTTTTATGAAAAAATTTTATTGGAATAAATGTATTATACTGTTTACTCCTTAAAAGGAGCTCAAGTCAAAATAAACTGAAACAGAAATACACTGTTACTTTTTTTAAAGTAGTCCTGCATCTTTAAGTATATCTTCAAGATAGGTACCTTTTATCTTCTTCAAACCAAACTTCAAAGATTCTTTTTTCAAAAGAGGCAAATCCATTTCCATCAATTTCTTTTTGTCTGAAAGATAATAAACCGAGCGAGCTAGTGTACGCAAGTCGTAAGCCGAAGCAAAAACTTCAGGCACACCACGCTCTACATTTAGAAATTGATAGACAGCTTCCATCGCGGTACGCACCGAATACTCGGTTGTGAAGACTGTATCTCTCTCTGTCTCAGCAAAATTCCCAATAAAGGCCAGATTCACAGAATTTTCCGGAATCACTTGAGGACGATCCCCTGGCTCACGTAACATAAAGTAAGAGGTAATAAATGGCATATAAACTGGAATGGTATTAGTATTTTCTTTAACAAATTCCTCTATTTCTGCTTCAGGCATACCCAAATGATAAAGGAGCTCTTGTGTTATTTCCTCACCTGTACATTTCTCAATTGGTTTTTTAATATAGTTCCCTGGTGTATTAGACAAGAGACCATAAACCCATGTCACAGTTTCACCATCTTTTTGTTCCTTAAAATGAGGTTGACGATGGGTAGTGAAACTCATCAGCCAGTTTGAATCCTTAATAGTGATAATTCCGCCTGTCACAACTTTACCTGAACGTAACTCACGATGCGTTAATTTTTCAAAATAAGGTTGTATTTTGAGATTCTTCCAAGTAACGGTCGCCGATACAAACCAACTTTCATCAGGCAAGTTGTCATAAAAGACTTCGGGTTTCCCAAATTCTGGAGACTGTGCAGCCAGATTTTTCCAAAGTTTCCAAGAGCCACCTAAATCTTTTGTAATTGGCGCTGCTTCTGTTGGACTTCCTTGTGTTGAACTTTCAGTAATTGAACCATTCGTCACGAAAACAAGGTCATCTTCCGTCAAGTCTTGTACTTTTCCATCTGCAAATATAATCTTCTTAGCTACTTTTTTGTTGTTCGAAAAATCTACTTCAATATTTTCAACTTGTGCTTCATATTGGAAGATTACACCATGGTCTTTCAAAAAGGCAAGCAATGGTTTTACTAAAGATTCATATTGATTATATTTTGTAAATTTTAGTGCTGTGAAGTCTGGTAGTCCCTTGATATGATGTATAAATCGCATAATATAGCGTCGCATTTCAATCGCTGAGTGCCATTTTTCAAAAGCAAACATTGAGCACCAGTAAAGCCAAAAGTTTGACTCAAAAAATTCTTCACTGAACACATCTTCAATTTTTTTGCCTACCAAACTTTCTTCCTGTGCCATGAAAAGTTTCACAATTTCATCTTGGGCTTGTCGACTTAAGGTAAATTGTCCATCATCAGCAACACGTTCACCACGATTCGCAATAATGCGACAATTAGAAGAATTAGGATCATCCTTATCTAAATAGTAAAATTCATCTAAAACTGAAGCATTTTCTACTTCCAGACTTGGAATAGAATGAAAAAGATCCCAAAGACACTCAAAATGGTTTTCCATTTCGCGTCCCCCACGAATCACAAAACCATCATGGGGAATAAAGGAACCGTCTAAAGAACCACCTGAAAGAGAAAGTTCTTCTAAGATATGGATACGATTCCCTGGGACTTGGCCATCTCTGATCAGAAAGACAGCCGCAGCTAGTCCTGCAAGACCTGCCCCGACAATATAGGCAGACTTTTTGTCAGCCTCTTGTGGTTTTCTTGGTCGAACAAAAGCTTCATAATTTCCGTTTGTATAACGCATATTCAATCCCTCTTTTCTAATTGTTCTTATAATTTGATTATATTCTTAAAAGATAGCGATTTCAAATTTCTTCTGGCTCTTTTGGACAAGTCTATATTTTTTGAATAAAAAAGAAGCTCAACCAAAAACCAGCTTCTTTTCTTGATATCTCTTGTTTCATTCCGCTCCCTATATGACCATTTTCCTAAAAACTTTTCTTTATCTTCTTCTTTTTTGCACGATGCAATGCTCTATGTTTTTGCCTCTTTTTACCATGATAGATTGCCAAAGCATATATGAGAATAGAAGCAAAGAAGAGAAGAACAAACTCTCTGAGGGGCATCCGTTCAGAAAATAAAAGTAAGACAGAGAAATTCACCGCAAATATAAGGACATAATAAGCACGCTCTGTATTTTTATTCATAAGCTCTATGGAAGTGATACTGTTCGAGAAAGAGATACTCGTGGAAGGTGAACTCCAACGCTTATACGACGTACTCTATTTTGTACTGCCCATCGGACAGATCCTACAACACTGCCCGAAATAATAGCAACAACCCCTGCTGTATGTGGGTTAGTTGCAAAAACTTTTAATGCAAATCCAACTCGCCCTCCTGCATACAATCCTGCTGCCCAAGCATTCATCGCTCGAATCTTAGGGCCTAAATTGATATGTAAACCAACAAACCCACGTAACCGCATAGGGACATCTTGTATCGCCTCTGCATCTTCAATCATCAGCTTCGCATCTTTTTCTGAAATTCCGAGGTCTGTTAAATTCTTGACCGTTGCATTAAATTTAATCTTCCCCTCCTCATCAAGTGCGTAAAAATCTGTAATAGCATCTGCTATCTTTTGGTCTTTATCAGACAACTCAAAGTTAGTTTTGGTCTTTTCTGTAATATCAAGCTGTACGGTTTCATTACGAACATCAAACGCTTTTGAATCTGGTTCTTGCACTACATTCACATTACTCGCTTGAACCATATCAACGACTGATGGAATTGATGCCGATAATAAAGTTAAACCTGAGATACTCATAATTATAACTTTTTTCAATTTCTTCTCCATAAAATTTTCCTTTTCTTGATCTAACGCTGAAGCACTTCATCCAGCACACTTTATTTGCAGTTGCCTTTTTAAAGTTTTACTCTCCTTCCATCAAAGGCCTTTTTATTTGATTAATAAAAGGTTAACAAGCTCATCTTAAACCAAACTGAATTTTATATACTATTCTATTAATTTAATGAGCCATTTTTGGCTCGCTTTATTTGAAGACCAAACTCATACATTTTAAAATAAAAAAGCACCCTAAGGAGGAGCTTTTTTTATACTTAATGTGCTACTGGATTGCTAGCAATAATTTCCATATTACCTGAAAGTTGCCATTGCTCAACCCCTGTTGGGAGGATGAAGTGGTCACCTTTTGATAATGCATACGTTTTATCAGCCACCGTAAGTTGTCCTTCTCCTTCAAGAATAGACACGAGCATATAGTCTGCTTTAGCTTCAAAGTCTTGTATTCCGTGGATTGACCATTTATAGACGTCAAAGAACTCTGATTTTACTAAAGTTGTTAAGTCTGCATTTTCTTCTTTAACGACTTGGACTTTGTTTTCTGGTGTTTGATCCCCAGGAATATGAAGTACATCAATTGACTGTTGTATATGTAATTCACGAAGATTGCCTTGGTCATCCTTACGGTCGAAATCATATACACGGTAAGTTGTGTCGCTTGATTGTTGCGTTTCTAGAATAACGATGCCCGCACCAATTGCATGCATAGTTCCTGCAGGTACATGGAAGAAATCACCCGCTTTGACTTTCACTTTACGTAGTAAGTGATCCCAGTCTCCAGAATTAATCATTTCTGCAAGTTCTTCACGTGATTTTGCATTATGTCCATAAATAATCTCAGAACCTTCTTCTGCTGAAATGATATACCAACATTCTGTTTTACCAAGCTCGCCTTCATGTTTCATACCGTATTCATCATTAGGATGAACTTGCACTGAAAGCCAGTCATTGGCATCCAAGATTTTTGTCAAGAGAGGGAAGACTTCTTCTTTCGTGTTGCCGAAAAGCTCACGGTGTTGATCAAATACCTTGTCTAACTTTTGTCCAGCAAACTGTCCATTTTTGATTGTTGAGACACCATGTGGATGAGCTGAAATCGCCCAGTATTCACCGATTTTATCAGATGGTAATTCATAGCCAAAAGATTTGAGATGATCGCCACCCCAGATTTTCTCTTGCAATACAGAATCTAAAAATAATGGTTCTATTGACATTGTTTCTCCTCATTTGTTTAATAATACTTCGTTCATTATAGCACAAAAACTATTTGTTTTGCCTATAGAAGCAATGTTTTTATAAAATAAAAGAGCTCCCTCTAAGGATTCTCTCTTTTATTGTATATCGATTTTTCTTTCGAACAATTGCTTGTCTTCTTATTCAGTACTTAAAATTTATATGAGATAAAGCATTCGGAATTTCTGCGACAAATAAAGAAATAATCACAACCAAAATTCCAAGCAAGGCGATTTCCCACACCATCAGGATAATCAAAGGATGAACTCCATCAATGTATAATTTATCTGCAATTTTGTCCATCCAGTGTTGTTTCATAAACATAATATATCAGATAAATTATAAAAACGCAATCGTTAGTCTCCAATTTCTTGAGAATTGTTTGCATCAATGCTGATAATTATTATCAAATTCGTCAACTTCAATGTAGATATAAGACTTTTTATCCGGTAGTGCTTTTCGAATATCTTTTTCAATTGCATTAATAATCTCATAGCTGTGTGCTTCATACTCAGCAGGAATATCAATCTTGGCAGCAATTAGAATCTCAGTTGGACCGATGTGAATTGTCTTAATATCAATCAACTGCTTAACTGTTTCACGAACAAAACTACGTGTAATCTTTTCTAAATCTGAAGCAGTAACACTTTCACCGACGATTAAACTGTAGAACTCTCGCACCAAAAAGACAGCTGCTGCCATAAGCAATAAACCAATCAAAATCCCTGATAGAGCATCATACATGGGATTTCCAGTAAAGAAAGTGAGTACTGTTCCTCCAAGTGCTAAAATTAAACCAATAATGGCACAGAAATCCTCCGCAAAGATAACTAAAATCTCACTGTGCCTGCTCTCATGTAAGAATCTAAACAAGGGTAATTTTTCAGTGTTGAGCTCCTTAATTTCTTTAAAAGCAACGCGAAGTGAACTGCCCTCAATGATCATGCCAAAGAGTAAGATAGCGATCAGAATTAAAGGGTTATTGACCTCATGAGCAGGGTGGACCAGCTTGTCATAAGCCTCCATTACACCAATAACACCACCGCCAAAGAAAAGGAAAGTAGCGACCAGCATGCTAAAAAAGTATTTTGCCCGCGCTTCTCCAAAAGGATGCACTTGGCTTTGTGCTCTTTTGGCCCGCTTATCACCAAAAAGCAGTAAAACTTGATTTCCACAGTCAACTAAACTGTGTATGCTTTCATTGAGCATTGCCGCACTACCACTTAAGGCATAGCCTACAAACTTACTTATTGCCACTAGTACATTGGCACCAAGGGCTGCAATAACAGAACCCATGCCGCCAGTATGTTCTTTTTCTGCCATAATATTTTTTTCCTTACTAAACTTTATATTTTGATCTTAACACAATAACCTAACCCCGCCTTTAAGCATATCTTTGTGTGCTTTGCCATGAGTATTATAGCATAGTCCCTTCATTTTTGCAGGTTTCTCTATAAAAAAATAAGCACTCACAATTGAGGCTTATTTTTTTATTAATATTCTGGTTTATCCAGATTACGGAGAAGTTCGTCGATTTTTGAACCATATTCAACAGATTCATCTTTGGCAAACTTCAAATCCGGGATACGGTACATTGTCATACGTTGTGCTAACTCACGTTTAACAAGACCTGTAGCTTTTTCCAGACCTTTTTTGGCTTTTTCATTGTCACTGGCAAGATTAGACAGCAAGCTGTAATACACCGTTGCTTGACTCAAATCGCCTGTCACTTGAACATCTGTAATATTCACATCTTGAACGCGCGGGTCGCGAATTTTATGACGTAAAATATCATTAATTTCACGTTGGATTTCGACAGCCACACGATCACTACGGAAGGAAGTGCCCATACTCATTCTCCTTTTTTATTTTTTTTCTCAAGCATTTTGTATTTTAACGCTTGATTTCAACCATTTTATAAACTTCAAATGTATCGTCAACAAGAATGTCGTTGTAGTTTTCTACCATCAAACCACCTTCTTGTGCATTACCGACTTCTTTAACATCATCTTTGTAATGTTTCAAGCTAGCAATAGCTCCATCATGGATAACTACACCGTCACGAATAACTCGAACGCTGGCATCACGTTGAACTTTACCACGAATAACCATAAATCCGGCAATTGTACCGACTTTAGAAACGTTGAATGTTTCACGGACAATCGCTTCACCGATAATTTCTTCTTTGTATTCTGGATCCAGCATACCGCGCATCGCTGTTTCGATTTCTTCGATAACTTTATAGATGATGCTGTGAAGACGAATATCTACATCTTCATGTTCTGCTTGCTCACGTGCAAGTCCAGTTGGACGAACATTGAAACCGATGATAATCGCATTTGAAGCTGCTGCTAATGAAACATCTGATTCACTGATTGCACCAACGGCCGCGTGAACGATATCAACTTTTACACCTTCAACATCAATTTTTTGTAAGGAAGCAGCCATCGCTTCAGCTGTACCTTGTACATCAGCCTTGATGATGATGTTAACTGTTTTAACTTGACCTTCTTTAAGTGTATCAAAGAGGTTGTCAAGACTTACACGACGTGTGCTTTGACGTTTAATCAATTGGGCACGTTTGGCACGTTCTTCACCAGCCGCACGTGCAGATTTTTCATCTTCAAAGACAGCGAAGTGATCACCCGCTTGAGGAACATCAGAGAGACCTGTCAATTCGACTGGCGTTGATGGCAAAGCTTCCTTGATACGACGGCCTAAGTCATTTGTCATCGTACGTACACGCCCGTATGTGTTACCAACAACGATCGGGTCTTGAACGTGAAGTGTACCTTGTTGAACCAAGAGTGTTGCAATAGCACCACGTCCTTGGTCAAGACGTGCTTCAACGACTGTACCAATAGCACGGACAGTTGGGTCTGCTTTAAGTTCTTGCATTTCAGCAACAAGCAAAACAGTTTCCAAAAGGGCATCAAGATTTTGATTGAATTTAGCTGAGATTTCAACAAATTCAGATTCGCCGCCCCAAGCTTGTGACATAACACCGTGTTCAGCTAATTCTTGAATCACACGTTGTGGGTTTGCACCTGGTTTATCGATTTTGTTAATGGCAACGATAATCGGTACACCCGCAGCTTTTGAGTGATTAATTGCTTCAATCGTTTGTGGCATAACACCATCATCTGCTGCAACAACCAAGATTGTAATATCAGTTACTGAGGCTCCACGAGCACGCATACTTGTGAAGGCTTCGTGTCCTGGTGTGTCCAAGAAAGTAATTTTCTTATCTCCAGTTTTGATTTGATAAGCCCCGATATGTTGTGTGATACCACCAGCTTCGCCTTCAGTAACACGAGATTCACGGAAACGGTCAAGCAAGGTTGTTTTACCATGGTCAACGTGACCCATGATTGTTACAACAGCTGGACGTTCTACCATGTTTTCTTCGTTAAGATAACCTTCTTCGACGAAAAGACGTTCGATATCTGATTGGTCTTCTTCAACTTTTTTAACTGGCGTAATGCCATAATCCATAAGGATTAATTCCAAAGTATCTTCATCAAGCGATTGGTTTTGGTTAACCATCGTTCCCATCATGAAGAGTTTTTTGATAATTTCAGCTGGTTCACGTTTGATTGCTTTTGCGATATCTTGAACGTTCATTCCTTCAGCATACTCTACTGATTCTGGTAATTCATGGAATTTACGTGTAGATACTGGTGCAGCAGATTGTTGGTTTTTACCGCCACGGCGACCTTTTTGATTCCAGTTTGAATTACGGGCATTACGTACTTGATTACGGTTATCATTGACACGCAATGGTCCGCCTGGACGACGACCGTCTGAAGTTTTGTCGTGTTCACTTTTCTTACGGTCACGATCACGGCGGTTATTGTTTTTACCAGAAGTAGCAGGTGCTGCGAATACTTCTGTTGATGGTTTGTTCTCAAACTTATTACCACCACGATTTTGGTTGTCATTATTGCGACGGTTGTCATTTTGATTGCGGCCTTGTCCGCCACGACGATTGTCGTTGCTACGGCGATCATTTTGACGACGTTCTTGACGAGCAGCATCTTTTTTCGCTGCTTCTTTTTTAATATCTTCTGCTCGTTTTACGACTTTGATTTGAATCCTTGGTTTTTTATCCAATGCTTTTTTAGGTTCTTCTTTCACTGGCTCTGTAGTTTTTTCTTCTTGCTTTTTCGCTGCTGGAGCTGGAGCTTCTGATTTTTTCTCTACTTTTGGCGCTGTTTTTTCTTGTTTTACTGTTTTAACTTCTTCCGCTTTGGGCTCTGCTTTTACTTCGGCTTCAACTTTTGCGGCTTTTTCGGCTTCTTCCTTAGCTTTAATACGTGCCAAGATTGCAGGATCTTCGACAACTGCTTTTCCTGCAAATGTACGTGGCGCTTCATCTTTTTTCTTTGATGTTTTCGCTTTGGGCTCAGTAGTTTTTGCTGGAGCAACTGTTTTTTCAGTTGCGGGTGCACTAGTTTCTGATTTTACACGTGCAATGATTTTTTCTGCTTCAGCATCTGTGACTGAACTTGAGTGAGCTTTAACAGCCAAACCCAATTCTTGTGCTGCTGATACAAGATCAGCATTTTTCAATCCAGTTTCTTTTGCGATTTGATTAATTCGTTTTTTATCAGACAATGTTGTCCTCCTTATTTTTTAGTTAGTCATAAGGCTCTCCATTTTCTTTGCAAATCCATCATCAGCAATGGCCAACACTTTTCGGTTAGCACCAATTGCTACTGAAAGTTCATTTACTGAGAACGTTTGTAAGACGCTTACCTCATAGTAACTCGATTTATCGGTAATTTTTTTGTTCAAATTCTCTGACGCATCATGGGCAACAAAAACTAAACTGGCTTTGCCATTTTGAATGGCTTTAACCACAAGTTCTTCTCCTGTGATGACTTTTCCTGCCCTTTTGGCAAGACCCAGTAAATTCAACACTTTTTTTGTATTATCCATATTAGTCGTAGTCCGGTGCCAAGTCTGCCGAATAGGTAGCTTCTGCTAATTCTCGGCGTGCAACTTGGTGTTCAACATAACTGATTAGTTCGTCATAAAATTCGTCTGAGATTTTTGTACTGAACGTACGATCAAAGACATGTCTCTTCTTAGCGAGCTGTGCTTCTTCATTCGATAAGGCAATATAAGCCCCTCGACCATGTGCCTTACCTGTAGGGTCAATGGAGATTTGTCCCTCTTTGTTAAAAGCAATACGCAGCAGATCACGTTTAGCGATTTGCTCACCAGAAACTACCGACTTTCTCATGGGAGTCTTTTTTTGTTTCATAGGCCTATTCTTCAGTTGTTGCTTCTTCTGAAACAGTTTCAGCAACTTCTTCTACAATTTCATCTACTTCTTCAACAAGTGCATCAAGCTCAGCCATTTCCTTTTGGAAATCTTCTTCGGACTTAATATCAATTTTACAGTTTGTAACGTGTGCAGCAAGACGTACATTTTGTCCGCGTTTACCAATAGCCAAGGACAATTGATCTTGGGCAACAACTGCAATCGCAGAGCCATCTTCACGGATAGCTACTTGCTCGATACGCGCTGGCTTAAGTGCGTTGGCAATCAGTGTTGCTTTATCCGCATTATATTCGATAATATCCATCTTTTCACCCGCAAGTTCACGGATAATACCTTGGATACGGGCTCCTTTTGCACCAACCATTGTACCAATAGCGTCTACATTTTCATCATGACTTTCGACAATAACTTTCGCACGATCTCCTGCATCACGGGCAACAGATTTGATTTCTACTGTTCCATCGTAAACTTCAGGGATTTCTTTTTCAAACATACGTTTAAGCATATCTGGTGCTGTACGGCTGATAAAGACACGTGTACCTTTTGGTGTTAAAAGAACGTCAGTTACATAAACTTTCACTTTGTCGCCAACGTGATAATTTTCTTGACTAATACGATCTTTAGCTGTTAAAAGTGCATCCACACGGCCCAAGTTAACGTAAACTGCACGCGCATCAACTTTTTCAACTGTTCCCATGATGATTTCATCTTTATAACGGCTGTATTCATTGTAAATGATTGTGCGTTCTTCTTCACGCATTTTTTGCATGATAACTTGTTTCGCTGCTCCCGCTGCTGTACGTGCAAAATCTTTTGGTTTTTCTTCAAACATGATTTTATCGCCAATTTCGTAATGCGGGTTTAATTCTTGAGCATCTTCAAGTGAGATTTCAAGACGACTGTCAAAGACTTCATCAACAATTTCACGTGTTGAATAAACATTGAAGTTTCCTTTTTTCTCATCGAAAATAACTTTCACATTTTGTGCTTGACCATATTGGCGTTTGTAAGCTGCTGTGATTGCTTGCTCAATAGCTTCGATAACAATCTCTTGTTTAATGCCTTTTTCTTCTTCTAGCATTGTAAAGGCGTTAAGCATTTCCTTGCTCATTTTGTTTTTTTCCTCTTTCTTGAGTTTTTTGGAAAATATTTTAATTTTATTTTTCTTTGGAGAGTTTTACTCTCTGAGCATTTAGATTTTTTTACAACTTCACTAAAGTTGTTGCTTTTGAAATCTTATCTGCTGGAATTTCAACTGTTTTCTTACGGGCTTTATCCATATATTCTACAGTTAAAGTGTTGTCCTCAAACTTCACCAAATCTCCAACAAATTCTTTTTCGCCTTCAATTTTTTGATAAAGTTTTACAAGAATATACTCACCAATGGCACCTTGGAAGTGTTCAGCTTTTTTAAGCGGACGCTCTGCACCAGGGCTTGCAACTTCAAGCATATAACCTTCCGTTGGAAATGGATCTGGCGAAATCGTGTCTAGCAAAGGTGAAAGAATTTCACTTAAATCTGCTGTATCTTGAATCGTAATGCCATCTGCCTTATCCACCAAGAGTCGTAGAACCATATCTCCGCCAAGTTTTTCCCACTCAACGTCAATCAATTCAAACTCTTCTGGTAGATGAGGCAAGATGAATTCTTCTACTGTTTTTACAAGTGTTTCTGACATCTCTTCTCCTTTCAGAAAACAACACAGAAGGAGCGTCCTCACGAACGCTCCTTTCTAGTAGTTTTTATTTAAGACTATTATAGCATATTTTTAATCTTTGTCAAGAGGCATACTTACACAGGATAATCACCTAGCAATTTCAAACGCACCCAACAATTTCTTTGAAAATTCTTGAAAATATAACATTAAAGGGCTATGATAAAAAGAGTGTAATTTATAGGAGATGATTATGAAAATTTATTTTCAATTACTTATTATTTTTGGTTTTTCTTTCGTGGGAGATACGCTGTCAAACAGTTTGCATCTTCCCGTTCCCGGAAGTATTTTAGGAATGATTTTTTTATTCCTTGCTTTGCAATTTAAAGTTTTAAAATTCACTGATGTGGATGAAGTAGGGAGTTTTTTAATCAATAACATGACAATTTTATTCTTGCCTGCGGGTGTAGGTATCATGGCCAAATGGTCTTTAATTTCTAATTTTTGGTGGCAAATAGCCCTGATTGTTCTTCTTGCACTTATCGTGAATGTCTTTGTTCTAGGCCATTTGGTTCAATTTATCAAAGTCAAATATGAAGGAGATTACCTCGAGCCTGAATTATTAGAAAATAAAAGAGAGGTACACTGATGGATGCTATTACTTCTAGCCCTTTGTTTGGTTTAACACTTACTATTTTAATATTCATTGTTGGTGTACGTATTAATGAAAATATACGTAAGCCATGGACAAATCCATTACTTTTTGCGACTCTAGTTATTATTCTAATTTTAGTGGTAACTAAAATTCCCTATGAGAATTATTACAAAGGGGGCGCAATATTAAACGACTTAATTGGTCCTTCAACTGTTGCCTTAGGTATTCCTTTGTATAAAACCTTCCAGCTCATGAAGCATCATGCAAGATCTATTTTAATCAGTATCGCTGCTGCTGCTCTTATTAATACGGTTCTTACAGCCTTATTATTAAAATTTTTCGGTTTATCTAAGTTAGCTTCCTTGTCTCTTTTTCCAAAATCTGTAACCACGGCTATGGCTATTGGAATAACAGAAAAAATGCAAGGAGTTACAACGATCACAGTTGTTGTCGTCGTTGCTACAGGAATTCTAACCAGTGTTCTAGGCGTACCGCTGATGAAACTTTTTAAAATTAAAGACCCTGTGGCCCAAGGTGTGGTACTCGGCGGCACTGGACATGCCGTTGGTACAGGAACTGCTATTGAACTAGGAAAAGTTCAAGGTGCGATGGGTGCTTTAGCTATTGGTGTAACTGGGATTATGTATGTTATTTTTGCACCTTTAGTGGCTCATATTATTCTTGGTTATTAAAAAAGAATCGGATTTCCGATTCTTTTTTATTTTCCAATAACATAATGAAATTTGCTTGCTTCCGCTTTTGTGAGCGTACGATAGCTTAGTTTTCCTAACCCCATAACATTTGATTCTGAAATGAGAATAGAGCCATCACCTCGAACTTGTTCCACAAATGCAACGTGACCATACGTTTTATCCGCCCCTGCTTGTCCTGGACTAAAACTTAGCGCAGAACCCACTGTCGGTTTAGTTGTCACTTGATAGCCACTAGCATTTTGCCAATCTCCACCATTGCCCATATACGGGCTGAAATTTATCCCTACTTGTTTTGCCCTGTAATAAGTATACCAAGTACATTGCCCCCAAGGGTAATACCCATTTTTAGGATATGTACTTAAATTTGCAACAGGTTGAATTGCTGTATAACCTGCAGGAACAGTTGCACTCGAATCCGCATTATTTGCAGAGCCTCCTGAATTCCCGCTACCAGAACCTGCTCCTTCTGAATTCTCTGCTTGATACCAAGCTATTCCCTCGTATTTCCAGCCAATTGAACTCAAAACATTTTTTTCATATCCATCTGCAGTCACAAAATGGGCACCTAAACCAGCTGCTGCATTAAACAAGCGGTACACTGGTTTTAACCCTGTACGTGGTGCATAGAAGGCAACGCCTTCTGATCTCCAACCTTTTTGACTTGTTAATACTTTAACTTCATAATTATCTTTTGTATAAATATGCTCACCAGATTGCGGATTGTAAACACGATTAATAGCTAGAGATCCATTTTCTGAAGTATTATACTGTTTAAAATTTACACCCTCCCTGATCCAATCAGATGATAACGTGGGAAGAGTATTGTACTCATACTGACTTGCAGTATATAGATGCTCTTTTGAAACTTTATTATAAAGGCGATAGACACTGACTTCTGCAGCTGAGGCAGCACTAGCCGAAAAGGCACCTGCCATACCAAAAATTGTAAGAACGACAATAATAAATTTTCTTTTTTTCATGCTTTTTCCTTTTACTAAATCGAACGTCTTATTTCTATTCTTATAATATTTTTGTTTTATAATAAAAACTGTATCTAGTTCATGATTTATTATTTACGTTTACGTGCTATTAAATGAATGGGTGTACCTTCAAAGACAAAGGCTTTACGGATTTGATTTTCTAAGAAGCGCATATAAGAGAAATGCATCAGTTCTTCTTCATTAACGAAGACCACAAATGTTGGTGGTTTAACAGCAACTTGTGTTGCATAGAAAATCTTCAAACGTTTTCCTTTATCTGTCGGTGTTGGATTAATTGCTACTGCATCCATAATAACATCATTCAAGACAGAACTTGAAATACGAAGATTTTGTGAATGGTGAATTTCTTTAATCATATCTGGAAGTTTATGGAGACGTTGACCCGTTTTAGCTGAAACATAGACAATCGGTGCATAATCAAGGAATTTAAACTTCCAACGAATATCGTCTTCGAATTTTTTCATCGTGTAATTATCTTTTTCAAGTGTATCCCACTTGTTCACGACGAGAAGAATCCCTTTACCTGCATCATGCGCAAAGCCAGCAATACGCATATCGTATTCACGAATTCCCTCTTCTGCATTGATGACCATAAGCACAATGTCGCTCCGATCAATAGCACGCATAGCGCGCATCACAGAATATTTTTCTGTATTTTCATAGATTTTCCCTGATTTACGCATCCCTGCTGTATCAATCATGAGGAATTCTTGGCCTTCTGCGTCCGTAAAGCTTGTATCAATAGCATCACGCGTTGTGCCCGCAACAGGGCTAGCAATGACCCTATCTTCTCCAAGAATAGCGTTAATCAAACTTGATTTACCAACGTTTGGACGACCAATTAAACTAAATTTGATAACATCTGGGTTTTCTTCTTCTGTTTCTGTTGGCAGGTTTTCAATAATTGCATCAAGAACGTCCCCTGTCCCTAAGCCATGTACAGCGGATACAGGATAAGGTTCTCCCAGACCAAGTGAATAGAAGTCGAAGATCTCCATTCGGCGCTCAGGGTTATCTACTTTATTGACAACGAGGATAACTGGTTTATCTGTACGGTAGAGGATTTGTGCTACATGTTCATCAGCATCGGTGATCCCTGTTTCTCCATCAACAACAGCAACAATGACATCCGCTTCTTCCATCGCAATCTCTGCTTGGGCACGGATCTGTGTCATGAAGGGCTCATCCGAAAGTTCAATCCCTCCGGTATCAATAAGCGAGAATTTTTTGTTCAACCATTCACCTGTGGCATAAATACGGTCACGTGTTACTCCAGGAATATCTTCAACAATTGAGATACGTTCTCCAGCAATACGGTTAAAAATCGTCGATTTTCCGACATTTGGTCGGCCGACAATGGCTACTGTAGGTAGTGTCATTTATTTTTTATCCTTTTCTTATCAGTAATATCAGTAATAAGTTCACTTCTCTTATTCATCATCTTCTTCTTTTTATATAAAAGAGAAAAAGTATGCATTGTAATTATAACATTTTAATAGCTATTTTTATAGCTCCGTCTTTTCAGTTTAAAAGTGAGGTAGAAATTCTGCCTCACTTTTCTTATTTTTTAAGTTTTTTAAAGGGAATTTCCTTCACACCGAGAAGATCTAGAGCGAAGTTAAAGATTGGAATTCCCACGATAAGTCCCCATACACCGAAGAAATGTTCTCCTAAGAAAAGAATCACGAAGGTGTAAAACATAGGCAGTTTTGTCTTATGGGCCATCAAATGTGGGTTGAGTACATAAGACTCCAGAGCATGGATTAAAGCAACCATAAGTAACACAAAGATAACATCTCTAATCCCCCCAATAGAATAACCGATGATAGATAATGGAATACAAGAGACAAGAACACCAGCTACTGGAACGAGACTTAATAAGAAAATCATTACGCCTAAACTCAATAACTCTGGGAACCCCATAAAGCTTAATGCAATAAGGGTCAAAGCGGTATTAACGAGAGCAATGATAAACTGTGTTTCCAAAACAACACCAAATCCTGTAAAGAATTTGCTTGCCAGATAATAGATGTCTTCAAAGAACCAAGCAAAGTCACTATCCAAGAAAAGAGCCGAAAATTTATTAGTTTCTTTACGATCAATAGTGAAGAAGAAACTCATTAAGAAGGCGAAAACAACAATAAGTAACCCTTTCCCAAAACTGGTTACATAATCAACCAAGGTCCCCAAACTGCTTTGCAGTTTATCTGCCAAGTTGTATTCTTTGAAAAGATTATATATGGAATCCATCAACGCACTCTCGCCATTGCTGTTGTTCTGGTAAAACTTACTTACTGCATTAATGAGGTGCGTGAGCTGGTTGACCAATACGGGAATATATTCCGTAATGCCTAGGTAGATTAAAAAAAGAATAACACCGTATAGGATAAAACCACTGATTTTGCCTGGAAGTTTAATTTTTCGCTCAATAAAGCTGACAAAGCGATAAGCAAGGTAGCTAAAGACGAAGGTCAAGAGCATCAGCGGGAGAATGCTTCTTACAAAATAGAGTACAGCAATGAGAAACGCCAAAACGACCCATCTTCTAAGTTTTTCATTTTTTATAAAATTTTGGTAGTATTCCATTAATTCCCATCCTTCAATTTTTATAGATTAAAAAATTGTATTTTCACATTTTCAAGCTTCTAAATTATACCATGTTTAGCATGCAAAAAGATACATCTTAAGATGTATCTTTGATATTTTATTTCTTTTTACCTTTTTTCATTTTTTTCTGTGCCCGTTTCATGGCTTGTTTCATGGCAAATTGGGTAGCTTTCCCTTTGAGACCTCCACCAAACATAGAACTCATATCAGGTGTTCCGGAAGGTGCTCCTCCTCCCATAAGACCTTGCAAGTCTCCTAGAGAAGACATGTCTGGCATACCACCAGGCATATTCTTCATGTTTGGCATTTTGCCGCCAGCGCCACCCATCATCTGTTGCATCATTGAGTTCATATCGCCATTCATAATACCTTGCATCATGTCTTTAGACTGATTGAATTGCTTGATGAACTTGTTAACCTCGATAAAACTATTTCCTGAACCAGCAGCAATACGTCGACGACGAGCGGGTGAAAGTTCGACTTCCAATTGACGCTCAGCTGGCGTCATAGAAAGTACGATAGCACGTTTGCGTGCAATATCTTTCGGATCAACCTTAACATTTTCAATTCCTGGCATTTGTGACATTCCCGGAATCATCTTCATAATGTCTTCCATTGGGCCCATGTTTGTCACTTGGTCAAGCTGTTCCACAAAGTCGCTGTAATCAAAACGGTTTTCAGCCATCTTTTCAGCCATCTTCATCGATTGCTCTTCATCAAACTGTGCTTGAGCCTTTTCAATCAAGGTCAGCATATCCCCCATACCGAGGATACGAGAGCTCATACGATCAGGATAGAAAGTTTCCAAGTCGGTTAGTTTCTCACCTGTACCAGTGAATTTGATGGGCTTACCTGTAATTTCACGAATAGATAAAGCCGCACCCCCACGGGTATCACCATCAAGTTTGGTAATAATCACACCACTGATGTCTAATTTTTCGTCAAAAGTTTTCGCGACTTGAGCAGCAACTTGACCTGTCATGGCATCAACAACCAAAAGAATTTCCGTTGGTTGTGCAAGAGCTTTAATCTCTTGCAACTCGTTCATGAGCTTATCATCAATTTCGAGACGACCTGCCGTATCAATCAAGACATAGTCTTTACGCTCTTCACGTGCTTGAGCAAGACCGTTTTTAACAATATTTACCGGACTTTCGGCTGTTCCTTCATCATAGACAGGAATATCAAGCTGTTCACCTAATGTTTTTAATTGATCAATGGCTGCTGGACGATAAACGTCAGCCGCAATCATCAGTGGGCGTGCATTTTGTTCTTCTTTAAGTTTTTTAGCAAGTTTACCAGCAAAAGTTGTTTTACCTGCCCCTTGCAAACCAACCATCATGATAATTGTTGGAATTTTAGGTGATTTGAGCAGCTCTGCTTCACCGCCACCCAAAATCGCAGTCAATTCTTCATTAACAATCGAAATGATTTGTTGCGCAGGATTCAATGCTTCTGAAACTTCTGTCCCAATCGCACGTTCACGGATTGCTTTGATAAACTTTTTCACTACAGGAAGAGCAACGTCGGCTTCAAGAAGGGCCACACGTATTTCTTTCGTAATTTCTGCTACATCTTGTTCTGTAATTTTCTTTTTGCCGCGCAAATTCTTAAAAACATTTTGCAAACGTTCAGTTAAATTTTCAAAAGCCATGTTTATATTCCAGTTCTATTATTTTATTCAGATAGTTTTATTATATCATATTCTTCCGAGGCTTAAATCCATCAGAAGTTGGAAAAGCTCTAGTTTTGTTCAGAAAGTTTTTGGATATCTTCAGGACGACCAATGACAAAGAGTGAGTCACCAATCATGAGTCGGGTATCTCCTGAGGCTATTTCTACTTTTCCATTGATATGCTTAACATAACTGATGTTTAAGTCATAGTGATTAAAATCATCAATTTCAGAAATAACCCGGTTATTCATTTTACGTGAGCAGACTTTTACTTCTGCGAACTCAATATTCTCAGCAATATCCACGACATTACTGATGTTCTCAAAGATTAAACTTTCAGCAATCTTGCGTCCCATTTCGACTTCGGGAAGAACCACACGATCGGCGCCAATTTTTTCCAAAAGGCGATAATGATTTTTATCTACAGCCTTGGTGATTACTTGAGGTACTCCAGCATCTTTTGCCAACATAGTAACAAGTACAGATGATTGGATGTCTTCACCGATAGCTACAATAGCAACATCAAAATCTTGAATACCTATCTCATCTAAGACACGTTCATCTTTTGCATCAGCAATGATGGCATTAGGAACCATATCCTTAAAAAGATTGACACGATCTTCATTCTGGTCAATCACGAGTAAATCTGCCTCTGTTTCGGCGATTGTTTTCGCAACCGCTGAGCCAAAGCGTCCCAGACCTATAACAACAAATGATTTCATATTAACCTACCATTACCTTTTCTTCAGGGTATTTATAAAGTGACTCATGACTGTCTTTAGCATTCAGAGAATAAATAATTGTAAAGACGCCAACGCGTCCGATAAACATAAGAATACCTACGATAATCTTCCCTGGGACATTAAGTCCAGGAGTTACTCCCATACTTAATCCCACGGTCGATAGAGCAGAAATAACTTCAAACAAAAGTTGATCCACTCGGAATTTTGGATTGGTTAAGAGCAAGGCAAACGTTGCAATAACCATCATAAAGAAATAGAGAAAAACAGACTCATAAGCTTGTTTGACAACACTTTGTGGAATTGTTCTATTTTTAAAACTTGTGTGCTTGTCACGTTTAATGATTGAGCGAACATTAAGTGCTAAAACACCAATTGTTGTAGTTTTTAAACCACCGGCTGTTGAGCCGGATGTACCACCGATAATCATCAGCATGATGGTCAAAAAGATACTGGCTTGACTGAATAAGTTGTACTCTTGGATAGAAAAACCCGCAGTTCTCTGAGAAATGGATAAGAATAAACTCTGCATGGTAAAAATAGCTGGATTATTACTTACACTTTCAAAGTCAGAGATTAAAAAGAGTATCATGCCACCAAAGATGAGAAAAGTCGTTGTTGTCAATGCCAAACGTGTATGTAAAGACAATTTTCTTTGCTTTTTATAGTTCAGCAAGTCCATCATAACGATAAAACCTAAACTTCCGCATACAATCATTGAAGCAATGACCATTAAGACATAAGGAGAATGTTCATAAAGCATGAGCGAATTACCAAACAAATCAAAGCCAGCATTACAATAAGCCGATATTGCATGGAACACACTGTACCACAAACCTTTAATCAGTCCAAACTTTGGTACAAAAGCAAAGGACAAGAGAACACTTCCACAAAATTGAATGAGAAAAGAAATGATTAAAACATTGGTAACAACACGCACACCTGAGCTAATATCAGATAGGCTGTAAGATTCTTGAATAATCAAACGAGACTTCAGCGACATCTTCTGGTTGAGCAGCAAAAAGATACTGACAACCAAAGTCATAAATCCTAATCCACCAATTTCAATCAACAGGAGTAAAATAACTTGGCCAAAAAGCGACCAGTGTGCACTTGTATCAATGACTGTTAGACCTGTAACACAAGTTGCTGATACTGCTGTAAAGAGTGCATCAACAGGATGAGTAAATTGTCCTGTTTTGGAGGAGATGGGTAAGCTCAACAGTGTCCCACCCACAATGACAAGGGTCAAAAAGGCGATAAAAATAATCTGCAAAGCTGTTAATTTTTTTAAATTTTTCTGCATAAGCCGCTTGCTTTACTCTCCTGTAGTTACTATGCTTTGAGAACTTGCCATTATCAAAAAAATATAGCAAAAGACAGGCCTTTACTATATGATAATTTTTCAACGTTCTTAAGCAAACTCCCTCTTCAAAAAGTCTTATTCCGACTTTTCAGCGGGTTTATTTGCTTTCTTTTTATTGCTCTTATAACGACGTGTTAATTCTTGTGGGGTACGAGCTTCCATCACGACAGGAAGAACAACTGGTTTACGACGTGTTTGGTTGTAAAGGAATTTACCAAGAGCATCACGAATAGCACCCTTAAGTTCTGACCAATCAAAAGTCGTTCCTGCAAGATATTTTTCAACCGTTTCGTTGACCAGATTTCCGGCATCTTTCATCAAATCACGTGATGTTTTGACATAGACAAAACCGCGTGTGTGCACACGTGTTTGACTGATAATCTTACGGTCGCTCTTACTAATAGTAATAACAGCAATGAAGATGCCATCTTCTGACAGAACTTTACGATCCCGTAAAACGACAGAACCAATGTCACCAATACCTGAGCCATCAATCATAACATTTTCAGCTGGTACGACACCTGCAGGAATCATTTCGTCTTTTTTGTTGAATGAAACAGATTCACCTTTTTTCGCGATAAAGATATGCTCTGGAAGCATGCCCATTTCCATGGCTAATTCAGCATGTGCACGTAACTCACGGTACTCCCCTTGAATGGGAATAAGATTTTTAGGTCGTAAAATATCAATCATAAATTGCAAATCACGTGCATTGGCATGACCGGAAACTTTTAAATCCCCGCCCAGCATCTTCATCACACCACCTGCACGATAAACGTCATTTTCAATGCGTGCCACTAATGTTTCATAAGCTACTGAAGGAGTTGTTACAGCAAACGCTACATCACCTTCTTTGATTTTCACCCATTTATGACGTTTGTGTGCCATATCACCGAGAACTTTTAAGGGTTCACCCATGCGTCCTGTTTCAATGATGACAAGCTCCTCATCAGCATATTTACTGATTTCATTTGGTTTAATGATTGCTTTTTTATCTTCAATTTGCAACTTTTTCAAACGTGTTGCTGTCTCGACAATTTGGTCCATATCTTGACCAGTAAAGACGATATGGCGTCCAAGCTTGATTGCTGCATCAACGACCTGTTGGATGCGCCCGAGATTCCCCGCATTACAAGCAATGATGACACGACCTTGTGCTTCATCAATTGTATCAAAGATTTTTTCATAGATTTCATGCTCACTTGCAGATTGAACTGTTGACAAAGCATTTGGCGAGCTTGAAAGTAAAGCAAGAACTTTACTGCTTCCTATTTCTGCAAGACGGCGCATATTTGTACGGTAACCAGGAGCAACTGCTGGATCAAAACGGAAATCACCTGTATACACGATGTTACCAGAGTCTGTGCCAATGACAATCCCCATGGATTCTGGAATCGTATGTGTTGTTGAAAAGAAGGAAATTACAGCTTGACCAAAATCAATTTCTGTTTCTTCGTTGACCACGTGGAAATCCTTAAACTTCTTGCTGCCATCATAATTGCGCACATTAATCTTCGCAAGTTCAATCGTTAGCTCACTTCCAAATACAGGAACGCGTAATTCTGAGACAATATAAGGTAATGCGCCAATCGAGTCAGCATGACCATGTGTCAAGAAAATCCCTGCAACGCGATCAGCATTTTCAACTAAATAATCAATATCTGGAATAACAAAGTCAATTCCTAGCATATCACTGTCTGCATATTTCAGACCAGCATCGAGAACGAAGATTTGTTCGTTCACCTCTGCTAAGTACATATTTTTACCAAATTCGCGTACACCGCCTAAGGGTGTAATTTTTATATCTGCCATTTATTTATTAATTAAAACCTTTCTTATTTCGTAATAAAAGGGATTGGCATTCCAATCCCTACCGAGAATACTTACTATAAGTATAACTCAAAGCAAGCAAAAAATCAATCAAATATTCGTCAATCCCTCATATCATGCGGTTTATCGTTACTTAACATTTTTAAGCTTTCCCGTATATCTTCTTCGTATTTTGCGAAAAACTTTTGATTTTTAATCCGCAAACAACCTCGTCCTATAACTGACTTTGGAAATCGCTCCTGTAAAGTCACATTACTTCCATAAAAATAGAGCGCAACATAATTTTTTTGAGCAGAAATATTAAGCATACCCGCTTCTTCATATCCTGGACTTGGATGAGGATTTGCTCCCAAAGCGAGAGCGGAAAAAGTTCTTCCATTATCAAAATAACGCAAGTTTTCATCTGGAAACACTGTCTTAACCAACTGCGTAACTTGTCTTAAAAGTTGTGGATTAGGCGACTGTGCTATGTAGTCCTCTATTTCCTCTGCGCTTATGTACATCACACCTCCTCGATTTTCTTTCAATTAAAAATAAGTCTTTAAAAAGTTTGCTACTACTTCGCGATATTTTTCTTTATCTATTTCGTAAGACCGCACATGTCGACCGCCTTTTGCAATATATATTTCTTTTGGCCCCCGTGTAGCATCATAGTTTCGGTACACCATTTCCATGGGAACAAAAGTATCCTGATCCCCATGAATAAAGAGGAACGGCTTCGTATTTTTATTTAATTGCGTAATTGACGAGGCTTCCTTCCAATCGTACCCCGCAAAAAGTTTAGACCAAAAAGAAAGGAGGTGAATCAGCGGAAATTGTGGCAAATGATAATCATGCTTTGCTTTATGAGCCAACTCGTTCCAAACCGTATCATAACCACAGTCTTCAATAAAACACTTAACATGTTCAGGCAAGTCTTCCCCCGAAAGCATCATTGTTGCAGAGGCTCCCATCGAAATGCCAAACATTGCGATTTCACTTTTTGGATTTTTCTCGATAATCTGTTTAATCCAGCCTGTGTTATCTTTGCGATCTAACCATCCAAAACCAATGAAGTTCCCTGGACTCTTTGCACCTGCACGATAGTCTGGCATAAGGACATTGTAGCCCAGCTCATGAAAGAGCCAACCAAAAGCACCATATCTGTCTCGGACAGATTTATACCCATTTGCCAATAAAACAGTCTTATTGGTCGATTTTTCAGCTGGTAAATACCACGCCTTAAGGGTTAAATCATCGTGTGTCTGTAAATACCACTCTTCTTTTTTGGCTTGCATAAAAGCATACCATTCAGGATAAAGAGGATCATTGCTTTGGGGCTGTTGAATCCAAATACTGCGATTTTTATTTTCAATAAACATGAACAGCCCTAAGCTAACAATAAGAACTAAAAAAATGAGAACTAGCACTAGTATTAAAAAAGTTAACATGAGCCTATTATAACATGACTTGCGTGACAACTTTAATTGTTTTCTTATCCATAAAAAAAAGAGAGTTAAAATCTCCTTTTTCTTTCTATTTGTTACCCGGAACATCAGACAATGTCCATGTCAGTTTACCTTTATATTTAGCTGCATATTGTTGAGTCACAGGTACATCAAGATAAAGTCCTTTTTTCGTTGTACTCCCCCAATTTTGGCTGAGATTAAAGGTTCCACCATTCGTGCCACTTGGCTGACTTTGTACTTGAGCATTACTTGATGAAATCACGGTATGGTTGCTACCATCAGCACTAAAGAATAAAGTCCCGGCCAGTGAGCGACCACCACTGATTGGTGTACCTGTAGCATCAACTTGGACTAAGGACTGACTTTCTTTTACAAACATTGTCCATCCTGTATTCTTGTTGCTTTGTCTTGTATCAGTAACTACAAGATCCTGATTATAGGCAGGAAAATCAACCACATTACTATTTTTAACTTTTAGCTGTCCAAAATCCATTGTAGATGGCGCACTGGTAAAATTCAGGCTCCCTGTAAAGATAGATATGGCAACAGTTTTTGAAATGCTTTTATCTGTGCTCGAAAAATTATAAGTCACATCAATATTGTCATTAGATTGAGCATTCTTCAAGGCAGTAAAGTATGCAGCAGAATCCTCTAAAGCTGCTGAACTAACTGCTCCATCAGAATGATAAGCTTTTGCTTGCGTATAATAATCAAGTGTTGTCTGATCACTGTTTGCTCCAATCGTATTAGCGATATCCTGCCCTAAAGTTACCGGGTATGCATTGATCGCTTTCTGACGATCAGAGGAGATGGTTGCATCATCAGAAACAACGACAAGATGCGCTTGTGCTGTTTTATTTGTCGTTGACCACGTAACTGAAATATCAATATAATCTTTACCATCTAGCCCGGCATTGGCAGTCGCTAAAGTATTTCCGTCAAGCTTTAGGCCTGTTAAGTCTTGCCCCTTTACTTCCATCAAAGATTGAAGTTGGCTTTCAGTGAGCGTTTTTGCCATACTTTCTGAGAGAATAATATTTCCTGCTATAAGCTTTTGAGTAATCGTTATTGTTGCCTTAGGTGCAATAACCGGCACTGCTGCTGATACCCTATTAACTGCAAACATGCTTGGAAGAGCTACGGACAGAACTACACCCATTATAAAAAATCGTTTCATTTTTTTCCTCTCCTCCTATGCTGGTCCATCTGCGATGGTATATTTAAAGATACCAGATGGTGTTCCTGTTTGTTTCAGTAGTGTATTTTTAGCTTTAATTTTTATTCCTGCCGTTTTAGGAGCAGTCAATGTATAATTTTGTCCTGCATTAGCCATCGAAATAAATGAAGGTAAACTTGTATCTGAGGTGACTGAGGCGATAGACACAGCCAAGCCCGTACCTAAAGTTTTGCTATCAGCTGGGTTGGCAGGATTACTCCAATAATAGTCGATATTATCTGCAAAATTATTTTGCATCATTGTTACCGAAAGATTAAAGTTTGGCGCTTGTCCTCGATCATCCCCTACTACCAATGTTTGTGTCTCATTTCCATTGATTAAATTTGACCAAGAGCTATCAGCTGGTGTACCATTGCTATCATTTGGATTTAAAGAGATATTAAAACTTCTTGCCATGGATGATTTAGCTGCATCCATCCAATAACCGGTGGGTTGGTACCATGATATATATTTGGCATTTTTTAAAGCATTCAAATCTGCCGCAGTATAGTTATTTGGAGTTAAAGCCGAGCTTGCCGTCGCTCCCAGTCCAGTAATTGTTCCTGTGTTTTGTCTGTACCAGATATCATTACTTGCTAGGTTATTCTGATTGGGCGTTATTAAGTCCAATTGATTTGGGTCTAATGGTGCCGTTACTGTTGAAGCGTGTGTTCTTAATCCATTCCCTGATATTGTAAGCGGAAAATTGTTATTCCTATTAACAGTCGAATCAAATACCACACCTCCTTGCGTATTCAAAACAAAAGCTTTAGGATCATTAAGCGTGATGCCACTTCCGGAACCTGGTTCCCCTGTAACAAGGCTGCCAGATGTTCTTAGATTATTCAAAAGTACCGTTGCATCTTGTCCAATATTCCACCGAATAACTTTCGTACCTTGAAACTCGTTAAGATTGATACTCCCTCCTCCTGTTGAGACAGCAAGCCTTGCATTATTTCCCACATTTACAGTCCACGAATTATTTGCAATCCACATAAACCAACCACCACTGTATCGTGAAGCTGTAGCCGCCGTTCCTAGAATATCAAAGGAAGCATCATTGCCAATATCCCAAACCATTGGCCCACTATTTCCATCATCATAATACATGGTATAGGTGTCATTCAGATTCCAAACCATATGCGCCCCATCTGCTACCTTCATTGTATGAGAATTATTATTATATGTATAGAAAGGCTGATCATAGCCCCAGGTTTGATTAAGTGTTGTTGTTCCTGTAACAACTTCAACCCATTTTCCACCTTGTATCCATTCGCCTTGGTTATCAGCACCTAAAAGTCCAACACTGTTCATACTATGATCTTGCTGTATATTAAACTCATTTGTACCATAAAATAATATTCTTCCATTATCATTGCGAATCGGTTGAGCAGCATAACGTGCTGTTCCATTACTTACTTTTACATCCTCATAGATAAAAGTTGGTGCTGAACCGCCTGTGCCAACGGATTGAAAGATGCCACCAGTTATATTATTTGTAATTGATGCATTTTTGATTTGTAGAACTGTTGCTTCACTTACCCCTGCATTGGGGACACGAAATGGGCCGCGGATATAACCGGCACCAGCACCACTTCCTGAACCAGGAGTTGTATAGTTGGTATCAGAATCCAAATAAAGTGTGTGACCATTACCATTTATGGATAAGCTTTTCCCATTTACAATGGAAACTCCGTTATTGGTATTGCCAGTATTTGAATAGCCGTATCCACCAATAGAGGATTCACCTTGAACATCGCCAACAATGTTAAAGAAGACCGTATTATTGGAAGCAGCTGTTGGAGTGACAGACTGATAGGTATCCAGCATGTCCTTCCAGCTATTCGTACTGTAATATGTTGCACCGGCCGTCCCTGTAACTGCACCAGAAGTATCCACATTGCCCGTCAATACTGCCGCATCTGCCTTTTCTCCTACTACTGTTAAGGTCAAAATCGTACCCGCTATCAAGAGTGGAGTGATATATTTTTTATTTATTTTCATAAAATTATTTCCTTATAAACCTTGTACGAGTGTATTAGTAAGCGTAGCTTGGTAAGCGCCGGGTTTTATGGTTTGAGTTATATCCAACTGAATTTCAGCAGTTGCAGCTCCACTGCTTTGATTTCCTTGAGCATTTGTTTGCCCTGTCAAAATACGCCCTGCTTGCCCCAAAATGTTGACTGCATTACTCCCTTTTATAGTACCCGAAGCATTGTCAGCAACAGTAATTTTGAAGAATTTTAGTGGTAACGTTGTTGCTTGACCATCAATAGTTCCTGTGAAATCACTAATTTTCTGTTGCAAATTATATCCGTTTGCATTCCCCGTGATATTAACTATACTATAAGGAACTGTACCTCCTGTCGTTATAGAACCTTTTGTAGAAGCTTCCGTATTTGCAAAGTTAAAGTCTGGAGCTTGTGTAAGGTAGAGATTATCAGTTGTGGGTGCAGTAACAGTAATATAGGTATTTGCAGTGCCACTATCCTTGTCTATCTCTGTATCTGCCTGAGTACTGTGTTGTTGCCAAATAGCACTAGTCATCAAGGACATTAGGATGAGGATTCTCATTTTCCCTTTCATTTTTTTACCTTTCTTTTCTTTGTTACATAAATTATTATTCCTGCTCCGCCTATTACTAAAGCAGCTAGACTAAGCATTATTAATGGAAAGCTTTTATTTTTTTGCGGTGTAAGCTCTGATGTAACCTGGACCTTTCCTTTATCGTCAACTTTGAGAAGATAGGTCTCCTTTAAAGTTTTATCCTCTTTGGTCGCCCTAATACTCAGTTCATACTCATTCCCTTTTTTTAGTTCTTTTTTTTACATTTAGCGGTAAGTCAATTTTGGCATAGGGAACAATCGTTCCCGAGCTATAATCTAAACTTGAGTATAATATGCCTTTTTGATCTTTTATCGTTGCCTGAAGTTTTGTTTTTTCTTGCAGAGTATTTTTGTAATTTTGAAGCCGAATAGACTGTTCATCCGTTTTCAAATCAGCTGCAGATAAGGAAACTGAAAAGGAATCGTCTTGCCTGCCCGATTGAAGAATCAACGCAAAAGCTGAGCTATAAATATTCACTAAACTTTGCCCTTTCTCTTCCTCTGTGGCCCGGCGGGTAACATTGATTCCTCCTATCGAAATATTGTTCTTCCAAGAATCAGGGATCTTAATTTTGATTGGTATTTTCTTAGATTCTCCCGCTTGTAAAACAATGGTTTTACTGCCAGGTTTCTTACTATCACCAATGAATACATTATTATAAAAATCGAACAGTTTCGTACTAGAGAGATACTTATGAGCTTCCTCTTTTTTTAAACTATAGTCTATCACGAAGTTCGGATTGGTAACAGCTTGATTTGAAGTAATGTCAAAAGTATTTTTCTGCTTGCCATTATTTATCTGAATTTCTAAATTAATTTCTTCGCCAGGTTGCACATCAAGCCACCAGTAGCCTGTCTTATCATTTGTCTGGTGTTTTTCAAGTATCGGGCGGGCAGAAAAATCTGCACCACCAATATCTTGAGCAAGGACATTTTTTCCACTTGTTATCACGCACAGAAATATTACAAAAAATAAAAGTGAATGTGTGATGATTTTTTTTTGCATTTATTTCACCTCTCTTCTTACATCCCAGCTAGACTATCAAGCATCAAAAACTGCCAATATTTTTTAGTTATTATTCTCTTTTTCATTTAATTTTTGCTCAAGCTCAGCAATACGAGCCGCTTTTTCGTCTTCTTCTTTCTTACGACGTTTCCAAAGGATAAAGAAGAGAATAAAGATCAAAAGTAAGAGAATTAAGGCAAGGATTAACCATTTCATCCAAGAATTATCTTCTTTTATGGTCACATCTTTTTTATTAAGCTCACGCGCTTTGTCCGCTGCGATTTCGAAATCTTTTGTGAAAGTCCATTCATATCTATATCTTGTTTCATTTCCTTTATCGTCTTTAACAAGATATTTGCCGTTCTCATCTTTTGACCATGTACCAGCATTTTGATTTGATATTTTCCTGCTTGCAATTTCTCACCATTTAGAGAAATAGGATAGTCAAAGTTAGAATTTGGCGCCATCTGCATCATTTCTTTGCTTGATTTATACTCAATCTTCGGATTATCCAGTCCCTTAACTGTTGCGGATAGCTGCATTTGATTGAGATAGCCCGTTGTTGGGTTTTGTAAGTTGGCATTGATGACATTGCGATAGTTAACTTGACCAGGAGAAACTTTTGTCAGTTTCAAATCTGGCTTTACTTTATCTTGAGATTGACTCATTAAAAGTGCAACCACATAAGCATATTCATTTTGAATACTGATTCCCTTAGTGTCTGTTGTTTTGTCCTCACTTGACTTTTCCTTATACGTCAATCCGCCAGCCATATAGCCTTTAAAAGCTGAATTGGGCATCTTTGCATTGATTTTTACAGTTTTTGTCGTTTTGGGAGCTAGGACAATTTCTTGATCAAGTTTGACATAGTCCTTCATATTATATTTTAATGAAGCATCGGGCTTGATTTTATTTGGCGAATATTCTACGACCCCGTTTAGATTGGTAGTTGCACTTGCTAAACCTTGCTCAACAGTAACTGTTTTGTCCGTTGAATTGCTCAATTCTACAGAAAGTGTCTGTTCTTGCCCTGGTGCCATAAGAATATCGAAATATGATGCCTTACTTGCCTGATTTTCCGGAAGAATTGCTTTCACGCTAAAGTTAAACTGATTGGCAAAAGCTGGTTTGCCAAAGGCAACCATTCCTGTTAGTGCAACTGTAAGAGCGACCCATTTTTTTAAGTTTTTCATTTTTGTATAACCTCGATTATGATATTTTGAAGATAAATAATAATTTTATAAATAATGCCTTATTTCCCTCTCTTGCGAGAGGGAAATATAATTCTTTGAAAAATTTACAATGCTGTGAGTTTCGCCTTTACTTGATATGTATCTTCCTTTTGTGCTTTCACATAAAAGCTGCTCATAAAGTTAAAGAACTTAATTTGCTGGAGTATCTGTCAATGTCCACGTTAGGGTTGATTTATAAGTATCAGCTAATTTTGTTGTTTTACCTGGGACCGCTAGTGAAACAGAAGAAGCCTTAGTTGTATCATCTCCCCACACAAGTAAGTTTGTACCTGCACCTTTACCGGCAGTAGCGCCAAGAATTGTTCCTGATGAAGTTCCTGGTGTTAAAGTTACAGAAGCTACTGATTTGTCTGCTGCTGCATCTGAAGCTGAAACAATATGACCATTTTCAAGTTTCAAAGTAGCACCACTCAATACAGAACCTGTACCTGTTTTTCCGTTTGTAAATTCTGAGGCTTGAAGAGAAAGGGACCAACCTGCAAGTGTTCCACGATTATCTGTAACTTGGACCCAGTTTGGACGTGTTGTTTTATCCGTAAGTGTTGTTGCTGCTGCAAAATATGTTTTATCAGCAGAAGTGATTTCTTGCGTACCAAAATTAAAATTCGACGCATAATCAATTGAGAGAGGACCATCAGTTCCAGGATTTTTTGGACCTTCAGGATCAACTGTAATTCCTGGGTTACCTGGATCAACTGGAGCAGTTGGGCCACTTGCTGGAGTATAAGTAATTGTACTGTCAGAGTTATACACTCCTCCGTCAGCTGCAAAGACTGTTGATACTCCAGTAGATGAAGCAACTAAAGCAAGTGCTGCGAGTGAAATAATCTTTTTAGTTTTCATTTTTATTTTTCCTTATTCTTTATTTTTGTATGATTTCAACCATTCTGAGGAAGTTCAGAAAGAATCCAATTCAGTTGTGTGGTGTAGGAAGCCGCATCTTTAACCGTTTTTCCCGGAACAAAAAGCTGAACATCCTTACTAAAGTTCTCTTTGACACTTTGTTCCGCTTGGTTCAGTGTATCTTGTGCTACAAGTTCATTCCCCCATCGTATAATCCATGTACCCGCACCAGCACCTTTTACAGCTGTTGCCACTACGGTTTCTTTTTCAGGAACAAGATCAAGTACTTCTTGTGCGGTTGGCGGCGTACCCTCGTTCAAGGAAACTGCTTTGGGATGGACTAAAGAAAGCATTGCACCTTCTAAAACTGGATGTTTTGCCGCTGCGTTTTCTTGGTGAAATTGGGCTACTTCTCGAACTTTTAAAGTCCACCCTGCTGTCGTTCCGCGATTATCGGTAATTTGGATATAATTTGGTGTTTCCAATGTCGAATCTGCATACTTTTGCGACTTTGCATAGTAAATTTTATCTTGAGTGGAAATATTATTAATTCCAAAATCAAACGATGAAGCATAATCTATGGATAGAGGTCCCGACGTTCCTGGTGGTGGTGTAACTCCTCCAGGCCATACAGGAGAAACCGGCTTTCCTGGTTCTTCTGGGCCTGGACTGACAGGAGGCGTTATCTCGTTTCCAGCAACAAAACCAACTTGACCAAACGATGAGTAATTTACAGAATCAGCTGTAATACTTTCTGAAGTAATAGCGCAGACTGTCGCAGCCAGAATCAAGCTTGTACTATATACGAGTTCTTTTTTCATTCTACCTGCCTTTCATCAACCAGTTTTTTAGTTTCCTGGGGTATCCGAAAGTTTCCAGATAAGGTTTGTTGTATAGCCTGAAGCTTTTTTAGCAGTACTTCCCGGAACAGTTAATGTGATTGGAGATTGAGTAGCAACGGCATCTTTTGCTGTTGCAGATGCATCATAATCCGCTGTAGCTCCTAATGCATAGGTCCAAGTTCCCATACCTTCATTCGCCTTAGCTGACATGATTACTTGATCAGAAGTACTTAAAGAGAATGTTGAAGCATTAACATTTGATGGCTTTGCCCCAGTAACTGTTCCGTTTGATACGCCTTTACTGAACTTCAGTTGGGCACCCGTCAAGTATGTTCCAAGAGGAGCGCCCGTTTCAGGTGTTGCAGTCATATCTGTACCTTTTTCTCTGAATTGTCCATCTGTCGCTACCGAGAGTGTCCATCCTGCAAAAGTTCCCCGGACATCGGTTACTTGAGCGTAGTTCGGAACAATACCACTGACCGTACCGCTTCCATCAAGAACCTTCTGTCCGTGTGCATAGTAAATTTCATCTGTCGAACTAATTTTTTGTTGCCCAAATGAAAGACTAGATGCAAAGTCCAAGCTCAAACCTTTTGTTACTTCTACAGGTGGCAATACTGGAATATTGGGATCTGGGTTTTCTGGATCGACTGTTGCTCCTGGGTTTTCTGGGTCCACTGGTTTTGTGCCTGTATCACCTGTGACAAATTCTACATCTCCTGGAGTAGAATAGTTGGCATCTGCTGCAAATACTGATGTGGCAGCGAGTGGAGAAATTGCTATCAAAGTAGCTAATGTGGCAGTGGATTTCAATATAATTTTATTCATAATTTGTACGCCTATTAAAATCTTTCTAGATCTTTTTTTCTAAGTTATGTTGGTAATTATTTTTGATTATACTTCTTGTACTAAGTACGATGAGCAGTCCTCCTAGAGCAGAGAACACAACATAGAGTAAAGAGCTTGAATCACCTGCATTGGGAATGATATTTCCAACTTGTCTATTTTCAGATGAAGTTAAACCGTTATTTTTATCTTGGTTATCTTTCTGTTGATCCTTAAAATCATATTTCCCGACAAAACCGATACTGTCACGATTGCTGTAGGTCACATCTTCTGATTGAGCTTGCACCCTCAGAGAACCTGTAACCGTCAGGAAAAAAATAACACATAAAATTTTCTTTAACATTTCACCTCCAACTCTTTTAACTTTGTTTAATTTGAGGTCATGAGGTTAGACGTCACTCACTTCAAACCACACCTTTATTTAATCACACGGTTTGTTCTTAAGTCAATCTTATTTAACTGTCTTTTTTCTTTTATATTTTTTCAAAAAAAAAAATTAAAAAAATAACGTTCTAATCCCTTATAAATCAAAGGAATACAACTTCTATATTATTGGAAAAGTAGTACATTCAACTTCAAAATAAAAGAGAATATTTACAAAAGATTTTCATTTTGCTATGATTAAAAAAATATGAAAGGAACAAAAATGAAGAAAAAACGTTTAAAAATATTGATCACTCTGCTCTTAATTCTAATGCTGGGCATGCTTTCTGTTCCTTTTTCAAAATATTTTAGTATAGCTACCCATTCTCAACTTATGAAAACAGAAACTATAAGAACAGATTTGCCAAAATATGTGGCTGACCCTGAGCCAATTCAGACGCCTCGCTTAAAAGATGTACTGAAGGCCTCTGCGAATCAAAATAAAAGTGCTCTCGGACAAATTGTTGTACCAAGTGTTGCCGTTAGTCAACCCATTTTTGTAGGACTGACACAAGAAAATATGGCTCAAGGAACTGTGAGTCTCTTTCCAAATCGTAATCCTGAATCCAATAGCTTGACGATTATTGGGCATCATGTACAGTACGACTCCAGTCTTCTTTTCGGAGGCATTCAAGAGCTAGAAAGTGATGCCGATGTATATGTTCGCTACTTCGATAATTATTATGCTTATAAAGTCGAGTCCAACCGTATCATTAGAGAAACTGATCTTTCAGAATTACAAGATAGAGGCCCGAATTATCTCTACTTAATCACTTGTAACAGCGCCACCGAAACACCTTATCGTGTACTTGTTACTGCTAAAAAAGTAACTGAGTCACCCGTAAAAAAAGACCAAGTCGCCTTCCACGAGAAGCAAAACGCTGTCCAACAAACTCAAACAAAAACTTACTGGTTGAAATTTCTGCTGCCACTTCTCATCGTTCTGATGCTTGCTCTAGTCTTTCTTATTTATATTTGGAGGCTATGACAAATAAAAAAATCACATGATGTGATTTTTTTTATTATTGTTATCACTTACTTCCAAAGAGCAAACGGCCTGACATAATGGACAGAACTTTTCCTGTAGTTGTTGATGTAGATGTATCTCCGTCCAAGATTCTAATCTTTTGTGATTGTTCAAGTGCAACTGTTGTGTCTGGTGCAAAAAAGATTTTCTTCTTTTTTTCTTGCTTTTTCTGTCTTTCTTCTTTTCTGCCACCTTGTGATTCAGTCTTTTTAGGTGGTGTTTGAGCTTTTTCCTCTTCTGAAGACTGTGATACTGTAATGGGTTCTGGTTCCTGAGGCATAACCTTATCGTCAGGCGAGAGCGGATTCATAATTTCAGCTGCCTCAGAAACACTCTGTGCCTTTGGCCCTGCTAAACTAAAAGATAACAATACAAACCCGCAAACAAACAAATAAGTAATCTTAGATGCTCGTTTATTCGTTTTTTTCATCAGGATACTCCTTTTTAATTTTATTAGTTATCTGGTAGTTCACTCAATACCCATATTAAATTTGTACGATAAGTTGTAGCCTCTTTTGGTGTATCTCCAGGAACATAAAGACCAACTGACGAAGTAAAATATCTTTGAATATCTTTACCACTCATAGAAAAGTTTCTTGAAAAGAGATCTTCCTTATTTCCCCAACGAATTATCCAGGTACCAGCGCCCTCACCGACTTTAGCTTGAGCTACCAGCGTCTCACTTCCCGGTACTAAGTTCTTCACCTCGTAAGCTTGGGGCTGTTGGGCATTGTTATTCGTCACTAAAATAGGCTTGTGAAGAGAGAGAGAAGCGCCTTTTAATTCCTGATATTGAGAATACTCTTCTGCTTTAAATTGTTCTTTTTCGTAAACTTTAAGTGTCCAGCCTTTTAATGTGCCACGATTATCGGTTATTTGAATAAAGTTAGGCGTAACAAGTGTTGATTTATAATAACGTTGAGCTTGTGCAAAATAAACTTGATTTTGGTTAGAAATTTCATTCGTCCCAAAATCCAGACTGCTGACAAAATCAATTGAAAATTCACCCGTCGAATACTGGATAGCCGCATCATTTCGATAGTTGACTTTAGATTCTTCTGCCTTTCCTATCTCTGTTAACTGGATAGAAGACAAGAGCCATAGCATAACAATAAAGGTTTTCATTACTTCTCCCTCCTTTCCTTCATCTTTTTTACTCTTTTCATTTGCTTAGTTATGGTAATTTTAACATTTAAGCGTAAAGAAGTCATTTTTTATTTTATTTTGAAAAAAAATAAAAAAAAAAAAACAACAACTAGGTATTAAAGTTGTCTTTTTTTATTTTAACTACTGTATTGCCAAAAAATTCCCAGTCATAAGATGTGGGTGGTGATGCCCAAATAATTTGTTCTGCTTCAACTTCTCGGGAAGGAAGATTGGAAAGATAGATATCAATATCTTCATTATTTTTTCCTTCGCTTGCTTCAATATTCAAAAACCCTAATGACTTGATATTATCTAGAATATATCTGTTATAAGAGATACCATACGAAAAGTCCACACAAATTTTTACTGGGCGTCTCGTACGATAAGCAGTGGTATGACACAAAATTAAAAACATATATTCACGAACAAGTGCTTGGTGTTTTTCTTGAAATAAAGCCGCATACCGTGCATCCAATAACATTTTGTCTGCAAAGTTATTACAAAAAAGCTCAATATGTTCATAATTTTCAACCATGAAGTTAAAATCATTTAGACTGGATACATCAAAGTTTGTCCTTAGAGAAACCAATAAGCGAAGATGGATGTTGTTTAACTCTACTTGTACTTCTGCTTGATTTAGTTCGTTTTGCTGTGCTTTAAATTTAGCATTGAAACTCTCCGTAAAGGCCTGTGTTAAGTCTCTTACGTTCGTTGGAAGTTGAAAATCACAATGTGCCGTAATGCTCTCACTCGAAAGAAAATAAAGAAGCTCATAGGTCTCTTCCAAGACTTCTTCATTAGAACCATCAAGATAATGTCGTAAAATCTGGGCTATGGGCTCAATAAACCGACTATCAATCTTCATGAAATCTTGCGCTGAAGCCTTATTTCCTAAATAATTTCTCGTATAGATAACAAAGAGCCGATACAACAATTTTGTTCTATCTGTTAAACTTAAGCCCTGACTAAAAAGACCCTCTATCTCCTCTAAAGCTTTTATCATTTGTTCAAGGTCCGTCGCTACATCTTCCGAAAAACTCTTATAAAGATCGCCATACAAGGTGTGATAGAAATTATAGAGAAACTCTCGAATCTTCCATTCGTCACCAGCAAAGCGCATATTTTTATCAATTGTTACATCATATTCCTTGGTTAAATCCGTAAATTTTTTCACCAATTTATACGTGGCTGACTTTGATAAAAAGACGATATCTTCGAGTTCAGCAATTTTGTTCACTTCTTCAGTAAAGATTGCCCGAATCAAGGCTTGCATCTGTGATCTCTTAACGTAATGACTTAAGAGAAGCATGATGTTTCCTTGGGTTCTTCTTTCGTAACGTACGAAACTTTTCTGCCTCTGGAGATCAATAAGGTAATAATTCTCTAATTTCCAAGATTTAATCTCTGCTTGTATTTCAGATAGGAGTTTCTTGACTTGATAATTATTAAGGTACAATTCTTCAATTAAGTCATCAAAAAGTACCGTAGAGAGATGATGATTTTCTAAATAATATAAAATTTGAAGTTTTTTAAAATCATCTTCGTCTAAATATTTTAACACAATATTATTTCCTCCATTTCTCTCGTCAATTTTTTCTATTATATAACATTAGACAATATTGCACAAATGCAACTTAATTTAACAAAAAATCACCAAAGTATCTTTTAGTGATTTTTTGTGTCTTATATTCTTAGATATCAACGTTAAATTTTGATGTTATTCTGCCTTCAAAGCAGCAACAGTCATATAGTTATAAGGACTATTAAAGTGGGGCAAGAAGAACAAATCGAGAAGCGCAAGTTCATCAATTGTTTTTTGATCTTGGATAGCCAAGCTGAACATATTGATATTTCCCGCGATAATCTCCCCATAGCTCGCCATTTGCGCACCTACGATGCGTCTGCTTGATTTTTCATAAACAATACGAATTTTCACGGTATCATTATTTTCATGCAGGAACCAAGCTTTTTGCTTATCTTCAAAATCAGTATAAGCAACATCTAAACCAAATTTTTGAGCGGCCTTAACAGAGAAACCTGTAGATGTCATATTATAGCCGAAGATTGAGATACCATTTGACCCTTGAACACCAGCTGATTCTAGGGCTGTTCCGCCAATGTTGTGTCCGGCGACAATTCCTGAGCGTACCGCATTAGAAGCAAGAGCAATATATGTAAAATCTTGTAGAGCATTTGAATAAATCGTAGCTACATCTCCGACTGCATAGACATCGAGATTACTTGTCTGTTGATGTTTATCTACCTTCACTGCTCCATTTCGAAGTGTATCAAGTTTATCTTCTACAAGAGCACTATTGGCAGTAAAACCAATACAGTTGATTACCATATCCACATCGTAAGTATCCTTATTGGTCACGATTTGAGAAACACGGCCATTTGTTCCTTTAAAAGCTTCTGCAGTTTCACCAAAATGAAGCTCTATTCCATGCTTTGAAAGGTTTTCGTCCATTCCTTTCGCAAAGTCTTCGTCATAATATGAAGCTAAAGATGTGCTTTCCGCATCAAACAATAAAACTTCTTTTCCACGGCGTTTTGCTGCTTCAGCTATTTCTGTACCAATGTAGCCCGCTCCAATAACTGCAATACGTTTCACTTCTTCTTTAGCAAATTCCTCATCCACTGCTTGTCCTTCTTGGAAGAGCTTAAGAAAATGAATCCCTTCTAATTCATTCCCTGTAATTTTTGGAATAATGGGTCTTGAGCCCATGGCAAGGATAAGTTTGTCATAATCTTCTACGTGCTCTTCTCCGGATTTTGTTGTAGCATACACTTTTTTATGCTCGAAATCAATAGACGATACTTCAGTTTCAGTCAACACCTGAGCACCTTTTGCTTCAAAATCATCTGCTCGTGCATAGAAAAGTTCATTCGGTTGATCAATTTGGCGGCCCACCCATAAAGCTGTACCACAGCCCAAGTAACTCATGTTACTGTTACGGTCTATCATAGTAATCTCATGACCAGGATAGTTGTCTAATAATGTATTTGCCGCAGCAATACCTGCGTGATTTGTGCCTATAATAACGATTTTCATGTTGGAAAATCTCCTTTTTTTATTTTAAAAGCTTGTAAATATCTTTACAATATAAGTTTAGCACACTTCTTTCGCATTTCTTTTGTAAGCGCTTGTGAAGTTTGTGAATTCACAAACTTCACAAATTGAATACCTTAGGAACCTTTATTTTAGTGTATTTTATACTTTCAGATCATTTTTAATTTTCTATAAAAAAAAGCGAGTATTTTTGCAATACTCCACTTTTTCTTACCCCATATGTTTAACTTCTTGACGGGTGTGCATTCCGTTCAGTTCATCCAGCATACTTACCGATACACTGACAAGAACAGGATAATCACTGCTTTCAACTTCAGCTTTATACAATTCTATTTCTTCTGAAGTTTTACCTTCTTTTTTCATCGCGTTTTCTGTATAAGATATTATCGCTTCTGCATTACCCTCTACATCAAAAAGGCTGTACATCATTACGCTCAATAGTCTCTCCTAAAATATAATAGATAGATTTACACACCCCTATTATATCATTAATTCTAAAGGAAACAACAGGTCATTTCTATCTTTATTTAACAAAAAAAGACCTCTCAAAAGAGAGGTCTTTTCAGGCAACTTTCGTTGTGTCAGAGCGGTTCACACACGCTGACAAGTTCTCATGCTTCCTGCACGAACAACCTAATGTTCCAGAACTCCTGTGCTTCAATAATCTACTAAAGTAGAAGATCGACTCATCGCATGAACTTATTATATCATAATCTGCAAGTCTCAGTGCAGTAAAAGCTTTTTCACCGCATGATTCTCGATTAGCAACAATCTTTAGGACAGTTGTCTTTCATTTCTTTATATGTTTTAACAACATTTTCTACTGTAAAGCCATATTCTGGTAAAACTACATTTGCAGGTGCTGAAGCACCCCATTTATCTACGGTTACAGTAGCGCCTGCTAAACCAATATATTTGGCCCAGCCGAAGCTTGTTCCTGCTTCGACAGCTAAACGGCAGCAAACATTTTTCGGAAGAACTTCTTCTTTGTATTCTGCAGATTGTTCGTCAAAGATATTCATTGAAGGCATAGATACAACACGTACGCCTTTTCCTAATTCTTTTTTAGCTTCAAGTGCAAGCGCTACTTCTGAACCTGTCGCGATAATAATTCCTTCAAGTTCTCCTTCTTCTTTCGAGAGAATGTAAGCACCACGATTGAGACCTTCTTCAGCTAATTGTGCTGTTCCTTCAAGAACTGGCAGGTTTTGACGTGTCAAAACAAGCGCTGTTGGACGATTTTTGCTTGAAGCTGCACGGCGCCATGCGGCAATAACTTCGTTACCATCTGCAGGGCGGATAGTGTCTAAGTTTGGCATAGAACGTACTGAAGCCAATTGTTCCACGGGCTCGTGTGTTGGACCATCTTCACCGACTGCGATTGAATCGTGTGTCCACACATAGGTAACAGGCAATTCTTGAAGTGCAGCCATACGTACAGCTGGAAGCATGTAATTGCTAAAGACGAAGAATGTACCACCATAAACACGTGTACCACCATGAAGGGCAATACCGTTCATAATTGCACCCATCGCAAATTCACGAACACCAAACCAGATGTTACGACCAGCATAGTTATCTGGCATGAAATCTGTATCATTTTTAGCCATTGTATTGTTTGATGCAGATAAGTCAGCTGATCCACCCCAAAGGTTTGGCATTTGTGCTGAAAGTTCTTGGATGGCTTCTTGTGAAGTTACACGTGAGGCTTTGCTTGATCCGAGTTCATGTTTACTTAAATCAAGTTCAGGTGTTTCATTTTCAAATGCTTTTACATATTGTTCTGCAAGTTCAGGGTATTTTTCAGCATAAGCTGCGAAGGTATCATTCCATACTTGTTCCATAGCCTCACCACGTGTGTTCAGAGTTTGACGGAAACGGTCAGTCACTTCTTCTGGAACAGTGAATTCTGGATAATCCCAGCCATAAGCTTTCTTCGCAAATTCTATACCTTCTGCACCAAGAGGAGCACCGTGTACTGCTGAAGTGCCTTGTTTTTCAGCACCGAATCCAATAACAGTCTTCACCTCAATAATTGTAGGTTTTTCTGTTTCAGCTTTTGCTTGCTCTACTGCTGCTGCAATTTCAGTCAAATCATTGCCATCTTTAACCAAGATATGTTGCCAACCGTAGCTTTCGAAACGCATTTTAATATCATCAATAAATGATTTATCCAAGTCACCATCAAGCGAGATATTATTTGAATCATAGAAAAGTACAAGTTTTCCAAGTTTTAGTTTCCCAGCAAGTGAAGCTGCTTCTTGCGAAACACCTTCCATAAGGTCGCCATCACCATTTAAAGCATAAGTGTAGTGATCCACAATATCAAAATCTGGCTTGTTGTAAGTAGCTGCTAAATGAGCTTCGGCCATCGCCATACCAACAGCATTAGCAATACCTTGTCCTAAAGGACCTGTCGTCGCTTCTACACCATCTGTCCAGTCTACTTCTGGATGTCCTGGAGTTTTTGATCCCCATTGGCGGAAGTTTTTCAAGTCATCCATTGATACTTTGTAGCCTGCCAAGTGTAATAAGCTGTAAAGCATTGCTGAACCGTGTCCTGCAGAGAGGACAAAACGGTCACGGTTAGACCATTTGCGTCCTGTTTGTGGGTTCACATTCAAAAACTTGCTCCAAAGAACATAAGCCATTGGTGCTGCGCCCATTGGCAATCCTGGATGCCCAGAATTTGCTTTTTGAATAGCATCCATTGACAAAGTACGGATTGAATTTACAGCTAACTGATCAGTGTTGTCAAACATATTTTTCTCCATTTAATCTTTTGATAATACAGTTTATTATAACATAATTGAAAACGTTTTTTATTTTCATCTTACTAAAAAATCAGATTTCCTGAGCGAAAACTGATTTTTGTAAACATTGACATTCAATTAAGCTTTGGCTTTATCTCTAGCATTTAAGACTGCACTGAGAATCAGGACAATAGCGAGGAATCCTAGGATTAAAGCGGCGATTGCACCAGATCCCATTTCACCAACTCGCCCAACAATGATACCTGGAATCAGATAATCTGTATCCGCGAATGTCGCTGAGGCATCTGCCCCAAAAGCTCCTAAAGATGGGATAATGAAAAGTGGCAACCAAGATAGGAGGAGACCATTTGCAATTGCTCCAATCACCGCTCCACGTCGTCCGCCATTAGCATTACCGAATATTGCTGCTGCAGCACCGCAGAAGAAATGTCCGACAACACCTGGAATGATAACTGTTGTTCCCATGAGAAGCATAGCAACCATTGATAGACATCCTGTGATAAAAGAAACAAAGAAGCCAATCAGTACTGCATTTGGTGCATACGGAAAAACAATCGGAACATCCAAAGCTGGTTTTGAGTTGGGAACCAGTTTTTGAGCAATCCCTTGGAAGGCCGGCACGATTTCAGCTAAAATCATACGCACACCTTGAAGAACAACGACAAAACCTGCTGCAAATGTTCCTGCTTGAACAAGAGAGAAAATTACAAAGTTTGTACCATTAGAAAGCTCGGTTTCGACATAAGATGGACCTGCAGCTATTGCTAAAAGAATGTAGACTGCAGCCATCAATAGGGAAATAGATACTGTTGAATCTCGTAAGAAGCCCAATGATTTAGGAATATTTAGCTTTTCTGTTGATTTTTCAGGATCAGGATCACCAAAGGTTTTACCTAACCAACCTGCAAGAGCATAACCAATGTTACCTGTATGTCCCATCGCGACATTGTCAGTCCCAGTGATTTTACGCATAAAGGGCTGACAAATAGCGGGTGTCACTGTTAAAAGCGTTCCTTCAAAGATGCCCCCAAGAAGGATTGTTATCCAAGTTTCGCCCATTCCGGCAGAAACAAGAATTACCGCTGCCATACAAGAAACATAGAGCATGGCTTGACCTGTCAAGAAGATGTACTTAAAGCGTGTAAAGCGAGCAAGCAAGATATTAACAATCATCCCAACAAGCATAATCAAAGCAGTCGGTGTCCCATACTCAACGAGAGCTAGGGCAACAACGCCTTCATTAGTTGGAACAATACCTTTCACATGAAAAGCATGTTGGAACATATCGGCAAAAGGCGCAAGTGCACCTACTAAAATACCAGCTCCTCCAACCAAGACCAAGAACCCAGCAAAGGTCTTCACTGACCCCTGAATAACTGCAGTTGCTGGTTTCTTTTGTAAAATCAACCCAAGCATGGCAATTAATCCGACAAGAAGGGCAGGCGTAGTCGCGACAGAGACAATAAAGTTTAAAACTCCATTCATTTTTTTGTTCTCCTAAGTTTATTTTCGATTCTTTTTAAGTACTGTTTTTGCTTAGTTGTGGGCAATCCCTCTTTCATCCAAGACTTTGACCAATGCTTCACGCGCTGCATCACGATCAATGATAGAAGTCAAAGGTACAATCTTTTCTTCGGGTATATTAGGTAAAGCTGTTGTTAATGTGGACTCCACAAAGAAATAATCCGCAGAATCTGGTGTGGCAGATCCAACATCCATATGATCAAGCTCAAAGTCATTAACGTTTAAGCCCATTTCTTGTAAAAGTGCTTGGAGGTTCATTTGTACCATAAAGCTTGTTCCTAATCCTGATTGGCATACACATGCGATTTTCATATTATTCTCCTTCTTTTTCTGCAAAAATTTGTTCGAGTTCTGCTACTGTTTCTACAGTTAGCATTTTATTGAGTTCATCTTTATTTGATAATATTTGTGTTAATGTAGATAGTGCACGAAGATGCGTTTCGTTATCAATCGCTGCAAGAACAATGAAAATCCTTATTTCATGTTTAGGATCATCTTGAAGATAAACGGGCTGGTCACACCTGAGAAATGACATGCCGAGCTTCTTTACTCCATCTTCGGGACGTGCATGTGGAAGAGCAATCCCCATCCCTAAGTCAATATAAGGTCCAAACTCATCTACACGATTGATAATAGCTGAAATATAAGAGGGGTCAATCTCTCCTTGATCCAGTAAGGGCTGAGCCGCAAGTTCAATTGCATTTTTCCAGTCAAGTTTCTTATCTGTAAAATGAATCTTTTCTTTAGTTAATAAATCTGAAAGCATTACACCTAATGCCTCACTTTCTGTCTTTTTATTGTTAAGTTTGCGGTCAATAATCCGCGTCAGTTGCTTCTTGGTCGCATTGCTTTTAATGTCAACGTAAGGTTCAATCGCACGTAAGATAGACCTGGCATTTGGTTTATAAAAGCCAGGCAAATCAAAATCTTGCGCGATTTGATTGTAAAGTCTTGTCTCTTCTTCACTGTCTGGAAAAGCTGACATAACATAGAGTTTTTTATCCGTTATGACAGGGACTGTCGAAAAGATAATATCGTAAGAAAAAGCAGGAATCTTGTCCAAATCAGAAGCGGCTGTACTCAGGATAAAAGTCATGCTGGGAAACATATTTTCCAATCGTTTACGCATGATTAAACTTGAACTTATACCGTTTACACATAAGACAATAGCACGGAAGCTTTGCGTATACTTTTTCTTATAAATTTCTCCACCAAAGAGAATAACAAAGTAGGCACGTTCTGCTTCGGAGATTTCCCCGCAAGCTTCGCGCAATGGTGCTAAAGCAAGGTCCATTAATTCAAACAGAGAGGAATATTCTGTTTTTATTTTATCCAAAAGGACATTCTCTATTTCGAAGTGATATTTCAATCGAAAGTAGGCAGGAACCAGATGTGCACGCAGAGCCGCAAAAGTTTTTGTAAAATCCTCAAATTGAACTGCCGCAAGTTTCATTACATTTTCCATAATCTCAAAACCAATACGATAAAGAAAATCAAAACCAGACTTTTCAAAATTGCCATCACTCATACCAATCAGTAATGCTTCAACTTCTAGTACATGTTGCTGAAAGATATCTGTTTCTCCAAGATGTGATTGAAGTAAAGCGAGGTAAATCAGCATCGGAATATAACGACTATGAATGACCTGTACACGTAATTCAGCCATTAATTGACTAATTTTCTGTCCTACTTGATAAATAAAGAGTGGATTTTTATGATTGAGATACTTCGACAAAACATAGTAATCACTCTCTTCATTGAGTTCTTGCAGGAAACACCAAGCCATTTTACGTAATTCTTTCGACTCGCCTTCAAGGTAAAAGCCTAATTTACGGGAGTATTCTAAACTAGTGTCTCCATTATCCAGTTGCCGACGCAACTTTTTAATATCAGATAAGACGGTATTTCGACTCACATTTAAAAGAGACTGGAAATCACTTATCGATAATGCTGTACGTTTAGAAAAGCATAGTAAATAAATCAAGCATTTTCGCTTTTCTTCACTCAATGTTAGCGCATATCCTTCGATATTAAAGCGAATCTCCTCAAAATTTTCTAATTTTTCTGGAAGTGCTAATACATTATTAGTAAATTCTAGTGATCTTTGAGATTTCTCTTGCAAAATTTGATTCAACCCAAAGAGTTGTCTCTGAAATTCCTGGTTTTTGAGTCCAGTAACTTCAAGGATTTTATCAAGTTTCCAGAAACGTCTTTCTGAAAACAGAAGGATATCTAAGTTATAACTAAGCATCTTTTTTCCTCACAATTAAATTATAGCCTAATTTTTGCTTCAAAATTAAGCTATTCGGTCCAAAATAAGAAAACGTTTTCTTTGCCGGTTGGACTCTTCTAAAAAAATTTTTTAATTTAAAAACCGCTTCAGTTCAAAGCGATTTTTAAATTAAATGTTCAATTCTCATAAACTATTTTAAAATAAAAAGCCTTGAATCTCCCAAGACTTAGACAATCTCAATCCCATGTAAAGCAGCAAAAAAAGCTGCTTGACTTAGATTAACTTTAATGTTTTTAGCCAATTCAGGACTCACGTCAAGGCGTTCAAAACTGTTACTTGAAAAATCAATCCCTGATAAAGACGTTTCCCAAAAATTCGTAAGTTCCAAGTCATTCCCTTCAAAGCGCACTTGCTTAAATTGAGTAGCAATAAAAAGACTCTCTTTCATCATACTGTCTGCAAAGAGTACATTCTTCAAGCGCGCACTTGAAAAATTAACGTAATTAAGCAAACAGTCCTGAAATTGGATATCCTGCAAAAATGCATTGGTAAATTCAGTCCCCAGTAATTTACAATCTTTAAAAATACATCGGTAAAAGCCGAATTTTGAAAAGACCAGATTAGAAAAATCACACTTTTCAAAAACACAATCCGTAAACTCTAAATCCGCAGTTACATCTAACTCAAAGTCGATATTTTGTAGACGACATCCACTGAAAAGCTGACGGTCCTCTAAATAGATTTCTTGATTTTTCAACTCTACTTGGTAGGCTTCGTTGTCTTCTAGAGCAGTAAAATCAACAGCTTCTAACTCAGTAGGGAGTTTTGGTGAAAGAATTTTCTTCATAAAAGTCCTTTTTCTTTCAGATTTTCTGTAGATGCTTTTTGTTCTGGTTGTCCCCATTGATCAACCATTCGGCTTGACCAAGTGGAATTTAGACGACGTGCTCCAGCATACTCATCTTGAACTTTATCGTAATTGTGCAGTACTTCTTCATCTTGTGGAATATACTTCTCAGGAAATACAACAGCTTCGTAAGGTAATCTCGGTTTTACTGGATTTACACGTGCAGGTTTACCAAGAGCCACAGCAAAAATTGGGTAAGTATAATCAGGAAGGTTTAATATTTCAGAAATTTCACGCGCTTGATCACGAATCAAGCCGACCATTACACCACCGTATCCTAAGGATTGGGCAGCAAGTAATGTATTTTGTCCGGCTACTGCAGCATCAACTGAAGTAATGAGGAGCGATTCAACACCTTCTGGTTGAAACTCACCACCGTTCATTTCGACTGCTGTTTTTGCTCGATTAAGGTCTCCAACAAAAACCAGAAAAGCAGCACAATTTTTAATTGCTTTTTGAGGCTGTTGAGCAAAAATAGCATCTTTTTGTTCTTGGGATTCCACAAGAACAACCGAATAAGATTGAAAGTTTTTCCAGTTGGGTGCTGCCCGCCCCGCATTAATAATTATTTTTAACACATGTTCTGGGATTTTTTCATCTGTAAAATTACGTACAGAGCTATGTTGCATCATCAGATCAATTGTTTCATTCATGTCGGCGATTTACTCCTTCTAAACGAACTTCAGACGCTAAATACTTCACACGCTCCATGACGCGTTTTGCTGGCCAGATTTCATCTGCTTTTTTAGTTTCTGCCAAATGTAGCTCAAGTTCTGTCATATTCAAGTTTGAAGTGAAAAATGTTGGAAGATTTTCTTGCATACGATGCTGTAAAATAACCTGTAGTATGCTGTCACGCACCCAAGCATTATTGAGTTCAGCACCAATATCATCTAAGACCAAGACTTCAACTTTTTTAATTTCATTAACCCAATATTTGGCGTTGTCAAAATCAAGGTCAGAGATAAAGGTTGGGTAGTGTAATAAAGTAGTAGAAACGCCTTTTTTCGAGAGCTCATTTGCCATTGCAGCCATAATAAAAGATTTTCCTACACCAAAATCGCCGTAGATGTAAAGTCCTTTTTCTTGTGGAAAATTATCAATAAAGTTTTCTACTTTCCGGAACAAGTCAAATTGATTTTGATTGTCTGTGAAGACATCCGCATAAAAATCAATTTGCTTCATTTCTTTAGGTAAACCAATAATCTGAACGCGGCGTAATTGATTGCTGGCTTCTTGACGGCGTGCCAGTTCAGCTGTCGTTTGATAAGATACATCTGCGTAGCCATGATTCATAATCAAGACAGGTTCATAGCCATCAGCTGCCATTTTTTCATGTTCTTCGAATTTTTTTCGTTCTTTAACAAATTCATAAAACTTCGAATAACTACGCTGCACCTCATCTTCGGTCATTTGATTTTCAGAAATAAAAGCTTGAACTTGTTCATTTTTCATGACTTCAGCGACGAGCTTGTCAAAATTTCCACGTACATCTGGGCGCTTACTCAAAAGTTCTCCAATTGATTCCATGCTCAATTCTCCTTCTTGTCCTTACGGCGGGAAGCCTTATACTGCTCGAACTTGGCAATATCTTCTGCACTGGTCGTGTTTACATAGCTGGCATTGGACCATTCAGGCGCTTTTTTGACCAGTTTGCCTGAGTTTTTATAATTTTTGTTAGCTTTTTGCTTTTCTTCTGCTTGTTGTTGACGTTCCAGTATTCTTTTTACTGCTGTTTCAGAATTATAAACTTTATGGCGCATCCAATCATTTGCCAGAGTGTTAACAAAGCGAGCATTCAGACTAGCATTTCCTTGTTGAATCAAAACATAGTGTATCAAAATATTTTGCACTTGGTCCGTAATATTTTGCTTGTCTAAATTATTCAATATCTTAAGTTCTTCCTGTGAAGCAAAACCACCAGCTTGTTGTTTAAGCTTATTTAAAAAATCACGTGGGCTGACCTCTTTACTGATGACAATCAAGTCCTGGAATCCCTTAGGAAACTCTGACAAGGCAGGTAAAGGTTCAGATTTTCCAGCTAACATTCTTGTCAGGTTGGCTGTGTTTAAAGTTTTGTCAGCATTAGCTGTTTGCTCAGCTGCTTTAAATAATTCATACCAGTTGAGATCAAATTTTTCAGCCAAACCATACAGAGTCAAGATATCTTGATTTTCATTTGCAAAAGTCAGATGCTGATTTTCCATAATACTCTTGAAGGAATTCAAATCAAATTTTTCTGTTTGAATAGCAGTGTGCGTAGGCTCGAATTTCACGGCATAAACTTCATGAAACTTTTTCGTAATTTCTAGAGCATCAGGTTCGTGTTTTTTGGCCAAAGCGTTAACTTTATTTTCCCCGATACGTGAAATCAGCAATTGCTTATAAAATTCGTCTGCTAAAAATTCTTCAAAAGTTAAAGGACTTTTTACTTCTAGAAGATACCCCGGTTGTTGATCAAATACTCGCACAAGTCCAATCCCTGAGAGTTTATCTAAAGCTTCGAGAAAAGGATTGAGCCCAAAGTCAAGATACTCTAAAAAATGAGAAATCTTGCCCGTCGAAAAAACGCGCAAGAGTTGATAGAGGCCAAAAGCGTCTCGCCCAATGATAGGCAAGTAAAGTAGCGAAAAAGTATCGGCATCAAAGCTGATTTTTCCTCGATTTAGAATAGAAAATGAATCGCCTGGTCTCATAGTTTTTCCTTTTATTTCTCTTTTTTAGAACAGTTAGTCTTTTTTCGTAATCTTTTTAAGTAGGTCTTCGATTTCACTCACATCTTTGAAGGAACGGTACACACTCGCAAAGCGGACATAGGTAATATCATCCAAATCCATTAATTCTTCCATAACAAATTCACCAATGACTTCGGTACGTACTTCATTTTTTTCCAAGCGGCGAACTCTTTGTTCGACACGATCAACTAATTTTTCAATGGATTCACTCGTCACAGGTCGTTTACGTGCACTGCGTACTATTCCTGTGATAATTTTATCACGATTGAAAACTTCACGTGTCTCGTCACGTTTAATGACCAAAAGTGGCATTTCTTCAATCCGTTCAAAAGTCGTGAAACGGTTTCCACAATTTTCACATTCACGACGACGACGTATCATATTATCAGCTTGACGTGAATCTACAACTCGTGACGATTCAGATTGACATTTTGGACATCTCATAGCTTAACCTCTCTTTGGGAATTTTGCTTCTAAACGGTAAATCACTTGACCTTTGCTTGAGAATTTTGCTTCATACTCTGTCATTACATTGACTTTGGCAAACTCTTCATCTGCGTGCAAATCTAACCATACTTTTTCTAAAATCATACCATACTGACTCATACTTGCCAATGAATATTCAAAAAGGCCACGGTTATCTGTTTTAAAATGAACTTCTCCTTCTGATGGTAAGATTTGTTCATAAGTCTCTAAGAATGATTTGTAGGTCAAACGACGTTTTTCATGACGTGTTTTTGGCCAAGGATCACTAAAGTTCAAATAAACACGCGAAACTTCAGCATCTTCGAAATATTCTGTTAAAGCTGCGCCATCAACCAACATCATTTGCACATTAGGTAGATTGGCTTCCAAAGCTTTGTCTAAAGCGTGAGATAAGACGGACAGTTGCATATCAATCGCAATATAATTAATCTCTGGGTTTTGGGCAGCCATTCCTGTGATAAAACCGCCCTTACCACATCCAACTTCAATATGAATCGGGTGATCATTTCCAAAACGCTCTGCCCAACGTCCTTTAAAGTCTGCTGGGTTTTCTACAACAACATGTGCGTTACTTTCTAAGTGTTCCGCAGCGCCTTTACGATTTCTTACGCGCATTTTTTCTCCTATTTATTGAAAAAATAAGAAGGCAAGCCTCCTATTTTTATTTTCTAAGTTTTAAAATAAACGACAAAAATTTTGAAAACGAGCAATTTCTTGTTCTGTTTCCTTAATTTGTTCTCTTGCCATATATTCCGAAATCTGACGTAGGAAAGAAAGCTTTCCATACCAGATTAATTCATGTTCTATATTTTTAGCTGTTTTATAACCTGCTTGATGGAGCCACTCTTCCCAGTTTTCGGGTTTTATATAGTGGGTTAGAACATGTGCTATATCCACTAAAGGACTACTTAAAAGGACCGTATCCCAATCCACAAGATAAACTTTGTCACTGTCATCATCTACCAGCCAGTTTTTATGATTCACATCACCATGAACAACTGTAACGTCTTCTTCTTTTAACTCAGGAAGATTTTCTGAGAGTTCCACAACGACATTTGAGAGAAAGCCGTTGGTTTCAAAGATTGAGCTTTTACTCAGTACTTGTTCCAAAAGATCAGCTGGAAGCATGACTTCGTTATCTAACTTTTTACAGGCTTCGATAAGTTTTTCGCTTTGATGTAAATGCCGCAAAATTTCGCCAATACGTGAATCATTCATTTCATAAGGTTTCAACGTATGACCATTAATCCAAGGTTGAGCAGCTAACATGTCACCTTCTGCTGTACGCTTCGTCCATAGAACTTGTGGCGTAATACCTTCAAGATACACACTTGTCAAAAAAGGGCTACAATTTTTTTTGATAAAAACACGTTTATTGTCGCTTTCGCCAACAAAAGCATTTCCTGAACCGCCTTTGACAGGCATCATTGATAGGCTTGAAGATGTCATATTTACTCCTTTCTTTGGATTTTTATGGTTTTGCTTTTGGGAAGTTTTCTTCTAGTGAGTGTTCGTGCCGCTATCGGCAACGTCACCCTGAAGCTTTTATCTAGTCTTTCACACATCACAAAGTGCTATAGAAAGCTTCACAAATAGATTACATCACTGAACAAATTATTTATTTGGATAGTGAATCAAAATTGTTTGAGTCAAAATATCAGCATATTGATAAGACTCTGTTGTTTTTGGACCACGTGCTGGGATATTTTCAATAACAAAGTGTGTGGCATAAGTCTCAATCAAGTTGACTTTATGACGATTTTCACGTTTACGCCCAAATTGTGATGTAATTTCAATGGTTTGGCCAACATGTTCTTCAACTTGTTTTCTGATATCTACGATTTTTCCTACTTCTTGGCTTTGATTTTGGTTATCCATTTTACTCTCCAATTTTTCTCTAGAAATGCAAAGACAGGCGTTTTCCGCCTAGCTTACCATTATAAATTTTAAATCTTATCCATTATAACACGAATACCCCTAGAAATGCTAGTCTTCATATCTGTTATCAATACTGGCAAATTTATTGTATTCTTTCAGGAAGAGTAATTCTACAGTTCCCCGACTTCCTGAACGGTTTTTTTCAATAATAACTTCTACTTTATTGTCGACTTCTGGGACTTCATTAAAGCCATCGTCATCATCATCTGCCCCGGCACGATCATAATAATCATCCCGATAAAGAAAGGCAACAATATCAGCATCTTGCTCGATTGACCCAGATTCACGAATGTCTGATAAGACAGGCCGTTTATCTTGACGTTGCTCTACTCCACGTGAAAGCTGACTTAAAGCGATGACAGGAACTTTTAGTTCTTTTGCCAAAATCTTCAACTGACGTGAAATTTCTGAGACTTCTTGTTGGCGGTTTTCTCGTCCTGTCCCCGAAATTAACTGCAAATAGTCAATAACAATAAGTCCAAGATTACCTGTTTCCTGTGCTAACTTACGAGAGCGTGCACGTATCTCTGTAATTTTAATCCCTGGGGTATCATCAATGTAGATACTTGCTTTCGAAAGTGTTCCCATAGCAATAAAATACTGGTTCCACTCCTCGTCATTAAGTTGACCAGTACGTAAGTTATGAGACTCAATTGTTCCCTCCGCTGCGAGCATCCGATTAACAAGACTTTCCGCACCCATTTCCAATGAAAAGATAGCAACAGTTTTATCTTGCTTCGTCCCAATATTTTGCGCAATATTTAAGGCAAAGGCCGTCTTACCAACGGCTGGACGTGCGGCAAGAATAATAAGTTCCTCTTCATGGAGCCCTGTCGTCATAGCATCCAAGGCCGGGTAACCAGTCGCGATACCGGTAATTGTTGATTTCTGTTTAGCACGTTCTTCCAGATCATCCAAATTCATCGACAAGACATCTGATATACGGCGGAAGCTTGACGTATTACGTCCTTGCTGCACATCAATCAATGACTTTTCAGCTTCTGCAAGAACATCCTCGGCTGGATCTTCCTGACTGTATGCTTTCTCGACGCTTTGAGTGAGTTTAGTGATTAGCTGACGCAGTAAAGATTTCTCAGCAACAATTTTTGCGTAATATGAGGCATTGGCCGCTGTTGGTGTTGCGGTGGCAAGCTCAGCAATATAAGCAATCCCCCCAATGGCCTCTAGGTCGTTTTGATTTTCTAAAAGCGAGCGGACAGTTAACACATCAATCGCTTCACGATTGTCCGATAAGTGTTCCATAGCTCGAAAGATAATCTTGTGTGCGTTTTTGTAAAAGTCATCCGTAGAAAGAAATTCTTTCACTTCAATCAAGCGGTCACTATCAAGGAAAATGGCCCCCAAAACGGCTTGTTCGGCGGCTAAATCTTGTGGCGGTGCTTTGATAATATCAATATCAGGCATGTTATCTCTCGCTTACTTTGACCTTGACTGTAGCAGTTACATCACGGTGCAATTTGATTGGAACATCTTTAATTCCAAGCGCTTGAATCTTATTAATCAATTGAATCTTACGTTTGTCTACTTTGACATCCAATTGGCTTTGAAGTGCTTTCGCGATATCAGCTTTATCCACAGCGCCAAAGGTGTGACCTGTCGTTCCAACCTTCATCTTGATTTCAACCATAACATCATCTTGTTCAAGACGTTCTTTCAATGCTTTAGCCGCTGCAAGCTCCTCAGCTTCTTCTTTTTCTTTAGCTTTTGTTTTCCCTTGAAGTTCTGCCACAGCAGCACTTGTTGCAACTTTTGCTAAATTTTTCTTAAGGAGAAAGTTATTTGCATATCCTGTAGGTACTTCTTTGATTTCGCCTTTTTTTCCTTGTCCTTTTACATCTGCTAAAAATACTACTTTCATTGTTCGTTCTCTCTTTCCTTAATTAATGCGATGAGGTCTTTTTTGACTTCATCGATATTTCGTTCGTATATTTGTGTTGCGGCGGCATTAAAGTGACCACCACCACCCATGGCTTCCATAATCGTTTGGACATTATAATCTTTGAATGACCGTGCCGAGATGGAGATATAGCCATTTTGATGATTTGTAATAGAGAATGCTGCTTGAACATCTGCCATATCTAGCAGAGTGTCTGCAGCTTTAGCTGTCGCAACATTGTCATATTTTTGGTTGGGTTTACCTAGGGCAACCACGACTCCTGGCGCAACATATTCTGAGTTGAGAATAATTTCATTAATCTTTTTATATTTTTCAAACTCAGTAGCTAAAATTCCTTTAATCAGGTTATTGTCAGCTCCTTGTGAGCGGAGATAAGCAGCCACCTCAAAAGTACGGGAAGTTGTTGCTTTGGTGAAATGTTTCGTATCCAGCTCAATCCCAGCTAGCGCAATACTAGCATCTGTCACCGTCATTTTCGAGTTATATTCATGGAATTGTAAAAGTTCGACCGCTAATTCACTGGCTGAACTTGCACTTGATTCAATATAAGACAGCAAAGCATGCTCAGGGAAATCATCATCTCGACGATGATGGTCAATAACAACCAGTTTACTAAATGACTTATAAAAATCAAGACTGAGTGTCTGAGTGGTCTTTGAGTGGTCAACCATAATCAGTAGGGAGTTTTCCGTCTTCATATCAAAGGCTGTTTCAAGCTTAATGATATGTGCGAAACCTTCTTCAGTTTCGTTTACTAGATTAATAGCTCGGCTCACCTCTGGCATCAGTTGCTCAGGGTCATAAACCACATAGGCTTCTTTTCCCGACATGTTGACAAAATTTTTCATCGTAATTGCCGCACCTAAGGCATCCATATCTGGGAAGCGGTGTCCTACGATAAAGACATCTTCACTTTCACTGATGATTGTCTGTAATGCCGTCGAGATAGCACGCGCACGTGTTCTTGATTTTTGCGTACGACTTTCAGAATTACCACCAAAATAGATTGTTTTTGCTTGCGGTGTGTTCTCCCGAAGGACTGCTTGGTCACCCCCACGAACTAAAGCTAACTCAAGATTGTTGAGGGAGGTTTTACCAATACTTGGAAAATCATTCCAACCATAAGATACCCCCACGGATAAGGTGAGTGGAATCTTGCTTTCAGCTGAATTTTTCCGGAAATCCTTCAATAAAGAAAACTTATCCTCAATCATTCGGTTCAAAATACCGTAATCACAAAAGAAATAGTAACGACTGCTTGAGACACGGCGTAAATATACACCGTATTTACTTGCAAAGCTCTCTAAGTTGCTAGCAATCAAACTATTAACCTTGGTACGCTCACTATCAGCAATCAAATCTGTAACATCATCATAGTTATCGACCGAGATACTTCCAATAACAGCACGACTTTCCTGTAGGCTCTCGCGACTGTTCGCCTCAGAAGTCGCATCTGCTAAATAAAGAAGGTTTTTTTCATCATCTAAGGTGATAAAATATTTTTTCTTCTCAATTGTAAAAAATTGATTTCTTTCCTCATGATACTTTTGAATAATTTCCTTGACTTCCTCTTTGTCAAGAACACGGTCATCGCCATGATAAATCAAATCAATAAAGGGGTTAAACCATTCCGGCTCGTAGGTTTCTTTATTATAACGAATAACACCAATAGGCATATTGTCTAAAGTTGCGTTGAGTGAGTTCTCTGCTTCATCATTTATTTTTCTGATAAACTCGACTCTTCTTAAACGATAATTTCGAGCTTGAAGTAAGATACCGACCGTAATAAGAATGTTCATCAAAAAAAGATAGAACACAGCCATCATCAGTGAACCCGAAAAGATAAGTAAGAAACTTTCCAGAGCTTGCACGATAACCATGACTAATACAATTGTTATTGGTGAAAATCTCTGTACACTTTTCATTTCCTTCTCCTTTTATGCTTTTGTTTACACATTGGCAATTTTTTTAAGCGCATTAAGCTATTATTTTACGGAAAGACCTTCTAGTCTTTCTTTAACAGCTGTGAGATTTGGTAACCATACATCTGCTGCGGATTGGTTCATTCCAAAACGCATATCTTCAATAGCCCAGACTGTAGCTCCAGCTGCCTTACCTGCCGCAATTCCTTTTTCGGAGTCTTCAATGATTAAGGTTTCTTCAGGTTTTACATTGAGCGCCTTCATGCTTAGTTGATAAATCTCTGGGTTAGGCTTTGTTGCCTTCAAGTCATTGCCCGAAAGAATCGACTTAAAGTAGGGACGTAAACCATGTACCTTTAGCATTTCATCAATATCTTGCATAGCAGAGCTTGAAGCTAAACCGATTTTAAAGTTGTCTTTTTCTAAGGCTTCCAAAACGTCTCTAACATCTGGAAAAAGCAAGTCTTTATAAGGAAGTGGGTTATTGTCTTTTAACTCTAAATATGCTGCATGTAGCTTAGCTGCTTCATCTTGGTCATAATCTACACCTAAGATTTGCGGCCAGATTTCTCGCATATTTCCTCCGATAAAATCAGAGTATTTCATGTGTTGAATCGAAATATTATGATTGCTAAAGAATTCTTCACGTCTTTGAGCATAGAATTGTTCTGTGTCAACGAGAACACCATCCATGTCAAAAATTACCGCTTTAAACTTGTTCATTTTCACCTAAAACTCCCTAATCGTCTGCTTATATCTGCTTTATTATAACATATTTTTGAGCGGAGTTTGTGACCAGAGGTAAAAAGCATAAAAATCGCTTCACAGCGATTTCATTTTTATTTTTTCTTGTTGTTTTCTTCACGCACACGCGCTTTTCGCAAGGCAATTCTCTTTTGTCTTTCAAGCTCGCGCTCTATTTTTCCTTCTGGAGCATATTTTTCTTCCCAATCGTCAGGTTTCAAAATTTTATGCGTTTCTGGATCAAAGTGCGGCTGACCATCTGGGAAGATTTTCCCCATATTTGCTGCATGGACAAAGTTGAAAATATCATAAGGGTCAACTCCAGCAAGCACCAAACTTCCATAAGTAAAGTAAAGCAAGTCAATCAATGCATCGACTTCGCCAATCAGCGGCGCTTCATCTTTTGCCTTGCGTTTAACCTTCTGGACTGCCTTATCCACATCTGCATGTAGATTCGCCGTTAGTTCGTCAAACTTATCACTATCCCCATTTGCTGAAGCATAGAGAAATTCCACTATTTCTTCAACTTTGAATCCTGCACGATACCCCGCTTCCATCGGCGGGAAAGCACGTGGAATCTCCTGACTCCGCCCGTCCATCATTTTATGGAATTCTTTTACTTTATTAAAGTTTTGATCACGTGAAATAAAATTATTGCTTGTTGAAAAATCAATTAGTCCATAATGTGCAAGTGCCTTAGCAATTCCATCATGATTATTACTTGTCGTGACATGTGTTGCTTTTTCTTTAACGAGATCAGAGGCATTGCCCATCGCAATACCATATTCGACATGCGTTAACATTTCTAAGTCGTTTTCCGAATCACCAAAGGCCATAACTTGATGCTCATCGAAGCCATAACGCTCACCAATCATCTTGATACCACGAAGTTTACCAGAATCACATGGAATCATATCCACAGAGTAAGGATTGCTGCGTGTAATCATCAAATTAGGAAATTCTTTTTCAAGCATTGCCGTTTCTGATTGAGTTGCGACCATCATGACTTGATAAATGGGTTCACGCAAGATATTTAGAAAATTAGACTGTGGAACCACACGACGTACGACATGCTTGAAACTGTTTCGCGCAATGTCTGAAGTGCCTGATGGTAAAATACCTGAAATAATCCCAGCCATCCGTGTTTCACCAAATTTCAAAAGTTTAGAGCCGTTAACACCATGAGCTGCTCCTAAAGAGATATCTCGATGATTATCTTTGGCAAAACGAACGATTTTGCGTAAGGTCCTCTTATCAATCTCTTCTGCATGTAAAACAGCTTTCGGTGTAAAAATGTATTGTCCATTATAAGTTACCGCAAAATCTAGATGAAGTTCCTCCATCAAAGGCAAAGCAAAAGCAGGGCCTCGTCCTGTAGCGATCCCGACTAATATATCTTTACGTTTTAATTCATCGATAGCAACGCGCGTACTCGGAGCCACTGATCTTGTCCCCGTAAAAAGAGTGCCGTCTAAATCGAAAAATACTGCTTTTATATCCATTTCCATGCCTTATACTCATAAATTCTTCATGTGTTTATTGCTTATCGGCTAAATTCAACCCGTCGTTAAGCTTTCTTATCCTATTAATTATACAGGTTTTTTTCCAAAATTCCACGAATAATGGCTGTTCCCAAAATTTAAAATGCTACTCTTTTTAATTATTTTCTAAATGGTTGAGGACTTAGCTTTGTCGCTGTTTATTCCCTCCTATAATATGCTATAATAAATTTACCTTATTGACGTTTGAAAGGAAATTGACTAATGAAAAAGATTTTAGTGTTGCATACTGGGGGGACCATTTCTATGGCGGAAGATGCCAGTGGTCGCGTGGCGCCAAACGCGGTTAACCCCATGAATTCGGTAGATATGCACCTTGATTCGATTCACATGGTCGCTGAAGATATTTTTAACCTTCCTAGTCCTCACATCACCCCAAAAGAAATGCTCTTGATTAAAAAACGTATCAACAGAGCCTTCGACCAAGAAGAATTTGACGGAGTTGTCATCACACACGGCACGGATACACTTGAAGAAACAGCCTTCTTTTTGGATTCAACAATTCCACGTGGTATGCCTATTGTACTGACAGGAGCAATGCGCTCAAGCAACGAATTAGGAACAGATGGTATCTATAATTTCCTCAGTGCACTCCGTGTTGCTGCTGACGATGCTTCTCACGATCGCGGTGTTCTTGTAGTGATGAATGATGAAATTCATTCCGCACGTTATGTTACCAAAACACACACGACCAATGTTTCGACTTTCCAAACACCTACGCATGGACCCGTTGGCTTAGCCACAAAGCACAAGCTTTTCTATTTCCACACAGATGGCGAAAATCAACATCTTGATATTTCTTCTGTTAAAGGAAAAGTTCCGATTGTTAAAGCTTATGCCGGGATGACCGGCGAAGTCTTTGACCTGTTTGATTTAAGTAGTCTAGATGGTCTTGTTATTGAAGCACTCGGTGCGGGTAACCTCCCTCCTACAGCTGCACAAAAATTAATGAACATCATTAAGCTTGGTATACCTGTTGTTCTCGTTTCCCGTTGTTTCAATGGTATAGCGGAACCAGTCTACGCCTATGAAGGTGGTGGCTCTAAGCTGGCAGAGTCTGGTGTGATGTTCGCACCTGAAGTAAATTCTCAAAAAGCACGCATTAAACTCTTGATTGGCTTGAATGGTGGCTTAGAAGGTGATGCACTTAAGAAGTTTGTCGAAAATTAGTATCATGAGAGTGTAAAACACTCTCTTTTTTGTGCAAATATCATTTATATGGAAACCCTTGCAAGATTATTTCTTATAGCTTATAATTGCTTGGGAGGAAATTTAAATTTATGAAAAAATTTAGCAAAGTATTACTTACTCTTTCTTTACCTTTTGTAATGGCCGTATCTCTTACGGGCTGCACGGATGCAGAGGGAAGTAAAACAACGCCAGACACTAAACAGTCTCAAATCGTAAAGAAATCTGAAGAAGCTGAAAAGGCTGCTGCTGAAAAAGCCGCCGCTGAAAAAGCCGCCGCTGAAAAAGCCGCCGCTGAAAAAGCCGCCGCTGAAAAAGCCGCTGCTGAAAAAGCTGCCGCTGAAAAAGCCGCTGCTGAAAAAGCCGCCGCTGAACAGGCCGCCGCTGAACAGGCCGCCGCTGAACAGGCTGCGTCCATGAATAGAATTGAAGATTCTGGGCAGATTTATACAAAAGACCAAGGTGCAATTATTGGAAATTCAAAATCTAAAATTTACCATCTTCCAGGACAAGCTGGATATCACATGAACTCAAGTAACGCAGTATACTTTGACAGTGAAGAACAGGCAATAGCTGCTGGCTATCGTAAATCAAAACGTTAAACACTTAAAAATCCTGACGGTATAAGTACCGTCAGGATTTTTAACATTATCTTTAATACAAGTTATTCAAAAAGCTTCTATCCCAAATTATCTTGCAACTCCTGCCAAATTTGCTCATTTTCTTCCAAAGAATATGAGTTGGCGCCGGAAGCTAAAGCATGTCCACCTCCATCGTGCTTTTTAGCAATTTCGTTGATGGGTACGGTTTTTGAACGCATCCGTACACGATAGTGTCCGTCTGCTTGTTCCACAAAAATCGCCCATGACTTTACATCGCGGATGCTGCCTGGTGTGCCTACGATGCTTGATGTTTCGGCATCGCGTAAGTTGAATTTTTCCAAAACCTCTTTACTTAATATTACACGCCCTGCACCATTTTCGGAAATTTCAAGATTTTCGTAAACATATCCTTGCAAACGCGCGACTTTCATATCAAATGAGGTCATTTCTCGCCCTAAAGCTGGACGGTCAAAGTCAAATTCTGCAAGCTTACTTGCAAGATAGAGTGTTTTCGCTGAGGTTGCTGGATAAAGGAAACGCCCCGTATCTCCAACAATTCCACCATAAAGCAAACGTGCTGCTTCTTTATTTAAAGCTAAGTCATGGTTCAATGCGAAATCCGTAATAATCTCCGAAGCCGAACTGCGGTCTGGCTCAACAAGACGTAAATCTCCGTAGGCATCATCATTTGGATGATGGTCTATTTTAATCACATAATCTGCCTGCATCCATCTTTCATCATCAATCCGTGGTGTATTTGCTGTATCACAGATGATACTGAGGTATTTTGTTCCCGACTCCAGCTCCACTTGGTCCATCTCAGCCAAATAAGTAAGTGTTGGCTCATCATACCCAACAGCATAGATTTTCTTTTCTGGGAAATTTGCTCTTAAGATAGCACGTAAACCGCACTGAGAACCTAACGCATCTGGATCCGGATTTTTATGGCGATGAATGAGAATCGTGTCGTATTCTTTGATTTTTGTAAGTATTTCTTTCATTATTTTTTTCCTTATGTAATTTGTAGATTCACAACTGCTTTAGCGATGATGTTATTGACATAATAAATTTCAATATCTACAACCGCGCCTAAACGGGTCTCGTTGATGACTTTGGGATAAATTTCCAAGAGATTATCAATCGCGACCGTGCCCATCACGTTGAGATTCATTGACTCTAGGATAACATTTCTGCGCCGTCTTTTGTCAAGTGTTCTTTGAACGACGATTGCGACAATCTCACTCAGAGCAGCACTTGAAATATTTCCGACATTATTGACCATGAGCGGTTCAACCATGACGGTGTAAGCAGAACCTTTTTCACTAATCTTACTGGACATGTCTTCACTAAAGGTATGTGTCACTTGGCTTTCTTCTTGGCTTCTTTGAAGACTTTCTAGCACTTCAGACTTGGTCACCACACCAGCATAGGTGTAATCCTTATTCACGATCGGCATGATGTCATAACCTTCATGAATCATCTTTTGTGAAATACTCGCGACCGTCATTTTTTGCTTGGCAACAGCGGGATAGTTCATCAGCTTGTTAATCTGCGTGTCTAGACTTTTATGAGCGATATCACGCATACTGACCACGCCAACAACTACACGATGAGGATTAACTACCACAAAACGGCTTAAATTGGTCCGTTTCATCAACTCCATAAAGTCTTTTACCGTATCTTCTTCACGTAATGCAGGGCGATGATCGTGGGAAATTTCAGCTACTGTGATGATATCTTTTTTTATTAATTCATTTGCTAAAGCATGACTGATACGATTTGCAACTGTAAAGGTGTCGTAAGTCGCGCGCATAAGCGGAATGCCCATCTCATTTGCATAATCAATAACATCTTGATCAACATCGAAACCACCTGTAACAAGCACAGCACTTTGACCATGCAGAGCCATACTCTGAATGTCTTTACGGTCACCGACAATCATCAAACTGTTTTTCATCAAAAACTTTTTCACACTTTCCGGCTGCATGGCACCGATGGAAAAACGACTAAATTCAACCTCAAGACCAGCATGTCCCCCCAAGATTTCAGCATTGGCAATTTCAGCAATTTTTCCGAAAGTCAACTTATGGTTACGTTTTTGTCCTTTTACCGATACTCGAACAGTACCTGAGCGGTCATTAACAGCAACCAATCCACGATTTTCTGCTTCTTTAATAGCACGATAAGCTGTGCCATCTGCTACTTTTAAACGATTAGCGATACTACGGACACTGACTTGCTTTCCAATGTCAAGTTTTTCTATATAAGTGAGAATTTCTTCGTGTTTAGACATGAGATACTCCTAAGACTTGATTTCCTTTTTTAATAGCAAACTCCTCGAATTCAGAGATGCGTCCTTTATTGTATTGTGTGCTACCTTTAAAACGGCCAATTCGCTTATAGCCTACTTTTTGAGCCACCCGTATCGAGCTGAGATTTTCCCGATCACAATTAAGCACAAGTTGCTTCAGTCCAAGCTCTTTAAGACAAACTTGGGTTACAGAAGCGAGCGCTTCAGTCATCAGACCTTGATTCCAATATTTTTTGTGAAGCACATAGGACAACTCTGCTGTACCCTTTTGCTCAACCAGCTTTGAAAACTGAATCAAACCAATCATTTTTTGCTCTGATTTTAGTTCGATTGCCCATTTACCTAAGGGCTCTTTCATGAAACGATTGGCTATGACAAAGCTGGTATGTGTAAGATTTGGATGGGAATTAAAAACAAATTGAAGATTGCTTGCATCAGAGCTATATTCAAACATATCGGCTGCATCAGACATGACAAAAGGACGAAGCCATAGCCTGTTGGTTTCAATCTTTTGGTGTTCCGCAAGTTTTACATTGATATTCATTCTCACTGTTCCAGATTCTTATTTTTAATAAGCCTATTATATCACGTTACTTCTGCTATCTGTGATATAATTTCATTACTATGAACTATAGACGGATAAATCTCAAATTAGAGCACCCGCTTGCCTTTTGGTCTGCTTTCCCTGACCCTAGTGAGCGTTTTTTTTGGTACGATAGCCAAAAGCAAACGTTGATTATTGCCAGTCAACGCTTGCAAGCTGTGCAAGAACAAGATATCGCAAACTATCCTTACGTTTTTTACAGCCAGAGTTTTTTTGATGAAGTAAATGATGAGCTTTGGCAAGATTTCGGAAACGAGATTGTCGCTTTTAAGCATTACTTTGTACAGACACCTACAGAGTCTTATGTTTTGTCCTGTGATTCTCTCCCAGAAATTACGGACGAAAAGGGAAGTAAACTGTCCAACAGCTATACAGAAGAAGCTTCGGATTATCAAGAATGGCAAAGTCTTTACCAAAAGTTACAGGAAAATATTGCGCATGGCAAAACAATCAAAATCGTAGCTTCTCGTCAAATTAAATTTACGAGTGAGCAGACTTTTAAGATTGAGACAATTCTTGAGCGGTTGATAGAAAATAACCCTTCAGCTTTTATTTTTGCTTATCATAAAGCTGGTAAAACATTTCTTGGTGCTTCACCTGAAATTTTGGTCCAGAAAGAAGGTAATCATATTCTGAGCTATGCTTTAGCTGGAACCTTTCCCCGTTCCCTCGCTCATGGCGACACTCGCTTACTTCAAGACCCGAAAAATCTTCATGAACACCAAATTGTTGTCCAAAAGATTAAGGACAAGATGTTAGAGAAGTCACCCCATGTTCAGATAGGGGAAACGGGGATAGTGGCTTTGAAGAATGTCTTTCATCTTCGAACACTCTTATCGACGGTTGATACATCCAATTCCTTAATTGATTGGGCCAAGCACCTTCATCCTACACCAGCACTGGGCGGACAACCTAGTAAAGCTGCGCTTGACTTCCTCCGTGCCAATGAAAAACATGAACGCGGACTTTACGCGGCACCTTTAGGTCTAATCGATGCTCAAGGAGATGGAACACTCATCGTCGCCATTCGTTCAGCACTATTTGATGGGAAAACTTGCTACGCCTATGCCGGTTGCGGCATTGTTGCCGCTTCAGACTGTCAAGCTGAATTTGATGAAACAAAGATAAAATTAAAAACAATACTCGAGGCACTTTAAAAATGAACAATGAATATTTAGCACCACTTGTTGATGAATTTTTCAATCTAGGCGTACGTGAAGCTGTATTTAGCCCGGGTTCACGTTCAACAGCTCTTGCCATGCTTTTTGAAGAGTATGGCAAATATGACACTTATGTCAATATTGATGAGCGCTCGGCTGCTTTTTTTGCCCTTGGTATAGCCAAAGCTCAACAACGTCCGGTAGTTCTTATCTGTACTTCTGGTTCTGCTGCTGCTCACTATCTACCCGCCATTACTGAAGCGAAACACAGTCGTGTACCTCTGATTATTTTGAGCGCGGATCGGCCCAATGATTTGCAATTTGTGGGCGCTGCGCAAACCGTAAATCAGGCGGATTACTTTGGCAAATTCGTTAACCATTATGAAGAGTTAAGTCATCCCAATATTAATAATTTCTGGACTTATCCACGTAAGGTCGCACAACGTGCCTATATGGCATCTACCAATGTTCCCGCTGCTGCCGTACAAATCAATGTGCCTATCGGTGAGCCTTTGATTCCAGAACTCAACCCGGAACATTACCAAAAAGGTCGCAAGCCTTTCTCTCTCAGTCAAGGGAAAATTCAGCCGCAGATGCTTCCTGAATTAAGCGGCAATGCGGTTATTCTCGCAGGACCTGATAGTAACTCGGATTATCAAAAAGCACTTTTAGACCTGTCAGAAAAGATACACGCACCTATCTTGGCGGATCCTTTGTCTAATTTACGTAATTTTAGCCATCCCAATATCATTGATGCTTATGATGCTTTTCTTACACAACCAGAGATCCTCAGCACACTTAAAGTGGACTGTTTCCTTCAGTTTGGTCAAATTCCTGTATCGAAACGCGTTTTACAATTAATTGCTCACAATCCTGAGGCAGAATATATCCAAGTTGATTCGGCGCTTGATTATCGCAATCCAAGTCAGACAACGACACAGGTTATTCAGGCTGATGCAGCACTTTTTTGTGAAGCAGTTCAACCTTCAACTTCTGGTAAAAGGGCACTCAAGCAGTGGCAAGACTATCAGCACTCCATGCGCCAAAAACTCGATACAGTTAAAGAGGAAACTGCACCTTTTGAAGGACGTTATGTTCAAAGCCTGCAAGACCTTCTTCCAGAACAAGCACAGCTTCTGATTTCTAACTCGATGGCCATACGCGATGTTGATTATTTTTGGCGCAGTCGTCAAGCCACTGTTCGTCTTTTAGGAAACCGCGGTACCAACGGTATTGATGGACAAGAGTCAACCGCCTTAGGTATATCTACGGGCGGACAACCTACGGTCCTCTTAACCGGTGATCTCTCTATGCTTCACGATATCAATGGCTTAATCGTTGGTAAAACACATCAGCTCAACTTGACTATCGTCCTTTTCAACAATGACGGTGGCGGAATCTTCCACCATTTGGCGCAAAAGGGGCAACCGCATTTTGACTACCTGTTCTCAACACCACACGGTTTAGATTTTGGAGGCTTAGCGCAATTGGTGGGGCTGGATTATCATCTCGTGGAAGATTATCAAGACTTTGAAAGCCAATTCAGTCAAAGTTTTGCGCAACCGGGGATTCATCTTTTGGAAATAAAAACGGACAAGGATGTGAGCTTAGACTTGCACAAAAAATATACGACTTATGCTATTTGAAGATAAATATATCCAGATTGACTCACTTAACTTTCATGTCCGAATCCATGGTCAAGGTAAGCCCCTTTTAGCCTTACATGGTTTTAGCCAGTCTGCTTCGACTTGGGATGCTTTAGATATACCAGGCTACCAAATCTTTGCTTTAGACCTTGTGGGACATGGAAAGTCCAGCAAGCCGGAACAACTTGATGCTTACCGTTTGGTAAACATTTGTGAACAGCTCCGACAAATCATTCAAAACCTTTTTCAAGAAAAAAGCTACAGCTTACTGGGCTATTCCATGGGTGGACGGATTGCACTGCAATTTGCACTGAACTTTCCTGAACAGCCCATTGAACAACTTATCATTGAATCAGCTGCCCCTGGCATAGCTGACAGTAATCAACGTGAAAAACGTCTCCAAGCTGATCTTCACTTGGCTGAACAAATCGAGGAAAACGGCGCTGTATGGTTTGCAAATTATTGGGGCGCGCTCCCCATCTTCCAAAGTCAACAAAATCTTTCTCAGGAAGAGCAATATAAAATCTGGTCCAGTCGCGCCCTAAATGCACCTCATGCCCTGGCCCAAACTTTACGTGCTACCAGCCAAGGAAAGCTTCCAGACATTTCAGATAAGCTCCCAGATTTAAACTTACCCCTAAACTATATCACTGGAGCTCTGGATCAAAAATATAAACGAATCGCTGAACAAATCGGTACTTATCCAAAAGCGCAAAGTCTGATTGTGGAGGGCGCAGGGCATAATGTACATCTGGAACTACCTCAACATTTTAATTTAATCTTAAAGACACATTTGCATGACTCAGCCATGCTATAATGAATAAATAAACAAAAAAAGGAGACAAATTATGTCAAAATATAACTGGCTTGCTTTAGACCGCAAGTACGAAGATGTCATCTACGAAACTTATAACGGTATTGCAAAAATTACGATCAATCGTCCTGAAGTACGTAATGCGTTTCGTCCTAAAACAGTGGTGGAACTTATCGATGCCTTTACTGTGGCACGTGACGACACTTCTGTTGGTGTCATTGTTTTGACAGGTGCTAACCACGGTCAAGGTGAAGATAAGGAAGCTTTCTGTTCTGGCGGCGACCAAAAAGTCCGTGGCGACGGTGGCTATGTTGGTGAAGATCAAATCCCTCGTCTTAACGTCTTAGACTTGCAACACTTAATCCGTATCACACCAAAACCTGTTATTGCTATGGTCAACGGTTTTGCTATCGGTGGTGGCCACGTTCTCCATATCGTTTGTGATTTAACAATTGCTTCTGAAAATGCTAAGTTTGGTCAAACAGGCCCACGTGTCGGTTCTTTTGATGCTGGTTATGGTGCTGGACTCTTGGCTGCTATGGTTGGTCAAAAGAAAGCACGTGAAATCTGGTTCCTCTGCCGTCAATACACTGCACAAGAAGCAATGGATATGGGCATGGTAAACACTGTTGTACCTTTTGATCAACTTGAAGACGAAACAGTTAAATGGGCCGAAGAAATGCTTGCCTTGTCACCAATGGCACTTCGTATGCTTAAAGGCTCAATGAATGCTGCAACTGATGGACTTGCTGGCTTGCAACAATTTGCTGGTGATGCAACGCTCATGTACTACCTCAGCGATGAAGCCAAAGAAGGGCGCGATGCTTTCAAAGAAAAACGCAAACCTGACTTTGATCAATTCCCTAAATTCCCATAAGCTATGAAATGGTTAAAAGAACAGGCTGAAAAATCGCCAAATAAACTTTTCTTAAATCAACTGACTTTTAAAGAAGTCTACGATAAAACTGTTCAGACAGCCCAACATTTAAACAAAGAAACAGCTAGGCACAACCGCCTAGCTCTTCTTTCAGAAAATTCGCCAGAGATGGCAATTGTGCTCTTTGCGCTGTTGGCTTTGGATAAGGAAGTCCTCTTGCTCAACACCCATCTTACAGCTAATGAAATTCGAGAGCAACTGACTGAACTTGATGTGGAACTGCTGATTGCTTCGGACCAGCAAACCTATCCAGCAGACTTGTCTTTCTCTGATATCCATTCTTTAGAAACCAGCAGAGCTGTGCTCAATTGGCAGCCGGCGCCAGAGAAGATTGCTGTGATCATGAACACCAGTGCGACAACTGGAAAGTTCAAATCAGTACCTATCACTTGGAAAATGCTTTCGGCACATGTGGCTGCTTCTGCAGCAACCATGGGCGTTCTTCCAGAAGACAACTGGCTTGTCGTTCTCCCCATGTTTCATGTCAGTGGTCTATCCATCATCATGCGCAGCCTCTATAATGCCACCCAGGCCACCATACGTGCTTCTTTCGATGAGGAAGAGTTGATCAATCTGATTAATAACTGCTCGGTCAATATGGTTTCCATGGTACCGACCATGCTTAAACGTGTTCATGAAAAAATTGCTGCCAAAAGTCTTCGCGTTCTCTTGTTAGGGGGGGAATTTATTCCCCAACCTTTGATACAGGCATGTTTTGCACAAGGTCTACCTGTCTACAAGACTTACGGGATGACCGAAACTTTTTCCCAATCTGTTACCTTCAACATTTTGGAACATCCGGACAAGCTGACTTCTGTCGGTCAAGCACTTCCTGGCGTGGAGATTAAAATTTTTAATCCTGATGCTGATCAGGCTGGCGAAATACATCTAAAATCGCCAATGCTCATGAAAGGCTATCTTAATCGAGAGGACGTTCATCTATTCAACACAGGGGATATTGGCTATCTTGATAAGGACAATTTCCTTTATATTCTCAATCGTCGTAAAGATATCATTATTTCCGGTGGAGAAAATATTTATCCCAAAGAGATTGAGGATTTACTCTATAGCTTAGAGGGAATTGTCGAATGTGCGCTTGTCCCGCAGGAAGATCAGACTTGGGGCCAAGTGCCACTTCTTTTCTACGCTGGGACGCCCGATATACAAGAAATTACAAGCTTTTTGAGTCAACGTCTGGCCAAGTATAAACTTCCCCGTCAGATTATCAAAATGAATGCTCTACCCAAAAATGCCTCAGGCAAAATCCTTAGGAAAAATTTAAAACATGAAGCTTAGATCGATTAGTTTGAATCACGTCCAACTTCCGATGAAGTTTAACTTCAAGACAGCCAAAGGTGAGCTGAAGCAACGTGACACCATTATTATCATTGCCGAAGACGAAACCGGCCATCAAGGGTATGGTGAATGCGTAAGCTTCACCACACCTTTCTACACGCAAGAAACATTTGACAGCTCATGGGAATGCTTGTCGCAGACTTACATTCCAAAAGTAATAACAGCAAACTTCACACATCCCTTTGAGATTCATGAGTTTTTTGAGCAGCCCTTACCGATGGCAATGGCAGGTTTGGAGAATGCCCTGTTGGATCTTTATTACAAAGCTCAAGGAAAAAATACAATCGCTGCCCTATTTCCTGAGCCATTGACAGAAACTTTATCCCGTGGGGCCGTCTTGGGCGATATGCCTTTTGAGCAGCTTCCTGAAAAAATCGAAGCCTTAATCGCCCAAGGTGTGGAAAGAATAAAGCTTAAAATTAAGCCCACAGATGGTTTTGAACGCGTCCAATATGCTGTGGAGCATTATCCTCAGCTCCAATGGGCTGTTGATGCCAACCGCTCTTATGCCCTTGAAAATATCGAAGCGCTGATAAAGCTCGATCAATTTGCACTTGTCTGCATTGAAGAGCCTTTTGCTACTGATAATCTCGAAGATTATAAAGACATTCTTCCGCAGCTTTCAACACCTATCTGTTTTGATGAAAATGTCCAAAGTTGGAGTGATTTACAGACCCTTTCTCAACTTAAGGGGAAAACCATGCTCAATATCAAAATTGGCCGCTTAGGTGGACTTTATCAAACAAAAGAAGCTATCGCCTTTTGCCGGAAAAATAACATTTCCTTCTGGATTGGCAGTATGGTCGAAAGTGGTATTTCCAAGATATTGCATACACAACTGGCCACTTTAAGCGACAATGCCATGCCCGGGGATTTGTCAGATTCGTCCTATTATTTTACGGAAGATTTAATCGTACCAGAGATTAAATTTATTGAAGGCAAGATGAACAGACCGCGTGGCAAGGGCTTGGGTGCATCTATCAATCAAGCAGCACTTGAGCATTACACCGTGAAAAAGGAGATTTTTACATGAATTTAATTGAACAACTGGGTATTCAAAAGCTGGTTTTAACCCCAACAGGTTTTACCGCTCAAATGCCTTTAGAGGACTTTCATGCGCAACCTCAAGGTTTCTTAAATGGTGGTGCAACGCTGGCCTTTGCTGAGGTTGCTGCTGGTATGGCAAGTAATCTCTTGCTTGACGATAAACATTTTGCTTTCGGCCAAGCGGTCAATGGCAATCATTTGAACCCAACTAAAGCAACAGGAATACTCTTTGCTCAAGGTCTTCTTCTGCACAAAGGTGGGCGTACACATGTGTGGGAGCTGAAGTTTACAGATGCGCGTGAGGTTTTAGTAGCACAAGTCACTGTGACCAACGCTATTGTGGCAAAAAGATATGAATAAAGACAACATAATATTTACAGAATTGGTGGATATAGATGAAGCCGAACTTGCGGATATCAATCAATCAATTAATTATCGACACTTGGGCTTATCAAGAGTGGAATAAACAAGAAAATGTCTTGCCTATGGCTGATTTTTTTCTTGAAACAATCCTCTTGACCTCCACAAAAGTCTTTGTCGCTAAAGATAAGGGGAAAATTATCGGCGTCGTCGCTGCTGCTCTCACTCCTGATCTCCTTCCCAAAAGTCGGATAAGGTACCGCCAACTTGAAGCCCTGAGTTTAATTATCAACCAAGGAAAACCAGAAACCGTTTTTGACTTTTACTTGGAAACCATGAAGCTCAATGAGGAACTTATACAGCAAAGCAAGGAAACCTTTGATGCTGCCTTAAACCTCTTAATCTTAAATGAGAACTACAAAGGCTTAGGTCTTGGCAGTAAACTCTATCAGCTTTTCCTTGATTATTTAAAAGAAAAGAAAGCAAAAACCTTCTTCCTCCTGACAGACAGCTATTCAAACTATCCTTTTTACGAGAAAAAAGGCTTAAAAAAAATCGCCGCACAACGTTTCGCTTGGAGTAATGATGAGGAAGTTTCAGAAGAGGATGTTGAAGAATATTATGTTTATGCGGGGCGCGTGGGTTAATTCATTTACTAATATTACTCCGGAAATCATCGCATCGACACATTAAAATTTTCTTAGCTTTACAAAGTAATCCCGCTGTTATATTGTTAGCTCCCTCCATATTTGTAGAATAATTTTCTTCATCTTTCAATGAATTTTTAAAAATTAAGACGCTTAAAATGTGATAATATTTTAGGTAAATATATTTTAATTCGAGACTGCAGCTCAAGGAAAGGACTACACTACACAAGAACCTAGGAGGTAATTATATATTGCAGAAAAAATATTTGAAAAAAACAGTTATTAGTCTTGTTGCCACAACAGTTCTGTCTTCATCATTAACGTCATCCGGAGTGGGGCTTGCTGAAAGTCAAGTTATTCCAGAAATAACTGCAGAGGTAACACAAGTTGATGAAACAAATCTAAATTTAGATAAAAAAAGCTTTGAAGATTTCTTACTTAGGAAAGGAGTCCATGATATTAAAGAAATTTCACAAGAAGATGGAGAAAAACTACTCGATGAATATGCAAATTTTCTCGATAGACAGAGACTTGCGCCTGTAGCTGCTGCTGCCGCTGTTGCCTCACTTATTTGGGCAGGGATTAATATTGGTAGAAGTTTTTATTCTGCGGGTAGATATGCAGCTATGCAAGCTTTGAGTCGTCGATGGACGACACGTGCTGCATATAAAAGAAATTCAAAACCGTATTGGATTACCATTAGCTCTATTAGCTTTTGGTCAGCCTTAGGCTTTGATGACTTTATGTATGGACGCTAAACTATGAATGCTTTATTTACAATCCTATCCGAAATCGCAAATTTTTTCTTAGCTCTTGGTGTTTTGTCATTAGCACTTGACCAAAGCCGTACTAAAAGAGAGCTTCGGGAGATTAAACGGATTCTTTTAGAAAAGGAATGAAAGTAAAAAGCTTATATCAAAACGATATAAGCTTTTCATTTATTTTCCTACGGCTTCATAGGCCAGCATAAACTTCTCAGCATTTGATTTAACAGCAGCAAAATCACCTGTTAATGCCGGTGCTGTCACACCACCTCCTGCACTTACAGCAGTCGCTCCGACTTTAAACCATTCTGCCACATTTGATTCATTAACACCACCAGATGGCATCACATTGATGTAAGGGAAAGGACCTTTGAGGTCCTTAATCATCGCAGCTCCTGCAATATCTCCTGGGAAAAGCTTGATGAGTTCAGAGCCATATTCCATCGCTGTCTGTGCTTCTAATGGGGTCATCACTCCTGGAATATAAGGGATTTGATAGAGGTTACAGATTTTAGCAACTTCTTTGTTAAAAGTTGGACTCACAATAAATTGAGCACCGGCAATAATTGCCAAACGTGCTGAAGTTGGTTCTAAAACTGTACCTGCACCAACCACGACATCTGTATCAGCATATCTTGCCACAAGATCGGCAATGACATCATTTGCACGCGGCACTGAGTAAGTCAGCTCAATACTTTTAATCCCACCGTCTACAACTGCTTCTACTATTTTGACGGCATCTTCGGCATTATCTGCGCGTACCACTGAAACAACGCCCGACTTAATCACCTTTTCCAATAATTCTGCTCTTTGCATTATAAATCTCCTTGATAATTTCGACTCTTATAAAAGTCCATAAGTTCCTGACGTGTCGGATATCCTTCACTATCCCCCGCACTTTGAACTGCCAAAGCGCCAATAGCACAAGCACGATGTACAGCAACTTCCAGCGTTTTACCTTCAAGTAAAGCAGATTCTAAGCCGACAGCAAAGCCATCTCCTGCGCCCACTGTATCAACGACCTTGTCCACTTTAAAGCCAGAAACGGTATAAGTACCACCAGCTTTCGTTTTGACAAATGCGCCTTCAGCGCCCAGTTTCACTACAACACTTTCGGTTAGACTGCTTTGTCTCAAATAAAAATCAGCAATTTCTTCTGGTTGGCTTGAACCCATCAGTATCTGACCTTCATTAACACCCGGTAAAACGATTTGGCTGTTCTTCGCTAAGTTGTTGAGAGTATCTACCATTTCTTTTTGATTTTTCCAAAGCGCTGGACGAAGGTTTGGGTCAAATACCGTGAAGACTTTATTTTCCTGCAGCTTATCATTAAACGCTCTAAAAGTTTGAAGTGTTCTGAGCGATAATGCTGGAAAGATGCCTGAAAGATGAGCAATCTGAACATCTGCTAAAGTAGATAAATCAATCTCATCTATCTTCAAGTTTGAAGCAGCTGAATTTTTACGAAAATATGAAGTAACCGGATCCCCCGTACTCACACATTGTTTCAAATAAACACCTGTCGAAAAGTTTTCATCGTAAATCAAGTTTTGCGTATCCAGCTCTGCTTCTTGTGCAGCCTCAGTGATAAACCGTCCAAAAGTATCTGTTCCAACTTTGGATACATAGCCCGCACTGTGACCTAAACGTTTGATACCGAGAGCAACATTAAATTCTGCTCCTGCAAGATATTTCTTAAAATGCACTGCTTCATCTAAGCTAACATCCACATCTTGTGAGGCCATCACGACCAGAGGCTCGCCTATTGTTATAAATTTTGGCATAATTCTTTCTCCAAGGTTCAGCTCTTTATTTTATGGTTGCTTACCAATGTAGGCTAAGATTCCGCCATCTACATAGAGAATATGACCGTTGACAAAGTCAGAAGCCTTCGACGCCAAGAAGACTGCTGGGCCTTCAAGATCTTCTGGTTCTCCCCAACGCTCTGCTGGCGTTTTAGCAATGATAAAAGAATCAAAAGGATGACGTGAACCATCTTCTTGTAACTCACGTAAAGGCGCTGTTTGTGGTGTCGCAATGTAGCCTGGGCCAATACCGTTACATTGGATATTATATTTGCCATACTCAGAAGCAATATTCTTCGTCAGCATTTTCAATCCACCTTTAGCAGCAGCATAGGCTGAAACTGTTTCACGACCAAGCTCTGACATCATTGAACAAATGTTGATGATTTTACCACCACCTTTTTTCATCATGCCTGGAATAACAGCTTTAGAAACGATAAATGGACCATTCAAATCAATATCAATCACTTGGCGAAAATCTGCGGCAGACATTTCAATCATCGGTGTCCGTTTGATAATACCGGCATTGTTGACCAAGATGTCGATGATGCCGACTTCCTTTTCAATTTGCTCAACCATTGCATTAATTCCTGCTTCATCAGTCACATCACAAACATAACCGTGTGCTGTAATGCCTGCTTCTTGGTAAGCTGCCATACCACGATCAACTGCTTCTTGGTTGATGTCATTAAATACAATCGTTGCTCCCGCTTTGGCATAGCTTGATGCCAAGGCAAAACCGATACCGTAAGTCGCTCCTGTTACAAGGGCGATTTTTCCTTCAAGTGAAAAGGTGTTTAAAATATTCTCAGTCATAATCTTCTCTTTCTTTTTTCGTTTATTTTTATTATTTAAGTTCATTCATTGGAACAATATCCATATCGTCATAAGTGATATTTTCGCCACACATTGCCCAGATAAAAGAGTAATTACTTGTGGCTACGCCTGTATGGATGGACCAACTTGGACTGATTGCCGCTTGTTCGTTTTGAAGCACTAAGTGTTTTGTTTCCTCGGGTTTACCCATGAAGTGGAAAATGGCATTGTCTTCTGGCAATTCAAAGTACAGATAAGCTTCCATACGACGTTCATGTGTGTGACAAGGCATTGTGTTCCACGCAGAACCAGGAGCAAGTGATGTTAAACCCATTTGGAGTTGGCAAGATTCAACTTGGTTTGGATGAACATATTGATTGATCTTACGTTTATTCATATGTTCATCATCACCCGGTGTTAAAGGATTGATATTGGCCAGAGCGATTTTTTTATTCGGGTATTTTTGGTGAGCTGGAGCTGAAGCCACGTAGAATTTTGCTGGGTTTTGCGGATCTTTAGATTTGAAGATAACTTCCTTTGTCCCTTTTCCGATATAGTACCCATCACGGTGTAAAACTTCGTCTTCTTCGCCATCGATAATAATGCTACCATCACCACCAATGTTAATAACACCAAGCTCACGACGTTCTAAGAAATACTCTACCCCAAGAACTTTATCTAGAACAATTTCCAAAGGTTCTTCTGTCGGTTCAACTCCGCCAAAAATCAAGCGGTCATTGTGCGAATAAACCAAATGAATAAAGTTAGGTTCGAAGATGGTCTCTACTGCAAATTCTTCGCGCAGCTCTTGTGTTGTAAAATGCGCAATATCCTTTGGTGAGTGTGTGTAACGGGTATCCATTGTTTGATTGTTCATCTGATGCTCCTTTTTTATTTGTAATTTATAGAATTAATAAACCGATTTACTAAACCGATTTACTAACATCTATTGTATTCGCTTTCAGTTATTTTGTCAAGTATAAAAAATAAAAAAATACCAAAGGATATTTTTCCTTTAATATTTTTATAGTGAATGTCTGATTTTGAGATCTGAGTCAACGACTGTAAGTTCTGCTTTTTGCGCTTTGGCTTCGATATTTTTGACCAAAAGATCTGCAGCTGTGTAGCCTATCTTTACGGGATCCTGAACGATAGCAGTCAGACCTGGACTAATCAGTTCTCCCAGAGCTCCGTCATCATAACCTACCACTCCCACTTGTTCTGGCACAGCAATTTGCTTATCTTTTAGGATTTTAATAGCTCCATAAAGCAGACCTCCGTTGAAGGCATATATAGCTGTTTTTTTATCGTCTTTACAGAAAGGCTCGATCTTTTCCCAAATCATTGGATCACTTGTAAAGAGATCTTTAACCTCTTCAGTAAATACTTCTTCCAGTTCGATTTCTGTCTCTTTTATTGCTTCAGTAATTCCTTGATAGCGTTTGAGCCGAGTTGAAGAATTCTGCATTGGCGGAGTTAAGATGACAATCCTTTGATACCCTTCTTTGACAATCTTTTCCGCTAATATTTTGGATTGCTCACTATTATCAGAGATAACAGCTGGCCAAATAAGGGGTTGAAGATAGCGGTCAACTTGGACTAAAGGCAAGTCTGAATCAATCGACTTATAATCGGCCGCTGCAGCTTTAAGAGGTTGAAGGATGATACCGTCAACTTTCTCGTCTAGTAATTTTTCGATATTATATTGTTCATACTCTTCATCGAGGTCCGAGTTCATGATAAGCGTATGGTACTTGGTATTTTGCAATCTTTCCATCATCCCTTTTAATAAACGTGATGTATAAAGATTGGAAATGTCGGTTACGGAAATCCCGATGAGCGAAGAGTAACTGGACTTTAAAGCACGCGCTTGACGATTCGGACGATAGTCTAGCTCTTCAATTTTATCTTGAATCCGTTGCCGTGTCTCTTCTGACATCCCTGCAAATTTACCATTTAAAAAATTGGATATGGTTGATTTTGATACCCCAGTTAACTTTGCGATATCGTTGATCGTTACTTTTTTAGTCATATGCCCTTATTATACGATACTTTGAAAAAAATAATAAGAAAAAAGTTATTTTTCACTTACGGTGCTCCGTTTTGAATCTTGCTCCTGCATCACTGCTCCAGTTATGAGACTTATCAAGCGATGTTGACCGGGCTGAATCTTCCCCTGAAGACAAGGAAAAATACTGCGTGGATACAACACATTGGTATTCACTTCTGGCCGAACAATGTCTGCCTCGTCATAGCCTTTGATCGCTCTGATACTACTGCTCCCTAATGGCGTGTCTATTTGGGCAAATTTATTATCAGAAAAAGTTGAGCTTTCCTCAATCGTTGTGGAAAAACCACCTTCTGCTACAAACAATACTTTGTCTGTTTGGATATCGTGGATACGCAGATGCGCTTGACCTAAAGGGATAATCGTACTTTTGATGTGAACGGCTGGCATGGGTGACCAGTAATGCACCACACGATCTTCGAAGATTTCAAAAGAGTCATCTTGGGCATGTGCTCGAAAGTACAGTCCGTCTTCACTCAGCGCTAAGGTATTATCAAAAGCGCCTTCAGCATAAAAATAAGCGCCTTTGGGTACACTAAAACCGAACTGCGTTGAATAAACAAACTTACCATATTTGGCTGGTGCATGACTCTGATTTTCGATGAACTGCCCAGCTGGATAAAACATAATCTGCTCCGAATGGGCGCTGTGTTCAATCAAGGCTCGCATTTCTTTAGAGGCGAGACGTTTTCTTGATAAGCGCGGTAACTGTTTGTCGGCTTGCCAAAAAGGATGCTGACGGTCAACTGCCAAGAGTAAAAATGCTTTAAAAGCCCAGTAAGGTGAACCTGCTGCGTTATAATTTTCGGCCATATTGAGATTGGGATAAGCGTAACCAACATTTAAAATGCCATTTTCAGTAAAAATTGCCTCCCGAAACCAGGATTGCATATGATTTGAAAAGAGCGCTTTAATCTTTGACCAAGGCAAAGCTTCCAAATCCGCAAAAACTAAGGCTGACCAAAAAGCGCCCTGTGCAAAACGATAAGTCAAGCTTCGGCCAAAAGGCACTGCTCGTCCTTCTCGGTCAAACCAATACTGATAATCCTGCGCAAATAAAGTTGCCCTTTCCCTAATCTTTTTAAGCCGTTCAGCATCTTCATGAGGATTTAAAAATTTTGAGATGAGCAAGCTATAGTAATGAAATGCCCACGGAATATAATAATCCACCTGACTTGCCTTACCGTCACAATACCATCCCTTCCCTTGATAGCAGCTGTCAATGAAGGCAAACTCTTGATCAATTATTTCTTGAGAATAAGGCATCTCCAAGTTTTTCATGGTGACATTGACCAAGATACGGAAAAAACGCCAGTTATTTTTGGGGATTTTTTGTTCATTGATTTGAAGGAGCCAGTTGACTATATTTTCTTTTTCTTGCAGACTAAATTCTTGCCAGATGGTCTCCTTATTGAGCAGTAAACAGGTCGCTAAGGCTGCCATTTCGACAAATTTTTGGTCGTAGTTGGCGAGCGCGCCAAAATAATGCTTGCTTGTAGGATTTGTTCCCGCTATAAAGGAAGCACGAATTTCTTCTGTGAGAAAAACATCTTCATTTTGACTGAGATAAGGACCAATCGCCCAGACCAAACGGCTAAATGTTTCCATCTGACTTGTCTCCTGATCATAGATAGCACCATGATTGTGTCCCAAGTCGATATGACCAGAACCATTCATTTTTACTTTGAGCGGTTCAAGCATAAGTTTGAATCCCTGCGTGATTTCTTCATAAGAATCCCATTTTAAAGCTTTTAATTTCTTTTCTCGCATTTTATCTCTTTTCTGATGAAAATATCCCATGACTTTGCAAGGGATAGGTATAGTCTTATTGAACAGGCTTGTTTTTTCCAAAAACTTCAATTTGGGTCAGCGCAGGGAAGGGCGAATCATCTTGTGCCTTGTTTAAATGACCCAGTTTGATAAAAGTGGTCTGCTGTGTCGGAAATTTAAAGTTTTGATACTCTGCCTGCTTTTCTGTGTCAAAGCTCATACAATTACCATTTGAAAATGTAACTTCAACACTTTGCCAATAACTATCATGTGGAAAATCACAGCGGAAAAGTAAGTTCAGCTGATCCACTTCAACATGACGGCCAAAATCAATGGTTAATTCTGCATCAGCCTGCTGATTAATTCCCCATGAGGCAAAAGGATATGAACCATGTGATAGGTTAGCGCATTTACCATCTATGGCATTTTTCGCGAAAAAGACCGACTCATCACGTGTTTCGACATTGGCCGAAGCATGCGGATATACGCCTGAGTTTTCTTTTTGATCATGCGCATTAAAAGAAAGATTTTGATAGTTTGAAATTTCAAAAGGATGGGCTTTGCGCACGGTCAAGCTATGGCGTGCGGATTTGAAGGCCGTCTCCACAGAGGACTTTCGCAGATTTTCTGTTAAAGGGATTTCATATAACCATTCTTCTTGAGTAAAATAAAGGAGTGATGGCGCAAGAGTTTCATCCATCTGAACCATATAATAACCTGGAACCTCATCTACTGTAACACGAATCTTATCTCCCATCTGATACACATATTCCTTGATTCCTAGTGTACAAAGCTGGTTTCCTTGAGCCATAAATGGTGCGTACTCTTTCTCATGATCAAATTTACCAGAGATATTTTCTTTGTCCTTATTAAGCAGTTCAATTTTTATCATTCTTTGTTTCTCCGTTTTCTTTATTCAGGTTGTTTGCCGATATAGGCAAGGATACCGCCATCGACATATAGGATATGCCCATTTACAAAGTTGGAAGCATCTGAAGCAAGGAAGACAGCTGCACCTTGTAAATCCTCCGGTTTCCCCCAACGTTCAGCCGGGGTTTTCGCAATAATAAAGGCATCAAAAGGATGACGAGAACCATCTGTTTGTCGTTCTCGCAGTGGTTTCGTTTGTTCGGTAGCAATATATCCAGGGCCGATACCATTACACTGAATATTATATTTACCATACTCAGAGGCGATATTCTTCGTCAGCATTTTCAAACCGCCCTTGGCTGCGGCATATGCCGAAACAGTTTCACGGCCCAGCTCGGACATCATGGAGCAAATATTGATAATCTTGCCGCCTCCTTTTTTAATCATCGCAGGAAGCACGGCTTTCGACATAATGAAAGGACCTGTGAGATCAACATCTACAACCTTTCGGAAATCGCTCGCTGTCATGTCAAGCATCGATTGTCGTGCGATAATGCCCGCGTTATTCACCAGAACATCTACACTTCCAACTTCTTCTTCAATCTGCTGCATCATAGCCGCAACTGCTGTTTCATCTGTGACATCGCAGACGTAGCCATAAGCCTTAATGGCTTCTTTTTCATAAGCTGCTAAACCCGTTTCTACTCCCGCTTGATGTCTGGCATTAAAAACAATCTTTGCACCTGCTTGGGCATAAGCAATACCAAGAGAATATCCAATCCCATGTGCCCCTCCAGTGATAAGGACTATTTTTCCCTCCATGCTGAATAATTTTAAAATATTATATGTCATTTTTTATTCCTTTTCTTATTAAAAAGCAGGTTCATATGCAATATGAACCTTTTGTTCTTATACGGTCTATGAAAAATTTTCCAATGACTCGGAATTGTGTAAGTGAGGTAAGTCATCCGAAAATTCTTCACACACCGTGCAAGACGAATGCCTTATACAATGTGTGTTGTGTTTTATTTTGCTGGTGGCACAGGTAACCCTAGAATGCCAAGTGCACTGAGAACAATCGTGAAAATTAAAACCAACCAAATAACACGTGTAGAGTTCAATTTCTTTTGGCCCAACATCCAGTAAGTTAACAATGTGAGCAAAACTGGGATTAAGGCTGGCAAGATTCCATCTAATGTTGCTTGCATTTCTAACTTAACACCGTTATTTGTGTAAACCAGTGGCGTAGCTACCTTGATAACCGTTGGAATCAAGGCACCAATAACAGTCACACCCAGAACAGTTGCCGCATTAGTAAAAGCAGAGAGTTTATCTTTTAATGTGGTTACTAATTTTACCCCTTGTTTATACCCTAGTGGAAGTAAAGCAGCGCGACCAAAGAGCAAGGCAATATTTGCAGCAATCCAGAGGAGACAGCCGACAGTCGAACCTTGCTGAGCTAAAGTTCCTGCAACCGAACCAAAGATTGTCCCCCAAATAACATGGAAAAGTGAATCTCCGACACCTGCAAGTGATCCCATGAGGGCCGTTTTCAAAGCCGCCACAGTTTCCTTCGCTTTATAACCTTCTTTTTCTTCAATGGCTACATCAATCCCCATAATCAAATTACCAAAAATAGCATTGGTATTGAAGAATTGGTTATGCGTTTTAGCCATATCTTTGAGTTCTTTATCGTCTTTGTAAAGCTTTTTCAGAACAGGCATGATGCCATAAAGATAACCTGAACTCATCATACGTTCATAGTTCCAGTTGAGCTGACTTCCCAAGATATAACGCCAGCTAATTTTATTTAAATCTTTTTTTGTAATTACTTCTTTATTGTTATTCATCACCGTCAAAGCCTCCTTCAAAGTTTTGGCCATTTGTTGTGCCTGCCTCAGCTGGTGCAGGCTTTGTGCTGTCACGTTTGAACACCAAGAGTGCTGCGACTACTCCGACAATCGCAATCCCCATCATCGGAACTTGTAAATATGCTGCAAGGAAGAAACCGACCATAAGATAGGGAATGTATTGTTTCGTTGGCAAATAACGCAAGAGTATCGCCACACCGACAACAGGCAATGTGCCCCCAGCAACTTGAAGACCAGTCATCAACCATTCAGGCATTGCATTGGTCAAGGTTGTTACGGCAGCATCACCAACGATGAGCATGAGTAAGATGGGAATAGCACGAGATAGCCCCCAAAGAAATGAACCAGAGAGAACCAAACGTGGAATACGGCCGTATTGTTCTTTATCAATAGCTTTATCAACTCTGTGAAGCAGGAAGACATTACAGAAACGTGCCACAACGTCAAGTTGGAGCATCAGAAGTGAGACAGGAACAGCTAAACCAATACCATAAGCTGCGCCTTTCCCTGAAATAATAGCGAAGGCTGTACCAAGGACGGCACCTGTGAAATAGTCAGGTACAGAAGCTCCACCAAACGCTGCAATACCTAAGCGCATAAGCTGGAGGGTACCACCAACCATTAAACCAGTTTTCAAATCCCCCATGATTAAACCAGAAATCATACCGGCAATAGCTGGCTGAGTCAACGAATTCGAAATCAATGAATCATTGATGGCAATAAAAGCAAAAATTGTAATTAAAATGATTTGTAGGACTGTTAAATGCATTTTATCGTTCTCCTATTTTGTTAAGTTTTTCCATAAAGTCAATGGCAGGCTCACTTGGAACCAATTGGGCTGTGATTTTAACGCCACCAGCAGCAATTTCTTGGAAGATATTTTCTTCTTCCGGCATGACTTTGATGCTCTTTGTGACTTCTTTTGAACCTTCTTTATAGCTCATATTCCCTACATTAAGACTTTCAAGTTTTCCCCCTGCTTGAATAAATTTTAAAACATCGGCAGGTTTTTTAAAGAGAAGAAAAATTCGTTGTAAGCCATATTTCCCCGCATTGATATTTTCTGCTGCTTGGGCTACTGGAATAACTGAGAGTCGCATTGCTGACGGACAAGCCATGCGTAAAGATGATTTTTGCAAGTCATCGGCAGCGGCCTCATCATTGGCAACAATAATGCGTTGTGTTCCTAAGCTTGAAGACCAAATCCCAGCCACTTGTCCATGAATCAAGCGCTCATCAATACGCGTGTTCACAATCTTTGCTTTACCTTGATACTCAGAATAATCTGCCATATTAAGTGTTACTGCTTCTTGTGCCTTTGCTTCATTCAGCAAGTTTTTCGCATTAACCAGTGTTGTTCTGCTCGAAGTAACCAAATCATCAGCGGACGCAGTATCACTCACTGCTGCTTCTAAAACAAGAGAGAGGTTCATCCCAGCGATGATAGAAACATCATCATTATCTGTAAAATGCTTTAATGCCACGTTACAAGGTGTTCCTCCAAGTAAATCAGCAATAATTAAAGTTTCACCCTCTAAGGTGTGCATTTTTTCTAATAGCTCTTGTTCAAATTGGATATTATCACTATCCTCGGGCATACATACCACATGCATCTGTTCTTGCCGTCCGATGATCATCTCGAGACTTTCTTTCACCCCGGCAGCCATCGAACCATGGCTAATCAATACTATGTTTCTCATTTGACTCCTTATCAATCACGCAAGCGCTCTTTTATTTAACATGTTATCTTCTTGCATTATCAGTATATAACATATTAAGTAGCTTGTCAAGAGAAAATGTACACGGTTACATATTTTTTTGTTAAAAGCTCTCTGAAGTGCGCTATAAAGCCTTGTATATACAGCTTGCATATTCCAACTTAACATGTTATCATTCTAATATAAGTTATATAGATAGGAGTATTTCTATTGATTCCAAAGTATGAACAAATCAAACAAGACTTATTATCTGAAATCAAAAATCATAAATTTATCCCTGGGGATAAATTTTATTCAGAAGCCGATATTAAACGAAAATATGAAGTAAGTTCTATCACTGCGGTGAAAGCCTTAAACCAATTAACAAGTGCAGGTTACCTCTACCGTGTCCAAGGAAAAGGGACTTACGTTTCTAAATCGAAAATTTCCCAAAATGTTAAATTCTCAGATATCGAATTACATTCTCAAGATCACGAAACTGTCAAAGTTCTGTCAATAAAAGAGGAAAATGAGCCTTCAATCCTAAAAGAGCTTGGACTTACTCCAGACCAAAGTTATTATAAGATCGTTCGGGTACGTTATTTTGATGGAACCCCCTTTCTCTTACACTTTACACACCTCCCAAAAACTTTAGTCAAGGAGCCTGTGTCAGATCATTTAGAAGACTATTCGAGTGTCTATGAGCGAGTGAACAAAGACTTTGGTATCGATCTTTATTCCATGTCCTCTGTTGAAACAAATGAAATTATTTTTCCAGATGAAAGTGAGCTGTTAAACGCACTCAACTTAAGCTTCCGCGAACCTGTGGTTAAGCAGGTTAAACACACCTATCTTGTAGATAAGAGTGTTGCTGAATATATCGTCAGCTACAAACATTGGAAATACTTCAAAACAAAAATAGAAGTGGATGCCGAATAGCATCCACTTTTACTTTATTTTATTTTTACTTTAGAGTATCAAATACTGGTTGACTTGAAAAGTTTAAGCTGGTAATTTCTACAGCTTCTGTTTCAAAGACAAGAATTTCATTCTCTCCTTCATGGAGAAAGTCCTTCGGACAATACAAACTGTACACAGGCCCTTGGTTCCAATAACGACCAAGATTCTTACCATTCACAATGATAACACCTTTGCCATAGTTCGAGCAATCGATGAAAGTATCTGCCACCTTCTCCAAGCTCATATTAAAGCGATAAAAAGAAGGCTGTGCTGGATTTTTACCTGCACCAAAGTCAATTCCACTTAACTGCTCCGCAGAGAAATCTAAAGGATATTGTGTATAACCTTGGTGAAAATGTATGTCATGCATCATACCACCACGTATACCTTTTCGCTGACTTGGATGATTAAACTTAAAACCATAATTGACACGACCTAGATTCTCTACTAAACAGTCCACTTGAATCTCTTCCTGATTTTCCACTACATCCAACAATATTTCTTGCCCAATTTCTTCTTGGTATTGTGTGTGTTTATGTTGACCATCAAGATAAATTTGGAGACGGTCGCTCGCTTCAACAATCTTAAGTTTAGTCTCTTTACCATAATTTTTTAAGACAGTAGAATAAAGCATATAACCATAGCCTGTACCTGCTGCTTCTAAAGTGAGAGGATAAGAACTTGTTAAAGCCTTCATCATGTTATCTTTAGTCTTAAATAAAGACACACTCTCTGAAACTTTAAAAGAACCAAGATTTGCAATCTCCTTGACACGAGGCTGCGCTTGCCAAACATCTGGACACACTTCTTTGATCGCTTTTTGAACAGCATAATATTTGGCAGTAGGTTTCCCTGCCTCTGTGAGCAAGGCATCGTAATCATAGCTAGTAATTTGCGGTAGATTTCCCGTGTCACGCGCAGAGCAACCATTATAAAAGCCAAAATTGGTCCCACCGTGGAACATATAAAGATTAAGAGAACCCAGCTCCAACATGGCTTTAACTTCATCTGCTAAGTCTTGCGGATCACGCTTAATAATCGGTTCTCCCCAACGATTGAACCAACCATCCCAATATTCCATACACATAAGTGGCCATTTTTTGCCATGTTCTTTCATAAATCCTGCGAGCACTGCTGCGTTTTCTTTCGAACGGCTTCCGAAGTTTCCTGTAACCAAAACATCATCTTCGATCAAAGAACCCGCATCAAGCGCTGCCTGCCAAGCACCATCTGAAGTAAACAAGGGTACATTAATCCCATATTTTTTCATAAGTGCCATCGTTTGGCGAAGGTAATCCTTCTCCATCCCATAAGAACCATATTCGTTTTCAACTTGCATCATGATAACAGGACCACCTGCAGTGATTTGTAATGGTGAAAGATATGGAAGTAGTACCTTAAAATAGTTTTCCACCTTGGTCATAAAGCGTGAGTCTGTGGAACGAAGACGTATTTCTGATTCTTTCAGCAACCAAGCTGGCAGTCCGCCAAACTCCCATTCGGCACAGATATAAACAGAAGGCCGTAAAATAACCATGAGTCCTAAACTTTCAGCCAATTTAACGAAAGCACGAATATCTTTCATACCTTCAAAATCAAATACTCCTTCTTCAGGTTCATGAATATTCCACGGAATATAAGTTTCTACAGTATTTGCACCAAGTGCTTTCAGATTATAAAGGCTGTCTTCCCACTGACTTCGGGGAATTCTAAAGTAATGAATAGCACCACTTATTATTTTAACTGGCTTATTATCCAGCATAAATTCTTCTTTTACTTGAAATGTTTTCACTACTTCTCCTTACCAGTATCGGTTCCATTTGTCATTTGCTAAGCGCATGAGCGCTTCAAAATAGAAATAATCGCCCCAGAGGTTAGGTTCATCAATACCTTTGCCTTCTGCAAAAGCATATACCCCATGTTGCAACAAACCTTCATTCCCATCTGCGGCCTCTGTGTAAAGTTCCCCCAGCTGATAAATGAGCCCCTTTGCAATACCTTCTGCTTCTGGATAAGCTTTTTGCTGTGTAGCTTCTAAGAAGCCACACGCTGCAATGGCTGCTGCTGAACTGTCTTTAGCAGATGGCTCTGCATCTGTATAATCAAAATCCCAATATGGAATAAGATCCTGAGGTAAATGTTTCAAGAAAACTTCTACCACAGAAGGGTATACCTCAGGGAAAATAGCGGAATGAATATAACTTTCATTAAGCGGAATTCCTAAAATAGCCCATGCCTGCCCACGCGCCCAAGTTGACGTATCACTATGTCCTTGATGTGTAGCTCCATACGCTGGTTGCCCTGTTTCGAGATCAAAATAATAAGTATGATAAGTACTCGCATTGTCACGGAAAACTGTTTTGAGCAAAGTCGCATAATGCTTCAGGGCTACTTCTTTGTAAATTGCTTTACCAGAATATTCTGTTGCTGCAAAGAGCAAGGGAAGATTGATGAATGAATCAATAATGACACGATATTCTTTAGGATCGCCATACTTGCCCCAAGCTTGAATAAAATTACCTTTTTCTTGAAAACGGTGAAGCAAGACATCCGCAGCTTGGAGTAAAGTCGCTTTATAAGTTTCATTTCCAGTTAACTTATAAGCCGCCCCCGCTGATAGACTATATAGAAACCCGATATCATGATGATCTAACACAAAATGATTGTCTAATCTCTTTTGGAAACTTTCCATATTGGCTTCGACACGATGTAAAAATTTTGCATCCCCTGTATATTCATAAGCCAAAGCTACCATTCCTGTCCAAAATCCATTGGTCCAGTCGTCATTCCCCTTGATACGATATTTCCCATCGGTGGCACAAGCCGAAGGAAAATCATCGCCAAAACGCTCCATGTTTCTTTCAATTTTTACAATTATTTTCTTTATTTGATTGTCCAGCCAAGCTTGGTCGATATTTTGACCGAGCCGAATTAATTTTTTCTTATTCGTATTCATAACTCAACCTCTCTTAATATATTAACATGTTATATTATAACTTTTACTTGACAAAATAGCAAGAAATTTTTAATGGTCCAAGAAAAAGTCACAGCCGATATTTTTATTATTTGAAATTTTTTTATCCCTCACCAACGCCAAAGTAAGCGTTATCCTGGTTTGTTGACAATCTGCTTAACATACTATATACTTACTCTTAGATAATATAACATGTTAAATTATTCTACTTATCATAGAGTAAAGGAGAATCTAGGAGTAAACGTTTGAAAGATTTAGATTAACTGTTCTAAGTCTCTTTTAGTGTACTTTAAAAAGAGCATTGGGAATATAAATACACGGAGAATATGAAATGACAAAAAAACTATTTTATTTTATTGCTTTCTTACTTGTGAGCATTTCGGTAAGTTTCACATTCAGCCAACGAGCTACGGCAGAGAGCTATACTTCTGATTTCAGCAATCAGCTTGGGACTTGGGAAGATTTGGTTGGCAAAGCCGATAGAAAAATCTCTCAAGGACAGCTGAATATAGCTAATCAAAAGCTAAGTACAGGTTATGAGAGTATTTCGCTCAATACAGATGCAGGAAACCGTAGTTCTGGTGATGTGCAAATAACTTTTGTATACAAGGGACAAACAAATTTTGGACTTGTCTTTCGTGCTGGCGCAGAAAACACCAAAAATTATCAGTCCTTTGCTTATATGAGTAACGGAAACTGGCAGCTTGGTCAGCCAGGAGGCAAATGGATAACAGATATCCATAGTCAAAGTCTTGAGATTGGACAGACCTATAAACTACTTCTACGTTATCAGGGCACGAGTGTTAAAGCTTATCTTAATGGCCAGATAATCTATGACAATCCTCAAGTTACTTACAGCGATGGTTCAACCATCGATGGGGACTGGACCGGTGCCACAGGTTTACGGCTTTTTGGTAATCTGAGTCAGCTGTCGCTCTTATCACTGAAAGCCGGCGAAGTGAACAGTAACCCTGAAGTTTTAGATACGCAGCAATTTATAAGCTTACGTGACAAGTGGAAGCAACAACTAATCACTGAAAATTATGATTCTAACAATGCTCCACTCGTCAAATATGTGAATACTTTGTCTAAGAATGCTCAAACTCTTTACCAAAGTATGAATCGTAGCCCTGATCGAAAAGAGTTGTGGCGTTTGAAAGCTGGCGATACTCCTTCTGCAAATCTGACGACTCAATTCTCTAATCTCTACCTTCTCTCACAGGCTTATGGCACTAAGGGAACAGATTACTATCTTAATCCCGAACTGCTCGCTGATATTCAGTCTGGTCTTGATTTTATGGTTAGTCAAAAGGGATACGATGGTCAGAAATACTATGGCAATTGGTGGGATTGGCAGGTTGGGATTCCTCAAAAATTTATTGGCAGCTTAATAATTCTTGGTGATAAGCTACCATCAGATAAAATACAGGAATATACCAAAGCAATCCAGTCCTATGTTCCAAATCCTTATCAGCAACTCTATACGAAAGCACAGGATGTATTTGTTGATCTGGCTTTCATTCCAAACTTTTCGACCACAGGAGCAAATCGAACAGACTTGGCCTTATCTGTGCTTGGCTTAGGGATTTTACAAGAAGATGAAAGTAAGATCGAGCTGGCCTCAAACAGTATCAAAGAAGTTTTTCAAACAGTCACCAAGGGAGACGGCTTTTATCCTGATGGCTCTTTTATTCAGCACAATAACATCCCTTATACCGGTTCTTACGGCAATGTTCTTGTGAAAGGTGTCGGACAAATCCTCGCTACCACCAAAGGTTCAAGCTTTGAAATGGACAGTCAAACTGTCTCAAACTTTGTCTCTACTGTTGAACAATCATTTATCCCTCTCATCTATCAAGGAACGATGCTTCCAGGTGTCAATGGACGATCAATCTCACGCGCTCCGAAAGATACACAGGTCGGCTACGGTTCAACCACGATGTATAATTTGCTTATCGTTGCTAACTTATCATCCGAAGAAAGTCAAAAGAAGCTGCAAGAAGCAGTGAAATACTGGATGCAAACCAATCCTGATTATTATCTCAATAACACGAGGGACTATAATGACTTACAGCTGACACTTTCTTTAATGACAAATACTGCAATCACTGGAGATATGCTTCCCTTTACGGGAACAAAAGTCTTTGCCTCAATGGATCGTTTTGTTCAAAGTAATCCAACTTACATGACAAGCCTGAGCCTATACTCCAACCGCACCTCTTCTTTTGAAGCAGGAAACGGAGAAAATAAACGTGGTTGGCATACAGCAGATGGCATGTTTTATCTCTATAATAACGACGGTGTCCAATTTGGTAACAGTTATTGGCCAACGGTTGATCCTTATCGTTTACCTGGGACAACCGTAGATACTGTAGCGCTTCAAGATGAAAATTCATCCTTTACTACCGTAACTTCTCCCGAAACATGGGGCGGTGGAGCAGCTGCAGAAAATCAAGCCGTGATGGGGATGGCGCTTAATAAGCAAGGCACCAAAAACAACGGTACCGTCCTTCCCATGAATCTTCGAGCTAAAAAATCATGGTTTGTTCTTGAAGACCAGACCATTGCCTTAGGTGCGGGAATTAGTGGTGACACAACTGCTTCCATCGAAACAATCGTGGACAACCGTCTTCTTAATGACGCATATCACTATCAAGTCATTTCAAATAAGGGAAATATCACTGATGCTTCTGAAGAAAGTAAAAAAGATTGGCTCCTCTTGCAGTCTGACCATCAAAATGCTTCGATTGGTTATTACTTTCCAACTTCATCAGACGTCACTGTGCAAAGTGAAAAAAGAACAGGAACTTACGCCGCTATCAATAGCGCCTTTCCAAGTGACAAAACTTATAGTGGCGAATATCGCAAATTCATGATAAACCACGGACAACATCCTCAAAATGCAAACTATTCTTATGTTATTCTTCCTGAAGCAACGCAAGAAAAGCTTAAAAATTATACCCAAGATAATACTCTTAAAATTCTTGCAAACACCGAAAGTATCCAAGCTGTGCAAATGGAAACCGCTGGCTATTTAGGAATTAATTTCTGGGCTGCCACAGGAGGAAGCATAGCAGACATCACCACAGATAAGCCAATTTCCTTGTTAAAACAAAACAAGCAAACCCAAACCACATACACAATCGCAAACCCCACCCAAACCAATGAAATTGCCCACATCCAATTGCCAAAAGATTTCAAGTATATCCTTTCGATGAGTGACGGCGTAAGCTTTGATGAAACCACGCACACTCTAAGCATTGACTTTTCGGGCAGTGCGGGAAGTGCTAAACAAATTGTTGTGGAGTGATTTTCGTTAATAGGCATATAATTTATATTGCTTATTCGACTTTTTCAAGTCAAACCATCCTTACAAGGGGTGGTTTTTTTAGTTTCACTTTCGGAATAACTGGAAGATGGACTTAAAAAAGCATAGCCAGATATAACTATACTTTTTATAATCATTACTAGTTTTTTGCACATTAAGTATAGCACACGCTATGTTTAATACGAAGACAAATGAAAAAGCTTTTTAATAACGTTTTACTACGGTATGAAGTTAAAATAAATTATTTTTGACAACAAAAAAAAAGAGCACATAAGCTCCATACTTAGTGCTGCTACCGTCAGGTCCTGACACGCTTCGTAAGAAACTTATTGCTCCGAAATTTATTATAACATACTTCTTCTTGTTTTGACAAGCTTTGACTTTATCAAAAGAATTTTATCATTTTCCTGATGATTTCCGCTCTTTATAAACTTCCATGGCACGTTCATAATCTTCTTTCATGGTTGGAAATTGTTTCTTGATAGCATTTGCTCCGATAAAGTAAAAGACAATCACCAAAATCAGTAGGACAAAATTTATCAGAGAAAGAATAGCTACAAGCATACTACCTTGGGGTTGCGCAATGAGCGTCATCACATAAAAAATAGACAATACATTGTAAACATAATAAAGAATGGGTGCTACATGGCAGATTTTAGGTGCGTGTATCCTTGCATAACCAACATGGGTGACAATCGCGAAGATAACAAGAATTACTCCTGCTGCATTGATCGTAAATCCAAGGAAGACAGCGATAAAAAGTACAATCAATCCAATAGGAATACTGATACTATTGAGCCACGCGCGATAGGGTGCTGTTTCTTCTTTGTAGCGCTGCTTGGGAGTTTTTTCGGCGTCCATGAGTTGTCCTCGTTTTTCTATTTTATCCTTTGTCTATGGTAACAAAAACTTACAGAAATTTCCTCTAAAAAAAGAACAGTTACACCTGCTCTTTTTTTTCTTTATTTCTCTTTCTCCGATGTTGGAAAAAATCTTTCATGATATCGGCGCACTCAGCTTCTAAAATGCCACTTTCAACAGTTACACGATGATTGAGCCGTTTATCTTCCAAGATTTGATACAAACTTACAGCTGCTCCGAACTTGGGATTTGTTGCCCCAAAGTATACTTGTGGAATACGAGCTAAACCAATGGCTCCAGCACACATGACACAAGGTTCAATAGTAACAAACAGAGCACAGTCTAATAAACGCCAGTTCCCTACAGCTTCGTTCGCAGCTTCAATCGCACAAATTTCTGCATGGTGGGTAGCACGGCCATCAAGCTCTCGGCGGTTAAAGCCGCGTCCAATTATTTCACCTTCGTGTACAATAACCACGCCGATGGGCACTTCTTCATTTTCTGCTGCCTTTTGGGCTTCAAGCAGTGCTTGCTGCATGAAATATTCTTTTTCTTGCTGACTAAACTCCATCACACCGTCCATTTCATATGGGGTTGAGCCAAGTCAACAGGTATATTTCCTGCTGCTTCTTGCGCTTCTTCACGTAATACTTGCAAGTCACCAACTTGTGGCAAATGTGTGAGGATTAGTTTTTTCACATTGGCTTGTGCTGCTATTTCCCCAGCTTCTACACTGGACAAGTGATTCGGCATTTTGGCCTTATCCTTGAAGAAATAAACGTCAGCCAGCAAGATATCCGCATCTTTAGAAAAATCAACAAGTTCTGCAAAATAACCCGTATCTCCCGTATAAACTAAGACCTGTCCTGTCGCTCTCTCAACAATACGCATCGCGTAGCAAATAACAGGATGCACTGTTTTTAAGAACTGAATATCAAAGGGGCCGACAGATGTGCCCTTTTCGACATCATAAGCAATTCCCTCACTGACATTTTCCAAAGATAATTTTGAAAATTCGTATTCATTTTCCTGATGACCATAAATAGGCAACATCTCTGGTTTCACTGTTTGTAGCTGACGATATTGACGTAAAGCGCCCAAGTCTGCTATGTGGTCTTCATGGTAGTGGCTCAAGATGATTGCATCCAAATCATTGGGTGAAAGCTCATGCTCAAGTTCCGTCACGGCACGTGATCCAGCATCCAATAAAAGATTAAATCCCTCTTCACTTTGTAATAAATAAGAAGTTGTGCCTGCATCACGTGTGGGATAACCGCCCCATACACCAAGTGCTGTTAATTTCATATTGTCTCCTCTCTTTCAAACCTTAACATAAAGTAAACGATAATTAAAAATGTGCTGGATACAAGCAAAGTCCAGTTGCCAAAGATATCGGCACTATAAGTACCTAAAATAGTCCCTAGGAAGAAGGCACCGACCAGACTAGCAAAGACGCGAAAATTTTGTAGGTAGCGTTGTTCGTGTGTCAGTGCGTAATTCGTTAAGTTGACCATGGTTGATTTCAAATTTCCGGTCATCATGATACTTCCGTAGGGAAGTCCTCTTGTTTTACTGAAAGTATCGTGCTGAATGGCCATGAAGAATGATAAAAAGCCAACAAAAATGGAAACGGGTAATTTTAAAACCGTAGCGTAAAGTAAGGTAAATACGGTCACGCCTGTCCACTGTAACAAAAGCAAATAAATCGTATCTGGCTTGTTCTTCTTTCTTAAGTAATAAGAATAAATGTTTTTAAAAATCACCCCACAAGAAAAGAAGAGAACAGGAATGATAAAATCTGCTACACGTACAAAATCTCCTTTGGCTAAATAAACCGCTGCCTGTATCATGTTCCCCGTTTGCATTCCGATGAAGCGCCCATCAAAATGGAAAAAGGAAAAAGCATCCATAAATCCAGCGTTCATCGCTAAGAGCGAGGCTACTCTTAGTTTTTCTCTCATTTCAGTGTTCATATTCTTATTATAGCATTCTAAAATCCTTTTGGCACAGTTATGTTTCGCTGATCTCCTATAGGCCACTTTTGCCCCTTTGAGCTGCATCAAACAGAATTTTAAACGTAAATGATTTTTAATCAAAATACGCTGTCAAACTCTTTTGACACCTCCTTTTTTTGAAAATATAAAAAAATCGGCTTATAATGAAAGAGCATACATATCTTAAAAATGTCGAATTTTTAATAAAGATTTAAAAATATTAAGGAGAGCTTATGAAAGTTTCAATATTTTCCACTTGTGTGATGGACCTTATGTTTCCACAAGTTGGAATTGCAATGGTTGAAGTCCTCGAACGTTTGGGAATTGAAACAGACCTACCTGAACAACAAATTTGTTGTGGACAACCTACTTATAACTCAGGATTAGCTAAGGAATCCATGCCTACCATCAAAAACCAGATTGATGCTTTTGAATCTTCTGATTATGTGGTTGGTATAGCCGGCTCTTGTTCAGGGATGTTCACTGAGTATCCACATATGTTCGATGAAGGTGATCCTTATAAACAAAAAGCAATTGATTTAGCAAATAAATCCTATGAATTCACTCAATTTCTTTATCGAGTATTAGGACTTGAAGATCTTGGTGCCACATTTAATGGCGAGAAGGCAACTTACCATCGTTCTTGTCACATGACCCGCATTTTAGGTGAACGAGAAGCTCCTTTTATCCTATTAGATAAGGTCAAGGGACTTGAGCTTCTTCCGCTGCCTCATTTAGAAAATTGTTGCGGTTTTGGTGGAACGTTCTCCGTTAAATCTCCTGAAATCTCTGAAATGATGGTTGCTGAAAAAACAAGGGATATCTTATCAACGGGTGCCGAAATCTTAATTTCTGCTGATTTAGGTTGTTTAATGAATATCGGTGGAAAATTGAATCGTGATGGCAAAAAGGTTAAAGTCATGCATATTGCTGAAATTTTAAACACAAATGTTGATTTAGAAAGAATAGATGCAATCAAAAATCCAGCATTTATAAAATAAAAAGGAGGAGAAAATGGGCCTTTCAACAAGTACAAAAACTTTCGCTGAACGTTTAGAAGAAAGTAAAAAAGATCAGTTTGCAAAAGCTGCGGTTGCACAAGCACAAGATGCTCAATGGGACAAACGAGAATCTGCACGTGATGAACTAGGAAATTGGCAAGAATGGCGTGATATTGCTGAATCAATCCGTCAACATACTTTAAAATATTTGCCACACTATTTAACTGAATTTTCGGATAATGTAGCCGCTCGTGGCGGACATGTCTTCTTTGCGGCTGATGCTAAGGAAGCTAATGAGTATGTGAAACGTATTATTCTTGAAAAAAATGCTAAAAAGATTGTCAAATCAAAATCAATGGTATCCACTGAAGTAGACATTGATCCTATGCTTGTCTCACTCGGCGATGATATGGAAATTTTGGAGACGGACTTGGCCGAATTTATATTACAAGTTGCGGACTGGGACGAGCCTTCGCATATTGTTTTTCCAGCTTTACATAAAAATCGTGACCAGATTCGTGAAATTTTTGCTCAAAAACTTGGATATAAGGGAGATAATGACCCTGTTAATCTTGCACGATGTGCGCGTGATACCATGCGTAAACTTTTCTTGAAGTCGGAAGTAGGCATCACTGGGTGTAACTTTGCCATCGCCAATACTGGCGACATTAATTTATCGACTAATGAAGGGAATGCTGATTTAACGATTTCTATTCCTAAAACACAGATTGTGTTAATGGGAATGGAACGTATCGTTCCCTCTATTAAAGAAGCTGAAATTTTGGACAATATGCTTGCGCGCTCAGCTGTTGGGCAAAAGTTAACAACTTATGTCACTTTCGCTGGTCAAAAAGCCGAAGACGAATCTGATGGGCCGGAGGATTTTCATGTTGTGATTATTGATAACGGCCGTTCAAATGCGATTGGAACTGCTTTTGAATCCGTCTTACAGTGTATCCGCTGCGGCGCTTGCTTAAATGTTTGCCCTGTCTATCGTCAAATTGGAGGTCATGCTTACGGCTCTATTTACCCTGGTCCGATCGGCTCGGTTCTCTCTCCTGTGCTAGGAGGTTATGAACAATATGGTGATTTACCATACGCTTCCACCTTATGCGGGGCTTGTACGGAAACCTGTCCCGTAAAAATCCCTTTGCATGAACTTTTAATTGAACATCGTAAAGTCATGGAAGACGATTTGTCAATGCATCACGACGGTTCTTTTGTCAATTTTGAAATGAATGCGATTGGAAAAGGCACAAGTAGTCCCGCAATGTTTGGAATGGCAATGAAGATGGCCCATACTGGTCTCAATATGTTACCCAAAAATAAGGAAGTAAGCGTTGGAGGTTCTTTGTTTAAGTACGGTGCAGTTAGCAAAGCACCTGCTCTAGCCAAAGGTTGGACGGATGTTCGCGACTTACCTATAGCTCCTCCACACAAAGAACAGTTTCGTCACTGGTATAAAAAACATAAGGCAGGTAAATAAAAATGACAGGAACTATTGAAAATCGGACTCAATTTTTAGACACATTGTTAAAAAAACGTGGTGGTGTAGAACTGCCATTTGAACCATATACTCTCATTTCAGACCTTCCCCAAACACATTTGGCAGATTTAAGCACTGACGAATTACTCGAACTTGCCAAGGAACAAGCGCGTCGCGTTTCAGCGAACCTAGTGGAAACAACTTCTTCAGAAATGAATGAGATAATTCACGGTTTAATTGACAAATCTGGTGGTGGGCAGATCATGATTCCTTCAACAGATAAGCTGGAAAAACTAGGGGTTAATATTATTTCAGACCAATTGGTCAAATGGAAAATTGGTAAAGAAAAACGGGAAGAAAATATTAATGCTGCTCAAAATTCGAATGTTGTTGTAGCCGTCCCTAAATTTTTCCTTGCCGAATCAGCCACAATTGTGGTGGAATCAGAAGCTGGTCAAGGGCGTTCTTTGCACTTTTTACCTACTCATTATATTTCTGTGATTCCCCTTAGCCGTATGGTTCCACGCTCTACACAAGCTGCAACTTGGCTGGATGAAAATAAAAAGCCTGGTTCAACACTGCATTTTATTTCTGGACCATCAAATTCTGGTGATATTGAAATGCAGCTTGTAGTTGGGCTTCACGGTCCTTTGGAAATTAATTACGTTATCGTTAAAGATTTATAAGTATTTATTGTAAGCAAGGCGTGCTCAGAAAAAAACAGGTGGTTTCCTAAGCACTTTTTATTTCAGATATTCGTTCCATAATTCATCTATATCGAACATTATTATAATTTTATAAAAAACATAATCTTCATAGTATAAAGCATAGAAATATCTATGATAGAATGTACGGTAAATGCTAAAATAATCTTGGAGAGAGCTGTTGTCAAAGAAGAAAGTATACCTCATTTTAGATATTATAATTATCTTGCTCGCTTTTGGAAGCGTTATAATCATAAACAATTTAAATCATAATACAAGTACTTCTCAGCAAAAGCCGGAGTCTTCTTTGAATGGTCTTTATTATTGCTATAATGATAAACACAATACTTATACAAAAACTATGATGATGGAAATAGAAGACAGTACTGTTATCTTTTATTCAAAAACTAATAATGAAACCGACTATAAGGATACAGCCAGAATTAATATAAAGAGCAAAAAAATTTATACAGGTATTACTGCTAATTATTCATACACTAATGGGATATTTTCTTTTAACAAAATAAAATATGTCAAAGAAGGTTCAAAAATTTTTAATAAAGCGCAAGAATCCCAAAATAAAAAATGTTTGACCAATGATAAAAATACAAAAAAGCTTACTGAATGGCTATGACGCCAGTTAGTAAGCTTTTTTATTTCTTTTTGTTTTTTATGTTTTTATATGCGAGATACCCTTCAGGAACTACAATGAGTGCTATTATTATTCCGGGTAGAACGCTATAGCTCCCCTGAACTAAATCATACGATACGAAAAGGATACAAACAGCTAGAATTATTTGTTTTGTTAATTTAAAAATACTACACCTTCCCCTCTATATACAACACAACATTGTTGAAAATTTGCAGGACAAAATTCGCACATCACTTTGCTACTCCTACAATAATCGCTCTTCTGTCATTTTAGCATAATAATATGGAATAAAACATCATCTGCTAGATATAACTTTTTCTGATAGTACAATGTCTTCCCATGTACTGAGTTTAAATATAATTTACATCCTCTTTATGAATAAATTTTTTTGAAGTAGAGTATCAATAACTTTTGACTAAACTACTATTATATTTATGGAAAAAAACTTATTTCTTTGTTTTCACTAGATATTATGAAATCCCCTCTGATATCTCAGATAAAAAATAGTTCCATTATCAGGCACAACAGTACCCCAAAAACATACACAAGTTATTATATGTATGTTTTTTATTTCCTAAAATTTTCGTCAATATCTTTTATATCAGGTACGCATTTTGCCTCCTTCTTTATTTTTTATCTTTGTACTTTACGAGTACTTTTTTAAATTAGTTGTATCCCTTTTATAAAGACAAATTTTCATGCAAAAAAGACAAATATCTAATCGATATTCGTCTTCTTTTTATTTATATAAGTTATACTTTTTTTATAGGCTCTTATGCTGAAGTAATATATCTTCGAACATGTTCAGAATATTTTTATTTTCTAGTTCATATACTTCAATATTTATAAATTTAGATACATTTGAAAGCCTAAAATAAGCTGAATTTGTAACTAACACTAACTTTAATTTCTCTTCAAATGTTATTTTTCTATGTAGTCCATAAAGTCCAGCTTTCCTGGTAATCAGCATTAACCTCTAGAACTCCAGCCCATTTGAACTACTCATTTTATTGAGAGCTACCTTTTCTGCTTTAGCATGAATAGACAAACTAAACTAATAAGTGTTAATCCACCTAAAGTACTTAACTTCCATTGGTTTGCCTCAGAAGTTTTAGGTAAATCAGCATCATTCAAATCTTTTTTATTTAAATTTACAGATGATGTACTTTTTTCTAAGAATAATGTGTCAGCACTCGCTTTTAATTTATGTTTATCATTAATTGTAGGAGAAGATAACTTTGTTTGTTGAAGTTTATAAACATAGGTTACATCCACTGTTTGCCCTGCTATATATGAGCCATCCGCATTGGTAGGAATTTTACTTTCATCAAGCACATAAATTTCTCCATCTTTTTCAATACTTGTCAAGTAGAGAGGGGTTGCTAAAGTTTGATACTCCGGTGTTGCTTCTGATTTCAACCATGTTCGACTAAGAAGAGAGACCTGAGGTCTTAGAGGCTCCCCGCTCTCATCAACGTAATGGATATTTACATGCCCTGTCATCTCTTGTGGCTTAGCTTGAAGTTTATAAACATAGGTTACATCCACTGTTTGCCCTGCTATATATGAGCCATCCGCATTGGTAGGAATTTTACTTTCATCAAGCACATAAATTTCTCCATCTTTTTCAATACTTGTCAAGTAGAGAGGGGTTGCTAAAGTTTGATACTCCGGCGTTGCTTCTGATTCCAACCATGTTCGGCTAGGGAGAGAGACATGGGGGCTGAGAGGCTCCCCGCTCTCATCAACGTAATGGATATTTACATGCCCTGTCATCTCTTGAGGCTTAGGTTGATTATTAATCTCTAATGCTAATCCTTGATTAAATGCACCATAAATACTTGCATCGAGTACATATTTTCCTGGTCCTGAAATTGATAATGTATACCCAATATAGGTATTCCCTACACCACAAACGAAGACATGAAGAGTGCTTATAGTAACAGTTTCATCTGCAATAAATATCCATTCTGAGGATCCTTTATTACCATACACTGTTAGGCCTTGACTAATTAAATATGGCTGACCATTCCCAGGTATTGTTTTTTGGGGCTGACCATATTTAATAACCCCATCTGACTCCCCTGTTATTCCTGTAGAATAACTAGAAATGGTACTCTCGTTAGCAAAGACATATTGGTTTGGTATGATGGGAATTTGCCCTCCCACAAGGAATAATATACAAGATGAACATAAACTTATTTGAATATTTTTTATATATTTTTTCATAAGTTCTCCTTTCTTTATAGATTTATATTTTTAGTAAGCGGCCGCTTTCATCACTTATTTACCATATTATTCAAAAAGTCTAAATCTCTAATCGTTATAATTTTACTCTTATATCATTAAATAAAAACATGTGAACTTATCTCATTGCAACAGATTTTTCTAATCTTATTTTAATTTAATGATGTTATATATTCCAAGTGAAACCAAAGAATACGTAGATAAAATTGTTTATTCAATCACTAGCATTATATAAAACAGCTCTCTTCTAATATATGAAATAGCTATTTTAACGCTTTTATTTTTAAGTCAAAATGAGAACATGTCCTAAATAATGGACAAAATTTATACATGATTTATGCTAAAACACACATATTTTTCTAAAGACTATTACTCCTTGTTATCAATAAATAAAACTAAAAAGAAAACACAGGCGCTATTCTTTTCACTCCCAACACCTCGCATGTTTCAAGAACATCCTTGCTGCCTGTTTAGTCACTTCTGCATTTACAAAAACTTTGGGTACATTTAAAAATCTTAAATCAGTTGTGCCTGTAGATAACAATAAATCAGAAAGAACTTTTTGTTTCAGGCTGCCCCATCCATAGTTAAAGCGTAAAGAAAGGAAATTCTGTATCCAATAAAATAAGAAGTTTAACTTCAAAATCTCTTCTTTTTAGTATTTTTTTCTAGGATAAAGATACAAAATAAAACTCTGTTAAGATATTTTTTCCTTAACAGAGCTTTGTTTTAAAATTTTTATTCACCTATCATATATTTAAGCTTGAGTGCATCAAGTTAATCAAAACTACAAAATAGTTATATTATATAATTTCAACAATCCTCAACATCTTAGTCAAGCAGAGGTCATACTTTGAGTCCAAAACATTGTTGGAATCCTAATATTTAAATATTCTCTATATTTTAATTTTGAGTATGATAAAATGTTAGAGTTGACTTTTCATAAGTATATAGAAATAGGAGGAAAGAATGAACACTTTTAAATATATTAAACCAAAACTGTTTAGTGTTCTTAAAGATTATTCAAGAGAGCAATTTGCCAAAGATCTTATTGCTGGTATTATCGTCGCAATCATTGCTTTACCGCTATCCATCGCTTTAGCAATTGCATCAGGAGTGAAACCAGAGCAGGGACTTTATACAGCTGTTGTTGCAGGTTTTTTTATTTCATTTTTAGGAGGAAGTCGCGTTCAAATCGGAGGGCCGACTGCTGCATTTGTTGTTATTATTTATGGTATTATTGCTCAATATGGAATGAGTGGGTTAACAATTGCAACCTTTCTAGCAGGTATTATGATGATTCTGATGGGGGTTCTCCGCTTCGGAAACTTGATTAAATTTATTCCTAAAACAATTACCGTAGGATTTACACTGGGTATTGCAATAGGAATTTTTTCAGGACAGCTAAAAGATTTGTTCGGACTTGATATGGGAGCAGTTCCAGCTGAATTTGTTGAAAAATGGGTAAGCTATGTCCAGCACTTCCATACAATTCAGTGGCCAACTTTAATGATTGGGATGCTTGCTTTACTTATTCAGATTTTTTGGCCACATGTGTCTCAAAAAATACCCGGTTCACTTGTTGCTATTATAGTGACAACAGCTATTGTCAGTTTCGGCCATTTATCAGTGGCTACGATTGGTGATTTGTATACCATCAAGGCAGGATTACCCACACTCACAATGCCAAACCTATCCTTTTCTTTAATTCGCCAAATGATTTCCCCTGCTTTTACTATTGCGATTTTAGCCTCTATTGAATCACTTCTTTCATGCGTGGTTTCAGATGGTATGATTGGGAGTCGTCATCGCTCGAATGCTGAATTGGTGGGGCAAGGAGTGGGAAATATGATGTCTGCGCTGTTTGGCGGTATTCCTGCTACAGGTGCTATTGCACGTACAGCAGCTAATGTAAAAAATGGAGGACGTACACCAATAGCTGGCATAGTCCATGCATTAACTTTACTTTTAATTCTCTTATTCTTAATGCCTTATGCTTCACTTATCCCTATGAGTTGTTTAGCCTCAATTTTGGTTATAGTTGCTTATAATATGAGTGGTTGGCGCACCTTTATTTACATGCTGCGTAAAGCACCAAAGAGTGACATTGCAGTTTTATTAATTACACTTTTCTTAACAGTATTTTTTGATCTGGTTGTTGCCATTGAATTCGGAATGATTTTAGCAGCCTTCTTGTTTTTGAAACGTATGTCAGATGTTGCTACAGTTCGTCAATGGGTAGATAAAGACAACCTAGACAACGAAGAAATTTCTGAAGATATTGATTTAAAACAGGTTCCCAAACATACCGTTGTCTATGAAATATTTGGTTCTTTATTTTTTGGTGCTACAACTGAATTTCTTAATTTTACACATGAGGAAGGAAAAAGGGTCTTGATCCTACGGATGCGTAATGTACCTGCGATGGATATTTCAGGACTTGAAGCTCTTGAAGAAACTTTTGAAATTTGCAAAAAGAAGAAAATGACATTGATCCTTTCTCATGTCAATGAACAACCCTATCATGTTATGGAAAAAGCTGGTTTTATTGAAAAAATAGGTCGAGACAACATTTGTAAAAATATTGATGCATCACTTGAACGTGCAGAAAGCTTTGCTTAATTATTAAAAGTAGTCTTGGAAGAAACAATGATATTTTAGTGCGACAGTTTGTTTTAATACAGAACAGCTGTCGTTATAGTGCAAACACATATAGTCTAAAGTCTCTCGAATAGGATTTCGAGAGACTTTTTCATCACAATCAAAGATATCGCAAAATTTATCCAGTGGTGTGTTCAAGGTGATGAGACATTAAACGAACACCTCGTTTTTATGAAAGAACATAAGAAACAACTCGAAGAAAAAATAAAAAACTTTAGAAACTAATCTAAAGTTTGTACGCTGGAAAAATGGTATTACAGAAAAACTGCCAAGGCGGGGACGGAAAGTAGACACTTTCTCCCCGAAACATCTCCTGTTGCCCCTGAAATAAAACAGACATTTTATGATTGTTCTGACATATAAAATCAGAAATATTAAGCATCACATCATCACACTCTATTTTTTAAAAGAGCTACTCAGCAAGGGAAATGTTTTTATTGTAATTGTTCCAAAGCATTCTTGGGGATTTCACTTCTATCACGTCCTACCCAATCGACACTTCCATTTTCTTCGTTGTAAAAAATTTCTAAATAAGAATATGGTTTTATTTTATAAAAAGTACTGAACTTTAATATTTGACTGTCTCCCTTTTCATCAAACCCTTGTACTGTGTAAGTATACTGGATTACTTTTTTACCTTTTTTATAAACTTCTTTTTCACTAGGTTTATACGCATCATAAATCCTTACATAATAATTATCTCCCTTATATTGGGACTTGTACCATGAATAAGCACTACCACCAATGATTAGGAAAACAGCAGAATATAGCAAAATAATTTTTTTCACTTTATCATCCTTAATCTTTTCATTATCTTGATTATATCATGTTCTGATGACTCGGTTTTAATAAAATGAATATGAAAAGTAGCTTTTAAGCACTGCATGTAATTTTAGATAATAAAAACCGAAAAGATTATATGCTTCTCGGTATTTTTGCGCCGCAATTTTCAGTTAGAAAGAGAACAGCATTCTGAAATTCCTGCTAAACCCAGTCTTGCTTCAAGACAAAGTACGACCCACGTATCTCACCCGCAAGTTTTGAACGCTGACGCGCAAACTTGAATTTCCCATCCAGCTCTTGTGGTATTTCCATACCGACTGAAAGTTTGAAGCCAACCGCACGTTTAGGCTTCTTCCCTTCCTCAGCCGTTTTCTCATAGAGGACATTAATGACCATGCCATCTTCAAAGTAAAACTCTGGCCAGTAGATGTCTTCATCTTCATAAATCGCTACTTCCAAAATGGGAGATGCAAACTCAAGATCACGCTCCTCTTTCAGCAATTTTTTCAGCCAAGCGACTTCTTTTTCCTTTTCCACAGCAGGAAAAGTGATGTATTCGAATTTATATTTGTTCCAGAAATAACGGGCTTCATTGGCACGCAAACCTGCGAGGCTTTCCGCTACTGGTGAGCTTTCCAGTCCTTTCGTCTCCACCTGTCCTTCTTTAAAATTAACCTTATATGCCATAAAGACCTCCTGCTTCTTTTTACTTTATTATAGCAGAAATTTATGGGTACTTAGGGAGGTTTCACTTGTTAATTTTAGTTAGGATTGATGATGAGGGCGGGCCGTATATAATACTCTATTAAACTTGGGGAACTTCTTGGAATTGCAGCCAATAATCCGTCACTATTTGACACAGCCCAAGTCATCCGAAGTACGGGGCCAGCAGTTCCAGCAAAAGTGGATAATCTCCATAATGGTTTAGAACCATCTATAGTACGGTCTTTTGGTGTAGAAAATACGCCATTTTCTGACAAACGTGCTACATCAGCTAATGACAATTCAAACGCCCGTTTAGAACCACTCTCTTCATTGACGGTTGATAAAAGAGCTGAATTCTGAGCGAAATTAGCAGGTATCCAACCAGAAATGCCGTCTTGCCAAGTTATCGTATTACTTGGAAAATCACCAACTTCTGTAGTTATTGGCTGTACTATGTCATGAACTTCTTGCTCAAGGGATGCATACCAATTCTCTATCTGTTCATTCATAGATATTCCTTTATTTTGTATAATCATATGATTCCCCTCACCCATATCCTCAAGATAGCGGTATTGTTCTCCTGCCATAGTAAAGATACGACCAGACTCCATACGACTAAAATTAAAGGCACTTACAGGTGCATCTGTATCTGGAAAAGGATTACCATCCGCATCAGTTCTGATGCTTGTGAGGAGGTCAGACAAGTCCCCTGAGGCACTATTTTCATCCTCAAACTCTTGATCTAGACTTATAAGCTGGCTATCCACATGGATACCATAATAGTATGTCCCATTGATGGCATCCGCTATAGGAGTCATTTCAGCTGCATCCAGCAAGTAAGAGGTTGTCTGACCCGCATTAAGGGCATTAGCCCAGTAAGCCCAGCCTGTATTTTGATCAATGACCCAAAAATTACCATTTTTTTCCTCTTCTTCAAGTGCAGCCCATGCTTGGAGTGTGATTGGCTCGTGGTCTTGCGGGAGGTTTTGCGCAGTTTCGCGTATGACCATAGAACCCGGCCAAGTCCCCGCGCTATTGTCGTGACTTTCACCTTCAGACCAGTAACCATCTGTACCGTCTCCTGGATGTGTGGCTCCGTCTTCAAGGTAGTCAAGAGCGTCGCCTGCCGCAGCTGTGCGGAGATCTTCTTCATCATGATTAAAGGTTGGAAGATACCAAGGTGCAGTCTGTCCATTACGTGTCCAACCAAAAGTTAAGTTCGAATACTGATTCAGGCGATCCGCTCCTTCGCCTGTACGTGTATTAAGATTAGTTCCAGAAGGAATATAAGTACTCCACCCCTGTGTATTTTCACGGCTCGTCCCCTCTACGACAGGTGTAAAATTATCTTGACCACGCTCTTGGATTTCCATAAACTCGGACAGACGAATACGTGCCATAATGGGTGTTTGACCATAGTTTTCGACAAAAATATCCTTGTTTTCTGTATCACGATTGTAGTAATCGTGGACACGACCACCAACTTCAACTTCATTATCACGTAAACGGTCATTAATGGCTTGTTGGTTAAAGGCTGTGAAGGCGAAGGTGCCACCGATTAAGCCGAGCAGAGATAGGATAGCGATATTCCGCAGTTTCCGTTTTTTATCTGGTGTCATAGGTTTTCCTCATTTCTATTGATTCTATTGATTGATAATTGTAAATGCCAAAAAACGCTCCAAGGGGTCCTGAGCGTTTGGGTGCAAGTAAAAATAGGCGGATGTCTACCGCTGGTGCTGTGCTGTGCTGTGCTGTGCTGTGCTGTGCTGTGCTGTGCTGTGCTGTGCTGTGCTGTGCTGTGCTGTGCTGACCGATTATAAGTCATCTGCTTTACCCCGTCAAGTATTTTGTTATCATTAAGTAACAACAATAACATCTATATAATATTATTGTAATGTTTTTCTTATGATTTTCAAAATAATATTAGGGGTGAGCACTTGTGACAACAACTCCTCTGTTTCTAAGATATGCGCAGAGGATAATTGAGCAACAAAAAAAGCCCTACTTCTTCGTAGAACTTCTTCTTATATATTAATCAGCAGCCAAGGCTTCGATAGTGTTCAAACGTGCTGCACGTGCTGCAGGTGCAAGACTTGAAAGTAAAGCGATGATCAGCGCGATAATTACAGCAAAGATAATATGGCCAGAAGTAATCTGAACGATATTTCCACCGACTAAGCTATGCAAAGCTTTGTTGATGATACTTTGTCCCGCAAAGGCAAGGGCAATCGCAATAACTGCAGATGACAAGCCAAGGATAACGCTCTCGGCTGTAAACATACGAGAAACATCTTTACGACGTCCACCTAAGGCACGAAGGACACCAATTTCTTTAGTCCGTTCGGCAACGGACATATAAGTTGTTACCACAATCATAAAGATTGAAACAATCAAGCTAATACCAGCAATGGCAGCCAAGACAGTTGAGACAATCCCTGTAATATCTGTGATTGTATCCAACATACTACCGATATTTGTTGAGGCAAACACAAGTTTGTCATTATCTTTGATATCATTGATAGCTTTGGTTACATCTTTAACTTTATCTGTATCTGTCACAGTGACGTAGGCTGTGTTTGGCATCGCATCGATATTATTTGCAGTAAGCATTTCTTTCAATGCCTCTGTTGAAGTCAAAGTACCAACCATTGGCATATCTTGCAAGACGCCTGAGATTTCCATATCTTCTGTGATAGTCACAGGAGTATTGTTTTTATCCACAGTTTGGAAGCTTACTTTGACTGTTTTACCAATCACAGCTTTCCAGTCTTTTGCTTCATATGCTTTTTGATCAAACTTCTTCATGTCTGCTTCAGAGATAACGATTTGTTTACCTTTAGGTTCTGAACCAGCATGTAACGTTGAAGACTGAATCATCGGTGTCCAAGACATAATCGCTTGGTTACTTGTTGTTTGCCCCTTATAGTCAAGAGTCACAGCACCTGCTTTTGTAATCCCTGCATCCACTGTTTTAACATTATCCAAGTCCTTCAACTTGTTAATGTTTTTATCAGAGATACCAAGCATTGTTTGCTGCGCAATTGAGAAGGCTTCATCATTATCTTTACCCTGATTATTTGCGGGGTCGCGTTGAACCACGGAAATAATATTAGGGTTTGCCAAACTTGTCACCTGATCATTCATATATTTTGTTGCCCCAGTCCCTAGACCAAGGAAGAAAATAACAGAGAACAAGCCAATAGCTGTACCAATAGCAATGAGAAGATTGATTTTCCAAGTATTTGTAAAGTGCTTAAAGGCTGTTTTAACCACATCACCATAAGAAAGAGCCTTTGTCTTGAAAGACTTTGCTTCATCAGGCACAGGATAAGCTGGCTTATCACGCTCGTCTCCGATAATCTGCCCATCTGCCAGACGAATGGTACGTGTGCCATAGTCCGCAACTTCTTGAGAGTGAGTGACGACAATCACTGTCTTACCAGACTGTGCGATTTGGCGGAGAAGGGCCAATACTTCTTTCGTATTTTGCGAATCAAGCGCTCCTGTAGGCTCATCAGCAAGGATAATCTCAGGATCACTGGCCAAAGCACGCGCAATGGCTACACGTTGTTTTTGTCCGCCTGACAACTGTGCAGGTTTTTTCTTACGGTGCTCGTAAAGGCCAACTTGTTTGGTTAACTCAACCGCACGTTCGACACGCTCTTTTTCTGATAGGCTTGTCATTTTCAAGCTAATCAAGATATTGTCAAGCACGCTCAAGTAGTTGATCAAGTTGAAAGACTGGAAGATAAAGCCGATCGTATCCCGGCGGTAAGCATCCATATCTTTTTCTTTCTTTGCCTTTTGCGCGACACCATCAATGATGACATCCCCATCATATTCACGGTCCAAACCACCGATGATATTCATGAGGGTTGATTTACCACCACCAGACTCACCGAGTAAGCTGACAAAGTCTCCACGCTCAAACTCAAGGTCAATCCCCTTAAGTACTGGAAATTCATCTTTACCTAAAAAGTATGATTTCCTAATATTTTTTAATTCTAATACGGGCATAATTTCTTCTTTCTAATAATAAAGATGTTTCTATTATACCTTAAATTGTACCAAAGAACTTAGGACCTTAGACTGATTTAAGCTTATTTTAAAAATCGTCCCAGTTATCATCGTTTCTGCTGCGTGGATTATGCCCAAAATTCCATGGATTATGCGCATCTCGCATCTGACGTCGCATCTCTTTCCTCATTTTTGCTTCCATTTCTCTGCCCATGTGATGCATCATTCGTGGGTCAAAGCCTCCAGGACGCATGCCACCACCAAAGCGGAAATCACATTCCTCATCAGCTGGATTAGCTTCTTCAAGTTTTTCCAAAATGTGAATCAGTTGAACTTGTTCTTCTTCTGTAAGATTACCAAAAATGCCTTCTGATAAGTCATCTTGACTTTCTTTACGTTCAACTTGAGCTTGCTTGCCTTCTTCCGTCAGGAAAACACGGCTCACTCGCTTATCATTTTCGTCTGTGACACGTTTGACCAAGCCACGTTGCTCTAAACTCTTCACTTGAGCTGTTACGCTTGAAGGTCGGATATCCAAGATTTCGGCAATTTCAGCATTGGTCAGTCCATCAGCCTTCCAGAGTTCAACCAGAAGCCCTTGTGCGCCTGTACGTGATTTTTTTTCTCCGAGTCGACTTGTCATTCTTTCCATATGTAAAGCCATAAGAAGTTGAGGATTATGGAGTAGTTTTGAAAAGAGGTGTAATAATTTATTTGTTTCTGCTGACACAGTTATTCTCCTTGATATTTAGTTTAGCTAATACACAAGCTAACAAAATACATTTTAATACTTTTATTTCGTTTTGTCAATATAAAAACTAACGACTCTTAATAGTCGTTAGTTCCTAAGTCCATTTGATAAAGCTTACGGAAGTCTTCATTGTGTTCAAGAAGGTATGCCGGTTGATCATCAAGCTTGATTTTACCTTTTTCTAAAAAGATAACACGATCCATGTGTTGTACACCCAACAGATGGTGAGTGATAAAGATAATCGTTTTGTCTTTTAAGCGCTCAAAGAAGAGACGCAACAGTTGATTTTCGGTAATCGGATCTAGCGAAACCGTCGGTTCATCCAAGATAACCATATCAACATCGGACAGCAAAATACGTGCTAAGGCTAAACGCTGACGTTCCCCCCCTGAAAAACGTAGTCCTGCTTCATCCACGACCTCGTTGAGTTGATTAGGCAGGGAAGCTACCATTTTTTTCAAGCCTACAAGCTCTAAAGCATTCCAAATTTCTTCGTCACTGGCATCAAGCCGAGCCAAGCTAAGATTGGAACGGATGCTGGCATTGAAAATATATGGGCTTTGGTTAATAACACCAATCTTTTCTTCAACATTATTGGCATAAGCTGGTGCAATTCCGGACAAATCCAAAGTCCCTTGCTGTGCAATAAGATCCCCACGGATAAGGCTTGCTAAGGTTGATTTACCTACTCCTGAGCGACCTAAAATCGCTACATGCTCTCCTTTTTTGATATGGAGATTTAAGTCATCAAAGATAAGCTTGTCATCAAAAGCAAAACTTAAGTTAGAAATTTGTAAGTCTGTCTCCGTAATCGTTTCTTGTCGCACCTCTTCCTTAACATCAGGTAAATCATTGAGACGCTGAACAGAATCACCATAACGTTGTGTCTCAACAACAGCGTCAGACAAAGGTGCAAAGGCATCAAACAAAGGAAAGGCAGCTAAAGAAACAGCGGCAATGTAGTTCGGTGCATCTCCCGCATTTAAGGTTGAACCTGACCAAACAATCAGATAGACCACAAGTAAAGCAAAGATGAGCTGCAACACAAGGTTACGTTTCCGTACATAGCTCAACAGTTTTTCCTGAATTTGACGTGCTGCTTTTTCTGAGGTTTGATAATCAAGCAAGAAATCTTCCTTTCTCCCTGATAAAACCCAGTCTTGCAAGCCTAAAACATCATCTGTCAAGTTAGAAAAGAGTTGGTTGCGATAGTTTTTCAAATCACGGTCATATTTCGCCGATACTTTCAGTGACACATAAGGAAGCACGATAACCATCAGGCCTAAGAAAAAGGCAACTACAAGAGCTAAGGTTATCGAGAAGACGCCTGAAGCGATGATGAGAGCTACAGATAAAGAGCCAACAATCATCAAAGGGAAAAGAGTCCGCAAGAACAAGTCCTGAATATTTGCAATATCTTCATTAAGCAAGCCGAGAAGGTCACCTAACTTGTAGCGTTCAGACAGACCAATCGCTGATTTTTCCAATCTGAGGTAAAGCTTGCGCCGAAGGTTACTGGTAATGCGTAAAATCCAGTTGTGGGATGTTAAGCGTTCAATATAACGCACCACAGGCCGTGAAATACCAAAGACACGAACCATCAGAACAGGCACATAGATAATCAAAATGTTTTCGGGTTTAGTTGCTGATTTTGAAATCACATAGCCCGCTGAAAACATAAGCAGGCCAGCGCAAAACATCGTTATTGTCCCTAAAATAATTGCAAGAATCATTCCGAAACGATATTTACGCAGGAAAGGTGTGATCCAATCATTATTAAAAAGAATCTTCTTCATTTTTTCTCCATTGTTTTTACAATCATGCTGTTTAACCTCTCATCTCACGCAAGAGCTCTTGATAGTATGTATTAGTCGTTAAGAGTTCTTTATGTGAGCCTGCAGCTTCAAGCTTCCCTTCATTGAGAACGAGAATTAAGTCCATCTGAGGCAGCCAATGCAAGCGGTGAGTCGCCAAAAAGACGAGCTTGTCCTCAAAGAGTGGCAGAATATTTTCCTTTATCTCCAGTTCCGTTTCTACATCAAGGTGCGCCGTTGGCTCATCAAGGAAAAGAATATTTCTTTCTTGAGAGAGAAATGCTCGCGTGAGTGCCACACGTTGCATTTGCCCACCAGATAAGGTACGGCCTCCTGCACCAATATTTGCATCCAGCCCGATTTCTTCTAGCAAGTTTTTCAAACCGGCAAGTTCAGCTGCATGAGTGATTGCTTCATCTGTAGCATCTGGCTGATAAAAGGCTAAGTTAGCGCGTAATGTTCCTGCAAAGATATAAGTATTTTGAGGGATAAATTGCAAAGACTGGCGGAAGTTTTCATCGTTAAGTGATGTCATCTGATATTCATTGAGCTGAATCTCTCCAGCACTTGGCATAAGAAACCCTGACAGCATACTTAGCAATGTCGATTTACCTGAACCCGATTCACCGACTATGGCTACCTTGGTAAAGCCTTGCAGCTCTAGATTAATGTCCGAGACACCACGTCCAGTATCAAAAACTTTGCTCAAATTATGAAGTTTCAGCTGTGACTCTTCTGTCCAACGGATAGGCTCAGGAAGAACATTTGTCAAATGATCTTCTGTTTTCAGCACTTCGTTAACACTGGCATAAGCATTTTTACCATTTAGCGTTGCGTGATAGTCCGAGGCAAAGTCACGCAAAGGCAAGAAATACTCTGGAGCCAAAATCAAAGCAGCCAAGGCTGGGAACAAGAGAATTGCACCGTTCATCAAGCGAAGACCTAAAAACAAAGCTACTGTAGCAACAGACAAGGTTGCAAAGAAATCCAGTGCAAAAGTTGAGAGAATCGCAACACGTAACGTAGCCATTGTTGCTTTACGGAAACGTTCTGACGTTTGATAAATGGAATTGGCATATGTTTTTGATAAGCCAAAATATTTTAAGGTCGAAATCCCGCGGAGCGAATCTAAGAAGTGATTGGATAAAAGTTGGAAGCTCTTATACTGTCTTTCTGCCTGCCCTTGTGCAGCATAACCCAGTAAAATCATGAAGATTATGGCAAAGGGAAAGGCAATCGCCAACACAATCGCTGTCTGTAAATCCAGAAAGGCAATCGCAATCAGCAAAAGAATCGGGATTATCATCATATTCAAGACTTTAGAAAGTACCAACTTGATATAAGTTTCGACCTCATCAATGCCGGAAATAACTGTTGATGTCAGATTACCTGTTCCCATTTCACGTGTGACAGACGGCCCAAGTTTAAAAGCTTTTTCAAGAATCTGCCCACGCATATCTGCTGCCAAATGGTAAGACACCTTATCAAGCATATATTGACGTAAAAAGTTTACGACTTCTCGCCCAAAAAAGCTTAGAAAAAAGCCAACAATGTAGATCAAAACCTGCATGAGCTCTTGACCTTGCCATAGACCTGTTATTGCTTGCGACAGAAATAAAGCCTGTCCTAAAATACAAAGCGCTTGAAGTAGGGCGAGCCCTCCAAGAGCGGGAAGAATCTTACGTACTCCTGGAAGAGTAAATAGAGTTCTGTCAATCATTTTTTTATTACCTATTCTTATTCATATGATAACTTTTATTATAACAAAATATGAGTATCAAGCCTTTGAAACTGCTTATAATTTCACGCTTTTATTCGCTTTTGTCTAATAAAAAATTCCTTTAAAAAAGGAATTTTAGAATCAATTATTCACTGATACGTTTTCTGAAAATGTAGTAAGTCCACGCCATATAAGCAAGCACAAATGGCAAGATTGCTATTGTGATGTAGGACATTGTTGTCAAAGTATAGTGTGTTGAGCTTGCATCCTTAATCAAGATGCTATAAGCTGGATTTTCAGCAATCATTACACGTGGGAACAACCCTTGGAAAAGTAAAGCAACCAATGCAAGGAAAGTCAAACCAGAAGATAAGAAGGCTGACATTTCACGTTTCTTAGCAACCGAAACATGTGCAAACACAGTCAAGAGAACGATAACAGCTAACAACCCAATTGTTAAAGCTGCATGTTTTTCAATAAAGTCTGTTTTCATAGCAATCAAGAGAGCAAAGACAACTTCCCCTGCATAAAGCACAAAGTAAAGTTTGTTTGCAAGGTCATTCGCCCGTTTGCGCATATTTCCTTCTGTCTTCAAAGCAATGTAGTTCAAGCCGTGCAAGAAGCTCATCAAAGCTACTGCAACACCACCAACAAGTGAAAGTGGGTTTACGTATGTTGTGAAGCTGGCATAGATATCACCGCGTGCATCCATTGGAACACCTTGAATCATGCTGGTAAACATCAAGCCGAACAAGAAAGGAATAAAGAAGCTTGTCACTCCTAAAATAATTTCCCAGCCACGCTCTACTTTTTCTGATTCGCTACGGTGACGGAACTCAAAGGTTACCCCACGTAAAATCAAGCAGGCGAGAATTAACAACAAGATGTTGTAATAACCAGAGAAAAGGGAAGCATACCAATAAGGGAAGCTGGCAAACATAGCACCGCCGGCTGTCAAGAGCCATACTTCGTTCATGTCCCAGAAAGGACCGATTGTAGCAATTGCTTGGTTGACCTCACGTTTATTACGTGCCAAGGCCAAAACGCTCATTCCTACACCAAAGTCGAAGCCTTCGAGGAAGAAGAATCCCCCAAAGAGCACTGCAATTAAGATAAACCAAAATAATTGTAATCCGCTCATTTCAAAGCCTCCTCTTCTTTTTCTTCTGATTTAGAATGCTTGTCCTTACCAAGATTATGGCTGCTGAACGGATCTAAATCAACATAAGCTGTTTCTGCCTTATGTGCACTGTCACGCATAATACGGCGTGTCAAGATAATCATGATAGTACCTAAAACACAGAAAAGAAGGAAATAAACGATATTTGAGAAGAGCAAGCTTCCCACTGAAACGTTGGGTGAGACAGAATCTTTGATTGTAAAGAGTCCATATACAGTCCATGGATAACGGCCCAACTCAGTGACCAACCAACCTGAAGTGATAGCAAGGAATGGCAAGAACATTGACCAGCCGTAAAGACGCATCATTCCAGGTTTTTCATACATCCAAGGTTTCTTACGGCGTGTCCAGAAGAGGCCGAGAGCTGAAATCAGCATAAAGTACATGCTCAATCCAGCCATAATACGGAATGTATAGAAGAGGACTGTAACTGGTGGATAGTAATTCAGATGATCTCCATATTTAGCTTCCAGTTCCTTGTTGATTTGATTCATCCCTTCAACTGAACCTGAAGGACGGTGGTATGTCAAGATTGACAGCACGTACGGTATGCGCACACCGAAAACGGACTTGTGATCAGCTTCGTTAAAGAATGCAATCATGTCCCAAGCTGCTGGGTCCTCTGTTGTTTCATAAACACCCTCTGTCGCTGAGAATTTCATCGGTTGCGTGTTTTTAACTTCCAACATTTGTTGGTCACCAGCTACAAAGTTCCCCATCGCACCAATCAAGGCCACCAAGAGTCCTAAACGCAATGCAGGTTTGAAGAAATCAACTTCACGTTTTTTGAGGATTTGGAATGCAGAAATACCAGCAACTGCAAATCCACCTGTCAAGAACGAACCTGTAATAACATGGGTAAATTCTAAGGTTGTTTGTGGGTTTGTCAATAAAGCTGAGAAACTGGTCAATGTTGCACGACCATCAATAACTTCATAGCCCACTGGATTTTGCATGAAGCTGTTCGCTGCCAAAATCCAAAGTGAAGAAAGCCAAGTGCCGACCATAACTAAGCCAAGTGCCGCCAAGTGCAACTTTTTGCCTATACGGTCCCAACCAAACATCCAAACACCCAAGAACGTTGATTCCATAAAGAATGCAAGCAGTGCTTCTACAGCAAGTGGTGCTCCAAAGATATCACCGACAAATCGTGAATAGTCTGACCAGTTCATCCCAAATTGGAATTCCTGAATAATACCAGTCACGACTCCGACGGCAAAAGATAATAGCATGATTGCACCAAAGAATTTGGTACGTGTTTTCCATTTCTCATCGCCCGTTTTAACATACAATGCTTCCATAATAAAGGTCATCAATGTTAACCCTATCGAAAGGGGAACAAAGAAAAAGTGGAAGATTGTGGTCATGCCAAACTGGAAACGCGCGAGAGTTTCAATTGTCAACATAAAGCCTCCTATTGCTCGAATAAAGGTAAAAGTACACAATTTTCGAGACTAACAAAAAATTAATTACAATTCATTGTAACACTATGAAAGCGTATCGAAAAGAAATTTGTTTATAAATTTTAAATTTTGATACATTTATTATACAGCTTCTTCTTTGGTGTTCAACTTGACACAAAAAAACACTGTTTTTTAAGGACAGTGTTTCTTTTTAAACCATATTTTTTATCCTAATAATCTTGAAATCCTGTCCTGATTTTGCTGGAAGGATAAATTCATCAAGACACTCTCTCAATAGCTCAACAAAAGAAAGTTTTTGTAGAAAATGAATGTCTTCAAATGTTAGTTTGACTGCTTCATCTGTAGGATTAATAACATAGATAAAAGCTTCGTAGTCCGTGTATCGCAGAATTCCCAGGATATTTCCTTGGAAAAATGTAGTAAATTTCCCCTGAGTGAGCGTCTTTTCTGAATGCCGTTTGACAATCCACTGACGATACAAACCATAAGTCGGCTCATGGATATTATTCCACGGGAAATATTTCCTATTTTTGGGGTCTTTACGACCTGTTAGTCCTGCTTCATCACCATAATAGATACAAGGTACTCCTGGGAGGCTAAAGAGCATTCCTACAGCCAAATCATTTGCTTCATCACCGACCATCGTCAAGATACGTTCCGTGTCGTGTGTACCAAGGTTATTAAAATTATTGTAAAAAATATCATGAGGATAGTTTTCACTCAAAACCAGCATTTGATAAGCAAGGTCCTGAGCTGTTTTCGTCATTGTAAGGTAAGCAATGATCAAATCACGAAACGGATAATTCATCACGGCTTGTAAACTCTCACCCAAAATATAGTTACGCCGCTGACCATAGGAAATCTTATTAGAGGCATCTTCCCACACTTCACCGATAAGAATCGTCTCTGGATAGCGGGACAAATTTTTGCGGATGCCACGAATAAAACTGTCCGGAAGTTCATCCGCCACATCCAACCGCCAGCCATCTATGCCAAATTGATTCCACTTGGCTAAGACCGAATGTGTATCCCCATAGATAAAATCCCGAAATGAAGGATTGTCTTTATCCACTTCTGGAAGATCTTTAATCCCCCACCATGATTTATAATTCATTGGATATTCTGTAAATTTAAACCAATCCATGTAACGACTGTCTGGATTTTTAGCTGCACCCACATCGCTTCCATATTGTCCCGAGAGATTAAAATAGCGCGAATCCTTACCCACATGGGAAAAAACACCATCCAGAACGATACGCATATTTTCTGTGTGAAGAACGTCCACTAATTCTTGAAAATCTTCTTCTGTTCCTAGCATGCTATCTATTTGCAGATAGTCATTGGTATCGTAGCGATGATTACTGGTTGCTGAAAAAATAGGATTGAGATAAAGTGCGGTAATGCCCAGTTCTTTCAGGTAAGGTATCTTTTCGATAATACCACGAATATTCCCACCAAAGAAATCCCACCGTACAACGTCACCATTTTCATTCTTGACATAAAGCGGCGTATCTTCTTTTGTCGCATAAATGAAGGAATTAGGTTTGGGATGATTGATTTTACCATCTGGATTGCCATTATGAAAACGATCTGGAAATATTTGATAAAAGACGGCTTCCCGATACCATGCTGGAGCGACATCCCTCATGGAAAAAATCGTTGCTTGATAGGGGCGTACATCATTTTCATTCATATAAAGTACACCTTCACCACCAAGGCCGCTACAGCCATAATAAAACTTTTTAATGCCCCAATCCGTTGGTTCACTGATTTCAAAATAATAGTAGTAAAGCCCTTGTCCAACATCGAACTTGACGGAAGCACTAAAAATGCCTCCCCCTAACTTTTGCATATCAAACTCCGAGCGGGCACCGAAGTCACGTCGAATGATAAACTTGATAGTAACATTTTCCTTGTCGGTTTTCAGATTGACCTTCATGATTTGTCCCACTTGAATTGCCCCGAAAGGTTGTTTGAAGTCTGCATCCCAAGAGTTATAGTAGTACATTGTCAGTCTCCTCTCAATTGCATATGCTCTATGTGTAAAAAAGGAAAGAGTAACTTCTTTCCTTTTTACTGGCACAATTTTATGTTTTTACTCATTTTTTTCTTTGACAAACCAAATCTCTTCGGCATATTGTCGTATCGTACGGTCGGACGAGAAAATTCCAGAAGTTGCAATATTCATCAAACTTGCTTGTGCCCAAGCTTTGGGATTACGATAGAGTGTTTCAAGATCTTTCTGGGCACGGACATAGTCATTAAAATCGCGCAGTAGGAAATATTCATCATTGAAGGCTGTAAGTGAGTCAAATATTTCAGGGCCTTCATTTGTAATATTAGGAATGGTTCCATCAACGAAGGCATTGAGGATACGATGCACAATAGGGTTTTGTTCGTAAATATCACGCGCATTGTAATTGCCATTTTTGTAGTACTCATAAACTTTATCCTTGGTTAGCCCAAAGATGAAGATATTTTCATCACCACAAGCTTCCTTAATCTCAATATTTGCCCCGTCTAAGGTCGCCATTGTAAGTGCACCGTTGAGCATAAATTTCATATTTGAAGTGCCCGATGCTTCTTTTGAAGCCAGTGAGATTTGTTCTCCTACATCTGCTGCTGGAATGATACTTTCAGCAAGACTTACATTATAGTTTTCCATAAAGATCACTTTGATTCGGTCCTTAACCACTGGGTCTGAATTAATCATATCAGCAATTTCATTGATGGCTTTGATAATGCTTTTAGCATAATGATAACCAGGCGCAGCTTTAGCACCAAAAATAAAGACACGTGGGACCATTTCTATGTCTGGCTGATCTTTGATATCAAAATAGAGTTTCAAGATGTGAAGTAAATTTAAAAGTTGACGTTTATAAGCATGCAGCCGCTTGACCTGTACATCAAAAATCGCATCAGGATTTACTTCAATACCATTTTTTTCCTTAATCAAGAGAGCTAAGGCTTTTTTGTTTTGAAACTTGACCGCTAAAAGTTCTTTCAGCGTTGCTTCATCTTCATAAAAAGCCTTTAACGCCTCGAGTTCCTTCAAGTCATGACGCCACGCTTTGCCAATCTTTTCATCAATCAGGTTTGACAAGCCTTCATTGGCGATTTGAAGCCATCTTCGATCTGCTATACCATTGGTTTTATTATTGAAACGCTCTGGGTATAATTGGTAAAAGTCATGTAACTCCACATCTTTAAGAATATCCGAATGAAGTTGGGCTACCCCATTTATTGAGTGCGAACCAATGATTGCTAAGCTCGCCATATGAATCTGACCATCTTTCACAATACTTGTTTTTTGTACCACTTCTGCACCTACAAGAGACGTCAATTCCTCTGTACGACGGTTGTCAATTTCCTTGATAATCTGATAAATCCTTGGCAAGAGCATTTGTACCATCTCTTCAGGCCATTTTTCTAAGGCTTCCGATAATATAGTATGATTGGTATAACTCATCACTTTAACGGTAATGTCCCAAGCTTGTGTCCATGACAGACCATTCTCATCGAGGAGAAGACGCATGAACTCTGGCACACAAAGTGCGGGGTGCGTATCATTGATGTGCACTGCAATATAGTCTGCAATCTGTATCAGTGGGGCATCATTATTAGCCTTGTAGTGTCGGATGATTCTTTGAAGTCCAGCTGATACAAAAAAATATTCCTGTTTAAGGCGAAGCAGGCGGCCATCATAGTTAGAATCATCAGGATATAGCTCAGCTGAAAGCATTGAAGTTTGGTTCATGTATTCCATGTTTTGGAACTTCACATCCAGATCTTGAGGCACTTCGGAATGCCACAGACACATATTATTTACGCGTGTATTTTCAAAACCAACCATGGGCGTATCATAAGGTACCGCTAACACACGCTCTTGATTACGATAACGCGGGATGAGATGGCCTGTCTCGTCTTCTTCTAACCAAGCTTCACCACCAAAAGTAACTTCGATGGCCTTATCTGCACGTCTCACCTCCCAAGGATTCACATTATTAAGCCATGAATCTGGTAGTTCAACTTGGTAACCATCAATTATTTTTTGTTTGAAGAGGCCATAACGGTAGCGTATCCCATTACCATTCACTGGAAAACCTGTAGAAGCTGCCGAATCCATAAAACAGCTTGCCAAACGGCCCAAACCACCATTACCAATAGCCATATCTGGTTCTATTTGGGCGACCTTTTCCAGATCAATGCCCAGATCTGCTAAACCGTCGCGAACCGTCGCTAAAATACCAAGATTAAGAAGATTGCTTTTCAGCATTTTTCCAGGCAAAAATTCTATGGAAAAATAATAAGTCTGCTTCTGTTGCACTTCATCTTTATACTGATTATCAGCTTGCCAAATTTGTGTATAATAGTGCTTCACAACAGAGGATAAGGTTGCAAAGGTTTCTGTGACCCCCGCCTTACTTACATCAGTAGCAAACTTGGACGTCAGTCTTTTTTCAAAGTCTTTTTTAAATTGCGTTTTTGAAAGCTTCAATATATCTTACTCCGCTTTTTGTTTTCTATTCCTACTTTAGGAAAGGTTTTCTGAGAGACAAACACGCTTTCTTTAGATTATTTCTTGATAAAGATGAATGTATTGCTCAGCCTTTGTCTTCCACGAAAAATCTTGCTTCATCGCACGAATTCTCAATTTATAAATAATATCTGGTTCACTCGCATATAGATTTAATGCTTGATTAATGGTATCCACCAAAACTTGTCCTGTAAAATCCACAAAGCCAAATCCTGTTCCTTCGGCTGTATAAGGATTATAAGGTTGAACTGTATCTTTGAGCCCACCAATTTCATGGACTATGGGCAGAGTACCGTAACGCATGGCAATCATTTGCGAAAGGCCACAAGGCTCAAATGCCGAGGGCATCAGGAAAAAATCGCTGGCTGCATAGATTTCCTGAGCGAGCTTCAAGTCAAAGCTAATGATTGCCGCACATTTTTCAGGATATTTTTCTGAAAAGTGACGGAAACCTTGCTCAATATCCGTATAGCCTGTTCCTAATATAACGACTTGTACATCTTGACTTAAAATGTCATCCATGCGCTCCAAAACAAGATCAAAACCTTTTTGAGTGGTCAAGCGACTGACAATACCTATCAAGGGCTTATCTGCAGCTACAGGAAGATCTACACGTTCTTGTAAGTCCTGCTTCATTTTCGCTTTGCCCTCCAAGTCAGAGCTTGAAAAATGATGTTCAATCCATTTATCTGTGGCTGGATTATAAACGTCATAGTCAATTCCGTTGACAATACCCACAAGTTTATCAGAGACATATCTTAAAATCGGGTCTAAACCACAGCCAAACTCAGGTGTTTGAATTTCCTGAGCATAGGTTGGTGAAACTGTATTGACACGATCCGCATAGAGGATCCCTGTTTTGAGGCTATTAAGCATATCATTATGACGTACAACGCCTTCATGATAACGCTCCATTCCCATACCAAAAAGTTCTGACAAAGCTGAACCTTGCATAATCCCCTGGAACTCAATATTGTGGATAGTCAATACCGTTTTTATATCGCGATAAGCATTGATCCACTGATATTTTTCCTTCAGGAGGAAAGGCAGCATAGCTGTATGACAATCATTGACATGAAGAATATCGGGAACAAAAGCTAAACGTTCTATCAGCTGCGCAATAGCAAGACAGAAAAAGGCCCATCGCTCTCCATCATCACCATAACCATAAATTTCATCACGACCAAAATAATTCTCATTATCTAGGAAATAATAAGTGACATTATCCTGAACTAAACGCTTTACGCCGACATATTCGTGACGCCATCCGACATTAACATAGTTCCAAAATTCATCTTTCATGTGAGCTTTATAGTGCTCAGCGATACCGTATTTGTAGTAAGGCAAGATGACCGCGACCTGCATATCGGGATTCTTGGCAAGTTCTTTAGGAAGAGCACCTGTGACATCTCCTAAACCACCTGTCTTAAAAAATGGCGCACACTCACTTGATGCAAATAATACTTTCATGCTTTCTCCTTATTCATCCTATGATTTTTGACTTCTCTTGCCCCTAAAGAAGACTATTTTTGAATAACGTCTTCCCTCACCACTGTATATTTCGGAATAACCACAGGATGCTCTGATGTACCTTCAACTTTCACACCACTTTCAATAATTACATGCTTGTCAACAATCGCATAGGCCACTTTTGCCCCACTTCTAATTTCACTATCGGTAAAGATCATCGCCTTTTCGACTGAGGCATTTTTTTCAATTTTTGAACGACGTGAGATTAAAGAATCTGATACCTTGCCTTCGATAACACATCCTGAACTCAGTTGACTGTTTGTGACATTACTCTCCCGTGAAAAGTAAGTTGGAACTTCATTGTTCATTTTCGTCCGTACAGGATGATTCCCATAGAGCAAAGCAGTAAAATTACTTGGTTCAAGCATCAGCATATTGGCATCGTAGTAAGACTTGATGCTCTTGATATTGCTCATGCAGCCTGTGTATTCGTAAGTATTAATATCAAATTCCACTAAATATTTACGTAATAGGCGTGAACTAGAAGCATACTCCCCCTCTTCTTGCATTCTTTGCAAAAAAGCAATCAGCCATTCTGTATCAACAATAAACATATTTAAACTGAGCGCTTCTTTCTCTTGAACATCCGTAAGCTGAGAGAGGAAGCTGCTTGAGGCTTTATTATCTTTGTCAAAGCGAATAATGGTATCCGAAGCTTCTGCTACATCTGGTGAAACTTTTTTATAGACCGCAGTAATTGGCTTTTCAGAAGCTTTGTGAATTTTTAAAACTGCTGCTAAGTCAACATTACAGATAAATTTACTGTCCAGCAAAACCGTATAAGCTGCTTTCGCTTTCCGCAAAAAATTAATCTGCTGATTAAAATAAGGCTGTCCTTGCTCTTTAAGGCGCTGAAAATCTTGCTGGATATAGACAAAATAGCGATTTTTAAAACTATCAAGCCCCCACTCGCTTCCTGCGCCCATATGATCGAAGATAGACTGTGTCTCTCCTTGGTTTGCCGTCATAAAGATGGAGCTCACCTGTGCATTGGCTAAAGAAGATAAAGGAAAATCAATCAGGCGATATTTACATTCAAAGGGCAATGTCGCAATCGGACGTTGATCAGTAAGAGGAGAGAGTTCTTCATTACGTGTGACATTCGACAAGATTGCACAAATTTTATTTTCAGTCTTCATTTTCTTCCCCTCTTACTTCTCCGTGGCCAATAACAGCAATATCACCTGGTTTTCCGATTATTTCTACATTGTCCCCAATTTTAGCTTTTTCTCCAAGAATGGCATATTGGATGGTGACATTTTTTCCGATATATGCGCCAGACATGACAAAACTTTTTTCGATTTTACTTCCCTCTTGAACATGGACATTCTGGGATAAGATCGTATCGGTCACTTCTCCGTCCACGTAACAGCCATCTCCAATCAAGGCAGCTTTTACCTTGGCATTTCTCGTTAAATATTGTGGTGCTGAATTGTCATTACGAGAATAAATTCGCCATTCCTTATCCTTTATATCTAGTTCATTTCCAAGATTGAGGAATTCCATACTGGATTCATGCAGACTATCAATCGTTCCCACATCTTTCCAATAGCCTTTAAAACGGTAAGCAAAGACATTTTCACCAGAGTCAATATAGGCAGGGATGACATTGCTACCAAAATCTTCCATATCCACGCCTTTAGCATAACCTGTCACCAAAACATCACGGAGTCGCTTCCAGTTGAAGATATAAATCCCCATCGATGCAAGATTGGATTTTGGTTCTGCTGGCTTTTCTTCAAATTCAATAATACGGTCATTATCGTCTGTATTCATAATACCGAAACGACTGGCCTCTTCCATAGGTACTTCCATGACTGAAACCGTCAAGCTTGCTTCATTTTCCTTGTGGCTCGTTAGCATTGCTTCATAATCCATCTTATAAATGTGATCTCCTGATAGTACTAAGATGTATTCTGGGTCTTTTTTGTCAATGTAAGCCATATTTTGATAAATAGCATGTGCGGTCCCTTCAAAGTACTTGCTTCCTTCTGTTGAGGAATAAGGTTGTAGAATTGTTACATCACTATTTACACCATTTAACCCCCAAGGTGCCCCGTTTCCGATATGCTCATTAAGTACCAAAGGTTCGTATTGGGTAATTACTCCTACATTTTTAACATTTGAATTGACACAGTTAGATAAGGCAAAATCGATAATTCGGTAACGTCCGCCAAACGGTACAGCTGGCTTTGCGACATCCTTCGTCAGCTTACCAAGACGCGTGCCTTGCCCACCGGCAAGTATTAGACCAAGCATTTCTATTCCCATAATAGACCTCCACTTTATATGCATCATTAGAAATTTTTAATTAACTTAATGTAATTTTATATGATTAAAATATAAAAGTCAAATGTTTTTAATGTAAAACTCATTTTACTGCTATTCTTACATTAAAAAAACACATTAACCCCTGATTTATCATAGTTTCTTTAAAACTTTCCATGCAAAAACCTTTACTAAAATTTTTATTTAAAAGAATTAAAAATAAAATTTTTCTCATTTAACCTCGATACTCTACATGGTTTTTTTACAAAAATTTCACAACGTTATAAATTATAAAATTCTGAAAATTCACAATAAAAAATTTAACCTCTCTACTCTATTAAAACTGTTTTTACTTTATTGTACTCTCATATACCTTCATTATAGTATTTTACTATAAAATTTGCTAATATTAATTTTAAATATCAAGAAAAGACACAGAAACGTAAATTTTCTGTGTCTTTTATTTTTATTTTTTGATTAGATTAGTCAACATACCATTAATAAATTTACTTGATTTTTCATCACTGAAATCTTTAGCAAGTTCGATAGATTCATTGATTGCAACCAAATCTGGCGTTTCAGTAAAGAGAATCTCATAAGCACCTAAACGAAGCAAGGCTTGCTCCACTGTTGTTAAGCGCGAGAAAGTCCAGCCTTTTGCCAAATGCTCAGATAAGGCAGCATCAAGAACATTTTGTTTCTCTAAGATGCCATCGACCAATTCTGTAAAATAAGCCGGTGCTTCTACGGGTTCATCTGTGTCGTTATCATAATTTAAGGCAAAAGTTTTGGCTTGAACTAAGATATCTTTAGAAGCCGTAGTAAATTTTGGCTCAGTCATCGCCAAAATTTCGGCAACTTCATTTTGAACAGTCAAAGGTTTGAAGAGCTCAACCGTAATTTTCTCACGAACACTTACGTGAACGTCAGAGAAAATGCGGTTAAAAACTTCTAATTTTTGCTCTGGTGTCTCTGACCGGAAACTTGCACGTAAGAAATCACGAACACGAACCGCAATATTTTCTTCTTCAAGCTCAATATTGAAAAGACGTACCAAGTTCAGATTCATAAAGACATCTTTGTACAAATCAATAGCTTCTTGATCCGTCATACGTTTTGTATAACCACCAAAATCACGAATAAAACTCAAAGCTTTGTAGACAGCAGTTTTTTCACGGTTTGGAATATCTAAAATTTCATAAATCTTATCAATTTCTTTTAATGGTTTTGTGAAAAAGCGTGGAAAATCACGTACTGTGATACGTTCATCTTTATAGGCAACATCAAAACGAATAGGTTTTGCCAACTCACGATTAATCTTTTCAACATTATTTTTAAACTCTGTCAGAACTGTTTCTGACATTGCTTTTCTGATTTCGTATTCAAAAAGTGTTTGCACAGTGCGCTGACGAATGCTATGTTGCGTTAGCTTGTTAGGCATCAAAGAAACCCTCATCAAACAAATCGTCAAAGCTTGGTTTTGGTAATTTTTCAGGAACGATACCCACCACGTGGATGTTCACATCATCAATTACGATTTCTGTTGCTTGTTCAACTGCTTCTTTCACTTCTTTTTGAATGTTCATGGCTACTTGTGGTACGTTGATACCGAAAGCCAAGTAAACATAGATATTGACAACAACTTTGTCGTTTTTACTTTCGATATAAACGCCACGGCCTTCTGATTTTTTGCCGAGGCTATCTGAAAAGTGCTTGTTACGCAATGCATAAACACCATCGATTTTTGCAGTTGTGATACCGATAATTACTTCAAGAACTTCTGGTGCAATAACAATTTCACCAAGTTCTTCAGTATGAACAGTTGTATCTGCCATATTTCTCTCCTCTATCTTTTCTTTTGTTTCTCCGTGGAGCAGGGCTTTTATAACACCTCAACTTGTGTGAGCGCTAGCCAAAACGGCTTATGCACGTTTAAGGTATTCACCTGTTTGTGTATTGATTTCAAGTTTTGTTCCTGCTTCGACAAAGTCAGGGACATTGACAACCAAGCCAGTTTCCATTGTTGCTGGTTTACCTGACCCTGTTACTGTTGCACCTTTGATAGAAGGTTGAGTTTCAGCGACTTCAAGGACAACAGTAGTTGGCAATTGAAGTCCGATTACTTCTGTACCGTAAAATTGGATTTTTACATCTGTATTTTCAAGGACATAAAGCAATTCTTCTTTAACTTGTTCAACAGGAATTTCATATTGATCATATGTTTCGTTGTTCATGAAGAAAGCTGTATCATCCATTTGGTAAAGATATTGTGCAGCTACTGTATCAATCACAGCTTGTTCAAATTTGTCTTCTGGACGGTATGTGTCGTCAAATGTAGAGCCTGAACGCACATCACGCAATTTCATACGCATGATTGTGTTACCTTTACCTGGTTTGTGGTGACTTGCTTCCATAACACGGAGGAGTTTGTCTCCGTTCAAAAATGTCATTCCGGCTTTGAGGTCTTTTGCTGCTACCATAATTATATATATCTCCTAGTGAATATTCTATTTACCGCCCAAAGAGGCAGCTTTTAACAATTCATTTTAGCACAAATTCACCCTTTTTTCAAATGTCTGTTTATTTCTTTCAGAGAAACTTTAAAGCATATGAAGCTCTTAATGTAAGAGTTTAAATTAAAGAATGAGAAGTTCTTTCGGCGATTGGGTCAGTACCTGACAGCCCTCCTCAGTAATAAGTAAATCATCTTCTATCCGTACACCACCAAAGTCAGGAATATAGATACCTGGTTCGTCGGTAACAACCATATTAGACTTGAGTTCGCCTTTTGCTTTAGCACCAAAATAAGGAATTTCATGCACATCTAAGCCTAAACCATGACCAATCCCATGTGTGAAGTATTCCCCATATGAGGCCGCTTCAATGATATCACGTGGCACTTTGTCAAAGTCAGCAAGAGACATGCCCGCTTTTGCTTTTGTAATTAGAGTTTCATTTGCTTGGCGTACTGTATGATAGATTTCACGCATCTTCGGACTTGCTTCACCAACAAAGACTGTTCTTGTCATGTCACTCGCATAATGATTGTAGTAACATCCGAAGTCTATCGTTACAGGATCTCCAAACTCAATCATTTTATGGGTTGCTACTCCATGTGGTAAACTGCTGCGTTTTCCTGAAGCAACGATTGTGTCAAAAGAGATGCCACTTGCACCCATTTCTCGCATTTTGAAGTCAAGAAAATTAGCGACTTCTATTTCTGTTCTGCCTGGCTCGATATATCTCAATACAGCTTCAAATGCCTTATCCGCAATTTGACAAGCTTTCTTAATTGTGGCGATTTCATCCGCATCTTTGATTTGGCGCAACTCAGCTACAAAGTTTGTCGTAGGAACAAGCTTTGCCTTCTTTAATTTTTCCGTTAATACACGATAAAATGCAAAATCAACTGTATCTTCAAAAGCAATAGTTTGAAGGTCTTCAGCAAGGGCAGCAATTTCAGATAAGGCATCACGTGTCTGGATGATTTCAAAACCGGTAATCACTTGACGTGCAATTCCAATATAACGGTCATCCGTCATAAAGTAGGAATGCTCTGCTGTCATGAAAATCGTGCCAGCTGTACCCGAAAAACCTGTCAGATAGTAGATATTTTTCATATCAGTAAGTATTAAGCCATCTAAATTTTCTCGCGCTATTTTTTCTTTTAAGTTACTTATTCTCATTGATTTCTCCTTTTAATTGGGATGTTTTCTTCTATTATAACAAAGTCTGAACTATAATATTTAATCTTTATCTAGAGAAAAAAGAACTCCTAAAAGCAGAAGTTCTTTCCTTTATTCTGATTCTGCCAACAAATTTTTGGCATCCGTAAGTGTCTCAATAAAACGGTCCGCTTGCTCTTGATTAATACCGAAATAGTTATCCTTAACCGCCCAAACGGTGGCTCCAGCCGCCTTACCCGCCATAATACCATAATGGGAATCTTCAATAATCAGGGTTTCTGAAGGTTCTACACCAAGCTTTTCCATAGCAGCCAGATAAATAGCTGGGTTAGGCTTAGATTGCTCAAACTCGTCCTGCCCTGACAAGAAAAACTCAAAATACTGTCGTAAATCATGCGTATCCAAGACTTCAGCAATCTCATGACGACGAGAACTTGAAGCTACGGCCATTTTATATCCCTTTTCTGAGAAAGTCTTCAAGGCATCGGTGACACCAGGAAAAAGGAGCTCTTTATAAGGGATTGGAAATTGTGCATCGTAATCCAAGAAATCTTGGTGCACTTGCGCTGCACGCGCCTCCGTAAACTCATCACGTAATACTTTGGGCCACATGTCTTTCAAAACACTGCCTACAAAATCTTTTGGCGTTAAATGGCTGGCATCAATTCCATTTTCAACGAAAAAGTTATCTAAAACCTTAGAGTGAAAACGTTCTGAATCTACCAAAACACCGTCCATATCAAATACAATTGCTTTAAATTTCATAGCTTTATTATAGCATAAGTAAGCGGTTATTTTTTTATATTGAGATGTAATATACGAGGCATTGCTTATCTTGTTTTTTATTTAGAGATACTGGAATCACTTAGATTACTACGTACCATCACTCCTCCGCCTTCCCATCAGAACCAAGCACTTGAATTTTTTGTTTCACAAGTTCTTTGACTGCTTGTTTAGCTGCGGAGTTATATTTTTTCGGATCTACAACTTTTTCATCTTCGGAGATGTAGGATTTGATGGCATTTGTGAACACAGCGCGAAGTTCAGTGGCATAGTTAACCTTAGCAATCCCCATAGCAACAGCTTTTGAAACATCTTCGTCAGGAATTCCTGACGTGCCGTGAAGCACCAATGGTACATCACCCGTTTTCGCTTTGACAGCCTCTAAGACGTCATATTGTAACTTTGGCTCTGCTTTGTAAAAGCCGTGTGAGTTGCCGATACCGATAGCTAAAAAGTCAACATTTGTAGCCTTGACAAATTTTTCAGCTTCTTCTGGATCGGTAAAAGCTACCGCCTCTGCATTATTGCCATCTTCTTTGCCACCAACAATACCAAGTTCAGCTTCTACTGGAATACCCATCGAGTGTGCCATCTTGACCACTTCTTCAGTTATTGCGACATTTTCTTCAAATGGTTTTTTCGAAGCATCAATCATCACCGAAGTATAACCTGTACGCAAGCAACGTGCTACGCGTTCAAAATCATCCCCATGATCAAGGTGCATCACTACAGGTACTGAGACCTTGTCTGCTGCTGCTTTAACCATATGGTAGAACATTTCTGGGGGTGTCGTATTGAGCGTACCCGAAGTTGTTTGGACAATGACGGGGGCATTCATCTCTTGCGCTGCTTCTACGATTGCTTCCGCCATTTCCATATTTTCTGCATTAAAAGCACCAATGGCATAGCCGTTTTTAAATGCCTTTTCTATCATTTCTTTACTTTTTACAAGTACCATTTTTTCTCCTCTTTGCGTCTTTGTTTTATATTTTCTCTACTTTGAGTTGGTCAAACAAAGCTTGATAATTTGTCCTATTAATATGTCCTGTCTTCGCCTCCTGCGCATTGAGCATGCCGCATACATTAGCACCTTTCAAGGTATTCTCAACCGTTTCATTCTGTCTTATCCCATAAACAAGTCCTGCAACAGTCGCATCACCGGATCCGACAGGATTTACTACATCTATTTTAGGGATTTTTACACGATAAAAGTCATCCGAAACTTTAGCAAACGCGCCTTCTTTTCCAAGAGAAACCACAATCCACTCAATACCGTCAAAAAGCCTATCCTGTAAACTTTCTTTGATATTTTCTAAGGTGACTTCTTTCCCTAACAAATCCGTCAATTCTTCCAAGTTGGGTTTGATTACACTTGGCTTATGTGGGTTTTTAAGCACTGCTTCAAGTGCGCTTCCCGAACAATCCAAAACTACTGTTTTCTCCTGCTTGTTGGCAATTGCGATAAGCTCAGAATAGAAAGTTTCCTGTAAGCCATCAGGCAGAGAACCTGAAATGGCAATTGCTTCAACTTCAGCTAACATTGCTTTAAAATTGTCAATAAACTCTTCGGCTTCTTCCCTTAAAATCCGTGGCCCTTTTTCTAAAATCTCGGTCTGTTGTCCTTCGTGTAAAATCGCAATACAGTTACGTGTCTTTCCAGAAATCTTAGTAAATCGACTATCAATGCCTTCACTTTTTAAGTTCTCGACAATCTGCGCACCTAAGATATCGTCAGCAAATCCTGTCGCTAAGACCTCTGCACCTAGTTCTTTTAGCACACGTGATACATTAAGCCCTTTACCACCAGCCGTTTTACCAACCTGTACTACACGATTGACCGTATTTAAGTGAAAGACTTCCAATGGATATGAAATATCGATAGCAGGATTGAGTGTGACTGTTAAAATACTCATGGCTTACTGCTCTCCTATTTTTCCAGAGGATGGATAATCACGCCTTTTACGACACGGTTCACTGTGCCTGATGCTGAAGGTGTATCAGGCGTGTTTTTCACCAAAATTGAAGCATTCAAGGCAATGACATGAGCAAATGCAAATGCTGGGAAGACAAGATAGGCTTCTTTGAGCTCTGGCGCTTCTTTATACGTAAAGCCTTCAGTAAGATTTTGCCCGATGACGACTGTTCGCTGAGCAATTGCATCACCTGCAACCTCCTTGTAGAGATCCAAGTCATATTGACGTGTATAAGCGTTATTGGCAGCAAAGACGAAAACGACAGTATTTTCATTAATGAAAGATTTAGGTCCATGACGGAAGCCCATTGAGCTGTCAAACATGGTTGCTATTTTTCCTGCTGTTAATTCCAAAACCTTGAGTTGGGCTTCACGTACAAAACCTGAAAGTGTACTTGAGCCCACGTAAACCATACGGTCTGTATCGTCATTTAGAAAACTTACAATTTCCGTTTCTCGCTGAAAAACATCTGCGGCCAAGTCCGCGGCAATGCTGACCTGCTTTTCTTTATCCGAAAGTTCTTCTGTTGAAAAAATAAGCGTTGATAAAAGCGTCATTGAACTGCATGATCCGGTCATTGCAAAACCTTTATCGTTAGACTCATCTGGCAGGATACAAGTCAAAGCATTTTCCATGGTGAGAGCTTGCTGAGCGAGCTTGCCTTCTTTGGCACAAGTGATGACCAACTGATAACTGTCTTGGACTAGCTCTTCGACAATATTGACTGCGGCGACAGATTCAGGGGAGTTCCCACTGCGTGCAAAGGAAACCAACAAGGTCGGTGTATTCTGCTCCAAAGTAGCTTGTGGAGCCGCTACGATATCTGTTGTTCCGATTGATTCAAAACGGAAATGTACCGTATCTCCCAACTCAATTAAACTTTTAAGTACCGTGTCACCCACATACTGCGAGCTACCTGCCCCAGTGAAAATAACTCGGATAAAGCCATGTTTTTCGATAAGTTTTGCTAAGAAAGCATCAATTTCTGTTTTTCTTTCTGCGTATTCTCCGAAAACCTTGCGCCATAAGTCTGGTTGCCCTAAAGTTTCTTTAACAGTGATAGCCGCACCTAGTTCTTTGAGTCGTTCTTCTGGTAATTGAAGCATATTATTCCCTCGATTTCTATTTTTCTTTAAGCTTATGGTATCTATTATAAGGTGATAACCATAGGAAAATTTTCCAAATGGGACTTTACCAAAACGGAAATTTTTCCTGATTTCAAGGGAACAATCACTTAGGTCATATCATGGGAAACCGAAATCTGTAGCACTCCGCCTAAGTCTGACCATCCTTTCACGGATTTTGCTTGACTCTTATGCTCTAAGAAAAAAAGAAATATAAAAAAGTAAGTGTCTTTGTCCCACACTTACTTTTTTATATTTACGGCCAGATTGAAGGCCAGATACCTATTCCTGAGCCAAGGATACCAAGGCAGAGGAGTAAAAGGATACAACGGATAGGTGTCCATTTGTGCTTCTGCATGAGATAGAACAAAAGTAAAGTTAATCCTAACGGCAACATTGATGGCAAGATACCATCCAAGATGGATTGAATATTAATTTCAGCTTCACCATTTGGAATGACAATGTTTACTGAAGTAGCTCCCATAGCTGAAGTCAATGCTCCTACTACGAAAATACCAAGGATAGAAGCTGCGCGTGTAAATTCTTTTGCATTAGCAGTCATGATGCTGATAGCATCTGTTCCTTTTCGGTAAGACCAATGCATCAGGAAGTAGCGCAAGCCGAACTGTACAGCATTGAAAATAAAGAGGAAGATGAACGGTGCTGCGATATTTCCAGCAATCGCCATATTGGCTGTTATCCCTGCCGTGATTGGTACAAGCGTGAACCAGAAGAGTGCATCACCAATCCCTCCAAGTGGTCCCATCGCTGCAACACGAACGGCACGTATCGTTTGAATATCTGTTTTATTTTGCTCAAGTGAAAGCACAATTCCCATTACAAAGTTAACCAAAAATGGGTGTGTGTTGAAAAACTCTAAATTGTGCGCCATGGAAGCTGAAAGGTCTTTTTTGTCCGTGTGGATTTTTTCCAATCCGGGCAAGATCGAGTAGAGCCATCCACCGGCTTGCATCCGTTCATAGTTAAAAGATGCTTGGAGGTAAACGGAGCGCCAAACCATTTTGTTGAGTGTTTTTTTATCAAGTTGTGGTGCTGGCGTTTGGTTAGAATAATTATCAGGAATATTAAATACCATCTTCATAATCTCCTTCACTAGCTGGTGCTGCAGCTGCTGCTGCTTTGAGTTTTGTATTCATTTGGAAATCCCAGTAGGCGAATGCAAAACCAATGACGGCGAGTAAAAGTAATGCTGGACCTTTGAGCGCTTCAATACCGGTAACAATAACAGCAAGCACGAAGCCCAGGAAGTAGAATCCCCAAAGTTCTTTTGAAACCATAACTTTAATCAAGATTGCAAAACCGACATAACGCATCATGTTCCCAGATGCACCGAGTCCACTCATAAGCCAGGCTGGAATAGCATTTACTACTGTATCGCCAAAGGCTTTCCCTCCAATAAAGAAGAGAGTTACAACAATACCAAAGATTGTTCCAAGTGCACACATCGCTAACCAGTTAATTTTAGCGATTCCGGCTGGGTTTGCTTCTTCTGCATATTTATCCGCGACACCCATCACCGGTGCCATAATTGTGAAGATTAAGGTTACACCATATTGACCCAGCAATGAGAATGGGATAGCTGTAGCAACGGCGGCAGCGGGTTGGAGACCAAGCGTGATAGCCAAGACTGTTGCCATAATACCACCGATAACCGCATTTGGTGGTTGAGCCCCACCGACCGGCATATTACCAATAGTCATCAGTTGATAAGTACCACCAACAATCAAACCGGTTTGAACATCACCGAGAATAAGACCGATGACCAAACCGGTAACGATCGGTTGGTACAAAGATTGAAGTAAACTAAATTGGTCAATAGCAACGACAAAAGTCACTGCAAAGATCAAAATAATCTGAAAAATGGAAGCATCCATAATTTTTTCTCCTTATATTTTTTGTTGGATTTTAACTAAAAAATTGGGAGCCTATAATATCAAAACGAGAAAAATAAATTCACTTGACAATAAATACTCTATTTTCTAGCAAAAACCTCTTGTTACCTAAATTAGAAATGTACCACGAGTATCATTTGAAGAGCTTATCCAATGGCTCTACTGCTGTCGTCGGCACGCGCTGTATCTCAAGCTCAACACCAAGTTCTTTCAGTTTCTTAAATGCTGCCACATCATCATCATCCACAGCAATAACAGTTGCGACTTGTCGTTTTCCTTCTGACATGTGCATATTACCGATATTCACTTTTTTAATGGGCACGCCACCTTCAACAAGACGTAACACATCTTGAGGATTTTCACAGATAATAAAAATCAATTGTCGATCTGCAGCTTTACTAATAATGTCAATCGTTTTTTGGAGACTAAAGTAGCGTGTCGCAACTCCAGTCGGTGCAGCCATATCCATCAGTGCTTGACGCTGTGGATTGCTTGCCACATCATCATTTGCGACAAGCAAAAGGTTGGAGCCGACAAAGCTGTTCCACTGTGTGGCAACTTGACCGTGAATCAAGCGATTATCAATACGAGTAAGTAAAATATTTGGCATAATAATGACCTTTCTTAATAGAGAATAGGAACCTGTTTGTTCGTATTCAAATTTTATTTAATACCCTAGAAACTAGGAAAATGAACGTTTTACAATATCTGCGTGATAGCATAACGTGAAACTCTAATCACCAACTTATCCGCAAGTTTTATGCGACAGAATTCTTCGTCTAAATCAGTAATAACTCCTGTCAAGCCGCCACTAAACATGACCTCACTCCCTACAGCAAGATTCTGATGCAACTCGGCGATAACTTTCTTACGCTTGCTAAACTGCAGACCACTAACAATGCTATAAAAAGCACCGCCTAGAAGAATAAAACCAACAAAGACAAGTGAACTGTTGATAATAAATTGTGCCGTCATTTAAATGCCATCACTTTCTTCAACTTGTTGCTCCTTTTTGCCGAGCGCTAAGTCAAAAGTGACACCATCTTTAGCTGTAGAAACAGACAAATCAAGTATTAAATCAGCCTCTGTTCCCATCATTCCTTGAGAAACAAACTCAATCAGCATCGGAAGATTCGTTCCCGTAAAAATATGCACGTTCTCACTATCTCCTTTAGCTATCATTGCTTTATTAAAAGGTGTCCCTCCAAGTAGATCCGTAAAAATGGCTACTTCTTCATCATTTTTACAAAAATCATTTAAAGCATTTTGATATTCTTCAAGATTAGTTGTTTCATCAAAAGTAAGTGTGTGTAAGTCTGCTTGTGGTCCGGTAATTAATTCAACCGCGCTCTTCATACCTTCTGCAAAATGCGCATGCCCAGAAATTAAAGCTTTCATCAGTTCTCCTTGTCTTCTAAATTTAGTTTTATTATAAGCTATGAATTATAGGAAATTTTTCCAAATAAGACCTATATTTTTGGTAAATTTTCCTGAATTAACCGCTTACAAGATTTTCGTTTAGTTAATGCGTAAATTAAATTTTTAGGATTATATCGCCCGTTCACCGTCTACATACACTTCCGAAAGTTGCATATCAGGGCTTAAAACGATAAAATCTGCACTGTACTCTTCTTTAATTTGACCGCAACGATCATCGATATTAACAGACTTGGCAGCAGTTAAGGTCGCCATCATAAGAGCTTCCTCCGGCGTTGCAATCCCCCAATCTACTACATTTTTAACCGCATCCTTTAACATAAGGACAGAGCCAGCCAAACTATTTCCTTCTTTAAGATGAGCAGCGCCTCCTTCAACACGTACAGGAAATTCTCCCAACATGTAATCTCCATCGGGCATTCCTGCAGCACGCATTGCATCGGTAATCAGGACCGTGTGCGCTGTACCCTTACTTTGAATTAATATTTTAGCCGCTGTCGGATGAACATGATGTCCGTCACAGATCAACTCGGCATATGTATTCGGAAGGCTCAGTGCCGCACCAACCATCCCGGGTTCCCGATGGTTAAAGGGACTCATTCCATTAAATGTATGGACAAAGACAGTAGCACCTGCTTCTACTGCTGCTGTTGCTTGAGCTAAAGTAGCGTTAGAGTGTCCCAAAGCAACCGTGATTCCTCGATTTGTTAAAGCTCGGATAAATTCGATACTTCCCTCTCTCTCAGGTGCAACGGCTATTTTTCGAATCATACCATGCGCTGCTTGGTTCCAATTTTCAAATTCTTGCACATTTGGATCTGTCATATAAGCGGGATTTTGGGCACCTTTATGTTGAGTAGTAAAGTATGGTCCTTCAAAGAAAAGACCTTGTATTTTGGCCCCTTTAATTGCTGGCTTATAATTTCCAACTACTTCGCAGACTTCTCTGAGGCGCTCATGTTCCCCTGTTAATGGTGTAGCTATCCAAGAAGTTACACCTCCTCTAAGCAAACCCTGACTCATCTTATCAAGAAGCTCTGTCTGCCCATCCATCACATCTGCGCCATCGAAACCATGTATATGTGTATCCACCAATCCTGGCGCAATCCAGTACCCTGTATAATCTTTGACCTCAGCATCTTCAGGAACTTCTTGCATGTGTTTGCCAAATTTACCCGCTTTAATTTCTAAATAACCACCACTGAGCGTATGATAAGGATAAAAAAATTTATCTGCTTTAATATAGTAAGTCATACCTTGCCTCCATTTATCTTTTTTCTTAGTATAAATCAGAAATAAGGGGAAAATTTTCCAAAAAGTCCCTTATGTAAGTGGAAAATTTTCCCAAAAAAAGCAGAGATTTTATCTTCTCTGCTTGTCTTATTTAGTCTTCACGAATTGGTGCTAGATTTTTGTAAAGGGCAAAAGCATCTAGCAAGATGCGATTCACAACTTGTAAACATAGGCGACTCCCCACGTCTAAACCAAAATTGATCGTTTTTTGAGTTGATTTGTAAGCATGGATGCAAACATCGGCTTGACTTCCGATGGCACTCGGCATTGCTCCCACGAGTGCAATAATCTTCGCTCCCCGATTTTTCGCTTTATGTAGCGCTTGTACAATCTCGGGTGTTTCGCCACTCAAAGAAAAAGCAACGATTAGATAATCACGATTGGCTTTACTTGCAAAATACTGCATATAGTCAAAATCATCATGAATCACACAAAGTTTTCCAAAAAGTTGCAACTTATCCATCATTTCCCGTGCAACATTCGCACTCAATCCTGCACAAAAAATCATAATTTTGCTATGATGATCAATCAACTTAATAGCAGCTTCAATATCATCGGCGGAAAGTTGATTAATGGTCCGTGTAATTTCTATTTCGTTCTTACGAATCGCCTGATTAACCTCTTTTGAAAAGCCATTTTTGCGGCGCTCGTTTTTGGTATTACGAATAGTTTGTTTAAAGTCAGAATAACCATCGTAGCCCATTTTTTTTAGTGTTCTATTAACTGTGGAAACACTGACATGTGATTCTGCTGCTAATATCGAGATAGATAGATTAGGAATGCGATTTAAATTATCTTGGATATGATTCCAGCAATATGACTCTGCTTCACTTAATGTTTTCAATCCTTACTCCTTTCTCTTCAAACTTTGTATCTTAAAGTGTTCCAAGTCAATATTTTTCATAGTTTTCAAAAAGATACTCTAAATCATCAATGGTTTTCAAAAGCTCCTGACCGATGTTAGTATCCTTAACACAGGTTCTTTCCTCTACTTGATCAACCAGTCGCTTGACGCTTACAATGTCACTGCCGTCTTCGACAGCTGCTTTTATCGTTTTAAAAGGCTCGTGGGCTGCTAACTGCATACCATAGCTGTTATAAAGCAAAGTGTACCCCGCAATCCCAGTCTCTTTTTGGTAAGGCTTAGAAAAACCGCCATCAATTACAATCAGTTTACCACCAGCTTTGATTGGTTCTTCACCTTTCTTTTCTTTGACCGGCGTATGTCCATTGATGATATGTCCTTTTTCATCCATGCCAAAATTTTTCAAGATACGGCTAATCGTCTCAGGCTCTTCTCTGAGGCGATAATAAGGATTTTTCTTTTCCACATGTGTTGCCTTGTCTGAGATATAATAACGTTCAAAAGTCGTCATCGCCTCTTTACCAAAAAGCGATGAAGATTCCCCCACCCACAAATACCAGAGTAAGTCTGTGGATAAGTCTTCTTTCACATCAGGATGCGCCAAACTCTTTCTCACATGGTCTTCGAAAAGATCCAGCAGCTCACGCCCAGAGTAAGCTTCTCCTTCAAGCCTGAAACATTTGAAGTCGCCGTTTTCATGAAGGGGTAGGCAACCATGAATCAATAAATTGCCATTGTAAGAAAGATACATCGAGCCTTTTTCTAAAAGAAAATCAATATGTTTTTTGAGTTTTTGGGAAGCCTGAAAATTTTTCAGCAGTTTTTTCAGTAAGAGTTCTTCCTCGGCTGTTAACTGCTCTGGCTGAGCTGGATCAACCGTGGGCGCTTGAAACTCTTGCAAATCATACTCGTTGCCTTTGAGCGAGATACGTTTTTCCTCGTAATTAATAAAATGCAACACATCGCGCTCTTCCAGATGAAAATCTGGGCGCCTTGCAATTAATTGGCTTTCTAACTTGAACTGTAGGATTGCTGTTGCTTGTTGAAGTTTATTGAGTAAATCACACTCCTCCTGTGACAGATATTCTCCTTCCGTCAAACGAGGGGCAAAGGCTGTACTGGGCTCATAATACCGCTCCGCATACTCGATTAGCGGACGTAAATTAATCCCATATGAATCTTCAAGAATATCCAAGTTACCATAACGGGAGCTAATACGAATAACATTCATCATCGCAAGCGGTGAACCTGCGATGGCTGCCATCCAGATAATATCATGGTTGCCCCATTGAACATCCACCGATGGCATACTCATCAGACGATCAATGATTTTATCAGGGTAAGGGCCTCGGTCATAAATATCACCCACGACATGTAAATGATCGACGGTCAAGCGTCTCACACTATCCGCAAGTGCAATGATTAAGCTTGGAAGTTCACCCAAATATTGTAGTTTTTCAATGATAGAATCAAAATAAGCACGCTTTTCTGAACTTGACTCAACTTCATGTTTTAATTCCTCAAGAATATAGCGGAATTTTTCTGGAAAAGCTTTACGTACTTTCGAGCGTGTGTATTTTTTTCCTGCAAATCGCGCGAGCTTCAACAAGGAAATCAAGTTCTCGCGACAATAATAAGCAAAAGCATTTTGTGAAAGTTGGCTCTCTTTGGAAGCCAACTTTTCTTCTGGGTAATAAATCAAAGCTGCAAGCTCTGAAACCTCTGTGGGATCTAAGTCAGGAAAACATTCACGGAGTTTTTCTTTAATCGAACCTGAGCCGTTACGCAAAACGTGATTAAAAGCATCATATTCCCCATGTATGTCACTCACAAAATGCTCTGTCCCTTTAGGAAGTTCACAAATGGCACTAAGATTTATGATCTCGGTTAAAACTGCTTCTTTGGATACAAACTGTTCTTTTAGCAGTTTATAGTACTTTTCATCCATGATCTGTTTTTCTCCTCTAATTCTTGCTTCTTGATAAAAGCAACATGCCTACATTATATTATTTTTAACATTTATAGTAAAGCGCTTTCTTCAAAATATGCTTTTCTCACATAAAAAAGAGCAAAGATTAGACTTTGCTCTTTTTCAAATCAAACGTTATAATTTTTGTTTTAAATATTGTCCAGTATAAGATTGTTCAACCTCAGCAACTTCTTCTGGTGTACCAGTAGCTAAGACAGTTCCACCGCCAGCACCACCTTCTGGTCCTAGGTCAATAATGTAGTCAGCCGTCTTAATCACGTCAAGATTATGTTCAATAACAACGATGGTATTGCCCTGATCCACAAGACGATCTAAAACTTTGATCAATGTGGCGATATCTTCGCTGTGCAAGCCTGTTGTAGGCTCATCCAGGATATAAAAGCTCTTGCCTGTACTGCGTTTTTGTAGCTCAGAAGCCAGTTTCATCCGTTGCGCTTCACCACCAGATAAGGTTGTGGCTGGTTGACCCAAAGTGACATAGCCTAAGCCGACATCAACGATGGTTTGCAATTTTCTCTCAATTTTGGGAATATGACGGAAGAATTCCAAAGCATCCGACACGCGCATATCAAGAATTTCTGAAATATTTTTCCCTTTATAATGTACTTCCAAGGTCTCTGAGTTATAGCGTTTGCCATGACAGATTTCACATGGGACATACACATCTGGAAGAAAGTGCATTTCAATCTTGATAATACCGTCACCCGAACAGGCTTCACAACGTCCGCCTTTCACGTTAAATGAAAAACGTCCTTTTTTGTAGCCGCGAATTTTGGCTTCGTTTGTTTCCGCAAAGAGTCCACGGATATCATCAAATACAGAGGTGTAAGTAGCTGGATTTGAACGGGGAGTACGTCCGATCGGCGATTGGTCAATATCAATCAAACGTTCAATCTCTTCATAACCAGTAACTTTTTTATGTTTGCCCGGTTTTTCTGAATTATGATTGAGTTTTTGCGCCAAGGTTTTCTTCAAAATCGAATTAACCAAGGTAGATTTACCCGACCCTGAAACACCGGTTACAGCTGTCATAATCCCTAAAGGAAATTGGGCATCGATATTTTGTAAATTATTTTCGGAAGCTCCAATGACCTTCACCATACGCTTTTTATCGATTTTACGGCGTTTTTCAGGTACAGGGATGGAGCGTTTCCCAGATAGATATTGTCCTGTCAAAGATTTTTTATTTTTCGCTACTTGTTTTGGCGTTCCAGCAGCGATGATTTCACCACCTAAATCTCCAGCGCCTGGTCCGACATCAATCAGCCAATCTGCTGCTTTCATCGTATCTTCATCATGCTCAACCACGATAAGTGTATTGCCTAAATCACGCATTTTTTGGAGGGATTCAATCAAGCGGTCATTGTCTCTTTGATGTAGACCAATTGATGGCTCATCAAGAATATAAAGAACACCTGAAAGGTTAGAACCTATCTGTGTCGCTAAACGAATACGTTGCGATTCTCCACCCGATAGGGTCCCTGAAGCCCGTGAAAGTGTCAGATAGTCTAGCCCTACATTTTTTAAGAAAGATAAGCGATCCTTGATTTCTTTCACAATGGGTTGGGCAATCATTTCATCGTTTGCAGATAAAGTAAGTGCAGCTACGAACTCTAACTCGTCACCGATAGCTAAATTAGAAAGTTCGCCAATATGTTTTCCATCAACCTTAACGGAAAGGGCTTGATCGTTCAAACGATAGCCATGACAAGTCGTACAAGTCAGCTCAGTCATGTAGCCGCGCAAGTACTCACGTGTATAGTCACTTGAAGTTTCGCGGAAACGACGGTTGATATTATTAATAATACCAGGGAAAACCATGTCTTTATCAGACACATTACCAAAATCACCGACATAATGAAAATGAAACTCTCGTTTACCTGAACCGTTAAGGATAAGGTCTTTGTGTTCCTCAGGTAAGTCTGCCCATGGCGTATCCATGTCAATCCCAAAATCTCGGCAAGCACACTCTAGCATGGTTGGGTAGTAATTTGAGGATATGGGATTCCATGCAACTATAGCGCCTTCACGTAAGGTCTTGCTGTCATCAGGAATAACCAAGTCAGGATCGACTTCGTTTTTCATTCCGAGACCATCACAGTCCGGACAAGAACCAAAAGGTGCATTAAATGAAAAAAGACGTGGTTCTAACTCAGGAACTGTAAAGCCACAAACAGGACAGGCATAGAACTCGCTAAAAAGGAGTTCCTCCCCATCCATCTTATCCACAATAACATAGCCTTCAGCAATACGAAGTGCTGCTTCGACAGAGTCAAACAAACGTGAACGAATGCCTTCTTTTACGACGATACGGTCAATAACGACTTCGATATTGTGCTTTTTATTTTTATCAAGCTCTGGTGCTTCTGTCACATCGTAAACTTCACCATCTGCGCGGACACGGACATAGCCTTCTTTTTGCACCCGCTCAAAAACTTTAACGTGTTGTCCTTTTTTACCACGCACAATTGGTGCTAAAATCTGTAGGCGTGTTTTTTCTGGCAATTCAAGGATTTGATCCACAATTTCTTCAACCGATTGTGCTGAAATTTCTCCGTGTCCATTGATACAGAAAGGTTTTCCGACACGCGCAAAAAGTAGACGGAGATAATCGTTAATCTCCGTTACTGTTCCGACAGTAGAGCGTGGATTTTTACTGGTTGTTTTCTGGTCGATAGAGATGGCTGGCGACAATCCGTCAATACTGTCCACATCTGGTTTATCCATATTACCTAAAAACTGACGAGCATAAGCAGATAATGATTCGACATAACGACGTTGTCCTTCAGCATATAAAGTCTCAAAAGCCAGAGAAGATTTCCCTGAACCTGAAACACCTGTAACAACAACCAACTTATCACGTGGAATAGTAACATCTATATTTTTTAAGTTGTGCTCACGCGCACCATGTATCACAATTTTATCTTGGGGCATTTGTTTTTCCCTTCTTACTTCTCTCCCATAGAACTGGGACCGAATTTCTTATTTTCGATAAAGATACTTCAATTATACTACATTTTAAGGTACAATAGCCTTATCATGAAATCTTATTTTGTCTATGTTTTGCATTGTGCTGACGGTACGCTTTACTGTGGCTACACCGATGATGTTGCTAAGCGTCTCGAAACACATAATGCAGGTAAAGGTGCTAAATATACCAAAGCACGCCGCCCGCTCCAACTTCTTACTGCCGTTGAATTTTCAGATAAGAAAGCAGCCTTAAAATGTGAATGGTGGTTCAAGCATAAACTCAAGCGACCACAAAAATTAAAATTAATTGAAGAAAAAACAATCAAAGAAACCTTTGAAAAAGAACTTGCAGCAAAAGAAAAAGGATAAAATATCCCTTTTTGCAGTTTAATTATAAAAAAGCAAACTATAGTTTGCATTTTTATAATTTTTCTAATTTAACAGCTGTACCATATGCAGCTACTGAGTCCACATTGCCAAACGTTGAAGAGTCAAAACGCATTGCCAAAATTGCATTGGCACCTTTATCTCTTGCTTCTTCTGCGAGACGTTCAATAGCACTCTCACGCGTTTCATGTTGAAGCTTTGTATACCCCGCGATTTCACCTCCAACAATCGTTTTTAATTGTTGACCTGTACTTGAAAACACGTTACGTGAACGAGTAGTTAAGCCAAAAACTTCACCATAGACTTCAACAACACGATAGCCTGGGGCATCATTTGTAGTTAAAATTAAAATATCTTTCATTTCTTTGCTCCTTTTTATTTATTAACAAAATAGTTATTCTTTAGGCCTTACACGGCCTTTGGCACTTTCTAGATAAGCCCCAACAAACGGCTGAATACCTTGCTGAACTTCTTTATCTATAAGTTGCCCAACGTTTTCACTCCAAATCGAAATCGAAGAGCCTATTACACTATCTATTGAACTTACTTTGATGCCGGAGTTCAGGGTCAAATGTGCTAAGGTCCAGTGATTTTTCAAACTATCAATAGAGTAAGCCAAATTATCCTCTTTCAACGTCTCCTCTGAAGGTAAAAGATAAAGATAGTACGCATTATAATTAAGCAACTTAAACCCCTTGTTCAAAAGTTGCTGAGCTGGTGCGATATGTTCAAAACCTAAACTCGCTGCAGGAACCTGGCTAAAGAAGTTCACGCGACTATTCGGCGTCCAATAAGCAATCTGAATATCCTTATCGAGATGTGTGACATCTCCATTTCCGATACTATCATTCCACATTCTCATCGTAAAACCACGCTTCTTTAAAAAATCATTGAGTTGATTCACATAATTTACCAAGTCGGGATGACTAGATTGGGGCGTTGTCTGAGCTTCGCCACCTCCAATATGAAAATATTTCTCTGACTGTTGAGCAAAAATTGGTAAATACTCCTCAATCATAGCTTTGGCTAACTCCAAGCTGGCTGGTTTAGCAGGATCCATCATATATAAACTTCTTGGGTCAGACTCAGCTAATCGCACCACTTCACGCTTTTGAGGACTATGTGCTTCAAGGCGCTCAAGAACAGCTCCCATACGAGATGGCGTCCCTAGCTCTGGAATAAGCAAAACTCGATGTTCTATTGCATAATCAACCAAATCCCGTAATTCATTTTTCGTCAAAAATGGGAGATTTGTATCAGGATTATAAGCAATGCCATCACGTATTTCTGCTTGCTCTTCTGTCTGTCCAACCGTCTCCAACTCCACTCCAAGAGCGTGATCATCACTCATGTGAAGTTGCACAAAAGCGTGTGGGATGCCAGATATATCATCAATAAAGTCTTTAATTGTATCTGTCGAATAGTACTTTCTAGAAATATCTAGTGTTAAGCCAGCTTGTTTAGCCTCATGTAGCGTAATACGTTCTTCATTTTCATGTCTCAAAGACAAACCATTATAAATGGCAAAGCCAGCAATTGCGACGATAATAATAAATATCAGCGCAAAAGGTAATATTTTTTTTAGCATCACAATCCTTTATAGCTTACATTTTATCTAAAATTTCATGGATGATTTCATGCGAATCCAAAACATTTGTTTGTTTCATCTGCTTCATAAGTTCGTCTCTATTGTGACCGTCAAACTCAGCTACTGCTCCAACCATGCCAAAAACTAAACTCTCAAAACCACGATTATATGTAGCACTTTGCCAACCATTAATTCCGACTTTTTGCTTGTCTAGTCCAGTAAGGATTTCTAACTCCGTAAGTTCTGATAAACGATAGGTTCCACTGCCTGCTTCAACCGTAAATTCCTCAGAAAAAGCACCTGAAGTCAAGTTCATGCTGGCAATTCCCATACAAGATTGTGTTCTAAGTGTAACAAGCACACGTGAAAGCTTTTTGTCAGGTGTCATGGCTAATTGATAACTGTAACGTTCGATTTCATCATCAAGCAAGTAAATCAAGGTATCCAAGGGATGAATAAAGATGTCATACAAACTAAATTGTACTTCGTCGGCATTATTTGCTAAATTTTTACTTACCTTAATAAAGTTTTTTTGGTTGACCTCTTTAAGTTTGTCTGTCATTGGGGCAAAACGGCGATTAAAGCCGATAACAAAGAGGACATTATTTTCCTCAGCCAAGCGATGAAGTTCTTGGACCTCCTCAAAGTTTTCAGAAATCGGCTTATCCATCATTACATGTGTGCCTGCACTCAAATAGCGTTTTGCAAGGTCAAAATGTTGAGCAGTTGCTGCATGGATGACGACCATATCACAAGTTTCTAAAGCGCCTAAATCCGTTGTCGCATATTCAAACTTGTATTTTTTTCGAATCTCCTCCGCTTTTTCCCAAGTTCGCGAATGCAAAATAAAACGATGTTCGGCTTGCATTTTTGCATAAACGGGCAGGTAGGCCTTACCTGCGATATTTGATGTTGCACCAATTATTCCAATAATCATATAATCTCTCTAACTGTCTTTTGAATAAATGACGATAAGTTTCCCTTGATCAATTTTTAACTCCATCGTCTCACTGATAAAAGCATTACTTGCGTAAATGTCAGCAAAGTTATCCTCAGCTTTAAGTGGATATTTTGCGTTTTTTATCTCTAAACTTCTTTTTGTACCAACCTGAACAATTCCCAAGTACGGATAGTTCTCAATTCTTCGGATTTTATGCTGACCTTGAGTGAGGTATTTTACAAAATTTTGCTCATCCCTTAAAGTAATGTTTTCGGGAAAAGCAAAATTTAGAGGTAGATATACATTGGTCAAATGATGATCGAGCCTTCCACCAAGGGCTCCAACGATCATGATTTCCGCATCTGGAAAACGAGAAAGCACCTGATCTAAACCAGCTTCCAAATCCGTCTGATCCTTCTCTGCCGGCAGCTTAACAAGTTCACAAGCAGCGTCTGATATTTTGTCGAATTCTTCCTGACTTACAGAGTCAAAATCGCCAACCGCTAAGTCTAAATCTTGCTGTTCTTCAATTAAAAATAAAGATCCACGATCAATTCCGACATAATAATCATAACTTTCATCAGGTAAGCTTGCGGGCCGGCCCGCATGAATAAGTACTCTCATCGCTCGTCCCCGCTGCCCGCTATTTTACCTCGGAGCTGACGACTTTCCAGTTTATTTAAGTTGGCTTGAGCGACCTGTTCCAAATCAAGTCCCAGATAGCGCGCGCATGTTGCCACATGCCATAAGACATCGCCTAACTCTTTTTCCAAAGCGCTTTTGTCATTCTCTCGAATTATGCCATCTTGGTCCCGGATGATTTTTTTAATCTTATCCGCTACTTCTCCTGATTCACCCGCTAAACCGAGTACCTTATCTAAAAAAGCAAAATTTACCTGCTCAATGTCCGCTAAAGAGCCATTGACATCAAATTTTATTATCTCCTTTTGATAATCCTTAAGTTCCATAGATAAGGTTCCTCCTTTATTTCTCCCTCTTATTATATCAAAAACTCACCTGAAAAAGGATGTTTCATCCCGTGATTTTATGCAAAAAAGCCCTCAAGCAAGTTGAGAACTTTTATTTAAGTCTTAAGGGCGGATACGTCCAAGCATACGTGGGAATGGAATGGCTTCGCGGATGTGTTGGTTACCTGTAATAAAGGTTACCGCACGTTCCAATCCAAGTCCAAATCCAGAATGTGGCACAGAACCGAATTTACGTAAATCAAGGTACCAGCTATATTCTTCTTCTGAGAGACCAAACTCTTTAACTTTTTCTACCAAGTAATCGTAATCTGTCGCACGTTCAGAACCACCGATGATTTCTCCATAACCTTCTGGCGCGATGAGGTCAGCACAAATCACAACATCTTCACGTGTTGGATGTGGTTTCATGTAGAAAGCTTTAATCGCTTTAGGGTAGTTGATGATAAACGTTGGCATACCATAATAGTTAGAAACAAATGTTTCATGTGGTGAACCAAAGTCATCGCCCCACTCGATATGATCGTAATCATTGTTCGCTTCTTCTTTTTGAAGGAGCTCAATCGCGTCATCGTAAGTGACACGTTTGAAGGGTTCATTAACATATTTTTCCAACAAATCAATGTCACGTTCCAAAGTTTCTAAAGCGTAACGTTGGTTTTCCAAGACTGATTTGATTAAGTGTTTGACATATGCTTCTTGAATATCCAAAGACTCTTCATGCGTTGTGAAGGCCATTTCTGGCTCAATCATCCAGAATTCTGTCAAATGACGACGTGTTTTTGATTTTTCAGCACGGAAAGTTGGCCCAAAGGTAAAGACTTTACCAAATGCCATCGCACCCGCTTCAGCATAGAGTTGACCTGTTTGTGACAGGAAAGCAGGTTGACCGAAGTAGTCTGTTTCGAAAAGTTCTGTTGTTCCTTCTGGTGCTGAACCTGTCAAGATTGGGCTATCAATTTTTACAAAACCGTTGGCATTGTAAAACTCATACGTCGCGCGGATAATTTCGTTACGCACAAGCATAACCGCATGTTGCTTGCGGCTACGTAACCACAAGTGACGGTTATCCATCAAGAAGTCTGTACCGTGCTCTTTTGGTGTGATAGGATAATCCACAGATGCACCGATAACTTCAAGATCTGTGACATCAAGCTCGTAACCAAATTTTGAACGTGAATCTTCTTTTACAACACCTGTTACGATTACTGATGTTTCCTGAGCCAAGTGTTTGATTTCAGTGAATTTTTCTACTCCCGCTTCTTCACCAAATTTTTCAATCATGTTTGGTTTGAAAACGACAGCTTGGAAATAAGCTGTACCATCACGGAGTTGGAGAAATTGCAATTTTCCTTTTCCTGATTTGTCTGCAACCCAAGCGCCAATTTTGATTTCTTCACCAACGTGATCTTTCACATCGATGATTGATACTAAGTCTTTCATAAATAATTCCTTCTCTTTTTTTTTAATATAAATCTTTGTCTGCAAATTTCTCTAACCAGATTTCCCTCAAAGTTTTCAAATCTTCTTTAAAAGCTTGCGGTGTCTGTAATTCATCTTTCTTGAGCTCCTCAAGCACTAGAAGTTCAAAGTCATCCGATTTCCAATCTTTGTCAATAGCTAGTGGAACACCAATACCTGTTTTTTGGGAAAACTCAAAGCGATTTTTTAAGCCAGGTAAATCTGGCGCTATATCAAGATAAAACTTGTTTTTTGAAATATTTTTATAAGCTACAACAGCCCCAAGCTTTTCTTGAAGCTTGTAAGCTGATTTCGCTTCTTTTTTATCTATCATTTGTCTGTTCCATCCAGTCTTTAAGCCGTTGCACAGCTTCTGTTAAACTTTCAAGGTCAGTAGCATAACTCAATCTTACATGCACAGGTGATCCAAATCCTTCACCTGTCACAAGAGCCACACCAGTTTCTTCAAGAATCGCTGTCGCAAAATCCGTAACGTTGTCATACCCTTTCAGTGCCATGGCTTTCTCAACTTTAGGGAAGAGATAGAAAGCACCATTAGGCTTAATCGCCTCAAAGCCAGGAATTTGATTAATCATAGGGTGTATCAAGTTTAGCCGTGCTTCAAAAGCTATACGCATTTTTTCAACTGCCGTTTCATCAGAATTAAAAGCTTCGATGGCTGCATATTGAGCAACTGTACTTGGGTTTGAGGTTGTTTGACCTGCAATCTTTGTCATTGCTGCAATAATTTCACTGTCCCCTACTGCAAGTCCAATACGCCACCCGGTCATTGCAAAGGTCTTCGAGACACCATTAATGACAATTGTGCGTTGACGAATCGCTTCTGATAAGGATGAAATAGCTGTAAATTCGCTTTGATTATAAACTAATCGGTGATAAATATCGTCTGCTAAGATTAAAAGATCGTTAGCTACAGCCCAATTTCCCAGAGCCAGTAATTCTTCTTTTGAATAAATCATTCCTGTTGGATTGGATGGACTATTTAATAAAAGCACCTTCGTCTTTTCGGTTTTTACTGCCTCGAGTTGCTCAACTGTGATTTTAAAATCATTTTCTTGCAAAGTCGAGACGACAACAGGTTGGCCTCCTGACATTTTGACTTGATCCACATAACTCACCCAATACGGAGCTGGGATGATGACTTCATCACCTTTATCTAAAACACTTTGGAAGAAGGCATAAAGCGCAAATTTAGCACCCGTGGTAACTAAAATCTCCTTATCTTCAATGGCATAACCATAATATTTATCCCAATAATTACGCACAGCGCTTTTCAACTCAGGTAAGCCAGAAGCTTGTGTATAGAAACTTGCCTTGCCTGAATGAATAGAATCAATAGCTGCTTCACCGATTAATTCTGGGGTGGAAAAATCTGGCTGCCCTAAAGTTAAGTCAATAATGTTTTTTCCTTGGCTTGCAAGATCTTTAGCACGCTTAGCAGCAGCTAGAGTCACAGACTCTTCAATATTTAAAACAAAATCAGATAGTTTTTTCATAAATTACAACAGCTCCTTACCCGTCTTGAAATCATAAAGTTTAAAACCTTCACGACTATTTACTTGCCATACTGGCTGATTTTTATAAAGGGCCAAGACAATCGATGTCGTAGTATCCGCCTGAAGCGTTTCGGGCTTAACACCTGTTGCCATGTCAATAACTGTTAAATTTCCCCCTTTTTCAGGGATTAAAACACCTATCTCTTTGCCTTTCTCAGTTTTGCCAAGTAAAGAATAATCTGTGCTATCTGTAGTTGCAATGTCAAAAGCTGTTGGAGTTTTCAGCTCAGTTTTATCCTTTGCTATAGCAATTGCAGCGCTTCTTGCTGTATTATAAGGGCGGATTGCTCTCCAGATAAAGAGGCTTATCGCAATAAAACCTGCCAGAATTACCGTTAAAATACCGATAATAATCTGTGTATGCAGAGTCATTCGTCTTCTTCTCATAGCCTACCTTTCTGTCCTTTAGATAATCTATTTAATTATAGCAAAAAAGCAACGAAATTGCTTCTCTACAAAGGTCTTCTGCCGGAAAAAGTTAAATCCATAATTTCCAAGTCTTGTCACTGAAGAATTTCGGTGCCTTTTCTTAACTTCTTCTTGGACTTATCTGTATCAGGTATCACTTTACATCAAGAATTCAAGAATTTTTTCCACTAATTCACTATTTTCAAGTGTTTTAAGCGGCGCAGATTGTGCGAGATTTTTACGCATTCTTTTTGCGTATGACTTCCCTGCCAATCGATTATCAAGAATCACAACTTTAGAATACTGATTATGACGGCGGTTGACGCGCCCAAGAGCTTGTTGCAATTTCAAAGTTGCCATAGGAACATTGAAATCGTAAAAAGGATTATTAAAACGTTTTGCATACTTTTTCGTTAAAATATCATCCGGCGTAGCAAAGGGCAGACGGGGAATCATCAAAACAAGATGATCTTGCTTCTCAAAATCCACACCTTCCCAGAAGGAAGCTAATCCTAGAAGGATCTGCCCTTCTCCTTTATCAAATTTTTTCTTGATTTGTGCAGCGGTCCCATTAATATCTTGAGCCAATACATCCCAACCTTCAGCGGACAGTTGTTCTGCTACAAAAGTTAAGGACACTTTTGCCGTAAAGAGAACGACAACTTGAGCACCCAGCTCAGCGACCTCAGAAACTCTATCCGCAACATAATGCGCGTAAGCCATAACACCTGTATTTTTGATATGCGGCCCATCAGACACGATAAATATTTCTTGGTTTTCAGCGGGATGACTGTCAAATTTGAAGAAACGATAATCCTTAAAGCCCAAAAGCTCTGGGAAAATGGGCTTATCTTCCGTCAGAGATAAGGTTGCCCCCAACATATATATTTTAGTTTCTGAAGGCACTAGCTTTTCAAAGTTATAAAAGTCTGTACTTGAAGCGTGAACAATATCCCCATCACGCCAAATAAAGTTCTGCTCAGGATGTTCAAAAATATCAGCCAATTCTTTTAAGCCGAGTTCTCTCGCATCAAGAGCAATTTTCTCACTGTCCAGCTTTTTATTTTTGAGCTGGAAAGTCAAACTTTCTACAAGACGTTTATTTAAATGCGAATTTTCTGTATCTACGGTTTCCAATTGTTCCGAGATTTTGACTGATTTCTGATTGGCTCTTTCCAGTGTAGTGAAAAGTTGCTGTGCTTCATCCACAACTAATACCCGATTCTGCAAGAAAGTCTCAGGATAATCTGCAAGACGTTCAATCAGGTAAGCATGATTGACAACTTTGACTTGCGAAATTTCAGACCTGCGTTGTGCTTTCAGCCAGAAGTCCTGTTCATAATGCAACTGTTTAGTGTTAACATATCCATCATGTGCAATCTGAGCAAAATACTCCTCGTTGGTCATCACTTTTGAGAGCTCATCTAGCTCCCCTGTAAGTGTCTCCGTCAACCAAACCAAAATTTTCATCTTAAAAATTTCGAAATTTTTGCCCTCCGTATTTGCAAGTAAAAGCCGCGAAAATTTTTCCAATGAAATATAATTCTTCGTACCTAAAATCTTGGAGAAATTCACACCAAATTTTTCTTTAAGAATTGGTGCCACACCATGAATCATCTGATTTTGTAGAACTTTTGTCGGCGTTGACACAACAATTTCCCGTCCTTCTGCAAGTAAGGGGAGGAGATAAGCATATGTCTTACCGATGCCAGTGGGTGCTTCAATGAAAGAAGGACGACTTTGTGCCAGTTCTTCTTTGATTTTCTCAGCAATCTTTTCTTGATTTTTCCGGACTTTAAGACCTAAACGAGAGATATTTTTAGCAAAAGAATTGGCAAGAGGCTGTCTGTTATCTTTAACTTTTTCTCTACGTGTTGCAATATTGTGAACCACATAAAGCTGATTAACCTTGAGGGAGGTATAGGGCAGCTGCTCTTTTAAGAACTCTTTTGTTTCATAGAGCAAACTGTCCGAATGGCGAATGAGTTCCTCCAAAACGGCACGAGGGAGTTTACGGATCCTCTCTTGCATCTTAAGCAGTAATTCCGCTGTAGCTAAAGCATCTGATAAAGCTGCATGAGGTTGGTCGTGTTGCAAGTGCAATCGCTCACTCAGAGCTTCCATTCCGTATTTTTCAAAAGTAGGAAAAATAACACGCGCAAGTTCAACTGTATCTACACGTGGTAACTCCAAGTCCAATCCTAAAGGAAAGAGACTTTTCATTAATAAAGAATAATCAAAACGCGCATTGTGAGCCACAAAAACTGTACCTTCCAATTTTTGACGCACTTCTTCTGCGACTTCTGAAAAGTCTGGCGCCTTTGACAAGCGGCGGTCTGACAAGCCCGTAAGGTTAGCAATCCTCGGCAAAAGTGACTCATGTGGATTGACATCTGTCGTATAAGTGTCTACCACTTCTCCACCCTCGACTAGCGCAATACCAATTTGGATAATTTTATTCTGCGAGCTGTGCGCATCGGTGGCTTCTAAATCTACCACAGCATATCGAGTCATTTTTTTACCTTTCAACTTCTATTTATTTTTATAAGGCTTTGCTTTACTCGGCCGTTTAAAAATAGATCTTTATAATTATATCAAATTAGACGCAATGAGGACAGCACATAGTTGTTCTTCTCGTCATCCATTAGCTTTTCAAGACTGTCTGCTACATCAAAAGATAATTTTTCATTAAAACTACTATTTATATCTCCCTCTCCCTCTCCCTCGTCATCATCATCGTCTATCCGGTCATGAGCATCTGACAGTGTATTTAGACCTTAAAAATAGTTTTTCTTTTACAAATGCTTCAAATTAGAGTAAAATTAGAGTATAGTAAAAAAAAGAAAAGGAGTCCCACTATGCTCGATAATTACAAAAAAATCCTCGTTGGTCTTGACGGTTCTGTAGAATCAACAAAGGCCTTTGATAAAGCTGTTGCCACTGCCCTTCGTAACGATGCCGAATTAGTCATCGCTAACGTCATTGATTTACGTGCATTTCAGTCCATCTCTGCTTATGATTCTGTTGTAGCTGATGACACACATAAAGGTGCTGAAAACCTCATTAATGACTTTGCAAATGAAGCAAAAAACGCTGGTGTAAAAACAGTAACTACTCGTGTCGAATTCGGCTCACCAAAAGTTATGTTGGGACAAACACTTCCAAAAGAAGAAAATATTGACCTTATCGTTCTTGGTGCAACTGGTTTGAGCTACATTGAACGTATATTTATCGGTTCTGTTGCTGACTATATCATTAAAAATGCACCATGTGATACTCTTGTCGTCCGTAAATAATTGTTATCGTTCGTCCTCTCGTTGAGAGGTTTTTTATTAAGAAAAAGCACCGCAGCTTTTGCGGTGCTTTTATTTTTCAATCTTTGTCCGGAGTTTCTCAAGGATTAGTTTGTTTATCCCTTCAGGATTTTGAGCCTTCAACATAGCGTATGCATAGCTGAAACTGAAAGGTTTGGGCGCATAAGCAATATAACGCGCTTGCCAATCACTTGGATTCCATTTTTTCTTGGCTTGATAAAGCCCTTTGAAGCCATATACGCCATTCATATTTTCATAAATAAACTGGAAGAGCTGTGTTGTAACTTTGCTACTGTCCTCGTCGTCTTGAATATTTGCCAAGGGGCAGAGGCCGAGATTACCCCAAGTCACTCCCTCCTCGCGCATTGTTTCAAAGGCTTGAAGAAGGCACACTTCCATAGAGCCATTAGGCACTTGCGCACGGCGGCGCGTAACATCAGCCATATAACCTCTTTCCTCGCCTTCAGCATAAGGAACGAAAATTACGAAAGCCAACATTTTCCCTGCTGCATCACGACTGTAAAAGTAACGGCGTCCGAGAGGATTTTCTAAAGCTAACCCTCCCAACATGAAGCCAAGTTCAGGGCCTTTAGAGCCAAACCATTCGTCTGAGATTTCTTGAAGTTCATTTTCAATTTTTATATCTCGCTTTTCAGTTGGTTTGTATTCTTCAACAGTAATGCCTAAACGATGTGCGTGATTGATGTTGGCACGAACTTTTGCTGTTTTCTTCCCTTTAAGACTAAAGTCTTCTAGATGCAAACAAGCATCCTCACCAATCTTAATCATTGAAAAACCATAAGACTCATAGGCAGAGCGCATCGTTTCTGTAATATCCATAAACAAAATCTTCCACCCATTACGGCGAGAAAAGTGCACCAGTTCTCCCATAAAACGTGCAGCATCTTTAGGGGCACAAACGATATCTCCACAACCAACGAGCACATTGTTTACAACAGTGTACGCCAACATCCCCTCAACCGTAACACTGAAGAAATAAGATTTCTGACCATCAATAGTCATATAGGCCATTGGATTTTGACCATATTTTTCAACAAGGGCGATTGCTTTTTCTTTTTCACGACCACTTAATATCGGGTAATAAACCAATGGCTTTAAGATATAATATAGCGCCAACATCACACAAATCCAAGTGATGATAATAAGCCCCACCATATAAAAGCCATGCACATGAGAATTGAAGTGTGCTTGTCGAATATCCATCGTAAAAAGAAAATGTAAGGATTGTTTAAAGATAGAATAAACATCTGGATTTCCTAAATAATCGCGTTTCAAAAAACTTAAACTCAATAAGGTATTAAAGAATGCCAAAATAAGTGGAATAAAACCGAGAAACACTGCTTTTTTTGCATAATTACGGTCTATTGTTCGGCTAAAATCACGATAAGTTAATCCAAGAATAACCAGAATGATGAGCGAAAGGAGTGAACCAATACTAAAAAATCTCTGAGTAGAAATAAAGTTCAACCGTAAAATAACAAATTGAACAACAATCGTAATAATCCAAGCTGATCTTACCCGCCGGTAGAGATTGAGAGAGACCAAAAGCCCCAAAAGTCCTAAAGCAAAGCCTAAAATATAATGCGGCATGAAACTATAGGAAGGAAAATACTCTCTCAAAACAGGTGAGCGATGCAAATAAAAAGCTAAAATTGCTCCAATATCAATCACTACGGACAGGAAGATTGCTAAATTTTGCGCAAAAATACGTAATCTATACATGAATAAATGTTCCTTTTTGATAACTTGTGATTATTAAATAATCACAACATGTCCTTTTTGCGTAAAGCCCAAACGACAATGCCACAAAATATAAGCGTTAAACCCAGTATGGCCCACATGACCCAACTAATTTCCTGCCCAGGTATGGGGACATTCATCCCGTAAAAGCCGACAACAACGCCTGGAATCCCCAGAACAAAGGTTGCTGAAGTCATAATCTTCATGACAATATTCAGGTTATTGGACACAATATTTGAGAACAAATCACGTAGATTTTGTAAAAGTTTAAGCTGAATACGTGTTTCTGTGTAGGCCTGATCTGTTTCAATATAAATATCATAAATCTTATCAGCAAAGCCATCTTCATCTTCTTCACGCAGATAATCAATAAATTTCTTCAACACTTCGAGATTATTGTTCAAAGCATCTTCAAAATAAATCAGGCTGGCTTGAATACCAATCATATCAACGATTTGATCATTTTTTGTTGAGTTCTTAATTCCCACTTCAAGACGACGACGACGGAGACGGAACTCTCTTAAATAATCATGGAAGTCATGTGTCATTTGGTACATCACCTGATAAATGATTTCATGCTTATAGCGCGTAGAGCTATATTCTCTACCAAATATATGTTCTCCCTTAATGTCGTGATTCAGAGCCAAAATAACAGCTTCATTTTTTGTCCAAATCAAAGAATAAGGAAATGTGCCCACCTCGCCATAACTTGATGAGGCTGGATATTGTAAAAGTATCAGATTATTATCGATATCATCCGTTTCAAAACGGGCATTTTCATAATCATCGAGAATGCCGCTAAGGTAGTCAAAGGGCAGTTGAAAGTACTCCGAGACACTACCAATTTCTTCGCGTGTCGGATTGAGTACATATGTGAAATTCCTCATCTCTGCCGTAGAGACTAGCCGATGTTCAGCTGACAATTCGTAGTTTTTAATCATAATTATATTTTAACAGAAAATCTCTTAAATAAACGTCTCAAACGCTGTTTTACCCTCTGATTTTCACCTTACTTTTTTGAAAGCATTTTCCAAACCAATCAAGCCATGAAAAATATGATTTATGCTACAATTAGCTTAAAGTTAAGAATGTTCTGACATAAAATATATTTTAAGGAGGATTTCATATGTCGACAATGGTTTTCGTCAACTTCCCCGTTACTGATATCCAAGTCTCTACAGCCTTTTATGAAAAAATTGGCTTCAAGAAAAATCCCGATTTTTCTGATGATTTGGTAAGTTGTATGGTTTGGGATGAAAATTTCTATATCATGCTGCTTTCGCATGAGCGCTACCAAACATTTATTGGTGATAAAACAATTGCTGATACGCATAAAGTTAGTGGTGCCCTTGCTGCATTTACTCTTCCTAGTGCAGATGCCGTTAAAGAATTTGGCAAGCTCGCCAATGAAAATGGCGGACAATCTCTTCATTTGGAAAATGGCATTCCTGAGGACGTCATGTATGGCCTGGAAGTCCAAGATCCAGATGGGAACTGCTTAGAGCCCGTCTGGATGGCTATGTAAATCAATTCTCTTTCTACAAAAAGACAGGTTTTTATTCCTGTCTTTTTTAATTCAAACGACTTAAGTAATCATCTGTAGCTTTAAAGAATACAACTTTATTATCCATTCGAACAGCGCCAAGCTCGTTTGCTTGTACATCATTTGCCCAAAAGTAAAGATAGCTTTCTTTACCGGAGATGTCAACTGGATTCGGCAACTCTGTTGAAGGTTCACTAATGAGCGATTTTTCATTCAAATCATTATTCGTTTTGCTGACGAGGTTGTAACCATTGGTTTGAATATAAGCCTCTGCTTCCGCTGTCTTAGCTACAATTAAGTTCTTATAGGTACTTTGAGGCGGGACAAGATGATAGAGAGAAGAGATAGACTGTTCACTACTGCTTGTTGAAGTTGAAGATGAAGTTGTTTTAACTTCAGAGGAGCTATTTGTAGTGCTCCTCTCTGTTTTGGACGTCGAAGAACTAGAACTTTCCTTTGCCATCGGTGTAGCAGGTGATTGAGTAATATTAGATATCCCTAAGGCAACTATTGCTCCAAGTAAGAACGAAAACATCCCTACAATAATATACTTTTTCATCTGTTTTTTCTCCTTTATTCTATTATACACAGTTTTTTAATTCCACTCGTCTCATTTGCTCTGAAACACAAGATAATCTCTTCTTAGCTAAAATTTTGAAAGCGTTGCGTCTGTTTCTATCCTATTTTTTGGTATAATTACTCTAGTTAAGAAAGCTCTCGAAATACATTATGTCTTTGAGATGTGTCTTTCACTGCTTATATACTATCACAAGGAGACAAAATGTGAATTACAGCCATATTAAAATAGGGCAAAGAACAATCAAAACAGCAATTTGTGCAACACTAGCTATTATTATTGCACAATTTTTCCACTTAGAATCTGCGACCAGTGCAGGAATCATTGCCATTCTCTCCATTACGAACACGCAGAAAAGCACCTTACGTTTAGGCTTTATGCGTGTTTTAGGACTTATCATCGCTACTTTACTCGCCTTCATCGTTTTAAACTTATTTAATTTTACACCTTTATCTTTTGGTATTTTCTTACTTTTGTTTATTCCTATCTCTGTCGCCACCAATACTAGCGAAGGTATCGTCGTAAACTCCGTACTTTTTTCCCACTACCTCTTAGCCCAAGAAATAACTTTTCCTCTTGTAGGCAATGAGTTTTCATTAATGTTTATTGGGGTTGGTTTAGCACTTTTGGCAAACATATATATGCCAAGCAACGAAAGATTATTAGAAAACAATCTCAATATTTTAGAAAAAGAATTCAAAAATATTTCAGCACACCTCGTCATTTGTTTAAATCAAAAACAAGATTTAAAAGATCTCGTTGCACAGTGTGACAACCTGCTTGACCTCATCGAAGCAAGCAGCAAAATCGCCACTGAAAAATCAGAGAATAATCTTTTAAGAAATAATACATTTTATCAACGCTATTTCGATATGCGCCATATCCAAATTACTCTTCTCAAAGATATTATTATGAAACTAGAAGAAATAGATGTGGACAGCACACATATCGCTGAAATTTCCAATATTTTTGAAACTCTGTCACTCACCTACGCTGCACATAATGACGGCAGTGAGCTCTTAAAGAAAATAGAGAGCGCCTATTCTCATTATCGTCAGATGGACTTGCCTCAAACGCGTGAAGAGTTTGAAAATCGTGCTGGTCTTTTCCAAGTGCTTCAGTTGCTTGAATTATTGATTCAAGAAAAAAATACTTTTGCACTGAATCAGACCAACAATGCTTCCTAAGAGGCGAACACAAAAAATCTTGCCCCTCTTATGAGCCAGCAAGATTTTTTTATATCTCAGTTATAACGAGCTGGGCACCGACATGATCCTCCAAGATAATGCTCTTACTTCTAACTTCATAGGTCCTTCCCGTTGCCACTACTCTTTCCAAAACTGCTTCATAATATTCTCTCCCAACTTCAATCTCCCAGGCTAAAATACCATTTTCCTGCAAGTTACGTTTTTTCAACCTTGTCCCTTCCCAGAGATTTGTCGCAAAGTGATGGTGGTAATGATTTTGCGAGTAAAAATGAGCCGTATTACCTACTCGTGCAACTAAATCCGTCTGAAGCATATCAATAAAAAGTTTATCAGCTAGTGCGAGAGAATTTCCCGTGAAATGAAGATGACCAATACTCATTTTTGCCGGATAACTAAAATCTCCAACTTTTTTTGTTGCTAAAACAGCCTCAACATCTACAGAAAAGGTCCCCATTTCTACCTGCCCCTCATCATCCCAGTTCCAATTTTTCGAATCGCGGTCATGATAGAGCTCTATTCCATTTCCTTCAGGATCACTAAGATAGAAAGACTCACTTACGAGATGATCCCCCGCTCCTATCGGATATTTTGCCTTAATGAGTCGTTCAATAAGTCCAGCTTTTGAGGCACGGTCGGGGAAAAGAATAGCATAATGAAAAAGCCCAGTCGATTTCTCTGTACGTGTCATTCCACCAAACTCAAGATGCAAAAAAGGAACTTCTCCTTTCCTAAACGCGTAAGAAATTATATCTTCTGTTTCCTCAGTAGGATAAAGTCCTAATAATTCTTCATAAAAATAGCGCATAACTTGTCGATTAGATGCTTTCAAAGTAATATTTTTAATCTTAAAGGGTTGGGTGTACATACTTATTCTCATTTCTTTTGAATTTTACTTCGTTCTTTATATGTTGTTAGTATATCACTTAAAATTCAGAAAGCAAAAGACTTTGTTTACAAATGTAAACAAAGTCTTTTGTCGCTTTAAAAGTTATTGTGATTCTTCTTTTACCCCAGCGGAGCCTTTTGTCCCAAAATGTGTAGCAATTGCTCCGCCACCATGTTTTTGATAATTTACAGCAGAAAATCCAGCCTCACTAAAGAGCAGAGCCAAAGCTTTCGCATCAGGAAAATTCTCTGCAGATTTTTGAAGCCATTGATATTCTTTCAAAGACTTGGCAAATATTTTCCCCAGAAAAGGCATCACTTTTTTAAAGTAAAGTTCAAATGCTTGCTTGTAAATGGGAAAAGTCGGATGAGAAGTTTCAATACAAACTACTTGGCCTCCAGGTTTTAAGACACGGAAAATTTCTCGTAGTACTGTGAGATAGTCAGGAGTATTTCTCAAGCCGTAACCAATCGTAACTGCATCAAACATTTCCTTTTCAAAAGGAATAGCCATAGCATTTCCTTGAATAAATTCAATATTTGTATTGCCCTTTTTGTCAAGTTTATTTCGAGCAACTTCCAACATATTTTCAGAAAAGTCTAAGCCCACAACCTTACCACTCTTGCCCACAGCTTTTGAAAGGTCGAATGTCCAATCTCCTGTTCCACAACACAAATCCAAAACGGTCATTCCGGATAAATTTCCCATTTTTTTCATGGTTTTATCTCGCCATATATCATGTTGTTTGAAACTTATGATTGCATTCATTTTGTCATAATCAGTGGATATATTATTAAATATTTCGTGTACACGTTCTTCGTTTACCTTATTCATGTACTCATTATAGCATAAGCTAGCCTTCACACTATTGCTTCTTGCCTCTCAATTTGCAATCAAAAAAACACCCCTTCCGTGTTTAAAGATTAAACATAGAAAAAATGTTTCTTTAATCATTAGTTGCTCTCTAAGCCTTATTGTTTAAGGTTGTGGAATGCGTTAAAATCTTATAAAGATCTGATTTTTAGATTTTTATAAAAAAAGAGAGCATATTTGTTTAGAATAAAAGGATTCGTCGATATCTATCTCTTATATTAGAAAATTGTTGACTTCTATTTTAATAAATACTAGATATTCAATATTCTCTCTCAAAGAAAAATAAACAATTATCATATAAAAATAAATTACTAAATCCTAATTAGACTCTTTATTTAGGATATAAACTTACTTGTTTCACAAAGCTTTGTATTTTTGTGTTGCACATAAATCATTAACATTATTGTTACTGATATCTATCTAAAAATAATTAACACTAAATATATATTTTATATTTTTAATATAACTCATCAACCCTAGTCTTTCAATAAAATTTATGAGGAAGACTGTAATAATAACTTTGTTGTTTCCATTCTTTAGGAAAACTCTGTAACAAACCTTTATCTTCTATCCCTTCAATAACAATTTCTTTCTCAAACTGCTTAACAATAGCTTCGATAGATAATAAGTAGTCAAAGAGTTTTTCCGATTCAACGAAGTCCTTAATTTCTAATACTGATAATTTAATTCTAGTTATAAAAGGTACTAAAACAATTAAACTCCCTAAAGAATTAATCCCTAATAAAAAATCATCATACTTAAACGCTTTGAGAAATTCAATTGTTTCTGGATAAAACAACTCTTGATAATCAATATTTAACGAGTATATAGCATTATCTTTTTCACATAGTTCATGTAGAATTTTACTAATTTTTCGAATGTATAACGTGTGAAATTCTTGATTTACCATCACTTCTTCAAAAAGTTGCTCTGGAAATATATACTTCCCTTTAATCTTCCCTCTAAGTAGTAATTCATACTCTTCTTGTCCACATTTACTCCAAGTAAATATTTTTTGTCTAAAAAAACATATATTGCAGAGCATTTCTACTATGTTGTCTTGTGTCATTATATACCGTTCTTTTTATTCAACAAGGATAATGTAATAAAATTATTTTAGATAAGTACCTTTATTGGTAAATAACACATCTTGGATATATTCAGATAACAGTTTCCAAGCATGTTTATCAAATAAATCTCCAAATAAAACTACTGGTGTTGTTAATATGAAATCAGTATGAATCATATCGGAAATAATTATATCAGCCTCATATATATTAGTAGTAAACATCACAAAATTTTGATTATAGATATCTGTTATATATTTTTTTACTACATCAACATACATTGTTTCTATATAGAATTCTATATATATTTTTACAGAATTTAAATTTTCTTGATGGAATTGATCGAACAGAAGATTTAGAACATATCTATTTGCAAATTCTCTTTCTTCTTCTTGAAACCCCTCTAAAAGTTCTGTATCAATCAACTTTACAATAGATTGAGGATATTTTCTATCTGGAAGATAGATTTGGGATATAGTTGTAAACCTCCCAAGCTTAAAGAATCTTACAGCTTCTAATTTAACAACCATCTCAAATAAAATAAGATAATATTGTTCTTCACTATATTGTTCTAACCGATTTGCACAATCAATAATTTTAATTACTCTATAAATAAGTGGCTTCTCTATATAGTTCTCTTTTATATTTTTAGCAATAGATATTTTTTCATTAAGAGATATCACTTCAGGAGCTATATGTAATATAAGTAAAAAGCAAAAACCTTCTATCTCTAAATTAGGAAATAAACTTTGAACTTTCCATATAGAGTTTGAATACTTACTACCAATCTTCCCTATATAAAAAAGTTCTTCTACTAATGCTTGCCTTAATGGATATTTATTGATTGTATCTATAATAAAATACATAAAGCTGTTTATCTTAAACTTATTACTTTTTGAAAGAACATCATTATTTTTTAAGCTAATATACTTGTAATCTTTCGAATCTAAATTTCCTTCGATTCCAGATAATATATAAGTATAATAGCGAAACAGAATAATATCAATAGTATGACCTTCAACATAGACACTGTTTTCTTGCACTATGAATTCAACATCCAATTTAAGCAAACGAAATATCATATTACATTGATTTATAAGTTTATAACAATAAGAAATGCTATAGTTTAAATCTATAGAAAGGTCATAAACTTTATATTCTTTTTTTGATAATATTTTATAAAATAAAGTAAGTAATGTTGATCCTTTTAAATAATCTTTTTTTAATTTTTCATATATTAATATGTTTTCTCTAAATGTTCTTGAATGTACTAAATACATTATTTGTGAGCTATACTTAATTGTCATCTGAGAATCGTATTGCTCTATATCACTTACTAGCATGGTGATCGCTTTTTTTACATTCCTATCTGATAGATCAAATTCTTCTCTCACTTTAGAAAATGATATAAATTTATTCTTAATTAGTAATTCGAATATCACTAATTTTCGAACATCATTTTTATTAACAAACAATAATAATATATCCTTTGGTAGCATCTCTATTCTCCTAATAAATTTATTATATCATAGTGCTAATTTGAAAAAATATCATTTTTTACTCTTTGATATCTTATTTTTTCTAATAAATAAAACAAAAAGTATGACTAACAATGTACAGAGAATCATAATAATTACTACTATATATAAGAGATTAAATGGCTTTTTATCTAGTCCAATAGCTTTTTCATTGATTACTTTTGCTTGTTCTTTTTCAACTATAAAATATTTTAGTGTTTTAAAAGAAATACCTTCTCCTTCAACCTTCATATCAACCATGTATTTTCCTGGTTTTAATTCTTTGTTTTGAGTGCTCGTATGTATATTATAATACGAATATGGAGCCATTGACTTCCCTTTTTCTTCTGTGTGGTAAAAAATTTTATTATTTTTATAAATATTTATATCAAAATCTAAATTTTTAGCAATTACAGGAGTATTATTTAATACTGTATTTACAATGCTGGGTTTATTAAGATAATTTTCGGGACTTACGCTTGTAAAACTTAGTTGAGGAACTACATTTTGCCTCTCTTCACTTAACTTTACACCTAATGTGTAAGAAAACTTATTGCTTATAGAAACGGATTGACCCTTATTTTCCCCTGTGTGTTCTTCTTTTTCTTTTATAGAGAAAGCTCCTAAAACATATCCTTTATATTTTATATCAGGAATTTTTAGATTAAACGAAGCTATTGTTTTTTCGAAAGGCTTTAATTTTACAGTCTGCTTTCCTGATACTAAGTCTGTAAATTTAAGTGGAGCATCATTAGACAACTTAATATTGTCTTTATCATAACTTATCACACCGTTATCATTTGTATATGCATTTCTAGGAGTTACTTCAATATCAATAAGTTGATCTGTACTATTTTCTAACTCAATCTGAATATCTTGCTCCTGCTTCGGAATAACCAGTAAATCAAAATACGTTGCCTCACTCATTTGGTTTTCAGGCAAAAGCGCGTTTACAGTAAAGTTCATCCCGTCTGCTTTTACTTCTTGACTATTAAAAACAAAAGATCCAATTATTATTAATATAATTAACATAGATATTCTATTCGATTTGCTATTTAACATTATTAACATCTTTCTATAAATAAAAATAAATCAATAATAAAACTGATTTACTTTTATTTTTACTTCTTATATAGGTATAGGAAATTTTTATACTTCTGGAGTATCTTGAAGTTCCCAATTAATATTTGATTGGTAGAAATTTTTGTGTGCATGTTCCACAACTATATTCATTGTAGTGTTGGTAACATTTACCTCCGTATCGAGAGCTCCTTCACCACCACCATTAAGCATCTCTACACTTTGTCCATCTGGTTTTAATGTCTTCACTTCTCCGTTAAGTTTAAAAGAAACGTTGCTTGAGTTGATACTATCTTTATTCCCAAATTCTTTAAACTTATCTAATGAAGCAACTAATTTCCATTTACTGTCTACTCCTCTCAAGTCAGTAATTTGTCCTGAAAAACTATCTCTTCCTTTTGACTCTGGGTCACTTGAATTCCCTGCAATGGCTTGTAGTTCTTTCTCACTTTTTGCACCGGTTTTTGCATCATTTAGATTAAACTCAAATGTAAAAGCAGACCCAAAGGCGTCAAGCGTGATATCACCTCCCTTTATATCTGTACCAATAACTGTTTGTTTAGTTGTTAATACATTTGGCGCTTCCTCATTTTCTTCAGCAGAAACTTGGTAATATGTTCCTCCAAATACCAAAGCTAAAGCTGCTACACTACTAATTTTCATAAATTTATTTGATTTCATAATCAAACCATCCTTCTTTTTGTTTTATATAAAATTATGTCTGTCCGACACAATATTTATCGTTTTTAGGGTGTATCCTTCAATTCCCAGTTTATTACACCTTCATACCTACCATTAGCACTACCTGGACTAATGATTGTGTATATTTTTTTACTAAAGTCTAAATGTTGATCTCCCTTACCCATAATCTCAACACTATTTTTTAATGAATTGTTCTCATAATATATAGGAAGCTCATCCTGACTATTACTTACAGAAGTGAGATGGGCACTCACAGATAACTTCCAATTCTGATTATCTGATCTTGTATCTTTAATATCTACCTTTAATTCATTAGTGTATACTTTTTGTTCTTCTTTCCTCCTTTTTATTTCTCCTAAATTAATAGAATCTTTAACAGAATCTATCCATACTTTCCCCTTAGGAACTAATTTAGGTAAATGAATCTTCTCAGTATAATTTATCGTTTCTTCATTATTTGTTGCACCAACTCTTCCATTTAATTTTAAATTGATTATATCTTTGGGTGAAAGAGACTCTATATCAGAAATTTTTCCTGTTATCTTAATATCAAACTCATCTTGAGGAGTAAATGGTTTATTAAATTTTATATATACTTCATTTCCTTCTTGTTTAGTAGCGGATGTTTGTATTTCAACAGAGGCGACATCGTCTCCGACAATTTTTCCATTTTTACTTATCTGAACTTCATTATATTGAAGGCCTTCTAATTTATCTATTGTATATATGAGGTTTTCAACATTTCCTGATTCATCATCTTCCAAGTTATAATTAATAGCATTATTTTTTATTTTTGTAGTTAAATAAAACTCTTTATCTTGTTCTAAACTATTATCTTTATTTGAACTACTTATTTCAGTTACGGAACTGAGTTGGGGATGGTTTTTTATTATTTGATTACCAGTTAAAGCATACGTATCTTCTGTAATTTTTTTATTTTCTCTATTTTTAACTATAGAGTAATTACTTATATCACTAACTCTTACTCCGTAAGCTTTTTTACCTAGAACTGCATTAAACTTTAACTTTGCAGTGTCAGTCCTACCAATTACAAAGTCGCCTGTATTTATTTTATTGTTTTGTAAGGAGAGTACCTTATCTTTACTTACCCTATCTGAAAATAGCACTTGGTTATTAACTACTTCTAAAGAGTTTGATATATCATATTCCCAATTGATATGATTAATAATGTCGTTATCTAGATTTAAAGTTTCCAAGGTAATTGTATATTGAAGCTCATCTCCTAAGTGAAGATTATCCAAGTCCCCTTTGATAGCTTGAACCTCTGTATCAATAATCCACTTATCTTCCTCATCTACTATTCTAAAAGGTAATTTTACTTCGTCACTATTTATATCTCTTTCATTTTGAGATACTAACGTAATATAATGTTTTCCACGATCTAAGTCGCCTACTGGTAAACTAAGCAACCAATCTTTATCAGAGTTTATATTAATTTTTTGACTTTTTCCATCGTCTATTCTATAAAAAAGAGAAACACTTCCCTTTGCAGCCCCAGATAAATCTAAATTTTCATTTTTTCTTAAGATATTCTTGTAACTATTAACTTTTATTTCTGGTTTAACAAGAGAATCCAGCATAATATCATATGATATTTCTCTATTTTTACCTGGCTGAATTTTTTCTGAGTCCCATTTCATTGCAACAGTTGCATTATAATTCCCAATTAATTGACTCGGGTTTCCATTCTCTTTTTCTTTTCCTACACCACCTTTAAAAAAGTCCGAAGGATCAGACGGCCTCAAGGGCCAATGAATACCAATACTCCAATCAATGTGACTATCCTCCCCAACATCCCAACTTTGAAATGAATTTGAACCACTTGGTGTTAAATTAACTTGATAGCTCTCATCTCTAAAGAAGATTCCTTTATTTTCACCAATATAATAGCCCTTCCCTATTGAATGATTATTGAGTTCTATATCTGTCAATATATAAAATGGTTCTTTAAAGGGCTTTAAATCTGAAATTGGTTGATCTACTCGAATAAAATTATAATTAATATTAATATTCTGTTTCTCATTGTTGGGAGTAAGTGTTACGGTAACTAAAAATTGGTATGTCCATACAGCATTCGTTTTTAGTGACATTTCACCATATGCTCTAACTTCTCCATTTTTTTCCAATACTGTATTAATTTTTACTGTAGGTAGTTCCTTAATACTACTACCAATTAAATCTGCTTGATTGGTGTATATTCTGATTCCCTTATAATTTCCTGTATCATTAGTTGACCTATAGTTTATTATATTTCCATTACTATCTTTCAATTGGACTGTATTAGTAAATATATTAGAAGATTTACCAAATCCATATTCTAATGTACTACCAGACTTGAGCTTCCAATTATTTAATCCTGTTTTCTTTATTGACCAGCCATTTCTTTCATCACTCTCAATAAGACTTGATAAGTTCTGACTTTTTCGATCAGTGGATGTTATTTCTTTATTTTGAGAAACAGTGTGTTCTCTTTTTTTATTTTCTTGTACTTCTGAAACTCCATCTTCTTGCTTGCCTGTGGACTTAGAATTATCTGAGGTTTCACTATTTATTTCTTCTAACGCTGTATCACTATCAGTTTTCTTATCTTTAAGCTCTTCCGTGTCTAATACATCCTTACATATTTGAACTTCGTCTTTTTTTAACTTAAAAGATTCCTTATTCTCTTTATCAATAACTTGTATTATATAGTCTTTTGTTATTCTTTCTTTAAACCATATTTTAAAAGTCCCATTATGTTCTTCATTTAAAATAAAGATCTGCTCTGTATCACTCCAACTTACTTCATTATTACTTTCAACTGTTTTTTCAATATCAATTATATTTATTAATTCTTCTGGAAAAACTACCTTTATAGAGGTACCTTTATTATCATAAAAAAGAAATTTACAGAGTTCAGAATCATTATTTAATATGCTATCCTTTCCTATATCTCCTTTATTTTGATCTGAGGAAACTGTATTTGCAGATGCAAATATTAATAATCCCAAAAGTAAGATACAAACAAATTTTTGAGAAATTTTCATGCTAAAACTCCTTTCTTTTTTGTACTTTATTCATTATAAAAAAAATATAATAACCTAAATATTTTTTTTAGGTAGAAAACAAACGCATTTGTGATACCTAAGCACACTTCATAAATGTTAAAATATTTTTGAATACCCATATAAAGAAAAATAAATATAAGTTACAGATTAACAGGTATAATATGATCACACTTTTTTATGATAAAACTGATTTAACTAATAAGAAAGCAGCTAGCTGGTTTACATCTAGAGGTATTGAAGTTCATTTAAAAAACATAAGATATATCTCCAAACAAGAATTACTTCATATCTTAAAATTATCTGATCAAGGGTTTATGGACATAGTTAAAAAAGGAACTATATCTGGTGAGAGTGATGACACAATATATAATATGACATTTGATGAATATATAAATTACATCATTGGAAACCCTGGGTTGCTCAAGTCCCCTATTATTATAGATGATTCTAAATTACTTATAGGATTTAATTCTGATAACATTCGACAGTTTCTCCCCTCTTTTTATAGAAAATTAGGGTAAAATAACTCTCTAAAAAATTATTAAATGTTTTACAATTATCTATACCAATAGTAGAATATTAAGATTCGAAGTATTGCGGAATTATAGATAATAGTAAAAAAAGTTATTGGTTGATCAACTTCAAACTAATTATTGTAGTTCGTGATTAAAATAATTATTAACATATAAAAAAGAGCTAAAATAATTTAGCTCTTTTTTGATGAATAATCTCTCCATTTCTGCACTTGTAAATAGATTAATAGGAAGCGTTAAACTCAATTGAGAAGATTTTTATACATCTCCTCAATGTTTCCAACACTAAAAATAAAATCGAACAAGATCCTCTTGACACAAATAAAGATATTATAGTACATACAATACATAATCAATAGCATTAGCTTTTACTTCACCAAAATCACATTTATGTTGTAATGCTTTCAGTTGCTTCATCAGTTCTATTGCACAAAAAAATGCCTCTCTTATGTTTGTGTTTAAACATAAGAGAGGCATCTATCAAGGTAATATTTTACTAAATAGAACCATCTAAACCTTATTTTTTAAGGTTGTAGAATGCGTTAAGACCTTTGTAAACGGCAACTTCACCCAATTGATCTTCGATACGAAGCAATTGGTTGTATTTAGCCATACGGTCTGTACGTGAAAGTGAACCAGTTTTGATTTGGCCAGCATTTGTAGCAACGGCGATATCTGAGATTGTTGAATCTTCAGTTTCACCTGAACGGTGAGAAACGATAGCTGTGTAACCAGCTTCTTTAGCCATTTCAATTGCTTCAAATGTTTCAGTCAAAGTACCGATTTGGTTAACTTTGATCAAGATAGCGTTCGCAGCTTCTTCTTTGATACCACGTGCCAAGTAAGAAGTGTTTGTAACGAAGAAGTCGTCACCAACGAGTTGAACTTTGTTACCCAAACGTTCTGTGAGGGCTTTCCAACCATCCCAGTCGTTTTCGTCCATACCATCTTCGATAGTGATGATTGGGTATTTGTTAACCAATTCTTCAAGGTAATCGATTTGTTCTGCAGCAGTACGTTTAGCACCACCTTCACCTTCGAATTTAGCGTAGTTGTAAACGCCATCTTCGTAGAATTCTGAAGAAGCACAGTCGAAACCGATCATAACGCCGTTTTCACCAGCTTCGTAGCCAGCAGCTTCGATAGCTTTAAGGATAGTTTCTACACCATCTTCAGTACCTTCGAAACGTGGAGCAAATCCACCTTCGTCACCAACTGAAGTTTCAAGACCACGAGCTTTAAGGATTTTCTTCAATGCGTGGAAGATTTCAGCACCCCAACGAAGCGCTTCTTTGAATGTAGGTGCACCAACTGGTACGATCATGAATTCTTGGAAAGCGATTGGAGCGTCTGAGTGAGAACCACCATTGATGATGTTCATCATTGGTGTTGGCAATACTTTAGCGTTGAATCCGCCAAGGTAGTTGTAAAGTGGAACGCCAAGTTCATCAGCAGCTGCACGAGCAACAGCGATAGAAACACCAAGGATAGCGTTAGCGCCCAATTTACCTTTGTTTTCTGTACCGTCAAGAGCGATCATTGCACGGTCGATAGCTTGTTGTTCAGTAACTTCGTAGCCGATGATAGCTTCAGCGATTACGTTGTTTACGTTGTCAACAGCTTTTTGAGTACCAAGACCGAGGTAACGAGATTTGTCACCGTCACGGAGTTCAACAGCTTCGTGTTCACCAGTTGAAGCACCTGAAGGTACCATACCGCGTCCGAATGCACCGTCTTCAGTGTAAACTTCAACTTCGATTGTTGGGTTACCGCGTGAGTCAAGGACTTCGCGAGCATAAACATCAGTAATAATTGACATTTTTATCTCCTTATTGTTTTAAGTGCTTTTTGCACTTTTTAATACACTATGATTTTACTATTTTTCCGCCCTTATTTCAAGTGAAAAACAAGCTAAAAGGCTTTTTACACAAGGTATGCGGTTACATTTCGATTTTTTAATTTCGTGATATTTTTTCATAAAATATCGTGTCCACCTCCATTCTTGGCATGTCCTCAGGCAGCATTTTTTCATTGATTAATATAAAGTCATTTTTTTCATAAAAACGATGTGCCGCTTTGAATTGTTCAACAGTTCCAAGATAAATTTCTTTGATATCCTCTATGCGACAATATTCAAACAAATTATCCAAAAGAAGCTGTGCAACAGACTTCCCTCTATATTCAACATTGACAAACATTTTTTTCAGAACAGCTTGCTGTGCATTAAACTTGACAATACCAAGTGTCCCAACAACTCCCTTCTCTTCATCAACAGCAAGCCAAAATTGGCTGTAATGTGCATGAATATCTTGCAAGTCGGGTTGATCTGCCAAGTCAACACCGACTCCAAATTCATCCTTCTGAATAGAAAGTATCAAATCAATAACTGCTTGTTTATAGGTATCATTGTAAGCGATTAACTTCATAGCCATAGTATAACAGATTGTCTTCTATTTTATAAACAAAAAAACTTCCAAAAGGAAGTTTTTTTAAATTATTTAGCCAATGCTTTTTTAGCTTCTTCAGCAAGAGCTGTGAAAGCAGCTGCATCTGCAATAGCGATGTCAGCAAGCATTTTACGGTTGATTTCGATTTCAGCCAATTTCAAACCGTGCATCATTTTGCTGTATGAAAGACCGTTCATACGAGCAGCTGCATTGATACGTGCAATCCACAATTTACGGAAGTCGCGTTTCTTTTGACGACGGTCGCGGAATGCGTAGTAGTATGAGTTCATTACTTGTTCTTTAGCTGTCTTGAAAAGACGGTGTTTAGAACCGTAGTAACCTTTAGCGAGTTTTAAAATACGTTTACGGCGTTTGCGAGTTGCAACGCTATTTTTAACACGTGCCATGTGTGTTCTCCTTGTTTCTTAGAAAATTTTTATCCTGTCATCGACAGTTAATTTAAATGGTTGATTGATTTCGAGTGAAATCCTATAAGTCTTATATAGTGCTTATGAGTTAATCAGTCGTGGAAAGTTATTGGGGATAACAATTGCTCTCATGCCTAACAGTCCACAGGACTGTTATTAACGCATGTTCTTCCTTGTACGGCTTCCGCCTACGCGTCAATTGCTCTCATGCATAACAGTCCACAGGACTGTTATTAACGCATGTTCTTCCTTGTACGGCTTCCGCCTACGCGTCAATTGCTCTCATACATAACAGTCCACAGGACTGTTATTAACGCATGTTCGCAACCATACGACGGATACGTTTGAAGTCACCTGCTGAAACCATACGGCCTTTACGGAGTTGACGACGTTGTTTTACAGTTTTACCGTGCATACGGTGTGAAGTGTAAGCGCGGAAGCGTTTAAGACCGCCATTACCAGTACGTTTGAAACGTTTAGCTGATGCGCGGTGAGTTTTTTGTTTTGGCATTTTAATTCTCCTTGGTTAATAATAAGAACTTAGTTCTTTTTGATTGGTGCCAATTGTAAGAACATTTGACGACCATCCATTTTGGCTTTTTGCTCTACCACAGCGATGTCTTTCACTGCTTCAGCAAATTCATCCATTACTTGACGACCCACATCTTGGTGAGTAATCATACGACCTTTAAAGCGAATCGAAACTTTAACTTTGTCTCCTTTTTCAAGGAACTTAGTTGCTTGACGAAGTTTTGTATTGAAGTCATTTTTATCAATGACTGGACTCAAACGAACTTCTTTCAAAGTAACAGTTGCCTGTTTCTTCTTAGCTTCTTTTTGCTTTTTCTTTTGCTCAAACATGAATTTAGTGTAATCCATGATTTTGGCAACTGGTGGTTCTTGATTTGAAATCAAAACCAAATCCATGTTAAGGTCCTCGGCCTGAGTAAGTGCAACAGCTGTAGGTGTAACACCAAGTTGTTCGCCTTCAGCACCGATAAGACGTACTTCGCGTGAACGGATTTGACCGTTCATCAAAGGTTTTCTGTTGTCTTGCTTTGCTATGTCTATTCTCCTTCTAAAAAATTTTTTAGAAAAACAAAAGCGGAACGCATAATGCGCCCCGCTAATGAAAACATTCGTTTTGTGAATAATTCCATTTTGTTGCCCAGGGCTATTACCACTCAGGCGAGAAGCGGGTGCTTCTGCTTTTCAACTTCTCTATTATACCACAAATATTTCTTATGTCAACAATAATTTATTTTTTAACTGAGTTTTGTATTTACTGATTGTTCAACTTCATTCATCCTTTTTCTTGAGATACTTGCATAAAACATTGTATTTTTGTTAGTTTTAACCATCTGTATAATCTCCAACTTCTTCACCGAAAAAAGTAAGTGATGAGCTATAAGATTTCCTGTTGAATTGAGTGGCGTTGCTTTCGACTGTTGAACTCAAGTTTTGAAAGATTCCAATTTGTCACTAAATCATTAAGGCTATAGTTGTAACAAAAAAGTCGTCCGCAGACGACTTTTTTATTTTGCTTTCAATGCGCTCAAGATTTGTGTACGCATATCTTCTATACCATCTGCACTGGCTGGAAGGAAAATCGTAGAATTTCCGGCATCAGCAAATTGATTAAGCGTATCAAGGTATTGGTTAGTTAAAAGAATAGACATAATTTGGTCTTCTGTTAAGCTTGCCCCAGTATTCTTAATTTCGATAATTTGTTGGGCAAGCCCGTCAACGATGGCTTTACGTTGCTCAGCAATACCCACACCACGCAAGCGATCTTTTTCTGCTTCGGCTTCTGCAGAAGTTACGATTTTTATTTTTTCAGCATTTGCAAGCATCTGTGATGCATCTTGCTTACGTTGAGCTGCATTAATTTCATTCATTGATTGCTTAACTTCGGCATCAGGCTCTACACGTGTGATCAAGGTTTTGACAATAATATAACCGTAAGTTGTCATTTCCTCAGCCACTTGATGTTGCACTTCCAAAGCAATTTCATCTTTCTTCTCGAAAACTTCATCCAAAGTCAACTTAGGCACAGCAGAACGAAGGGCATCCTCAATATAAGCTTGAATTTGCTCAGAAGGGTTCATCAGTTTATAGTAAGCATCTTTAATGTTTTCTTCATTGACACGATATTGCGTTGCAATGTTCATGGTCACAAAAACATTATCTTTTGTTTTCGTTTCAACAGTCATTTCGTTTTGCAAAAGACGCAGTTGAATACGTGCGGCAACACGATCAATTCCCCAAGGTAATTTTACATGGAAACCCGCTGAAGAAGTCGTTTGGTACTTCCCAAAGCGTTCTATGATTGCAACCGTTTGTTGTTTAATAACATAAAACAATGTTCCTGCACTCGCCAAGATGATGATAATAACGAGGACTGTAATAATAAGTGAAACTGTTAACATAAAACTCTCCTTTCCTTTAATTATACTTTATTCTTTAGAATATTCCAATCAAAGTCCTTTAGAAATGTACATAAAGCATTTATTTTGTTCTGCTTGATAAAGGAGAGGGTGAATATAACGAATTTTTTCAGCTTGAAGGACTAAATCTTCAAAATTATAGCCTGTCAAACGAATATAATCATCATTTTCGTCAGCAGTTGTTAAGTCGGATAATTCTTGTACATCAGTGAATGCACCTTCAAAATTCGCTTTTTTCATGATGATATAATTGTCTTCTTGTTTCAAAACATAATGTGGAAAAATCTGTGCAACTTCATAAATAATTTGTGTTGTAATTTTCAAAGGAAACTCACTAAAGACAATTGCTTCTTCCTCTGCATTACGGTAGCAAAAGCCAAAAGCTTTCCCTGAAATATTTAAGCGCATGAATCGGAAGTTTTCTGTTCCTTCTTTTCCTTCAAGGTGAAAATTCGGCTGAGTTTGAAACATATCCAAATCACGTGACAGAGCAAAGAAATAGTCTGTAGCATCTTGTGGAGAGCGTTTTTGATAAAGTTCTGCAAAATAAGCATTGATTACACTTGAAGGTGGAGTAACCAACAGCATTTTTTCTTTTTCATCGTTTAAATTTGCTAAACGATTTTCTAAAAAGACACGGTCTTGAGCCATATAGCCTCCGTATTTCAAACCTAAATCAATATATTCCTTATTTTTCACTTTTTTCCTCCATATTTAAAAATTCTTTTGCACATATTATAGCATTTTCTGGATAATCTTCAGCAAAGACATCATAAAAATTGACATTCATCCGGTTGCGGAACCAAGTCAATTGACGTTTAGCATATCTTCGTGAATTTCTTTTTACAAGCTCCACTGCCTCTTCAAGTGAAATTTCCCCTGAGAAATACGGGAAAAATTCTTTATAGCCAATTCCTTTTGCAGCTTGAACCTCTGGGTATTTTTCAAATAAACCTTTTGCTTCTTCAAGTAGTCCATAATTCAACATATTATCCACTCGGTAATTTATTCGATCATAGAGTGTTGTTCTTTCAGCATTCAGGCCGAGGATACAAAACTCATAGTCAGATGCTTGATTTTCACCTGTACCAAAAGTTTCTAGCTCAAGAAAGCGCATCGCTCTTCTCCGATTAATTTCTGGAATATTTTGTGGCACACGCGCAAACAGCTCTTCATCAGAAAGCTCTTCTAAACTTCGACGAAGTTCCATCATTGCCTCATGATTTTCTTGCCCTCCCAGGTGATAGCCCTCAACAAGACTCTGAATATAAAGTCCCGTTCCACCAACAATAATTGGAAGCTTACCTCGAGAAATAATTTTTTCTATACAAACGGTAGCTTCTTGAACAAAGTCAAAGGCAGAATAATTCTCGTTTACATCTCGTACATCAATTAAATGATGCACTGCTGCAGCCTGTTCTTCTGGGCTTGCTTTAGCCGTACCAATATCAAGCCCACGATATACTTGTTGCGAATCGCCTGAAATAATCTCACCATCAAAAACTTGAGCCAACTGAATCCCCAAAGCTGTTTTACCTACAGCTGTTGGTCCAACCACAACTATTACCTTATTTTTTTTCATATATTGTTTTCTATTGATTTTATATCTTTCTTTTCCTATGTATAAAAGTATATTTTCCTATTATAACATTTTTCCGTTTAAGAACTCTCTTATCTATATAAATCTATATAAAAATCCTCATCTTATACATGAGGATTTTATTTATCGTGTTGCATTATAATAAACGTGTGAATCTTCAAGATGTCCCCTTGCTTGAAGCAGTTGATTGACTGTGACGAATGTATAGCCTTGACTTTTTAATTTTTGAATAACTCTCGCTGCTCCATCGACGGATGTATCGTAAATGTCATGCATAAGAATAATGGAACCGTCATAAACTTCGCTCATAACAACTTGCTCAATTTGGTCTACATTTTTACTTTCCCAATCTAGAGAATCCACGCTCCACTGAATAATAGGAGTTTGTGCCATTTCATTGATTTGAGGAGTTGTAGCTCCATAAGGGGGACGTAAGCCCTGAGGCCGAATGCCCACTGTCTTTTGCATCAAATCTGAAGTCTTTGTGATTTCATCTTGTGCTTGTTTTACTGGCAACTGAGGTAAATTCTCATGATTATAAGTATGAGAACCTACTTGATATCCTAAAGCATGTTCCTTTTTAACTAATTCTGGATACAGTTCAAGACGGTTTCCCAGGACAAAAAATGTTGCAGGTACATTTTCATTCTTTAAAATGGAAAGCAAACGTGGTGTCGTTTGTGGATCTGGTCCATCATCAAAAGTTAAAGCAACTAATTTCTTATGAGCCAGTGACTTGCTTTTCACTTGCTGAGCGGAAGGTATTTTTACTTTCGAATTTTGAGCTTCTTCTTTTAAATCTCCCACTAAAAATTGTGGTTTGATAATCTCTCCGAGCTCACTCAGTGGCACTGAAACCTTGGTATATAAGTCTCTGCTACTGTTGACTTGACCAGGTCTCAAAAAGAAATCCAGACATTTTTTATCCAAAACAAAGGCATCAAAATTTTTCTCTGTCGGTCTCAAACCTGCACTTAATACTTGCTTGGTTCTTTGACTTGAATTCTCTTGGATCTTCAACATCTTCTCATATATATTTTGTGCGATACTGCTGAGATCTTCCTTATCTTGAAATAAATCAGAGAGCTGTAACTCTTTATTTTCTTTCAAATCATAAGTTTTAGTGACGACTAGGTTTTCTGCTTGGACACGCGCATTGGTTTTTCGCATCACATTAAATTTAAAACTCACGATATCTGGGGAAAACCGATAAGTTTCAAAGGATTGAAATAAGGCCCCCTTCTCAGCGGTATCATTCTCTGGCGTACGTTCTTTAAAAGAAGACACTTCTTCATTAGAAAATGCTTCCAACTTTTGATTAATCGCTGCATTTTTTGTTTTGGGATAATTCATCAGGATATGATAGCCTTGCTCCTCCTTCTTTGTCTCAATCTCTATTTCTTTAGCAGCTGTACTTCGAATATAAGTATTCATTGAAGTCGTCGTATTTTCTTTTTCTGTTGTGTTCACCAGTAGGCTGGCTGCTCCGAAAACTATTCCAAGCGCAAGTAAAGCACTTCCTGTCTTCAGCCATTTCTTATTCATGATTGCCTCTTTTTCTCTATATTTTCACCTTTATTGTCTCTACTGTTAAGATAACAATAATTTTTGACACTTTCAAATATTTAGTATACTTTCTAATAAAAGAAACTTAAAATATTGGGTATAAAGCCCTACAAGTGTTATAATAATTTTATAAGTTTATCAAAGTAACATAGGATTATTGTAGACAATAAGGAGGAAAGCATGAATAAATATCTTAAGGGCTATCTTATAGGTAAAGCCATTGAAATTACTGTTGCCGGTACTGCCGTCATGGTTGCTAAACATAAAGGATTGATTGATGCTGAAATGCATCCTAACTTCAAAGAAGACACATTTACAGAAAACCAAAAACGTGCAAAACGTAAACGCCTTGCACGTTAAAACATACTAAATTTACTCTTGGAGGTGTATCTATGAATAAAAATCTCATCACAGGTTTCGTTGCTGGTAACATTGTAACTTTGGCTGCTTTGTTTACTGCAGGTGCAATCTATAAAAAACGTGTTGTTGATCCTATTGAACACAAATGGGAATTTGCACAAGAAAGTCGTAAAAAAGCAAACCGTAAACGTATCGCTCATTAATAAAAAATGCGTCCTACCCTTAAGTAGCACGCATTTTTTATTGCTCAAAATTCTCTTCTTGGTCGAGCAAACTGTCACTAAAAGCAGCAACATCTTTTCCTGTAACGTCAAGAACTTTTTGGTTACGCATCACCCCGTCTTCGAAAATTTCAAGTAATTCTCCAAAAATCTGAAGATCAGATACACCAATCTTCAAAAAGTATCTCTGAATCTCCTTATAAACAAGCCCATAATCTTTCGGTAGTTCTTTCACTGCATTTTGCAGAGCGTGCCATTCTTTTTTTTCTTCAATGATCTCCTTGAGTTTCATTCTATTGTCTCCCTAATTTTTTCGCTACATTACGATTAAGTTGCTCGCGGCACTTGTCCCGGTAGGATTTATTGGGTATAGGACGTCGCTGATCAAACAGTTCTGCAACAAAAGCTTCCTTATCGTCCCCAATCACAGCTGATACATCTTCGTAATCGAATGACGTTTCTTCAAAAAATTCAAGTAAGCTACTCATGATAGGGATTAGATTTCTCCCTGTCAAATCACTATATCTCTGGATTTCTTCGTCAAGCTCTGCCCATATGCTTTGGTAACTCTCTGGCAGACGTTTCACTCTTTCTGCAAAGTCTGCCCTTGCCACAGTCATATCTCTTCCTGTTATTCTCTCCCAAAAATTCATCATTTCTCCTTATTCCTTATCTCATAAAGCTTTTCTGAGATAAAATCCCAACGTAACCAAAAAGCTGCCAGTTCCTCTTTTCCCGCAGTATTCAACTTAAAAAACTTACGTGCCGGGCCTTTTTCTGAGGCTTTTTTTTCTGTCTCCAGTAAGTTTTGGCGCTCAAGCCGAGAAGTTATCGTATATACTGTGCCTTCTGCGACATCAGTAAATCCCAACTCTTTTAATTGTTGTGTGATAGCATAGCCATATGTTTCACCTTGGCTGATGATTTGTAAGACACAGCCTTCTAAAACGCCCTTGAGCATCTCTGTATTGTTTTCCATTACAACTCCTAATATGTATTACTAAGTACAACTATATAGTAACACATATTAGTTGTAAAACAAAATAAAATACTTTTCATGATATTTAAGCTTAATCATTTGACTTCTCCTCTAATCGTGGTAGAATAGTAAAAATTATGAAAGAGGTTTTAAAGACTTGAAACAAGAAACAACTTTTGCTAACGCTAAATTTGCCAATCCTTTTATGAATGCATCGGGGGTGCATTGTATGTCTATCAAGGATTTGCAAGACTTAGAAAAATCTGATGCAGGAGCTTACATCACTAAAAGCTGTACCTTGGAAAAAAGAGAAGGTAATCCTTCTCCTCGTTATGTCGACTTAGCTTTGGGGAGTATAAACTCTATGGGTCTTCCTAATCTAGGCTTCCGCTATTACTTAGATTATGTTTTGGAAGTGCAACAAAATCAAGACACCCCAATCTTTTTCTCTATTGCTGGTATGAGCCCTGAAGAGAATCTTGAAATGTTGGGTAACATTCAAAAAAGCGCATTTTCAGGTATTACTGAACTGAACCTCTCATGTCCAAATGTACCTGGTAAACCTCAACTAGCCTATGATTTCCAAGCAACAGAGCAACTCTTAGAAAAAGTATTTGCTTTCTTCAAGAAACCTTTGGGTGTAAAGCTTCCTCCATACTTTGACTTAGCACATTTCGATCAAATGGCTGAGATTCTTAATAAGTTCCCCCTCACATACGTCAATTCTGTCAATAGTGTCGGAAATGCCCTCTATATCGATACGGAAGAGGAGGCTGTTGTAATTAAACCCAAAGAAGGGTTCGGTGGTCTTGGAGGTCAATACATCAAACCAACTGCCCTGGCGAATGTCCGTGCCTTCTATACTCGTCTTAAACCAGAAATACAAATCATCGGAACAGGTGGTATCGAAACAGGACAAGATGCTTTTGAACATCTTCTCTGTGGTGCAAGCATGCTCCAAATTGGGACCGCCCTCCACAAAGAAGGTCCAGAGATTTTCCCAAGAATCATTAGAGAACTTCAAGAAATCATGGATAAAAAAGGCTATAAATCTATTGATGAATTCCGCGGTAAGCTCAAAAGTCTTTAAATACAAATAATAGAACTAAGGCAAGCCTTAGTTTTTTATTTTGTATTTTTATAGGTCGCCCTATAAATAATTTGACTTTATTTAGCCCATACTGTAAAATAATAACTAACACTTCATACAACAAATTCTTTTTTACTTTTTAGAATTAATGCCCTTCCGTTGAGTGCTAAGACAGAGCAGGAAGAAAACAAAATTTATAGAAAGAAATGTTATCCTATATATCTCTCACACTCCTCTCAGTATGAAGCTTATTTTTATATACCCAAATTTTCAAAACTCAAATAACGCTATCGACACCAAACTAAATTTTGGGCGCCAACAGTAGCTTACTGTGAACTTTAAAAACAAGGGAAATAATGTTAAAAATTTCAAATTTATCCGTCGAGTATAAAGGCAACCTTGCCTTAGAAAATATATCACTGCTCATACCTGAAGGCTCCTGTACAGGAGTTATCGGACCTAATGGTGCGGGCAAGTCAACTTTGATGAAAAGCATCTTAGAGATGATCCCGACTAGATCCGGTACTGTCACCATCAATGAAACTCCACTCAAGAATTTCAAGAGAAAGATTGCTTATGTTGCACAACGTAGTGAAATTGATCTCAGTTTTCCAATCACGGTCTTTGATACGGTTTTGACAGGTACGTATCCCAACTTAAAACTCTTTCAAAAGCCCCGTAAAAAAGAAAGACAAAAAGCGGAACATGCACTTCATAAACTTGGGTTGGACGATTTTAAAGATCGTCAGCTTAGCGCTTTGTCTGGTGGGCAGTTGCAACGTGTTTTCATCGCTCGTGCATTGGCGCAAGAAGCTGACTATTACTTTTTAGACGAACCTTTCGTTGGTATCGATATGATGAGCGAAAAAATCATTATTAATATACTTGAGGAGTTACGACGGGACGGTAAAACGATTATCATCGTTCACCACAATCTTCATAATGTTAAAGCGTATTTTGATTATCTAATTATTCTTAATAAAAAACTAGTTGGCGCTGACTATACAGCCCAATGTTTCACTAATGAAAATCTGCAAAAAGCTTACGGTGAAGCCCTAGGCGATATCATCATCAAGGAAAGTGAGGGCTAAGTCACAGTGGATATTTTATTTTTTCTTTCAGATGTAACCGGCCTTACTGTAACTATGCTAAGTGCTTTTATCGCTTCGATTTTACTCGGAATCATCTCTGGGATTTTAGGAAGTTTTATCGTTTTAAGACGTCTTTCTCTCATGGGTGATGCTTTATCTCATGCTGTCTTACCAGGTGTTGCTATTTCTTATATGCTAGGGATAAATGTTTTGATTGGCGCAACAGTATCTGGAATTTTAGGCGCAATTCTGATTCAATTTATCATCAAACACAGTAATTTGAAGACAGATGCTTCGATTGGTATCATCCTAAGTAGCTTCTTTGCTCTAGGAATCATATTAATTACAAAAGCTGAAAGTGGTGCAGATCTTAACCATATACTTTTTGGAAATATCCTTGCCGTTACACCACAAGAGCTTATTCAGTCTCTCGTATTATTAGTTGCTGTTGTTCTGATAGTCAAACTCTTCTTCAAGGAGTTGCTTATTACTTCCTTTGATCCAACTATGTCTAAAGCTTATGGTTTAAACAATACTTTTTATCACTATTTATTGATGATTTTACTGACGCTTTTCACAATTTCTGCCTTGTCACAAGTCGGGATTGTACTTGTAGTTGCTATGCTTATTATACCTGCATCAATCTCTTATCTGTGGGTGAATAAATTGCCACATATGATCGCGATGTCTTCTATCTTAGGTGTACTCTTTGGTATTTTGGGCGTTATTATCAGTTTCCAATATGATTTGCCTACAAGCGCAACTATTGTAATCGTTGGAGCACTCACCTTTGCTCTCTCCTTCTTCCTCAGCCCTCGCAACGGATTTATCCGCTATCCTAAGAAAGGACCTCAATCATGAACCGCAAACAACTCTCTTTAATTACCATTTTAGCCTCACTTTTGTTACTTCTTACAGCATGCTCGCCCAAAAAAGAAGAAAGTAAGGCATCAGATAAACTTAAGGTTGTAACCACTTATTCCATTATTGCCGATATTGCTGAAAATATCGGGAAAGACCATGTTGATGTTTATAGCATGGTTCCACGTGGTACTGATCCCCATCAGTACGATCCGAAACCCAATGACACTCAAGCTGTCGAAAAAGCCGATATTGTCTTTTACAATGGGCTCAATCTGGAAACTGGAAAGGGCTGGTTTGATAAACTGGTTAAAAACAGTCGGAAAGAAGATTCGACCTTTATGGTCAGCCAAGGTGTTACCCCCATACACTTAAGTGAAAAAGGCAAAGAAAGTGAAGAAGACCCGCATGCTTGGCTAGACATTCAAAATGGTATTATCTATGCCCAAAATATCGAAAAAGAGCTTTCAAAGAAAGATCCGCAACATAAAGAGGATTATCAAAAAAATCTCAAAGCATATACAGATAAATTGCAACAGCTTGACACAGAAGCAAAAGCTAAGATTGCAACCATTCCGCAGGAAGACCGAATCTTAGTGACCAGCGAAGGTGCTTTTAAATATTTCTCAAAACAATATGGCCTGACAGCTGAATATATCTGGGAAATCAATACGGATAACCAAGGTACACCAGCCCAACTCAACCGCATTAACACGATTGTCAAAGACAAAAATGTCAAAGCACTCTTTGTGGAAACCAGCGTTTCACCAAAAACGATGGAATCTGTCTCTAGACAAACTGGTGTAAAAATCTACTCAAAAATTTTTACTGACTCTCTTGCTGACGAAGGTCAGAAAGGGGATACCTACTACGATATGCTCCAATGGAATATTGAGCATATTACCGATGGGTTGAGTGGTAAGTAATCGTCATTTTCTTAAGAATATTAAAAAACTACCAAGACATTGGTAGTTTTTTGATTCGTTCTTGCAAAAGCATGAACTTTAACTCAGCAAGGTTTTCCCTCTTAGTCTTCTGTATACCAATCATAGTGGAAGATTCCATCCATATCTGTACGTTCGTATGTGTGGGCACCGAAGTAATCACGTTGTGCTTGGATAAGGTTCGCTGGCAAGTTTGCTGAGCGGTAGCTATCATAGTAGCTGATTGCACTTGTGAATGTTGGTACTGGGATACCTGCTTGAACAGCAAGGCTTACAACATCACGTACTGCTGCTTGGTAACGTTTTGTAATATCGATAAAGTATTCATCCAAGAGAAGATTTTCAAGGTCAGCATCTTTGTCAAAAGCATCTGTAATGTTTTGCAAGAATTCCGCACGAATGATACATCCTGCACGCCAGATTTGAGCGATTGTACCGTAAGGAAGATCCCAATCGTATTCCTTAGAAGCTTGACGAAGTTGAGCAAAACCTTGGGCATAGCTCATAATTTTTGAGAAATAGAGCGCTTGACGGATTTTTTCGACAATTTCAGCTTTGTCGCCTGAGAATTTCACTTCTGGACCTGATAAGATAGAGCTTGCTTTCACACGTTCGTCTTTATAAGTTGAGATGAAACGGGCAAACACTGATTCAGTAATCAATGGCAATGGAACACCCAAGTCGAGTGAACTTTGTGACGTCCATTTACCTGTACCTTTATTACCGGCTTTATCAAGGATTTTATCCACAATATAACCGTCTGTACCTTGATCATCTTTACGTTTAAGGACTTCTTTTGTGATTTCGATAAGGTAGCTGTCTAACTCGCCTTCATTCCACTCTTCAAAGATCGATTGGATTTCAACATTATCAAGACCAAGTACACGTTTCAAAAGATCATAAGATTCCGCAATGAGTTGCATATCGCCATACTCGATACCATTGTGGACCATTTTCACATAGTGACCTGCACCATTAGGACCCATATAAGCCACACATGGTTTACCATCTTGAGGTGCTTTACCTGCGATTTGTTCAAAGATTGGTGCAATCAAATCATAAGCTTCTTTTTGTCCGCCAGGCATGATTGAAGGACCTTCAAGAGCACCCTTTTCACCACCTGAAACACCTGTACCGATAAAGTTAATACCTGAGTCTGCAAGCTCTGCATTACGACGCATTGTATCTGGGAAATGTGTATTTCCACCATCAATCAAGATGTCCCCTTTATCCAAATGTGGTAAAAGTGCTTGAATTGTCGCATCAGTTGCTGGACCAGCTTGTACCATAAGCATGATACGACGTGGTTTTTCAATCGCAGCTACGAATTCTTCAATTGTTTTTGTCAAGACAAAATTTTTATCTGGATGTTCAGCTACAACTTCTTCTGTTTTTGCAGTCGTACGATTAAATAAGGCAACCGTATATCCACGTGATTCAACATTGAGGGCTAAGTTTTTACCCATTACGGCCATACCGACTACGCCAAAGTTAGCTTGAGTCATTGTAAATCCTCCGATTTTTTATTTTTGATAAAACTATTATAACGCAATTTCTTTACAAAAGCTCAAATAAACACTGTAACATTTTTACAAAAAGAAAAACTGCCCGTAGACAGTATCTCTTTTACCACTCTGTACCTGAGAGGTCTTTAGCTTTTTTTTCAAGCTCTTCAGCTTCTTCAGAAATTTTACCAAAGTCAACATTATCTTCCACTACTTCTGCAGCATCTTCTTTAACATCTTCGACCTTGTCCGCGACTGCATCCGCACTGTCATCCAACTTTTCTTTAAACTCAGCAGTTTTTTCCACTACTTCGTCAGTAATTTCTGATTCGTTTTCATCGAAAAGTTCTTCGGTGTCTTCCTTGGCTTGATTGATTTTATCAACAATTGCATCGCGCGTACTGTTGAAAAATTCAATAACAGAGTCTTTTGAAAGTTCACCTGAGTCAACTTTTTCTTTAATCAAATCACGTTTGCTTGTCAAATAATCTTTTGCTGAATCTGCAGAAATTTCACCTGAATCAAAACGTTCTTTAATTTCATTGAATTTTTCTGTCGAAAAATCGCGTAAGTTGTTCAATGCGGCTTCTGGATCATCTTTAAAGTCGTCGTACATCTTGCTCGCATCTTCACGCATTTCGCTTCCTTTTTTAGGGGCGAAAAACAAAGCTGCAGCGGCACCAATCAAAGCTCCTGCTAAAAATCCTGATTTTTTAGACATATTATTTATCCTCCACTTTCTTTTTCTTGTTCTTCTTCATAAATTTATTTGCTGTTTTAGCCAATACTAAAGTTGAAGCTGAACGACCAACGGTTCCCGATTTTCTTGAAAAACGTTCAACCATGTCGCGACTGCTCTTATTCACCGCGGTAACGCTCTCTGAAAGCTCTGCTACTGCAACGAAGAGAGGGTCAATTGTTGCAACTTTTCCATTAACATCATCTAAAAGAACATTGGCTTTTGCCATCAAGCCATCCGCTTGGTGAAGCAAAACATCGACATCACTAGAAACGAGTTTCACCGTACGATTGGCCTCCTCAACAACTTTTGAAACTTTAACTAAAAGTACAATTAAGAAAATAACTAAAGCTGCAAAAGCAATTGCAATGATCAGCCAGGCTATATTTTGTACACTAATTTCTCCCATACTTCACCTCCGAAACCGCTTAAATTCAAACGGTAATTTTACTTTATTATAGCAAAATTAATATTTTTTATAAACTAATTTGGCACATAATTTTTCCTTAGGTCATTAGGGAACTCATATCAGTGTGTTGGAGGATTTTTAGCTTTATCCCTTGTTTATTTTTTCCTCAGAAAAAACTCGTCTTTATCGTAAAAGTTTATGTGAGAGATTGCCAGCTTCTTTGACAAGATCAGTGATGAAAGTGTAGCTTTTGCTGTAAAATTTTGCGGAATCTTTGCCTTTTTGTATAGACGCTTCTTTTTGTCCTCTTTCGTCAAGCGCTTTATCTTTATATAGTGAAACGCTTCGTTTTGTTATATTTGGGGTATAAATGTCAAGTGTATCTCTATTTGTCTTTTTCAGTGGAATAGTTGTTTTGTGGATGCTGAGAGTATCCGAGGGAATGGTACGGACGGTCTTCGTTGTTTGCTGATGGAGTATATTAAAAATACCAAATGTGATGAGCCCAACAGTTGTCACAAGTGCAAGTGTACGTTTCATTTTTCGCTCCTCTTCTCCTCTTAGTACTTCTATTTTACGCGTACTGGTATGAAGTTAAACTTACTTTTTTGTAATATAAAAAAGCGTATCTTTTGCCTTGCTACAAAAGATACACTTTTACATTCTTTTCTTAGTCAATTTTTTTTAAACGTCTGATAAGTACAAACGCTATTCCTGCAATAATCATTAAAGCTGAAAAGACCTGTGATACTCGGAATGCTCCCCACATCAGACTGTCTGTCCGCATACCTTCCACAATAAAACGAACTGCTCCATACCAGATAAGATAGAAGGCAAAAATTTCCCCACGCTTGAGCCCTGGAATACGATGACGAAAAATCATAATGAGGAGGAATCCCGAAAAGGTTCCGATACTCTCATAAAGGAAAGTTGGTATTCGATAAGCTCCATCAATAAACATTTGCTCCCGAATAAAGGTTGGCAGGTAATTTAAGTTGCTCACTGCATCACCATAGGCTTCCTGATTGACAAAATTTCCCCAACGTCCGAAAGCTTGGCCAATAAGGACACCCGGAATACTCACATCCAATAAATCCAGAGGATTAATCATCCGATAATAAGAGAAGACAAACAGGACAATTGCTCCCGCAATCAGTCCCCCATATATGGCACCACCGCCGTCCCAAAGAGCGATAATTTCACTTGGATGTTGACTATAATAATCCCATTGGAAAGCAACGTAATATGCCCGCACACCGATAAGACCGACGGGGAAGGCCCAGAGGATAAAATCAATTACATCATCTGTGGTCAATCCTCGCCGAGGTGCTTCTTTACAAGCAAGCCAGACACCAAGGGCAGCACCTGTCACAATGAAAATCGCATACCAATGAATGGAAAAAGGCCCCAACTCTAAAGCAATCTTATTCATTGCTAAATATGGAAAATTGTTCACTTTAACTCCTTAGCTATTGTTCTCAATCAAATGTGTCAAACGATCTTCAAAAAGCGCAGTTGCATCATAGCCCATGTCTTTGGCACGATAGTTCATCACGGCAGCTTCAATGATAGTCGAAACATTCCGCCCTGTTTTTACAGGAATCTTGATTTGTGGCACCTCAACATCGGCGAGGATAATATTTTTCACACCATTACCCAACCGGTCAAATTCGCCGCCTACTTCGTAAGGTTCAAGGTAGATTGTTAAATCAATATCCGTCTGATCCTTGACTGCACGCGCACCGTACAAGCTCATAACATCAATAATCCCGACACCGCGAAGCTCCAAGAAATTTTGTAAGACTGGCGCAGGTTCCCCTGCTAAAGTAAAAGCATCTCTTTGGAAAACATCGACACGATCATCAGCAACGAGACGGTGATTACGCGCTACCAAGTCCAAAGCCGTCTCTGATTTCCCGATTCCACTTGCTCCCTGAATCAAAACGCCAACACCATAAATATCCATCAGTACACCGTGTACACTGACACGCTCTGCCAACTCTTCATCTAAGTAAGAGGTCAGAATACTGTTCAGACGGCTAGTTGTCTCACGTGATTGCAATAAGACAATATCATGCTTACGTGCAGCATTCACCATCTCTTCCGGAATTTCAAGATTGCGTGCCACGATAACGACAGGAGTTATCTCTGTCATTACTTTTTTAAGAATATCATAACGCGCATCGCCTACCTCGTTCATCATGTAGGACCATTCCTTCATCCCGAAAAGTTGTATACGTTCAGGGGTAAAGTATTCAAAATAACCAGACATCTCTAAACCTGGGCGTAAAATATCTGAGGTGGTAATTTCTTTTTGAAGTGCTGTTTCTGTCGAGTAGATAACATTAAATTTTATTTTTTTGATGAGATCTTGCACTGTGACTGTCATAACCGTCTCCTATCGTCTTTTTCTCTACTTATTATATCAAAATATAAACAATAATCCTTTTTGCTTTAGCTAAGAGAGCGTAATATTTTATTCCAATTCAGTAGCTAAAGGTATAACTCAGTATGCTGGCTTATCTCACTCCTATAAATAGGCGATAAAAAAATAATGGAGAACATCCATTATTTGATCTTGCTGAGTTTTACAAACTTATCTACTTTATAAGCGACGTAAATTCTGCGGCCTAAAAGGAAGCTTGCGATAAAAAGCCAAAACCATTGTGCCTGAAAAAAGGCGATAGAAAAAATCCATGCTTCAATGATTGTGCCAAGTATAAAAGAGTAAAATCGTGACTTTAACATAGATTAACTATATCATACACAAGAACTGAGGTCAAATATGCTAAACGAAACTTATTCTATAACTTTACTTTTTTCCTTCACTTCCTGATAGAAAAAAAGTTGGAGATACTGTATAATACATTATTGTCATAGCAGCGCACTAGATTTCAGACCAACTTACGAAAGGAAATTACCCATGGCAAAAGTTATTGATCGAGGTCCTTTCTATCACGGAACAAAATTCAAACTCAAAGTAGACGATTATTTAAGGGCAGGTTTTGCCTCTAATTATGATTCACGTGTTATTATGAATCACATCTATTTTACAGCTTTAAAAGATGGTGCTGGCTTTGCTGCACAAATAGCTGCTGGAAAAGATGAAGTGCCACATGTCTATCTAGTGGAGCCAATAGGCCCTTATGAAAATGATCCCAATGTGACCGATAAAAAATTCCCTGGTAATCCAACTCGTTCTTATCGTTCTACTGCACCACTAAAAATAATTGCTGAAGTGACCGATTGGGTGCCGCAACCTCAAGATGAGATTGACATCTTACGTGAAAAAATTGCCACACGTGTTACAAACAGTAAAATAAGCCTCATTAATTAAATCATCATTACATCCGACTAAATTTAAAATATGAAACCAAAACAAAAAACCTTCATCATCATCCTTACTTCCTTTGCTCTTTTTACCTTTACACCACATGTTTTTGCAACTGCTGGTGGATTTCACAGTAGCAGAGGATCGCGTAGCTCTATCGGTCGTCGCACCAGTCAGTGGTCTGATGAACATACAAGTTATCAGAGATATACTTATAACAATTCTTATTATCATTCTACAGGACATTATTATAACAACTCGACTGCTTATGGTTTTTCACCTTTTAGCCTAATCCTTGGTGTTTTAGTAGTTGGTGGGATAGTGTTGAAATCAAAGAAACCAATGATAGGACGACAAAGCTATGTCCACGACAAAACACTAGTCGACGAGACGCTTGCAGAGCAAGTCGAAACAAATTTTTTGCTTATTCAAGATGCTTGGGATCATCAAAATCTAAAACCTGTCGAACACCTTTACAGTGAAGCACTCTATGCTAAACATCAAAAGATGTTAACTAAAATGGCACAGAAGGGACTCCTGAATCATACACATAGCATTGTGATTGATGGTCTAAGCAGGTTAAAACAAAAAAATAGCTCTCAATTTGAAATAGATATTTCGTTTGTAGCTATTGATTTTCTTGTTGAACTCAATACACAGCGTATCATTAAGGGGAACAATATGACACGTGATGCCTTCAAGCAACGCTGGACTTTTATCACAAACGGAGATAAACTAAAAGTTGCTAAGATTAAGGAGTTAAAAATATAAGGTAAACAAATCTTATTCTCCTGTATCGTCTAGCAAAAAAGCTACAATTTTGGTAAAATGAGGTGCTATGGAAAAAATAAAAAACTTTGCTAAGACCGAAGCATTTACTTATCTTGTCTTCGGTGTCTTGACAACACTTGTCTATTACATTTTTATGCAGTCGAGTTTTTATCTGCTTAATCACCCTGGAATAAACGCTGGGGCGATTTCAGAGGCTATTGGACAAATTATCAGTATTATCTTTGCTTTCTTTACTAATAAGATTTGGGTTTTCAAACATAAGTCCACGCACATTTTCCGTGATTTCCTTAACTTTGCTGCTGGACGCTTGTTCTTCATGCTTTTAGCCATTGTTTTGAAATGGTGGTTTATCGATAGTCATCCGGAAATTTTGATGAACCTCTTACACTTGAAAAAACCTGTAGTCGTTCTCGCCCTCTCACTTGCAATCCAAGTATTGAATATTGTCTTGAACTACTTCTATTCTAAATTTATTGTTTTCCGTAAAAAAGCGAAAGTATAAATGTATAATAAAAAAACGTCTGCCAAAACAGAGCGTTTTTTTATTTTCTAATTTCTTTAATAAATGCAACAATCTCACCACGTCGGGTTTCGATTTGACCAAAGGACTTTTTCTGATAAGTAGCATTGAATACTGCTCCGATGATAATAACTTTAGCAATAAAAATAAACCAAATCATTAAACCAAAAATAAGCAAGGAACCAACCAGTTTAAAGTCACGCATTTGCCCTAAAGCTCGACTTAAATAGGCCCCAAAAAAATGAGGCAGTGCCACAAGGACCAAGGTAGAGAAAATGGTCCCCGGCATAATATAGCGGAGTTTATGTATTTTGACATTGGGTAAGACAAAGTACAGTAAAATCAAAGAAATAAGCACAACAATGATGACAACGGGTAAGGTAGCTGTTTGCAAAGTCCGGTACAGTCGATCATCAAAGGCAAAGAGATTCTCATGCACATAGGTCAAAATCACCTGACCAAATGTTGAAATTAAGATGGTTAAAGAGAGCATAACCATAAGCCCTAAGCCAACAACTAAACCAATAATTCGGCTGAGAATGAAGTCTCGATGTTCTGAAACCTCATAAGCTTTATTCATAGCCATCTGTAAGGTCGCAAGTGCACGGGAAAATGTCCAGAAACCAGCCAAAACGGAAATCGAAAGTAATCCTGTATTGGGATTTTCCAAGACATTTCGGATAAATCCAACACTCATATCATAAATCTGATCCGGAATCTGATCATGAAGCACATCCAAAATCATATCAATATCAAGATTTAAGAAGGGGAGAATGTTGGCAAAAATCAAAAGCAGCGGGAAAATTGATAAAAGCAAGTAATAAGCCACAGCAATACTTGATAAGGACATCTCTGAACTTTTATAAAAGTTCATAAAGTCCTTCAAAGTTTGCCAAGACGACACACGTTGAAAAAGAGCTTTCATCTGGTCTTCTCCTCCTTTCATTTTTACGTCTTAATAAATAGGAGAAACTTATTAGTAAGTGCCTTCTTCTCCTTGGCTTGTCAAAATTACTGGACCATCTTTGGTAATGACAAACTGATGTTCATATTGACATGATAAACCACCATCCAATGTCTTATGCATCCAGCCTGTTTCCATATCCGTATCAATTTCCCAAGTTCCTGTCGAAATCATTGGTTCAACGGTCAAAACCATGCCCTCACGCAAACGCAAACCACGTCCAGCTTTTCCGTAATGAGGCACAAGTGGATCTTCGTGGAAAGTTGGGCCCATCCCATGACCGACAAGGTCACGAACCACGCCATAACCACGACTTTCTGCATGTTCTTGAATAGCTGCTCCAATGTCCCCGATACGGTTACCAACGACAGCTTGCTCGATTCCAAGATAGAGACACTCACGTGTCACATCCATAAGGTTCTTAACTTCTTCTGATGGTGTGCCAACAGCATAAGCCCAGCAGCTATCTGCAATAGCTCCGCTGAAACCTTCGGTATATTTCTTCATCTCAGGAACATTATCAAAATCAAGTTTTGAAACGTCAATAGAGCCGTCTTCAACCATGCCTAAAACCATATCTACTTTGATAAGGTCGCCATCTTTTAATTTCATGTGACGAGGGAAGCTGTGCGCAACCTCATCATTCAGTGAACAACATGTTGCATAGGGGTAATCCATAATTGAACCATCCACACCGATTTGGAGAGGAAGAGTATTATTTTCTTTACAAACTTTTCGTACATATTCTTCAATTTCCCACATGTCGATACCTGGTTTTATCAAATCGCGCAAACCGATATGGATGCTTGCCAACAAAGAGCCAGCACGATCCATTTGATCTATTTCACGTTGAGATTTTAATGTAATCACTATTTTTACCTTCTTCTAAATATTTCTTTAATCGTAATGATACTCCTATTTTATCATAAAAATACTGTGGTAGAAAGCCCCGAAAAATGCATGGGAGCTGATTTTTCTGGAATTTCTTGATATAATTCTGTTATATAAATTTCACAAGGGAGCAAAAAATGGCTTTAGCAAAAGTAGTTTATGCAAGTATGACAGGTAATACGCAAGAAATCGCGGAAATCGTCGCTGATAAATTGGAAGATTTAGGTCTTGATGTAGATTTGGACGAATGTACTTCAGTTGATGCTGACGAATTTGAAGATGCGGATCTTTGTATCGTTGCCACTTATACTTATGGTGATGGGGAATTGCCAGATGAAATCGTTGATTTCTATGAAGACTTGCAAGATGTTGATCTTTCCGGAAAAACTTTCGGTGTTTGTGGTTCAGGAGATACTTTCTATGATGATTTCTGTATTTGTGTCGACATGTTTGAGGAACAATTTGCACTTACTGGAGCTGAAAAAGGGGCAGACTCTGTCAAAGTTGACTTGAATGCTGAGGATGAAGATATTACAAATCTTGAGGCTTTTGCAGAAACTTTAGCAGCCAAAGTTCAATAAAATAAAAAACTGCTCATGAGCAGTTTTTTTATAGACTAAACATCAAAATTCCCGCCGCAACGGCGACATTCAAAGACTCTGCACGTCCAGGCATCTCTATATGGACCAGTTGATCGGCCACCGCGACTGCCTGAGCAGAGACACCTGCGCCTTCATTCCCCATAACTAAGGCAAAATCCTTTTCTGCTACAAGTTCTTTATGACTGATGGACTGGTTAGATAAAGTGGTAACATAAAGAGGAATGTGCGCTTTTTGCAATTCCGTAAAATCTGCCACAGACAAAATAGGAATGTGAAAGTTACTCCCTTGCATACTTCGCATCACTTTTGGAGCATAAACATCTGCCGTATCTCCCAGACAAAGTACTGCTGAAAATCCTGCAGCATCAGCTGTCCGAATCATCGTCCCGACATTGCCGGGATCTTGGACATTTTCAAGTACTAAGTACTTACCGTGCTTCAACTCAACTTTCACTTCTTCGAAAGCTACCTCAGCGACAACACCTTGCGGTGTTCCAGCATCCGATAGGCTTTTGAGAACTTCTGAACTCACTGCGATAACTTCTTCCAGATGTGCAACTTGGTGATATTTGTTTTCTTCCACAAAGATTTGTAAAATTTTTGCTCCTGAATTGACAGCTTCTTCTAGCAAATGAAAGCCCTCAATAAGATAAGAATTTTTGCGGTATTTTTTCTTTGTCAGCAGCTTACGTGCTTCTTTTATTTTTTTATTGTCTTTTGCTGTAATAATTTCCATTTGCTATAATTATAACATAGAATATATGAAGATTTTTTATTTTCCTATAAGGAGGTATATATGTATAAGATTAAAATGGTAGCCCATGGTCAAGTACAAGGTGTGGGTTTCCGCTATGGTACAGTCCAAATCGCACGTCAGCTCAATCTTAAAGGTCGTGTTTGGAATAATTCCGATGGCACTGTGGGCCTTTATGTCCAATCAAATAGCCAGAAAGCTTTATCAGATTTTGAAGATAAACTTCGTAAAGGACCAACTCCTTTTGCCTCAGTCACAAATCTCGAAATATATCCGGACGAATTCCCAGACTTTAAAAATTTCGATATTAAATATTAATAAAAAAAGACTGTCTGAAACAGTCTTTTTATTACCAATTAAAAAGATTAAGAAGCATCAGATGCCATTTGACTTCATCAGCATAGTACATATTTCCACCATTAACGTAGAGTTTTCCTCTGCTATTCATCAAAGAATCAACAGTGACATGATAGTACGTTGCGCTTGTCGTATTTCCCAAACTAGGTGCTACAACTGTACGCGAATATTTTTCAGCCAGTTCTAAATTATTTTTTCCACCATTTTTCGCAACATAATCTATGTATGCTTGACCAAAGTTATATGCTTGAACCCCTGTCCAAATATCAACTTTTTTATCTTCAGCGTACTCTAAAACTTTACAAAGATTGGAAACCCCTTGCTCGATACTCTTATCTTCATCTGAAATACTGTTTTGATTGCCATTCAAACTCTCGCTCGACTGCATAACATCCGCAGCATTTCCTTTTGTCTCTGTATAAATAATAGCTAATGCAAGTTTTGTATCTCCCTCCAAGCCTTGAGCTTTAAGGGTTGCATCAACCGATTTTTCATATTGCATCACGTTTTTTACGTTTTTATAAGTTCTGTGCACGTAAAAACCTGCTCCAACCACTGCTGCCAGTAGCGCAAGCTTGATGAATAGCTTCAAAATTTTCAACATTTATCTATTCCTAATCATTTTTTCGACGGCTCGTGTCTCAATTCCAGTTGTTATTTTATGCCATCTCATGTTAAAAACTTCTCTAGCATTTCCACCTTTATTTACTTATCACTGATCACTGATCATTTTTATTCGGGTTGGTGGAAATTTTGTTAAAAAAGTCGTACCTATATTCTAGACTAATGGAAACCCTTTTGTCAAATCTAATGCAAATTGGCGAACCTCTTGAAGGGCAAATTCGTCATCTTTATTCGATAACGCTTTAATAATTGCTTGTGCAATCTTACGGCTTTCTTCTTCTTTCATACCGCGACTAGTGATTGCTGCTGCACCGATACGTACGCCACTTGTTTTAAAAGGACTAAGCTCCTCACCAGGAACAGAGTTTTTATTGAGTGTGATGTTAACTGTATCGAGTAGATTTTGTGCTTCTTTACCGTTGATCCCAAGCTCTGTTACTTTAACAAGGAACAAATGATTATCTGTGCCATCTGAGATAACGTGCAAACCAGCTCTACTAAATTCATCAGCCATAGCTGCAGTATTTTTCACTACTTGGTCAATATAAGTTGAAAAATCTGGTGACAGAGCTTCTTTAAAAGCAACTGCTTTAGCAGCAATAACGTGCTCCAAGGGACCACCTTGTAACCCTGGGAAAATAGCACTGTTGATTTTTTTAGCTAGCTCTTCATCATTTGTCAAAATAAGACCACCACGTGGGCCACGCAACGTTTTATGCGTTGTAGAGGTTACTACATCTGCATAAGGGAAAGGACTTGGATGATGGCCTGTAGCTACAAGACCAGCGATATGAGCCATATCTACCATTAGTTTTGCTCCAACACGATCTGCAATCTCACGGAATTTTGAAAAATCAATAATACGCGAATAAGCTGATGCTCCAGCAACAATAAGTGCTGGGTGATGCTTTTCAGCTTGTTCTGCAATTTCGTCAAAATCAAGCAACTCTGTTTCTGGATTAAGACCGTAAGAAACAAAATTATACATCTTGCCTGAGAAGTTGACTTGAGAACCATGAGTCAAATGCCCACCAGAATTCAAGTCCATACCGAGTACAGTATCTCCGGGCTCAATCAGTGCCATGTAAGCTGCTGCATTGGCTTGTGAGCCAGAATGTGGCTGCACATTAGCAAAGTCTGCATGGAAGAGTTCTTTGGCGCGCTCTATGGCCAAGTTTTCTACCACATCTACAGCTTCAGTTCCGCCGTAATAACGTTTTTCAGGATAACCTTCTGCGTATTTATTAGTTAGGACAGATCCCTGAGCTGCACGTACCGCTGGGGATACGATATTTTCTGAGGCAATTAACTCAATTGTTTCTTGTTGTCGAACTTCTTCGGCATGTATAGCAGCCCAAAGTTCTGGATCAAACGCTTCAAAATTATAAATTTCCATGTGTGTCTCCTTTGCCTTATACGATGCTTACCTCAAGCTTTTTTTGATTGCGTGGGTAGCTTTTGTACATCTTCCATTATATCTAAAGCAAAGTGTCGAACCAAATTATTTGTTCAGACAATTTCAGATAATTCTGGAACAGCATCAAGAAGCTGTTGGGCTGTAATTGCCCCTTGACGTAAAATTTTGGGCTTTTCACCTGAAAGGTCTAGAATCGTCGTATCTAGGCCAGAAACACTATCATCTTGAAGTGCAACAGCTGCTTTATCAAGGATAGCTGATGTTAAATCCTCATAGAAACGTGGACTTGGTGAGCCCGTAAGATTAGCAGATGGACCAACTAAAACCCCTAAAGCTTTAATTACTTCTTGCGTAGCTGAAATAGACGGCATACGGAATCCAACAGTGGTTTTCCCAACATGAATCCACTCAGGAACTTCAGGACTGGCTTCTAAAATAATTGTCAGTGGTCCAGGTAGAAAAGTTTGTACGAGTTTTTCAAGATAAGCAGGCTGATGCACTGAAAATTTTAAAATTGTATCATAGTCTGACACGTTCATATTTAACGCTTTTTCAACAGGCCTTCCTTTTACAGCATAAAGTTTTTGGACCGCTGCCTCGTTGGTGGCATCCGCAAAAATACCATATACTGTTTCTGTTGGTAATACTGCTAATTCTCCTGCTTTTAAAGCTGCTATTGCTTTTTCAACTGTCATTTTATAGCTCCTTTCTTAAGTAGCATTTATCTTTAAGTAATTTCCCATTTTCGTAAATAGGAAAACTATAATGGTCAATAAAATAATTTTTTATCTTATGGGTGTATGTAAAACCACAAGCTTCATAAAAAAGAACATTTCCAGATTCCTCGTCGGTTCCAACGGTCATAACGCCTTGGCCTTTGTACTTTTTAAAAAGGTAATCTAAAAGTGCTCTGCCATAGCCCTGACCCTGTGCTGCAGTAGCTACAGCTAGATTTTCGATTTCGAGAGTTGAGCTGACCACACACACTGCCCTAACTTCGGCCTGATTCATCAATACAAAAAGTTCACCCTTTGCAAGATACGTCATAATATGCTCATAATCGTCTGCTAAAAGAAGTAAAGGAAGATATCTATCTTTCTCTACTTCTATACGTTTTATTTCCATCTATGTCACACTTATCATACGGTCTTTTTCAAATATATCGCGGTGCACACGAACTTTTTTAGTGGGAAAAGCTTTCTCAAACAAGTCCTTCACTGCTGAACCTTGCTTATACCCAATTTCTAGATATATTTTTCCTTCTGGCTTTAAAAATTGGCGAGCTGCTTCAGCAATTTTCTGATAAATTGCCAGACCTTGCTTTTCAGCAAAGAGTGCACTATCCGGTTCAAAGCGAATGACGGATTGATCCATTTCATATGTTTCATCAAAGGCAATATAGGGAGGGTTGGACACAATAATATCGTACTGACCTGGGATATTTTCAAAGACATCAGAGAGAATGAAATTAAGAGAAAGTTGATGTGTTTTTGCATTCAATTGAGCAAGTTCAAGTGCTTTTTCTGAAAGATCCGATGCAGTAATGTCCCACTGTTTTCTTTTCTGAGCGAGCGCTAGAGCAATAGCTCCCGATCCTGTACCAATATCTAAAACCGCGCGTTTATCTTGCTCATTTTCAGCGAGAATCATCTGCACCAGCTCTTCTGTTTCTGGACGTGGAATCAGAACACGCTCATCCACAGCAAGTTTTAAATCACAGAATTCAGCCCATCCCACAATATATTGTGGCGGTTCATTATTTTTTAAACGCTGCGCGACAGATGTAAGTACAGCTAAATCCGTATCTGAAATCGTTTCTCTTTGTAAATTTAACCACTGTAATTTTGTAATCTCGTGTAAATTTCTCCAGACGAATTCCAGAGCGAAAGGCTCTTCCAAATCTTGAGATAATTGGCGCACAGCCTCAATCCATAACATTTTTTCTTTCCTCACTTTCCTCTCATTTTAAAGGAGAGGGAAAACACGCCCCAATAAATAAATGATGATGGGGATTTTCAGATTATCTTTTTCAAAAAGGACACCATTTTCATTCCGTGTCCTATTTTTCTCATTGACAATATTTTCCAATCTTCCTAGAGCCAGTGCATCAAAGCTTTTCATAATTTCCGTCACTGATTGACTGCTGTATTTGCCAAATTCTGTAAGAGAAAGAACTTTTTTACGTTTGCTCCAATTGTCTCCTTCTTTGAGCTCTTGCCAAAGACGACAATAAGCATTGTCCTTATAAAAGTCAATGCTCATCCGTACGCGTCTATCCAACCTCTGAAGATGCTTTGAAGGACTCTCAACATTTTCAATGGTAATCCAATAATCTTGGTTAACGGCTTGGCAATAGAGCAAATCAAAGTGCGTTTCTTGGTTACTAACTTCAAAGACAAGGACTTTTGTCTCAACGTCCTTCGCTCTCTTCGCCGTTTCCATACGTCTTTGTTCTTCTGACCGTAGCTGAATAGTAAACCCTTCAAATTGAAATACAGTCATTACTTGTTAAGCTCCGCCAATTTTTCGGTTTGATCATAAACCACGAGTGCATCAATGACTTCATCCATTTTACCAGAAAGAATCGTATCTAACTTTTGTAAAGTCAGTCCGATACGGTGATCTGTCACACGGTTTTGTGGGAAATTATAGGTACGGATACGTTCTGAACGGTCACCTGTTCCGACAGTAGACTTGCGTTCGGCGTTTTGTTTATCCAACTCAATTTGTTGATAGTAATCAAATACCTTTGTGTTAAGCAACTTGATAGCCTTGTCACGGTTTTTTTGCTGCGTACGTTCTTCTTGCATTTCGACTTTGATACCTGTAGGCAAGTGAACCATACGTACAGCTGTCGCAACCTTATTGACATTTTGTCCACCAGCACCTGAGGCGTGGTAGATATCAACACGGAGATCTTTTTGCTCAATTTTCATCTCGAATTCTTCAACTTCAGGCATGACAAGAACTGTTGCTGTTGAAGTATGTACACGACCTTGTGTTTCTGTTGATGGCACGCGCTGGACGCGGTGAGCGCCAGATTCATATTTTAGTTTGCTGTAAACAGAAGTTCCCGAAACAAGAGCTGAAACTTCTTTATAACCCCCAATGCTTGTCACACTGGCTTCCATGATTTCAAATTTCCAACCTTGTGACTCTGCATAATGTTGGTACATATTTAACAAATCGCCAGCGAAAAGAGCTGCTTCATCACCACCTGCTGCGCCGCGAATTTCTAAGATGATATTTTTATCATCATTTGGGTCTTTAGGAAGCAAGAGAATTTTAATCTTTTCTTCCAGTTCTTCTTTAGCTGCTTTTGCTTCTGAAAGCTCCTCTTTGAGCATCTCTTTCATGTCCTCATCAAGGCCACCTTCACCAAGCATTTCTTCACTGTCAGAAATAGTTTCAAGCACTTTTTTATATTCATTATAAGTAGCTACAGTATCTCGCAGATTCGCTTCTTCACGTGAAAGTTCCATAAAGCGCTTTGTATCATTGACAACCTGTGGATCACTGAGTAATTCGCCCAGCTCCTCATATCGTCCTACCATCGTTTCAAGTTGATCAAACATTTTTTATTTTTCCTTACTTCTTTTTTATATCTCTTCTTTTATACGATTACTATCCATCTTTTTCAAAGGGTGAAAATAGTGCTTACGGCACACTGGAATATAACTCTCATTACCACCAATCTGAAGTTGCTCGCCTTCATAGACAGGTTCGCCTTCAACCATGCGTAAAACCATCGTTGCTTTTTTACTGCAATACCAGCAAATCGTTTTAATTTCTTCGATTTTATCAGCCAGAAGCAATAAGTATTTTGAGCCTTCAAAAAGTTCATTTCTGAAATCATTTTTTAAGCCAAAAGCCATCACAGGGACATTTAAATCATCAACCACGCGTGCCAGATCATAAATGTTTTGTTTATTAAGAAATTGAGCTTCATCAATCAGAACACAAAAAGGCCTTATCGGCAAGCTTTCGATATATTCATAGACATTCATGGTCTCGTCAATCGCTACAGCTTCGCTACTCATACCAATACGACTGGCGACTATCCCAACACCAGCACGTGTATCTAAACTAGAAGTCATAATCAAAACAGGCTTCCCCTGCTCTTCATAATTATGGGCAACTTTCAAGATTTCGATACTTTTGCCTGAATTCATACTGCCGTATTTGAAGTACAATTGTGCCATTTCTATCCCCTTAATTTCCCTATTTTTCCTAAATCTTCCCAGTCCGCACCACTAAAGGATTTGTGAGGGTTTGTCTGAGGACTTTCATTTCCCAGAAATTCCCTAAATTCACTTCGTTATGGTGCTTTTTATGGTGCCAATTCATTTTCCATGGTGCCTTTTTGGTGCCTTTTTGGTGCCTTTTATTTAAAACATCCATATTTTCCAGTTTAATCTGCAAATCTTGACGATTCTCTGGTAACACGTGCGTGTATACGCCGTTTGTAATTCGCGCATCGGAATGTCCAACACGTTCCATCACAGCTTTCTGTGGTACCCCTAGAAAAGCCAACATGGTAATATGCGAATGCCTCAACATATGAGCAGAAAAACGTTTGTAGTCTTTTCCAAACAGATCAGCTCGCGCACCTTCTAACTTCATATAATGATTGACATCTGCATTACGGATTTGATAGCCATTTGTTTTCACAAACACAAACCTTGAGTTTTGCTTGATATTTCGAAAATTTTCAAGAAGTTGAAGACAACGTTCATTTAAAGTCACGTAACGTACAGATTGTGGATTTTTCGTCGGCCCTAGTTTTTTTAGATTATTATTCCAGCTGTATTCAATATAAATCACACGCTTCAAAATATCAACATGGGACCATTGGAGAGCAGTTGCTTCTCCAATTCTCAAACCTGTAAGAAAAAGAAATTCCACAAAATCTGCTCGCCTAAAATCATCCTCTTCAACCGCATATTTTCGCCAGCTTTTAAGAAACTGGCGCATCTCATCCATGGTAAAGAATTTCTCTTTCCACTTGGCAAAACTGGCCGCTGTTTTCTTTTGCCTTGGTAACATGATACGGTTCATGATATTTTCTTGAGTAAATCCCATAGAATAAGCATATTGGAAAACATGTCCTATACGCAGAGCCAAAGTGCGCCGTGTTGTGTTCGAATATTCATTTGAAAAGAGATATTCTTGCATTTCTTTTGCTGCAACATTTGCTATTTCACGCTCCCCAAACTTACTTATAAAATCTTTCAAACTGTAAGTTTCAGATAAATAAGTACTTTCAGCTAACTCTGCTTTTCGGATTTTTTTGGATTCCTCATAACATGCGTTGACCGTTTTTGGCTTCTCTACAGGATCCTGACTCTTTCCAAGTTTTTCCTCGATTTTTAGTTCAAGTTCTATACGTGCTTGTCTTTGAGCTTCGCGACCACATGTGTTTTTGGTAACAGATACCTGTTTCCATCTTCCCGTATCATCTTGATACTTCTCAAAAAAACGCCATTTACCATTGCTTTTTTGTTTTTTATACATTTTTTACTTTCTACTTTCTTTTATCAAAATAAAATAGAGAGTAAACAGAATTCTCTCTATTTTAACATATTTACAAACTTTTTTGTCGTGCTTCTGACCGTGATTTCAAAAATTTTTCATAACCATTGATTGAAATATTTACTCGCCCATGAGTAGGACGCAGAATATATTTCGAGAATTCCGAAGAGCGTCTCATCAGTGTTAAATCATTTGAAAGTGTGCCCTTTGCAACTCCAAAAATTTGACAGATTTCTTCTTTATTTCCATAACGTTTTTCAACCATTCACTACCTCCTTCAAAATATAGTGTGAAATTTCTTATTCAATGTTAAGCTGCTGCAAACTTAAAAATGTGAGCCTCACAAGCATTGACTGAGAATATCTCGAATCAAACTCAAGGGAATATTACTCCTTTTGTTATAACCTGAGATAGCTTTCTTCCCCGTTCGTGTATTTCCAATGGTGTATTCTGAATATTGTGGCAATTTCAAATTCAGCTTAAGGTTGGAATAGAAACAAGTCGGCTTTTGTGAAAATTCCTGTTCGTAATCGTTATAACAGACGATATTTTTAATGCCTGAGAAGTTGAGGATATGACGATAATAGCGCCACAACTTGCCATTGGCGGGATTCTCAATCACAAAAACTCTAGGTTTATAGCGCTTGATAATGCGTGTCGTATTGTAAGCACAAAGCTCCCCATTGATGCGAGAATAGACAAGTTTGCTGTACTTAGGATGCGCAGCCCAATTACATGTCTTTGTGCACATCTCCCGCTGAGGAACCAAAGCGAAGTCATCTGTCTGATCCTCTCCAAAAAGTGTACGCACCACCGGTCGCTTCCAGTAAATAGAGCCATCCTTGATGTTGGTTGAAGTCGACCAGCACTCACACGGCGGCGAGGCTAGTATAATGTCTGGCTTTGGCAGTTGGTCCAGTTTTTCAAACAGGTAACAATTTCCAAAAAGTTCACTGGAATCTGCCAAGTTCAGATGGATAAAGTGATCGTGCTTATTTTCCTTATCCATACCCACACAGTAGACCTCACAAGTCTCCGCAAAATAACGTTCTATGGCTTGCTTATAACAGCCATTGCCCGAGTCAAAAAGTGCCCAAACGATTGTTTTCTTCAAAATTTTCTCCTTTAACGCAAAAAAATGCTCTGGTTAACTGCCCCAGAGCATCTGTTTTCATCACTTTCTCAAACAGTTTTATTTATTTTTAATAGAAGAGTTAACGCCACCAATCATCTATTTCTTGTAAAACTTCTATTTGTTCGAGTCCCATCTCCTCAAGAATTTCAGAAGGCAAGAGAGATAAATCATTACCAAGTAGGTAGTCTACCACTCTTTTTGTGCCTTCGACAGCACTTCCAGAAATAACCACCTTATATTCCACTTCATTGAGCTCCTCTATTGGTTGACGTTCCTCAACATTATATCTATCAAAGGGTTGGTAGCGGCTGATTTTCCAAACTTTTTCCCACTTGTCCAGTACAACGTTTTTTCCAATCCAACGTTCTATCAGTCGTTCTTTTTTTAAATCCATTTATTCTCCAATTAAATTCCTAAATCACTAAGTTCTTTCAAAAAAAGCGCTGACTCTTTGTCAGTGCTCTACTCTACTTCTCCATAATTGTCTGTTTCTATCATAGCGTAACCTTACGTATAGAAAAAACAAACCAAGTATTTACAACTCAGTCGGTTTTCATTTGATTATTTATTTTTCTGTGTTAATGATGAGGGCAGGGCGAAAGGCAAAAACCGCGGGATATGAAGTAATTATACCTCCTGTGTTAGTTATCAAAAAATGACTAGGAGGCCCCATCTGTCCAGGATTTCCGCCAGTACGTAGCCACCAAGATGCGCTAGAAGAAGTCGTACGGTCTGCAAGGTTACTGAAGGCACCATTTTGTGATAAGTGAGTCACATCTGCCAAAGAAAGAGAAAATGCTCCCCTTCGTCCTTCAGGACTCACTACCGTCAAATCTTCTGCTTGAGTCGAGAAATCCTCTAGATTAGTCGGTATCCAATCGTTGCCGTCTTTTTGTTCCCAAGTGAGTCCTCTAGCATCAAACACATTTGTCATAAGCGGATTTGCCACAGGTTGAACAATAGACTTGACCGTATCATCAAGGGTATCATACCAATCTTGATGAGCGTGCATTTCTACTGAAGCACCAAAACCTGTTGAAGCACTACCATCATTTTTTATAATCATATGATTCCCCTCCCCCATATCCTCAAGGTAGCGATATTGCTCGCCTGCCATAGTAAAGATACGACCAGAAGACATCACATTAAAATCAAAAGCATGTACAGGAGCGTCTGCTGCAGGAGAAGGATTGCCATCGCCATCGTTTCTGATACTTGCAAGGAGGTCAGACAGGTTACTAGAAGCTCCCGCCTCGTCCTCAAACTCTCGGTCTGGACTGATCAGTTGACTGTCCACATGGATACCATAATAGTATGAACCGTTGATGGCATCCGCTGCTGGAGTCATTTCTGCCGCATCAAGCAAGTAGGATGTTGCACGTCCTCCATTAAGCTGATTAGCCCAATAGGCCCAACCTGTTTCGTGGTCAATGACCCAGAAATTACCGATTTGCTCCTCTTCTTCAAGCCCAGCCCAAGTTTGAAGAGTAATCGGTGCACGGTCTTGCGAGAGGTTTTGTGCGGTTTCTCGTGTCACCATTGAACCCGGCCAAGTGCCCGTGCTGTTGTCGTGACTTTCACCTTCAGACCAGTAAGCGTCTGTACCGTCTCCCGGATGTGTGGCTCCTTCTTCAAGATAGTCACGGGCATCACCTGCGGCAGCTGTGCGAAGATCTTCATCATTGTGATTAAAGGTCGGCAGATACCAAGGTGCTGTCTGTCCACCACGTGTCCAACCAAAGGTCAGGTTAGAATATTGGTTAAAGGCTGCTCCAGCACCTGTACGTGTTCCAATGCTACCTGCACTTGGGATATAAGTGGTCCAAGTACTTAGAGTTTCTCGCTCAGTATCAGGGACGACAGGTTCAAAGCTACTTTGTCCACGCCCTTGAATTTCCATAAACTCTGAAAGTCTAATACGTGCCATGATGGGCTCTTGCCCATAGTTTTCGACAAAGACATCTTTGTTCTCCGTGTCTCGGTTGTAGTAGTCGTGGACACGTCCTCCGACATCCACTTCATTCTCTCGCAAGCGATCGTTAATGGCTTGTTGGTTGAAAGCTGTGAAGGCAAAAGTGCCACCGATTAAGCCCACAAGAGCTAAGAGCGAAATATTCCGCAATTTTCTTTTTTGTTCTTTATTCATTTAATTCTCCCTACTTCATTTATTATTAAAAAATGCCAAAAAACGCCCTTTTACCCAGGACGTCTATTGAGTGCATAGTGAAAAAGGCGGAAATCTACCGCCTGCTCTGCTCTGCTCTGCTCTGCTCTGCTCTGCTCTGCTCTGCTCTGCTCTGCTCTGCTCTGCTCTGCTCTGCTCTGCTCTGCTCTGCTCTGCTCTGCTCTGCTCTGCTCTGCTCTGCTCTGCTCTGCT
>NZ_BOVP01000002.1 GCF_018403745.1 Lactococcus formosensis | reverse complement strand
GAGATGTGCTCTCTCGCGACAACTATTATATTCTATCAAACTCACTCCCTTCTGTCAAGAATAAACTGTCCTTTTTTCTGTTTTTTTTCGCCTTCGTTCGGAAAACCCCGCCGTTGTCACGTTCTTCTATCTATTTTTTTTTTGCTTTATTCTTGTTTTTTCTATTTTATGGTACTATTAGCACATGGAAGAAAAAATTTATCAACTAAATATAGAAGATATTAGTAAAAACCCTTATCAACCACGTAGAAATTTTGATAGTGATAAATTAAATGAATTATCGCACTCTATAGAAGTTAATGGTGTACTTCAACCTATTATTGTTCGTAAAAGTAATCTCTTTGGCTACGAGCTTCTTGCTGGAGAACGACGTTTACGTGCATCAAAGCTGGCAAATCTTGATAAGATTCCAGCGATTATTCGTTCTTATTCTGATAATGACATGATGGTGCTTTCTATTTTAGAAAACTTACAACGCGATGATATGAGTCCATTAGACGAAGCTGAAAGCATCAAGAAAATTATAGAGAAAAGTTCAATGACTCATGATGAAGTCGCTAAGCATCTCGGCAAATCTCGCTCTTACATTTCTAATCTCCTGCGAATTTTGAAACTTCCTCAAGAAATACTTCTTCTATTAGAAGAAAAAAAAATTAGTTTGGCTCACGCTCGGACACTTCTTGCTGAAGAAAATAAAGAAAAGCAAGTTTTCTTAGCTCACAAGACCATTCAAGAAAAACTTAATGTCCGTCAACTTGAAGATCTTATTTACCAAAAAGATTCAAATAAAAAAATCAGTAACAAAAAAAGTATTAAAAAAAGTATTTATATAGTAGAAAAGGAAAAAGAACTTACAAAATGTTTAGGTATAAGTAATAAAATTTCATATAATGAAAAGCTTCAAAAGGGAAAACTTGAATTGTACTTTGAAAGTCTAGAAAAACTCGAAGAACTACTGAATAAACTCACAAAAAATTCACAGTAAATTTACTGTGGATTTTTTTATCCCAAGGTTTACTCACAAAAATATTGTTTTCCTTTTTTGTGGAAAACTTTAGAAACGCTTGTTATAGCCTTTAGCTTTTGTGGAAAACTTTTCCTCTCTCCACATTATCCACAGTTTTGGGGATATTTATCCACTTCTGTGGAAAACTTTATTTTTTTTTCAACAGCGGTGGATAAATAGTTATCAACATGATATAATAGGTTCTACTTAATTTTAATATATTAGAGGAAAAATATGGCTCTCCAAAAAGAAAAAAAAGAATTTTGGACGAGAGTAAAAGAATTAGCGAAAAAAAATATCAAACCGCAGTCTTATGATTTCTTCATTGAGCCTGCTCAACTGTTAGAAATTGAAAATGATATAGCAACCATTATCGTGGGGGCTAAATTTCATAAAGATTTTTGGCGGAGTCAGGAAGGACTAATTAGTACAGCCGGGTTTGAAATTTTTGATCGACCAATTCGTTTCAATTTACTTTCAGAAGAAGAGGTTTCAGAAAAGATTGAACAAGAAGTCAATGAGCCAGACGGGCTTGATAAAGCACCCGCTCTAGCAACTCCAGACTTCACGCGCTTGAATCCAAAATACATTTTTGATAATTACATTCAAGGTGAAGGTAATAAATGGGCAAAAGCCGCTGCTTTTGCCGTCGCCGATAAACCTGGTGATGTCTATAATCCACTCTTTATTTACGGTGGGTCTGGACTTGGTAAAACACATTTGATGCATGCGATAGGGAATGAAATCCTGAAGGACAATCCGCATTCTAAGGTTAAATATGTATCTGCAGAAACTTTTGTCAATGATTATGTCAATGCAACACGTAAAGGGCAGATGGCAAAATTTGAAGAAACATATCGTAACTTAGATATACTTCTTCTTGATGATGTTCAATTCTTTAGTGATAAAGAAGGTACCCAAAACGAATTTTTCAATACCTTCAATACTCTTCATGATCGTGGTGCTCAAATCGTCCTTACTTCAGACCGTATACCGCAAGAACTTAATAAACTTGAAGAACGTTTAGTGACTCGTTTTTCATGGGGATTGACGACCGACATCACGGCACCTGACTATGAGACACGTATGGCTATTCTCCAGACTAAATCTGAGAGCAGTAACTTAGAGTTCCCTCAAGAAACTCTAAGTTATATTGCTGGCCAAATTGATTCAAATGTCCGTGAACTTGAAGGTGCACTTAATCGTGTAGAGTTTGTTGCAAAAACGAACAATCAAACAGTAGTCAACATTGATACTGCTAGTGAAGCACTACGTTCTCTTAAAAGTAATACGCAGCAACCTTTGTCGAATTTGACAGTCAAAAAAATCCAAGACGAGGTTGCAAAATACTATCATGTGTCAACAGCTGATCTTATTGGGCCCAAACGTCCAAAAGAAATTGCCTTTCCAAGACAAATTGCAATGTATTTAATTCGAGAATTGTTAGCGCTCAGTCTTCCAGCTATTGGTAATGAATTTGGTGGGCGTGATCACACGACGGTCATGTATGCGCACAAGCAAATAACAGAAAAAATGAAGAATGATATTGATGTACAAAAAGACATTGATGCCATCAAGCGACTGTTTCAATAAAACATGGCCTGTGGAAAACTTCAAAAGATTTCCCTGAGTTATCCTCTATTTATACACAGTGGAAAACTTAATAAAGTTCATGTTTTAGCGCTTATCCCCATACTCACAAGACCTACTACTATTACTAATATATTTATATAAATAAATAAAGAAAAGGACTATCATGATAAAATTTTCAATTAACAAAGTAGCTTTTCAAAATGCACTAAAAATTACCAAACAAGCAATTGGTTCTAAAGTTACTATTCCTGCCTTAACGAAATTAAAAATTACAGTTACAGCTGAAGGAATCACACTAACAGGTTCTAATGGACAAATTTCAATTGAGAACTTTTTACCAGCCACTGATAAAGATGCTGGAATGAATATTTCTGGTACCGGCAGTATCTTATTGGAAGCTTCTTTCTTTGAAAGTGTAGTTAGCCAAATGCCAGAACTTACTTTAGAATTTGAAGAATTAGAACAAAAGCAAGTATTACTTACTTCTGGTAAATCAGAAATTACCTTAAAAGGACAAGATGCAGAAATTTATCCACGTATTCAAGAAATTTCACAAGAAAATCCTCTTAAAATTAATGTTGGTTTTTTGAAAGAAATTTTTACAGAAACAGTGTTTGCTGTAAGTACGCAAGAAAGTCGTCCTATTTTTACTGGGGTTCATTTGGTCTTATCAGATAAGAAAAATCTCAAAGCTGTTGCGACTGACTCACATCGTATGAGCCAACGCTTACTTGCTCTTGAGAATGATGGTTCTGATTTTGATGTCGTTCTTCCTAGTAAGTCTATCCAAAGTTTCAAAAATGTCTTTACTAATGATGAGGAAGATTTGGATATTTCTTTGGCGAATAATCAAATTCTCTTCCGTAACGAGCGTATCAGCTACTACAGCCGTCTAATTGAAGGAACTTATCCTGATACGAATCGTTTAATTCCTAATGAAGCTGACTATAGCTTAAACTTAGTCTTTGATGTTGCTGCCTTACGTCGTACAATGGAGCGTGCACGTCTCTTATCAAATGCAACAGCAAATGGTACCGTTAAACTTACTGTTTCAGGTGATTCAGTAATTACAACAGCTAATTCTCCTGAAGTGGGAAGTGTTCATGAAGAGTTGACAGCAATTGAAAAAACTGGTGAGGATATTGCAATCAGCTTTAACCCACAATATCTGATTGATGCGCTTCGTGTTATAAAAGAACCAGAAGTTCGTATTCGTTTCATTTCAAACGTTCGTCCTTTTACACTTCTTCCTAAAAATGATACAGACAGTTTCGTACAGCTTATTACACCTGTCAGAACAAACTAAAAAATGTTAGAATAGACTTAACGAAAGTGAGGTCTATTTTTTTATGGAAATCATTTATACTGAAATTACACAAGATCTAACTCAATTTCTTTTGGAGCGTGCTCAACAGGCATTGAAAGAAGAGAAAAAAGTTTATTATATTGTTCCATCTTCAATGTCTTTTGAAAAAGAAAAGGAAATTTTAGAGCGTATTTCATTAGGTGCAGATACAGCCGTTTTTGACCTCTTAGTCACGCGTTTCAAACAGCTTCCGTATTATTTTGATCGTAAAGAAAAAAATACAAATGAAAAAGTCGAACTCAGTCAGTCTGGATTGAGTATGCTTTTTCGTAAAGTTTTGAAGTCTTTTACTAAAGAAGAATTGCCGCTTTATCATAGTTTACAAACTTCACCATCTTTTCTTGAAATGTTGGTAAACTTGCGTGCAGAATTAGTTACTGCGAATTTGACATATGAAGATTTACCAGAAAGTCCCAAAAATGCGGAGTTATCAGCAATTTTGGGACGTTTCGAAGATGAATTAAATCTCTCTTATGCTAATTTTTCAGAGTTTCAAGATTTTATACAAAGTATAAATGAGGGAAAATTTAATCAGGTGTTACATAATGTGGTAATCATTATTGATGGGTATACGCGGTTTACTGCTGAAGAGGAAAGCTTTATTTCTGCCCTTCATTCCGCAGGTTCAGAAATCATCATTGGGACCTATGCTCGTTCATCAGACTATAAGTTGACAGATTTTTCTTTGTCGATTTACACGAATGCTCTAGAGATGATTCAACGTTTTCGCAATAAGTTTTCTGCTCAAATCTCTTCTGTTTCGAATACAAAACCAGATAAAGTATATGATAAGTTGACACGTTTGATTGAACTGGAAACTAATTTTCTTCAAAAAAGAGAAAATATTGAATTGGAGACTAAGGATAAAGCTCATTTTGAAATCTGGGAATCAGAAAACCAGATGGCAGAAATCGAAGCCGTTGCTAAAGATATCAGCCAAAAGATAGCTCAAGGCGCTTTATTTAAAGACTTTACGGTATTGGTTGGTGATGTGGGAGCTTACGCAATACCAGTTCAAGAAATCTTTGATTTGTATGAGATTCCTTTTTTCTATGCTCAGGAAGAAGCAATGAGTCAGCATCCCTTGATTATTTTCTTAGAAAGTCTTTATGCAATAAAAAAGAACAATTATCGTACTAATGATGTGGTCAATCTCCTTAAAAGCAAGGTTTACAGCGGTGTAAACTTTAGCCAAGATACCTTAGATTACTTTGAATACTATGTGAACAAGTATAAAATTCGAGGCAGAAAGAAATTTGCCACTGCTTTTGAAGAAAGTGAATTTTTAGAATTAGAGCAGGTTGAAACTTTAAGAGAAGAGATGCTTGGTGAAGCCTCAGCTCTCCAAAAGTTTTTGATAGGTAGTTCAGAAAAAACGGGATCCAAATGGCTTGAACAATTTCAACTTTTTCTCCAAGAAGGTAATGTTCTTGAGAATATGAATCTCCTTTACAATCAAGCCGAAGCTGAAGAAAATCACGTCTTGGCAGATAAATACGAACAGGTTTGGAAATTACTGCTTTCTAACTTAAAAGAGTTTCAGGCTATTTTTGCTGAGCAAAAGATGAAAGTACTCGAATTTCTTGAGTTGATTTTAGCGGGGCTGAAAGGTGCGAAATATCGTCAAATTCCTGCAAATGTTGATGTTGTCAATATAAAAGACTATGAACTGGTGGAAGCAAGAACCAATAAGTACATCTATGCTATTGGTCTGACAATGGCTAACTTTCCCAAAATCAAGAAAAATTCAAGCTTGCTTTCGGATGAAGAACGTGCAACTATTAACCAAAATGTATCGCATGATGATTTTCGTTTTATTGAACAATTAAATGTGACGAACTCTAGTAAAAATACCTTTACAAGTGTCTCTTTAGTCAATGCAGCAACAGAAAAACTTGTACTTTCTACACCTCAAATTTATGCGAATGTGCAAGATGATAGCTCGGCATTATTGCAGTTATTTATTGAACATACAAAAGCAGGAGAAAGTGTTAAACGTGAAGTCTCTTCAGTTAATCTCATGGAAACTGTAACGCATATAGGAAATACACGTTCCCTCATTGCAAATATCGGGAAAATTGAACATCTCCTTGCTCAAGAGGAGAATGATGGAATTGAAGATAAACGGAGTTTTTGGTCTAGTTTATTCCGGATTCTTATTAAAGAAAATACGGACTTTCAACGTCTGATTTACAATCTTGATCAAGACATAGCACCTGTCCCCTTGACTCCCGAGACTGTAAAAGAAATTTACAGTGATAAAATTCATGCTTCTGTCAGTAGTTTTGAACGTTTTTACAACTGTGAATATCAATATTTTTTAGAACAAACTTTGGGATTAGAAAGTTTTGAAAATATTGATTTGAATTCAAAAGTTGTGGGCAATTTCTTCCATGAAGTTTTTGAAAAGCTTCTAGACCAAGCGAACTTGACGAGCGAAAATTTTGACAACCACCTGGAAAGTGTTTTACATGAGGTTGACACTTCCTATGCTCGTTATTTCACGCAAGATGCAACTGCTCAATTTACGTGGGCCAATCTTGGAGAAATCGTCAAGCAAACTGCAGTTGTTTTGAAAAAAGGCTTGGAAAATGATCAGATGAAGACTTTAGCAACTGAGAGTGCTTTTGGTTTGCCGAAAAGTGAACTGGGTAATTTTGCTATAGACAAGATTAATTTACGTGGAAGGATTGACAGAATAGATCAATTTTTTGATGAGAGTATTGGTGCTATTGATTATAAATCTAGTCAACATAAATTTGATCTTGCCTCGGCCTATGATGGAACAAGTTTACAGTTTCTCACTTATTTAGATGTCCTCAAGCAAATGAATGCTGATCAAAAGCTTTGGGGCGCTCTTTATTTGCAGTTAAAAAACGAAAGCATCAACCTTTCTGATGTAGATTATTTAGGAGAAATAGCTGAATTATTAGCGAAAAAAATGCGCTATGAAGGCCTTATCCTCGAAGAGTATAAGGATAAAGTAAATCAAGAAATTGATGTTGTCAATATTAATCGAAATAACGTCTACAGTGAAGAGGAGTTTGAAAGTCTTATCAAGCTCAACGAAAGTCATTATGCTCGTGCAGGAGAACGACTGCTTGAAGGAGAAATAGCGATTAATCCTGTGATGACTAAAGAAGGTATCGATAAATCTGGTAACGTACATGGTTGCCGCTATTGTCCTTTAAAATCAATTTGTCGTTTTGAAGCAAGCCGCCATATGAATGATTATGCCCGTGAAGTTGGTCAAAAAAGTCGTAAAGAGATTCTTGAAGAGTTGAAAGGAGGTCCAGTAAATGACTGAAGTAAAATTCACACCTGAACAGGAAGAAGCAATACATAGTCAGGGACATAATATACTTGTTTCAGCAAGTGCCGGATCAGGAAAGACCTTTGTCATGGCAAACCGAATTGTTGAAAAAATAAAAAATGGTATTGATATTGAAAGCTTATTCATTTCAACTTTTACTAAAAAAGCAGCGGCAGAACTACGTATGCGTTTAGAAAAAGATTTAAAAAAAGCAAGTTATACATCACAAGATAGTGGAGAAAAACAGCGGATTAAACTGGCGCTACAAAAGCTGCCTCATGCAGATATTGGCACAATGGATAGCTTTACACAGAAACTTTTGCGAGAAAATTTTAATCGCGTAGATATTGATCCTAATTTTAGAATTCTAGCAGATCAGACAGAAAGCGATCTCTTGAAACAAGAAGTTTTTGATGAACTTATTGAGCAGTACCTTTCAGAGCAGCCAGAAATCAAAGAAACAGCAAAAATAGATAAAAAAACCTTTGAAAAATTGGTGAAAAATTTTTCAAGAGATCGAAATATTAAAGGTTTTCAGAGTGTGGTTTACACGGTTTACAGATTTGCTTCAGCAACAGAAAATCCTGAAAACTGGTTAAATAATGAATTTCTTAAAGGGTTTGAGTTTTATCAAAGATTCTCTGATTTACCTGAATCATTTTCTGAAGATGTACTTTTACAACTTAAAAATTTTATTTTAGATTTACAAAAAGCGCTGACAGAAAAAAATCTTACGGGGAAAACTTTAGAAAAAGCACAGATTGTAGTGGATAATCAAGAATATCTTCTTGGCAGTTTAACTCGAAGAGACTATCTTCAATTTACGGAGATTTTCCGTTCTCTTGACTTCTCACGTTGGTCATTAAAGAAAGATGAAATTTTAGCAGAAAGTTTTAAGTCTGTGATAGGAACTAAGACGGATCCAGGACTTGTACGAAATTTTTTAGAAAAAATAAAACATTTGTCAACGATTGAAAAATACCAACCTGAAGCAAAAGTATTAGCTGAAAATCTTCAAAAATTTGTTCTATATTTTTATAATGTTTATCTCGAGCGTAAACGTTCGGAAAATGCATTTGAATATTCGGATATTGCGCATTTTGCGATTAAAATACTAGAAGAAAATTCAGATGTCGCAACGGCTTATCGCAATAAATATAGTGAGATAATGATTGACGAGTATCAAGATACTAGCCATGTCCAAGAGGCAATGTTACGCTTGTTGAGTAAAAACGGTGATGGCACGGATAATCTTTTCATGGTTGGTGATATCAAGCAATCAATCTATGGCTTTCGTTTGGCAGATCCTAGTCTTTTTCTTAAAAAATATACGGCATACGCTGATGAAGAAAACCCAAATCAACTCATTCGTCTCAAAGAAAATTTTCGTTCGCGTGGTGAGGTTCTCTCCTTCACAAATGAGGTATTTAAACATTTGATGGATGAAGAAGTGGGAGAAATGATTTATGGTGAAGAGGAAGAATTAGTCCAAGGAAATCTTGTGGATTATCCGCAACAGCTTGATGAAAACTTTTACCCCCAACTCCTTCTTTATGAAGAAGAAGCTTTGGAAGATGAGTCAGAACAAATGAGTGACGGTGAAATAAAAATCGTTGCCCAAAAGATTAAAGAGTTAATAGCATCTGATGAAAATTTAGAATATAAAGATATTGCTCTTTTGGTGCGTTCAAAAACCCAAAATAATAAAATTGAAGATATCTTGAAAGCTTACGATATTCCTGTAGTTTTGGATGAAGGACGCGTTGATTTTTTAAAATCTCTCGAAGTAACCTTAATTTTAGATGTCTTGCGTGCGATAGACAATCCGCTGTATGATATCCCTTTGGTAGCTACCTTACGCTCACCAATGTTTAATTTTACAGAGGATGAGCTTACAAGGATTAGTTTGAACGCTGGCTCTGACACTCGTTTTTGGCAGAAATTGCAGCTTAGCGATGGTCAGCTGATCAATAAGGCACTTAAAGCAAAGATTAATTCCTTTCTGGAGAGGTTTACATCTTGGCGTAAACTTGTAAACGAAGTCAGTATTCATGAACTTCTGTGGAAGATTTATACAGAAACTTACTACATGGACTATGTTGGGGCCTTACCGAATGGTGAATTGCGTCAAGCAAATCTACATGCTCTATCAATAAGAGCTGAATCCTATGAAAGTGCGGGTTATAAGGGGTTATTCCGATTCATCAAAATGATCGATAAATTTATGGAACAAAACAACGACCTTGCTTCTGTGAATATTAAGTTGCCGCAAAATGCGGTAAGAGTAATGACTTTTCATAAGTCCAAAGGGTTAGAATTTGATGTTGTCTTTCTCATGAATTTACAAACTAAGTTCAACCAGAAAGATCTAAGAGATTCGGTGATACTTACCCGGGAAAATGGCTTAGGAATGAAATATACAGCTGATTTAAAAAATGAAGCAGCTGTAGAGACAGAATTCCCCTATGCCTTAGTTAAAATGGAAACCTTACCGTATCTTGTCAATAAGGATTTGAAGCGAAATGCAATGCTTTCAGAAGAAATGCGAGTTCTTTATGTCGCCTTTACAAGAGCGAAGAAAAAACTCTATATGGTCGGTAAAATCAAACCAAAAGATCTGGAAAAATATGGGGAAGCGAAATTAGAAAAAGGCATTTTACCTCTTAAATATCGTCAAGCTGCGAATGGCTTTCAACATTGGTTGTTAGCTCTTCAAAAAGCACATAAGTTACCGATGAATTTTAAAGTAATCAAGGCGGCTGACTTACAAGGAATTGATAAAAAATTTACAGTTTATCCTGACTTTAAAAAACTATCAGAAGATGCGAAAAAATTTGATAAAATAATGGACAGTTTATCCGATGTAAAACAAGCGCGTGCCATATTAGATTATCAATATCCAAAGCTAGCAGCAACGAAGCTATCAAGCATTCAAACTCCCAGTCAAGTTAAAAAAAGAAGTTATGAAAAGCAGTTAGAGTTGGGAAATGTTTTACCATCAAGTGAGTATGAACGTGTAAAACAGTTGGAGATGTTGGATTTTGGTCAACACAAAATTACTGCTGCCGAAATAGGTTCCGCGACCCATAGCTTTATGCAGTATGCAGATTTTTCACGGCCAAACTTATTCGATTTCCAGCAAACATTGGATCAAATGAATCTTGTGGATGAAGTGAAAAATAAAATTGATTTGCCTAAAATTCTGACCTTATTTGACACAGATTTTGGTAAATTGCTGGTTGAGAATGTTGATCGTACAACCAAGGAAGCACCTTTTTCTATGTTGAAAACAGATGAAGTTGCACAAGAACAATACATTGTTCGGGGAATATGTGATGGCTTTATAAAATTTGAAGATAAAATCATCTTGTTTGATTATAAGACGGATTATTTCAGCAATACTGCACAGATTGTTGAAATCAAGAAGAACTATGAAGTTCAGATGGAACTTTATGCAGATGCTTTAAGAAAGGCCTACCATGTCAACCAAGTTGACAAGTATTTGATTTTATTAGGAGGGCCTCGAAAAGTTATTGTAGAAAGGATTTAAAATGTTAGAGTATCAATTAGGATCAATTGTTGAAATGAAGAAACCACATGCTTGTACAATCAAATCAACGGGGAAAAAAGCAAACAGTTGGGAAATAATTCGTATGGGTGCAGATATCAAAATCCGATGTACGAATTGTGATCATGTCGTTATGATGAACCGTAATGATTTCAATAAAAAAATAAAAAAAGTTGTGACAAAGTAGTCACACTTTTTTTAAATCCTTTAAAACACCTGATAAATTATGCTTTTTTGTCTTTTTTCGGGATTTACGGTATAATTGGATGAATATAAAATTTGACGGAGAAATGAATAAATATGGCTTTAACAGCAGGTATTGTCGGCCTTCCTAATGTCGGAAAATCTACTCTTTTTAATGCAATCACAAAAGCGGGTGCTGAAGCAGCAAACTATCCTTTTGCCACCATCGAACCTAATGTAGGTATGGTTGAAGTTCCCGATGAACGCTTGACTAAAATCACAGAATTGATTAAACCTAAAAAAACTGTACCTACAACTTTTGAATTTACAGATATTGCAGGTATTGTAAAAGGTGCCTCTAAAGGTGAAGGTTTAGGAAATAAGTTCCTTGCTAATATTCGCGAAGTTGATGCAATCGTACACGTGGTTCGTGCTTTTGATGATGAAAATGTTATGCGTGAGAATAACCGTGAGGATTCTTTTGTTGATCCATTAGCCGACATCGAAACGATCAATTTAGAATTGATTTTGGCCGATTTGGAATCTGTAAACAAACGCTATGCGCGTGTTGAGAAAGTTGCGCGTACAGTTAAGGACAAAGATGCAGTAGCAGAATTCAATGTTTTGTCTAAAATCAAGCCTGTTTTGGAAGATGGAAAATCTGCGCGTACAGTAGAATTTGACGAGGAAGAACAAAAGGTTGTGAAACAGCTCTTCTTGCTCACTACAAAACCTGTACTCTATGTTGCTAATGTGGGAGAAGATGAAGTAAGTACTCCGGATGACATTGAGTATGTGAAACAAATTCGTGAATTTGCAGCGACTGAAAATGCCGAAGTCGTCGTTATTTCAGCACGTGCTGAAGAAGAGATTGCAGAACTTGACGATGAGGACAAAGCAGAGTTTCTTGAAGCACTTGGTTTAGAAGAATCTGGTGTTGATAAATTAACAAAAGCTGCTTATCACTTACTGGGACTTGCAACATATTTTACAGCTGGTGAAAAAGAAGTACGTGCTTGGACCTTCAAACGTGGCATGAAAGCACCTCAATTGGCAGGCGTCATTCATAGTGACTTTGAAAAAGGATTTATTCGCGCTGTTACCATGTCTTATGACGATTTGATGAAATATGGCAGTGAAAAGGCCGTTAAAGAAGCCGGGCGTTTACGTGAAGAGGGTAAAGAATATGTTGGACAAGATGGCGATATCATGGAATTCCGCTTTAATGTTTAAGGTTCTACCCCTAATTTTTAAATTTATAAGCCAAAAAGTTTTACAGTAACAAAAAAGAGCTGATTTGTATAAATCAGCCTTTTGCTATTTTTTTGGAAAGAGGAGAAAAAATGACAAAAATGATTGTAGGGCTGGGAAATCCTGGCGAAAAATATGAGAAAACCAAACATAATATGGGCTTTATGGCTATTGATTTACTTGCAAAAGAATATGGTGTAAACTTTAGTATGGAAAAAACCTTTATGGCCGAAGTTGCTTCTACTTTCGTTAATGGAGAAAAAGTTTTTCTAGTAAAACCGCAAACCTTTATGAATGAATCAGGACGTGCGATTCAACCCTTATTGACTTACTATAATCTGGATACAAAAGATTTGACTGTTATTGTTGACGATATGGATTCGGCTGTCGGACGCGTGAGACTACGTCAAAAAGGTTCTTCCGGTGGTCAACGAGGTATTAAATCAACAATCACTCATCTAGGGACAGAACAATTCAATCGAGTGAAAATTGGGATTGGACGTCCAGAACATGGAAAAACAGTAGTTGCACACGTCTTATCTAAATTTGATAAAGAAAATGTAGAAATTGCACAAGATGGCATAAATAAGGCTGTAGAAGCAGTGAAATTTTATATTGAATCAAATGATTTTTCTCAAGCAATGAATAAATTTAACGGACAATGAAAATAAACGAATTTTTTGATCAAAACCATGATTTACAGTCATGGCAGAGAAGTTTTGCAAAAGCAGAGCGTACGCTTTTAACCGGTCTTTCCGGAACTGCTCAGGCGATGGTTATGGCTAATGCTTATGAGAACAATCCAGATAAGTACGTGATTGTCACTGATAATCAATACCACGCCAATGAACTTTATGATGAACTGACTCATCTTGTTGAAGACGAGAGGGTTTACCAATTTTTTTCAGATGACAATGTTTATGCTGAGTTTGCGATAGCAAGTAAAGACCGGACAGCATATCGTCTTGAAGCTCTAAATTTCCTGCTTGATGCACAGCAAACAGGCTTTTTAGTTGTTCCTTTCATGGCTTTACGTTCGATCTTGCCCCAGCCTGATAATTTCCAAGAAAACTATCTTCTCTTGGCTCAAGGCGATGAGTTTGACATGGAAAACCTACTCGCTATTTTAACTAGTGCAGGTTATGAAAAGACACAGCGCGTGATGGTACCAGGAGAATTTTCACAACGTGGCGACATCGTGGATATTTACCCACTAGATGCAGCTCAACCCTTAAGGTTAGAATTTTTTGGCGATGAAGTAGATACGATTCGTACTTTCGACAGTGAAACACAACGTTCTCTCAAAAATATGGATCAGATAGAAATATATCCAGCGAGCGACTTTATTTTAATGCCCTGGGAATTTGATCAAGGTGTAAAAAAATTAATTGCTCAACTAGAAAATGTATCAGATCCTACAGCGCAATCTTATTTTGAAGAAGTTATTGCAGCAGCAGAAAATCATTACTATCATAAAGATTTGCGCAAGTTTGCAGAATATTTTTATGAAAAACCTGCCTCTCTTTTAAATTATTTTCCGAAAAATATTCAAATTTTCATTGATGATTTTCAGAAAATTAACGAAGCAAACAATAAAACAGAACAAGAACTTGCAGAATTTATCGTTTCTGAAAAAAGTATGGGCCGTTCTTTTGAGGGGCAAAGCTATCTTTTAGATGTTATTTCTAAGTTACGTTCTCACAAACCAGCAAGTTTTTTCTCCAATTTTCAAAAAGGTTTAGGTAATATAAAGTTTGATGCTTTATATAATTTTAATCAACATTCAATGCAACAGTTTTTCGGACAAATGGAACTTTTTTATACAGAAGTTGACAGGTTTGTAAAACAAGGGTTTACAGTTGTCCTAGCTGTATCTTCAGAGAAACTACGCACGGAGCTTCAAAAATTTGATTTAGAGCTTCAGGTTGTATCTACTGAAGAAATTCAAAAAGAAAAAGTAAACCTTCTGAATTTAACACTTAACAATGGTTTTAATTTTATTGATGAGAAACTTGTTGTTATTACTGAGTCAGAAATTTTTGGTAAAGCGCGGAAGAAAAAAACACGTCGCTTAAATATTACCAATGCGGAACGCCTAAAAGATTATAATGAACTTGAAGTTGGAGACTACGTTGTCCATAAAAATCACGGGATTGGGAAATACCTAGGGATTCAAACCATTGAAGTATCAGGCATGCACCGTGATTACTTGACGATTCAATATCAGAATGGTGATACAATCTCGGTTCCAGTGGACCATCTGAATCTATTAAGTAAATACTCGGCGGCGGAGGGGAAAACCCCCAAGATAAATAAGCTTAATGATGGTCGTTGGCGTAAAACTATGTCGACTGTAAGCAAGCAAGTCGAAGATATTTCTGAAGACCTGATCAAGCTCTATTCGGCAAGACAAGCTTTAAAAGGTCATGCTTTTTCTTTGGATGATGTTAACCAGGAAGAATTTGACAATGGCTTTGCCTACCCAGAAACTGCAGACCAGATGCGCTCAATCAATGAGATTAAAAAAGATATGGAACTTGAACGTCCGATGGATCGACTATTGGTTGGAGATGTAGGCTTTGGGAAAACTGAGGTTGCAATGCGCGCCGCCTTTAAGGCAATGAATGATAGTAAACAGGTGGCTGTTTTAGTACCAACCACAGTTTTAGCGGAACAACACTATAATAACTTTATGGAGCGCTTTGTAAACTTTGGTGTAAACATTGCCGTTTTGAGCCGTTTCCAAACTAAGGCGCAACAAACAGAGATTTTGGATAAGTTAAAGAAAGGGCGCGTGGACTTAATCATCGGTACCCATCGTCTTTTATCTAAGGATGTCGAATTTCTTGACTTGGGCTTAATGATTATTGACGAGGAACAGCGCTTTGGTGTCAAACACAAGGAACGCTTGAAAGAGTTAAAAACACAAGTTGATGTTTTGACGCTTACGGCAACACCGATACCAAGAACTTTACATATGTCGATGTTAGGTATTCGTGATTTATCAGTCATTGAAACGCCTCCAACAAACCGTTATCCTGTCCAAACATATGTAATGGAAACGAATTATGGTGTGGTGCGGGACGCTGTACTTCGAGAGATTTCACGAGGTGGACAGGTTTACTACATTCACAATAGAGTAGATAGTATTGAGCAAAAAGTTTCACAACTGGAAGAGCTGATACCTGAGGCAAGAATTGGTTACATTCATGGACAAATGACAGAAATTCAATTAGAAAATACCCTCATGGATTTTATCAATAATGAATATGATGTCTTAGTGGCGACGACGATTATTGAAACAGGCGTCGATATTCCAAATGCCAACACGCTTTTTATTGAAAATGCCGATATGATGGGATTATCGCAACTGTATCAATTAAGAGGTCGAGTAGGACGAAGTAATCGGGTGGCTTATGCTTACTTTATGTATAAACCAGAAAAAATCTTATCTGAAGTTTCAGAAAAACGTTTGGAAGCAATCAAGGGATTTACGGAACTAGGCTCAGGCTTTAAAATTGCAATGCGCGATCTTTCAATTCGGGGTGCAGGAAATTTGCTGGGCGCAGAACAATCTGGCTTTATAGATTCGGTCGGTTTTGAGCTTTATTCGCAACTACTTGAAGAAGCAGTCCATAAACGCATGGGCGGCGATAAGGTAAAAACCAAGACCAATGCGGAAATTATTCTTGGTTTAGATGCCTTTATCCCAAGCTACTATATTGGTGATGAAAGACAAAAAATTGAGATTTATAAACGTATTCGTCAAGTAGATACTCGGAAAAACTATGAGGAATTACAAGATGAGATGATGGACCGTTTTGGAGAATATCCTGATGAGGTTGCTTACCTATTAGAAATTGGTTTATTGAAAACATTTGCAGATAATGCTCTCGTTGAAAAAATTGAAAAAAATAAATTTGATGTCTTACTGACAATGGCAAAATCAGCCAATACTATGTATGATCCACAAGAGTATTTTGAGGCTTTGTCTGAAACGACCTTAAAAGCAAGTGTTGGTGAGAAGCTAGGAAAAATGACATTTCGCTTTAAAATTGAAAATCGAAAAGATGTTGTTCTCCTCCGTGAAATCATGAATTTTACTGAGAAACTTTCAGAATTACGAGATAAGCACGAAAAAGAATAATGTTTCATATGAAACATTATTCTTTTTTAGAGAAGTCTTTTAAATACAGACTTTGCTGACTCTAAAAATAATTTCAAGTGATTTTTCAAAAGTCTTGAAGTGTGTTATAATAACGACTATGAGATTAGATAAATTTTTAAAGGTTTCTCGTCTGATAAAACGTCGTCCAGTCGCTAAAGAAGTTGCAGATAAGGGACGGATTAAAATCAATGGGAAAATAGCGAAATCTTCAAGTGATGTTAAGTTTGATGATGTTATTGAAATTCGTTTTGGGAATAAGATTGTGGAAGTGAGTGTCTTAGAGCTTAAGGAATTCACGCGTAAAGAAGATGCAGAAAAAATGTATAAAATTTTGAGTGAAACACGAATTACTGCAGATACTGAACTTTGATTCAGTATAAATTTTTCGGAGGAAAAATGGACAAACAAATTATTCATTTGAAAAATGATTATACGAATGCTAAAAAAATGGAAAGAATACCAAATCCTCTCCCTCGACGGAAACATTTAGGTATTATTTTGATTGGAGCAATGTTGCTATTTAGCTTAGCAACCATCAGCGTTGTTCAGTCTTATCAAAATTTGCAAAAACAAATTGCAATGGAAGCCCAAGCAGCACAGAAAAATGCAGCATTGGACCATGATTTAGCGCTCAAAAGTTCAGATATTAGTAAACTCAAAGATCCTACTTTCTTAGCAAAATATGCGCGTGCTAAATTAGATGATTCACAGGAAAATGAGAAAGTCTTTAGCATTCCAGAACTTGTCAATGGTGGGATAGAGCCGTGATTGGAAAAATAAAATCAATCAGTAAATTTGGACTTTTTGTCCTTTTTTCTGATTCAAAAACAGGTCTTTTACGGTGGTCGAATATACCTAAAAGACAGATAAAATTTAAAGCAGGCGATCTTATTGGTGTGGAAGTTTTGAAGGAACGTGAAGATGGTAAGGTAGAGCTTTCTTTTATCGACAAAGATTTTAAAGAAACTTTTGGGAGTTTTTTGGAAGAAACTGAAGATCGGCTAAGAGATTTAAAAACAAAAAACGGGAACCTTAGAAGCTTATGACGACAAAAGATGGAAACTTGAATGATGGACGTGCTGTATATTATCAAGGAAAACGTATCGATGATTTTACGGCAGAGCCAGTTTTTGCACGTACTTTAAAATATATTCAACGCTATTACGAGTTGCAAAACGAAAAAGCAGATCATATGTATGATGATAACGGTGTTCAGCGTCCTGTAATGTTTCTTCCAACTAAAAGAATTGATGATTTTGCAAAAAAACGTAAGATTTATGAGGATATTTCGCGTGAAAGCTTCGGTATGCTAGGTCGTACCCCTGATTTCATTGACACAGGCATTGCTATTCTTGATTATTATGCTGATATTCTTGGAGCAGATCAACGTGCGAACTATGTAGAAAATGCTAAAAAATGGGGAAAAGGAGTTAAGGATAAGGACTTGTTCGTTTCTCATGCCATTCAGAATCCTCAGGTAGATCGTTCGAAAAGTTTGCATACCTTGCTTGAAGAGGGGCACGAGTTCGTAGCAGTTTGGATCAAAGAAGAGCGCGCAGATGGTGTTCTTGTTCGCGGTGCAAAACAGGTCAATACTTTGGCACCTTTAGCTGATGAATTAATGGTCTTTAATTTGCCAGGACTTTCAGCTGAAGATAAAAAGTTTGCCCTGGCTTTTTCTGTTCCTTTAGCTACTGAAGGTGTAAAGATTGTATGCCGTAAATCAACAATGCGAGAGGAATTTTCTCTTAAAGATTATCCTCTTTCAGGAGCTTTTGATGAAATGGATGCCTTCATTATTTTTGATGATGTTTTTATCCCTAATGAACGACTTTTTGTTTGTGGTGATGTTGAGATGTCAAATGCATTTTTCGAAGGATCTGGATTCTTTGTACATACAGCACATCAAGATGAAGTACGTGGATATGTGAAATTAGAATTTGTAACAGGATTAGCTGTACGCTTAGCTGAAAAATTAGGCTTGACTGAGTTTTTACGGGTACAAGAGATTCTAGGAACCCTAACAGTAAATTTAGAAATGATCAAATCTAGTATTCTAGCGAGCGAATATACTGCTCATATGGAAAATGGAGTCTTAGCACCAAATATGCAAGTTTTACTTGCCGTTCGTGCAAGCTTAACAAAGTATTATGACGAGGCCCTTCGGGCCATTGCCGAATTTGCTAGTGGCTCAATCGTTGGTGTGCCAGATTTTCGTGCATTTGAAAATTCCGACATTGCTGACCTTTTGAAAGCAAGCATGAGTAGCCCATTGATTCATGCTGAGGAACGTGCACTTCTGCTTAATCTAGCTTGGGATATAACTGGCGAATCTTTTGGACAACGCCAAAGAACTTATGAATTTCTGCACGGTGGTAATCCAATGTGGATTAAGAATATGCACTGGAAAAATGCAGACTTAAGTAAAGCATATGATATGATTGATAAGGTTTTAGAAAATGCAAAAGCTAAAAAATAAAATTAATATAGCTGTTTGGTTGGTGATGATTATAATGCTCATACCAGCCTTTTTTATCTTGCCGCAGAAGAGTCAAGAGGCAAGCCCTGATTCCAAAGTAAAAAGCTTAACAAAAAGTAAGGAAAATTATTATACCAATATACCTTCTCGGGCCGTAACGCTTACCAGTGTTATAGCTTATAAAGATGCAGCTATGACTCAAAAAGTTGGAGAAATTCCTAGGCAGAATCAGCTTGAAATTATAAATTTAAAAGAAAATGTGTTTGAATTATCTAATCATACATTTATCAAGGCAGATCCTACAATGATAGGTTCGGATGTTGTACTGAGCAAAGAGGAGCAAAAGATAGCTGTTTATACAGCAAGTTCAACTGATGTTTATTATAGCCCGTTTACGACATATGACAAGGAAGTTTACACAAAACTTTCTGGAGGTCAAAAGCTTCTTACAAATCAGGTTGCCAAGACCAACTGGGGAACTTATTATGAGGTTAACTTTAACGGTGGACAAACAGGATGGATTAGCAAAGATAACTTGAAGTTTGAAGACCCAAAGATGCTGAAAGCTCAAGAAATGTTGAAGCAAAAATATGACGATTCAAAGTATTCTATTTATGTTAAACAATTAAATAACTCGTTTACAACAGGTGTAAACCAAAATCAAAAGATGTACGCAGCAAGCTTATCAAAACTTCCAATATTATATTGGACGCAAAAACGTTTAAATGAAGGTCAAGCAACTTTAAGCGATAAGCTGCAATATAGTAATGCAATCAATACATTTAAAGGAGCATTCGAAGCGGGTGGAACAGGAACGCTCCCGGTTATGGCTAATAATAAAGTTTATTCCTTATCAGAAGTTATTGATCGGACAGCTAAAAACTCTGATAATGTGGGAAGTAATCTTTTAGCTTACTACGAAACAGGACAATTTTCTCCGGATTTTCTAACTGGGATTACCAAAATTGCAGGCGGAGTCTGGGATCCGGTTGAGCGAGAAGCCTCAGCTGAAATGGCTGGAAGAGTACTCGAAGCTCTTTATAATGAAGGGGGTTACTCTTTCAATGCTCTATTTGATACCCAATTTGACGATATAAAAATTCAGGCGGGACTGCCTAAAAATGTTCGTGTCGCCCATAAAATTGGTGCTGCTGATGCTTACAATCATGATGCAGCAATCGTCTTTACAAATGAACCTTATATTTTAGTTGTGGAAACAAAAGGAGGCAGTGACAAAATCATTTCACAAATTTCCAAAGATGTTTATGAGGTGCTAAAATGAATAGATTTTTAAAATTGGTTCAGCAAAAGGAATTCTTTAAATACCATAAACGAGTTTTAGTTGCCTTATCAGGTGGAAAAGACTCAATGACGCTCTTCAATTGGCTTTACACTTATCGAGAGGAGCTTGAGATTGAACTGTTTGCAGCTCATGTAAACTATGGTTTACGTGATGTGGCAAATTGGGAAGAAGAGCAACTTAAGCAGAAAATGGCAACATTGCATATTGAGTTTGAAGTTGCTCATTATGCAGGTGAGAAATTCAGCGAAGAGGATGGCAGACGTATGCGTTATGATTTTTTTAGAGAAGTCATGACAAACAAAAAGTGTACCGCTTTAGTTACAGCTCATCATAAGGGAGATCAAGTTGAAACAGTTCTTATGCGTGAAATAACAGGTCGGCGTTTACGCCATTTGACAGGAATCCCTGAACGTCAGTCTTTTGGCCCTGGTGAATTAATTCGTCCTCTACTACTTTTTAATAAAGCAGATTTTGATGCGGAAGAATATTTTGAGGATGTGACAAATGCAGGAACGGACTACTTACGTAATCGTGTACGTAATCGATATATACCGGCTCTCACACAGGAAAACCCTAGGTTTTCAGAGGCTATTATAGATATGTCGGAAGAAATTAACTTGGCTTTTTCAGTTATTAAAGATAAGATAGCAGAGTTAGAAATTATTAAGGACGAAATCAGTCTCAAAATCTTCCTCAGGCAATCCAGGGCCTTGCAACATTTTATCCTCCAAGATTATCTAGAAAAATTTCCTGACCTGCAAGTTTCCAAAGCAAAATTTTCGGAACTTTTATGGATTATTGAGCGTCCGCAGCAATATCGTTCGGAGTTGTCAGGTGACTATTGTTTTGTGAAAAACGATAAGCATTTCATGATTGTTCCAAATAAGCCTATACCTCAAAAAGAACTCGAAATAAAGAAGGAGGATCCGGAAGATGCAAGTTTTATGCGTGTTGATCTTCCGATGGCAGGTGAAATTGAAATAAGGCAGCGACAGCCAGGAGATTATATTTTAATTAATGGACATCATAAGAAATTGCGGAAATTTTTTATTGAGCAACATGTTCCGCTAGAAAAACGGGAAAATCTTTTAATTTTAGTTGAGAAAGATATCTATGCCATCACTGATCTAACTGTTTCAGATTTGAGTAAAGCCCTTAAAAATGATAAAATGAAAAGGACGCTGTGGGTTAAGCCCACTATAAGAGAGGATATTGATAATGCTTGAAAAAGACATAAAAAAAGTACTCATTTCAGAAGAAGAAATCCAGACTAAAACGATTGAACTTGGAAAAATTCTTGCTGATGAATATAAAGACAAAAATCCATTACTTCTGGGTATTTTACGTGGCTCAGTTCCCTTCCTTGCGGAGTTAGTTAAACGTATGGATATCCAATTGGAAATGGATTTCATGACTGTTTCAAGCTATCATGGTGGAACAGAGTCTTCAGGCGAAGTAAAATTGCTTCTTGATGTAGCAACTCCTGTAACAGGACGAGAAATTATTATTGTTGAAGATATCATCGATACTGGTCGTACTTTGAAATATCTGAAAGAGCTTCTTGAACACCGTGGCGCAACAGTTAAAATTGTAACGCTTTTGGATAAACCAGAAGGACGTGTTGTTGAAATTGATGCAGATTATACTGGATTTACTATTCCTAATGAATTTGTTGTCGGTTTCGGTCTTGACTTTGATAACCATTATCGTAACCTCCCATACGTTGGTGTATTGAAAGAAGAAGTCTATAACAAATAAGAAAATCATACCAAAGTATGAAAATTGCTCATGATAGGGCTTACTAATAGCAAAAGATACGTAAGTATGCTATAACTAAGAGATAAAAAAATAAAAGGCAAAGAAGAAAATATGAACAATCCAAATCCTAACAACAACAAAAACGGAGGCTTTATTAAAAGCACTCTAGGTTGGGTCTTGCTTGTAATCGTCATTGTTTTCGGTATTAATGCTTTCTTTAGTGGCAATCAATCCAACGTTGATAAAATCAGCTATTCTACATTGATGAGTGACATTAAAGATGGCAATATTAAATCACTGAAAATGCAGCCTAGTGATAGTCTGTTTACAGTTTCTGGCGAATACAAGGATCCTAAACCTGTAGAAGGTAACAATAACCTTCCATTTTTACCAGGCAACAATTCTAAAGTAACAAATTTCCAATCACTTATTATCCCTACAGATAGTGTTATTAAAGGTGTCCAAACAGCAGCAGAGGAAAAAGGAATCCAAGTGAGTGTCGTTCCAGCTTCAACAAGCGGCATGTGGATTCAAATCCTTTCATACATCTTACCAATGCTTCTTATGGTTGGCTTCTTCTGGTTGATGATGGGTGGAATGGGCTCACGTGGCGGCGGTGGTGCCGGCAACCCAATGAGCTTTGGTAAATCACGAGCTAAACAACAAGATGCTAAAACTTCAAAAGTTCGTTTTGCAGACGTTGCAGGATCAGAAGAAGAAAAACAAGAACTTGTCGAAGTTGTTGATTTCCTCAAAAATCCTAAGAAATATCATGATCTAGGTGCACGTATCCCTGCGGGTGTCCTTTTAGAGGGCCCTCCAGGTACAGGTAAAACTTTACTTGCAAAAGCTGTTGCCGGTGAAGCTGGCGTACCATTCTATTCTATTTCAGGTTCCGACTTTGTCGAAATGTTCGTCGGTGTCGGTGCTAGCCGTGTACGTGACCTTTTTGAAAATGCGAAGAAGACAGCACCTTCAATCATTTTTATTGATGAGATTGATGCTGTTGGTCGTCAACGTGGCGCTGGTCTTGGCGGTGGTAATGACGAACGAGAACAAACGCTTAACCAGCTCTTGGTTGAGATGGATGGTTTCCAAGATAATGATAACTCTGTTATTGTTATTGCAGCGACAAACCGTTCAGACGTTCTGGATCCAGCCTTGTTACGTCCAGGACGTTTCGACCGTAAAGTACTTGTTGGCGCTCCTGACGTTAAAGGACGTGAAGCTGTACTCCGCGTTCATGCGAAAAATAAACCGCTTGATTCAAGTGTTGACCTTAAAGTTGTTGCTCAACAAACCCCTGGTTTTGTTGGAGCTGATCTTGAAAATGTCCTCAATGAAGCTGCTCTCGTGGCTGCTCGTCGTGATAAAAAAGTTATCGATGCCTCAGATATTGATGAAGCACAAGACCGTGTTATTGCAGGACCAGCTAAGAAAGATAAGAAAATCTCTGAGCGTGAACGCGAAATGGTGGCTTACCATGAAGCAGGACATACTATTGTTGGTTTAGTGCTTTCAAATGCTAATACTGTCCATAAAGTTACTATTGTTCCTCGTGGCCGCGCTGGTGGATACATGATTGCTCTTCCTAAGGAAGATCAATTCCTCCTTTCAAAAGAAGATATGCAAGAAAACCTTGCAGGTCTTATGGGTGGTCGTGCAGCTGAACAAATCATCTTTAACGCTATCACTACTGGTGCTTCAAATGACTTTGAACAAGCAACACGTATTGCGCGTGGCATGGTTACTCAATATGGTATGTCTGAAAGACTGGGTACTATCAGTTACGAAGGCAGTCAAGCTGTATTTATCGGTCGTGACTACGGACAAACAAAAACTTATTCAGAAGCTACAGCACAAGCTATTGATGAAGAAATTCGTGCAATCACGAAAGAAGCTTACGATAAAGCTGTTGAGATTATCGAAGCTCACCGTGAACAACATAAAGCTATTGCACTTGCCCTTCTTAAATACGAAACATTGGATGCTAAACAAATCATGTCTCTTTATAAGACAGGAAAAATGCCAGATGATGTTATCGAACACGAAAATGAGCCTGTAGAAGCAAAATCTTTTGAGGAAGTCCTTGAAGATGCAAATAAAGCTCAAGAAGAAGCAGCTAATGAGAATAAAGAAGAAAAAACAGTCGAATAAGACTGTTTTTTCTAAACTCGGATATTTTTAAACTGAATATTCGAGTTTTTCTTTGACAAAAATGAAAAATATGGTATACTAATATAGTTGTCACTTAACAGGTTCTATCTAAACACGAATTTAAAAGAAATTTTTTTGAAAAAACGACAGCTTATTCTTGACATATTTCTAAATTAGTGTATAATAGAAAAGTACTGTTCGAGAGGGCAGCGCAATAATAAGATGGTCCGTTGGTCAAGGGGTTAAGACACCGCCTTTTCACGGCGGTAACACGGGTTCGAATCCCGTACGGACTATTTTTGGAGGATTACCCAAGTCCGGCTGAAGGGAACGGTCTTGAAAACCGTCAGGCGGGTAAAACCGTGCGTGGGTTCGAATCCCACATCCTCCTTTTTATTATCGCGGGATGGAGCAGCTAGGTAGCTCGTCGGGCTCATAACCCGAAGGTCGTAGGTTCAAATCCTGCTCCCGCAATTAATTGTTGAATTACATTTTTGGCTCGGTAGCTCAGTTGGTAGAGCAATGGATTGAAGCTCCATGTGTCGGCGGTTCGATTCCGTCTCGCGCCATTTGCGGGTGTAGTTTAGTGGTAAAACCTCAGCCTTCCAAGCTGATGTTGTGAGTTCGATTCTCATCACCCGCTTTGTTTTTCATAAAGATATGAAAAACGTTTTCAAATATGAGGGAGCATAGCTCAGTTGGTTAGAGCACTGTGTTGATAACGCAGGGGTCCGAGGTTCAAATCCTCGTGTTCCCATATTTGGTATTCATTGCATAGGAGATACACCTGTTCCCATGTCGAACACAGAAGTTAAGTCCTATAACGCCGGAAGTAGTTGGGGGTTGCCCCCTGTGAGATAAGGTAGATGCCAAGTATTGCGGATTAGCTCAGTTGGTAGTAGCGCATGACTGTTAATCATGATGTCGTCAGTTCGAGTCTGACATCCGCAGTCCCAAGACAATCTAAGGGTTGTCTTTTTTTATTTTATAGACTAATGATGAAACCGCTAACTCTTTTACTTGAAAAAGAGTTAGGAACATGTTAGTATATGTATATAGAAAAGCACTGGAATGTGCGAGTTTACTCAAATTTTTGACCGACTATATTTGTATTGCATAGGGGTTCAAGAGACATTCGATAGCGTTAAGACTCTGAATAAAGTAAGAGCAGCTGATCTGAAGCGAGAACACCCACCTGGCTTCTTGGCGGGTTCAATACTGGAGTAAGCATACGGCATTCAATCAGTGTTTTTTTGTATTTGTAAATATTTGCTTATAACTAAATTATTTTCGTGGTATTGTTATTTATTGCCTTAAAAGGCTACAAAACGCTGTTTGAGGCTTTTATAAAAGTTTTATGTCCTTTTTTATTATGGTGTAAAAGAAAGGCTAAAATAAGCTTATATGGAGCTTTTAGGATTGGATGAAATAAATACAAAAATTCTTGCATTTTTGCCTGAAAGTGCTATACTAATAAAGTAAGTTATTACATGTGAATAGCCTCCTTAGCTCAGTTGGTAGAGCAGTAGACTCTTAATCTATGGGTCGCAGGTTCGAGCCCTGCAGGGGGCACTATAAAGTAAACAGTCTCATCTTTAGTATGAGACTGTTTTTATATCGAATTAAGATGATAAAGGATGTTGAAGCCATTTTAATAATAGTAACATTATCTTTCTTATCTGTGTAACAGCCTTAGCTGTAGGTGCAATAGGATAAGTCTCTTGACAAAGATAGACCTCTGCCTTTACAATATAAGAATGAAGAGTGTTGAAACCCGCGGGCTCGTCCTGTATACTAAAAATTATCGTGAAAAGGATAAGTTGGTCAAGATTTTTACCGAGTCTTTTGGTAAACGCATGTTTTTTGTTAAAAATTTTGCACGCTCTAAATATGCCAGCAGCTTACAAAACTTTACAAGTGCAAGTTTGATGGGAACAATCAATGATGAAGGCTTTTCTTTTGTGGATGATGTGAGTGATACTATTACTTACAAGCATATCAGCGAGGATATCTTTCTCAATGCTCATGCTTCTTATATCATTAGTCTGGCTGATGCAGCTATACCTGATAATCAGTATGATCCTTCTCTCTACGCTTTTCTAATTAAGTGTTTGGATTTGCTTGATGAGGGTTTCGATAAAGAAATTGTTACCAATATTTTTGAATTACAGGTCTTAAGTCGTTTTGGTGTCAGTCTGAATTGTGCTGAGTGTGCGTTTTGCCATAGTAAGCAAGGTCCTTTTGACTATTCCTATAAATTCAATGCCTGTCTTTGTAAGCAACATTTTGATGAAGATATGCGTCGCTTACATCTGGATCCAAACGTTCTTTATTTGATCAATCTCTTTCAGGAAATATCTTTAGATCAACTCGAAAAAATATCTGTTAAAAGAGAGATGAAAGAAAAGATACGTTTATTTATTGATGGTATCTACGATGAGTATGTCGGTATTCATTTGAAATCAAAGAAGTTTTTAGATGGAATGAAAGATTGGGCCGACATAATGAAAGAATAAAAAAAGCATTCAGATGAATGCTTTTTTTATTCTTTTAAACGTGGATAGGTAATCCATCAGCGATTTCAGCTGTATCCATGATTGCTTCACCAAGTGTTGGGTGAGGCTGGATAGTCAATGAAATATCTTTTGAAGTCAAACCGTTTTCGATTGCAAGAGCAAGGCCTGAAATCAAGTCAGAAGCTCCAGGACCAACGATTTGTGCACCAATAACGGCACCTTCCTTGTTCTCTGTGATCAAACGGATGAAACCTGTTGTATCGTCCATTGAGATAGCACGACCGTTAGCTGCAAATGGGAATTTGCTGATTTTAACTTGATCCATACGATCTTTTACAGATTCAGGTGTTTCACCTACAGTAGCTAACTCTGTTGTTGTATAAGCAACAGCAGGAAGAGCGATATGCAAGTCAACAGCGTCTTCTCCGCCCGCAATGGCAGCAGCAGCAATCTTCGCTTGGAATGATGCTTTGTGTGCGAGCATTGGTCCAGGAACAACGTCACCGATAGCATAAATGTGTGGTACAGAGGTTTGGAACGAATCGTCGACTTCGATAAGGCCACGATCTGTCAACTTAACGTCAGTATTGTTAAGACCTAACATATCTGTGTTTGGACGACGACCTACTGATACGAGCAAGTAGTCACCAGTAACTGTTTGTTCTTTACCATCTACTTCGAAAGTTAAAGTAACATCTGTATCTGTTTGAGTCGCAGATTTTGCCATAGCAGAAGTGAAGATTTCTGAACCAGCAGTTTTTACACGGTTAGCAATGATATCTGACATTTCTTTGTCGAAACCATTCAAGATGTGGTCTAATCCTTCAACGATAGTGATTTTAGAACCTAACATACGGTAAGCACCACCAAGTTCAGAACCGATAACACCACCACCAACGATGATAAGGTGTTTAGGAATTTCCTTAAGGTTAAGCGCACCTGTGGAGTCAATAATGCGTCCACCGTAAGGGAAGCTTGGGATTTCAATTGGACGTGAACCTGTCGCAATAATCGCGTTTTGGAAGTTCAAGAGTTGGAAACCGTCTTCTTGTTCTACGTTGATTGTTTCATTATCAAGGAATTCAGCTGTACCTTTGATGAGCTCAATTTTATGCTTTTTAAGAAGCATTGCGATACCGCCAGTAAGTTGTTTAACAACTTTATCATCTTTCCACGCTTGAGCAGCTGTCCAGTCAAGATTTACTTCACCGTTAGAAAGACCAAATGGGCTTTTTCCTGCTTCTTGCTTAAGGGCGTCTTGATAGTGGTGACCCACGTTAATCAAGGCTTTTGAAGGGATACAACCAATATTAAGGCAGACCCCACCGACATTATCTTTTTCGATAACAACAACTTTTTTACCGAGTTCAGCCGCACGGATAGCCGCAACGTAACCGCCAGGGCCTGATCCGATGACAACTGTATCCACTTCAGTGGCTTGTGCACCAACAACCATAATTATTCTTTCCTCTTTTCTTCTTAAACTTCCATGAGCATGTAGGCTGGATCAGCCAAAAGACTCTTAAGATAGTTCAATGAACCTTGTCCGAGCATACCATCGATGAGACGATGGTCATAGCTTACAGAAAGCTTCATGTTTTGACCAACAGCTAATTCGCCTTCAGCGTTAACGATAGGTTCTTTAACGATTGAACCAAGACCGAGAATCATAACGTCAGAACCATTGATGATTGGTGTGAACCAAGTACCGCGGGCAGAACCAATATTTGAGATTGTGATTGTTGAGCCACGCATTTGGTCTGGCTTGATAGATCCTGTACGTACTGCTTCAGCAAGTTCAGAAATTTCTTTAGCAATAGTAAAGATTGATTTCTTATCAGCATTTTTAATCACAGGTACATAAAGTCCGCTTGGCGCATTTACGGCGATACCGATGTTTACATCGTTGTGGTAAACAATATCTGTACCATCGATAGAAGCGTTAATTTCTGGGAATTTCTTAGCTGTAGCAGCCAAGGCTTTAGTCACGTAAGCAAGGTAAGTGAGTTTAACGTCTTGTTTAGCCGCAATTTCTTTGTACTCTTTACGGTGAGCAACAAGTTTAGAGACTTCCACTTGGTCAAAGTTAGTAACCGCAGGGATATTTGCATTTTGTGTACTCATCGCGTTTGAGATAGCTTTACGCGTTGGTGTCATTGGCTCACGACGATCACCTTCAGCTGCTTGTACAGGAGCTGGAGCTGGTTTAGGAGCAGCAGGTTTAGCTGTATCAGCCTTAGGAGCTGGCTTAGCTTCCGCAGGAGCAGCGGCGCCAGAAGCAAAGGCTTTGACATCTGCCAATGTTGTGTGACCGTGACGTCCTGTAGATTGGACTTGAGTCAAATCAATACCGTGTTCACGCGCATAGTGACGTACAGATGGCATCGCAAGAACGCGACCGTCTGCAGTAGTACGTGTTGTAGCACCACCTTCAGTTTTTGGAGCAGCAGGTGCTGCATCGGCAGTTGCTGTTGGAGCTGCTTGAGGAGCTGAAGTAGGGGCGGCTGTAGAACCATTACCGTTATATTCGATAAGTGGAGCGCCAACTTCAACAGTTGTTCCAGCTTCAACAAAGAGTTTTGTAACTTTACCAGAGTAAGGAGACAAGATTTCTTGCATCAATTTGTCGTTTTGCACTTCAGCCACAGGATCGTCTTCTTTGACATCGTCACCAACTTTTACAAGCCAGTTAGCGATGTCACCTTCGTGCATACCTTCACCGATATCAGGCATGGTAAAGATTTGAGCCTCACCTGAAGGAGCTTCAGAAGAAGCAGCGGGTGCCGCTTCAGCAGTATCAGCTTCACTTGAGCCATCTCCATCGTATTCGATAAGCGGAGCACCCACCTCAACAGTGGTTCCGGCTTCAACGAAAAGTTTTGTTACAGTACCAGAGTAAGGAGACAAGATTTCTTGCATCAATTTGTCGTTTTGTACTTCGGCTACGGGATCGTCTTCTTTAACGACATCTCCGACTTTTACAAGCCAGTTAGCAATGTCACCTTCGTGCATGCCTTCGCCGATATCAGGCATTTTAAAAATTTCAGTCATAATCTACTACCTCTTTCACTTTTTTCACAATATCGTCTGCTTTAATTGCCCAGTCATTTTCGGCTTGAGCAAATGGGAAGATAGAATCTGGCCCAGCTACACGGCCGATAGGTGCTTTAAGTGACAGAACGAAACGTTCTGAAATTTCTGCCATAACGTTAGCAGCAATACCAGCTGTACGTTGAGCTTCTTGAACGACAACAACACGTCCAGTTTTTTCAACTGTTTCCCCGATTGATTTGATGTCAAGTGGTGAAACGGTACGCAAATCAAGAACTTCAGCGCTAACACCATCTTTTTCGAGTTGTTCAGCTGCCTTGATAGCTAAAGGAACTGTCCCACCGTAAGCGATAATCGAAACGTCTGAACCTTCTTTAGCAACAACGGCTTGGTCCAAAGGCGTTGTGTAGTAACCTTCTGGAACTTCGCCCTTAACAGAACGGTAAAGGTGTAAGTTTTCAAGGTACATTACAGGGTCGTTGTTTTCAATGGCTGCCAAAAGGAGACCTTTAGCATCAGCCGGGTTTGAAGGCATAACAACACGGAGTCCAGGAATTTGAGCAAAGAGCCCTTCGATAGAGTCTGCGTGCATTTCAGGTGTTTTTGTACCGATACCATAAGGTGTACGGATAACGATTGGGTTATGACGTGTGTTGTTAAAACGGTAACGTGTACGTGACATTTGTCCAGCAATAGAGTCAAAAACTTCATAAACAAATGTACCAAATTGGATTTCCATAACAGGGCGGAAGCCTTGAGTTGAAAGACCAATTGCTAAACCACCGATACCAGATTCAGCCAAAGGTGTGTTGAAAACGCGGTCTTCCCCATGTTTAGCTTGGAGTCCGTCAGTTGCACGGAATACCCCACCATTTTGTCCAACGTCTTCCCCGAAGATCAATGTGTTTTCGTCACGTTCAAGCGCCAAGTCAAGCGCTTCTGTGATTGCTGCAATATAAGTTTTTACTGCCATGTTTACTTGCCCTCACTTTCAAATTTTGCAATTTGTTCTGCCATTACTTGGCTAGGTACTTCAAGTGTATTTTTCAAGAAGCTTGAGATTTTTTGTTTTTCAACATTATTTGCTTTCTTGATGTCTGCATCGATACGAGCATCGAGTTCAGCGATATAAGCTTCTTCTTGAGCATCATCCCAGATACCTTTTTCAGTCAAGTAAGTACGCATACGGAGCAATGGTTCTTTTGCCCACCAAGCATCAAGTCCTTCTTGGCTACGGTAACGAAGTGGATCATCACCAGCTGTTGAGTGAGGTTCCAAACGGTTAGTAAGAGCTTCAATAACTACAGGTCCATTACCAGCGACAGCCCAAGCACGAGCTTCTTTAGCTGCTAAGTACATAGCGATTGCGTCGTTACCATCGACAACGATAGATGGTGCACCAGCTGCCCAACCTTTAGCTGCTAAGTGAGGTGCTGCTGTTTGGAGTTCACGTGGTGTTGAGATCGCATAACCATTATTTTGAATAAAGGCAACAAGTGGTGCTTTGTAAGCAGAAGCAAAGTTGATACCTTCGTAAGTATCACCTTGAGATGAACCACCATCACCAGTATAAACAAAGGCAACGGCATCTTTTTTGCGTTTTTTAAGACCCAAAGCTACACCAGCTGCTTCAACGTATTGAGCACCAATGATGATTTGTGGGAACCAAGATTTTACTTCCGCACCTTCGTCTGTAGTGTATTCATTACCAAGTTGGTGTCCACGAGACCAGAGGAGACCTTTCCAGATTGGCCAACCTTTAGCGTAAATTTGTGGCAAATCGCGGTAACCTGGGAAGAGCCAGTCTTCATCAGTGAATGCAAAAGCAGAAGCCATTTGAGAAGCTTCTTGGCCAGCAGTTGGTCCAAAGAATCCCATACGGCCTTGTTTAGCAAGCTTCATGCAACGGATGTCGATTTGACGACTAAGAAGCATATTTTTAAAGAGTTCTACTAAATCTTGATCTGAAAGATCGGCACGCTTGAGGCCTTCTTCGTCAACGATTTTTCCGTTTTCGTCTAAGATTTGGAGCGTCGGAAATGCGCTATCTTGTAATTCTAATTGTTCTTTGAAATCGAGGATTTTTGTGCTGTTTGACATAAATATCTCCCTTTCTTCTTCATTCTTGTTTTTTAAACCAATTCATCAGCTCTAAAAAGCTGTGAAAGTTCGCTGTTTTCAATTGTTCCAAAATACTGACCTGATTTGTTTTTTTCTAAAACATTATAGACAGCATCTGGGTTAAACGGAAGACCGATAAAATCTTGTTTGATATCACGCCAGTCACGGACACCAAGGAAATCCCCCAAGAAGTTAATATCAGTAATCAGACCATTATCAACGTCAACTTGGATATCGATTGACCCGCCAGTAAATTTGGCATGATTGTTGAAACTGAATTTAGGACTTTCACCATAATTCCAATCCCAGGTTGAAAATTGTTCATCACGTGCAGCTTTTATACCCGCGAGCTGCTCATCGTTCAGAACATATTCACCATCTTTACCTTGGTCCGTCAAATAGTATTTGAGGGCATCGATAAAAGTATCTAAGTTTAAGTCAGGTGCAAAGTCTTTAATGTTTCCGACACGTGCGCGAACAGATTTAGCAGCTTTAGAGACAAACTTTTCGTCAGAGACATTCAGGGAGCGAATCATCGCCTCCACATCGGTATCCCAAAGTAAAGTACCATGGTGCATAAGATAGCCACCAGCATAACGTTGGGCGTTTCCTGAAACTTTTTTACCCGAAATTTCTAAATCATTTCTTCCAGTAATTTCGGCTTCAATACCAAGGGAACGAAGTGCATCATACATGGGTTTCACGAATTGATGAAAGTTGACCTGGGCTGAACTGGCTACGGGAACAAAAAATGTAAAACAAATATTTCCTTCATCATGATAGACAGCACCACCACCAGATACGCGACGTACAACTTGTACATCATGTTGATCAATATAATCTTGGTTTATCTCAGCAAAAGTATTTTGGTTACGTCCAACGATAACAGCGCGCTTGTTTTGCCAAAGGGAAAAGACAGGCTCGTCTGCTTTCAAATTGTTTAATAACCAAGAATCCATCGCAATGTTAGTATAGGCATCCTGCCCGAGATAATTGATATATTGCATAGATTCTCCTTCCATTAAAAATATATGTCAAATGTCTTTGACATTGAACACATATAGTTTCATTATATCCCTTGTGAAATAGAAAGTAAAGAAAAATGACTCCGCTATCATAACCGAATATTATGCTATTTCTCCCACAAAATTGTGAAATACTAAGCATAGAAAAAAACATGCTGAAGCATGCTTTTATGGTTTTTATAAGTGTTGTCTGATTTTTAATGCTTTTTCAGGAAAATCAGTGAAGATTCCTGCAATATTATGTTGAAAAGCATAACGCATATCTGCTTCTGAATCAATACCCCACAGACGGAGAGGGCGACTATCCGGTGCGAGAAGTTCGGGATACTTTAAAACGTACTTTTTTTTCAAATGAAGACTGGACATGAAGCTTCTTACTTTGTTTAGACTTATCTTTTGTAATTTTTTACCCGCAAGATAGGCAATTTCATCTTTTACACCGAGAGCGTGAAGCTTCTGAAGTGTATTGATATTAAAAGAAGAGTAGATGATTGTGAAAGGAAGGGATTGCTGAGAAACAAGCCCCAATACTCTTTCTTCAATACCAGGATAACTAATAATATCGGTTTTGAGTTCAATATTTAAAAAACCTGTGAAATGCTCACTGATCAGTAGATCTAGAACCTCATGTAATGTAGGAATACGTTCGCCCTGAAAACGCTCATCAAACCAGGATCCGGCGTCTAGCTGCTTTAGCTCTGCTAGTGTCAGGTTACGGACACGCCCTTTCCCAGAAGTTGTTCGATTGACCTTCTCATCATGAATAACGACCAATTGATCATCTTTAGATAGATGGACATCGAGCTCAATACCATCTGTTTTAATACGAAGAGCCTCTTGGAAGGCAGCTAAAGTATTCTCAGGACGGTTACATTTCGAGCCACGATGAGCAAAAACAAGACATGTATTCCGATTTTCCATAAAAGTATTATTTTTTGCTAAGACCATAACTTTTCCTTCTAAATATTATACTCTTCTTCGATAGCAGTAACAAAATCGTGCATTATTTTATCTCTCTTTGCGGCTATTTTTTTAGCATGCGCTGTATTCAATAAATCTTTGAGTAGAAAGAGCTTTTCGTAAAAATGATTGAGTGTTGTACCTTGATTTTGATGATAAGTATGCTTATTTTCGAACTTTTCAGGTAATATCTGTGGGTCGTAAAAGGTTCGACCTTTGGACCAGCCGTATTCTAAGGTACGTACAATTCCCCAAGCGCCCATCGCATCAATACGATCTGCATCTTGGACGATTTGCCCATTGATATCGAGTTCTTTTTTTTCTAAAAGATTGGCAGAATAACTCATGTTATCAATGATATAAAAGAGTTTATCTTGTTTCTCTTGGGAAAAGTCTAAAGAAGTTAAGAAGTCTGCCACGTTTTGTTTTTGTTTTGTTACATCGGAGCATATCTTTTCATCATAGGTATCGTGCAAGTAAGCCGCAGCAACCACTAAACTTGGATCTGCAAGGGGCTCCGTAGCAAGAATTTGCTTTGCGAGCTTGACAACGCGACTGACGTGGTCAAAGCCATGTCCATCATTGTTATTCTCATGGATTTTCTTAGCAAAGGCGGCAATTTTTTCTTGAGTTGTCATAAGTTCTTGCCTTCTTTTTATTTAGCATCAAAGTAGTTAATACCCATCGCTGATTTTACTTCAGATAAGGTATTTGCAGCAACAGCACGTGCTTTTTCAGAGCCCGCTTGAAGCATATCATAAACAGCGCCCATATCTTTAGCGAACTCGATGCGGCGTTCACGAATTGGAGAGAGTTCACGGTCGAGAATATCTAATAAATAACGTTTTGTTTTTACATCCCCTAAGCCACCAGCCTGATAATGCTCTTTCATTTCGGCGATAGTAGCAGCATCTTCCTCACGTCCAAAGACATCAAGATAATGGAAGACCATATTGCCTTCAATTTTACCTGGATCCTCAACCTTGATGTGGTCAGGATCTGTATACATACTCATCACTTTCTTTTTGAGCGTATCCATATCATCAGCCAGATAGATGCCGTTACCAAGTGATTTAGACATTTTTGCATTCCCATCAAGACCAGGAAGACGTCCTGCTGCTTCATTTTCTGGATAAAGTCCCTCAGGTTCAACTAAAACGTCACAGTTATATGCATTATTGAAAGAACGGGCGATTTCGCGACATTGTTCAATCATTGGCTTCTGGTCATTTCCTACAGGAACCAGATTGGCTTTAAATGCAGTAATATCTGCGGCTTGAGCGATAGGATAAACTAAGAAACCAGCAGGAATAGATTCGCCAAAGGCTTTTTGCGCAATTTCTGTTTTAACGGTAGGGTTTCGTTCAAGTCGCGCTAGAGAAACCAAATTCATGTAATACATTGAAAGTTCAGCTAACTCGGGGATTTGGGACTGGATAAAAATTGTTGATTTTTCTGGATCGAGGCCAGCAGCCAAATAATCTAAGGCGACGTCTCCGACAGATTGGATAATTTTTTCTGGTTCTTTGGCATGGTCGGTGAGTGCTTGTTGGTCGGCAAGGAAAACAAACATGTTATATTTTCCTGTATTTTGTAGAAGCACACGATTTTTTAGTGAGCCAACATAATGTCCGATATGGAGTTTGCCTGTAGGGCGATCGCCAGTTAAAATTGTAGGTTTATTCATGGTAGTTCTCTCCTTCTGGATGTACAAAATTTTATAACAAAAACGCCCGTAAAGCATTGTAAAAATACTTTACGGGCGTTTTCACGCGGTACCACCGTAATTCGAAATTCTTTAAGAATTTCCTCGAGCTTGTCCTAGGAACAAGTGCTTTGTTAACGGGAGCAGCCGTGATTTATATTGCTTAAAATCATTTTTTATTATTATCAGCCCATTCACTTTTCTGAAAACATTGACTTGCACCACCGTCAACTTCCTAAAGAATTCTTTGAAAAGCTACTCTTCTGATAGTACAAATTCTACATTTATTTTCAAATAATGTCAAATAAGTCTGAGCCCAATCTCTTGAAAAGGCCATAATAAAATCCTATACTGAGAATATAGGCAAACTAACTATTTATAACACAAAAAGGAGAAAAATATGGCAAATGTATCCACAGCATCCGCACAATGGCAAGGAGATTTAGAAAATGGTTCAGGTACCATCAGTCTAGATTCTTCACAAGTATTTACTGATACACCTTATAATTTTGAAGCGCGCGCAGAGCATTCGGCATCAATAACAACCCCTGAGGAACTTTTGGGTGCTGCACATGCTGCTTGTTTCAGTATGGCATTCTCATTGCTTCTAAGCGAAAAAGGTTACAAAGTCAATAACATATACACCCAAGCAGATGTTACCTTTGCGGTAACAGCCGATGGTCCTGCGATTACAAAGATTCACTTGAAGAACCAATCGAAAATTGCTGGAATTTCTGATGATGAATTTCAAAAGTTAGCAAAAGAGATCGAAGCAACATGTCCAGTATCCAAGGCTTTAGCATCAGTTCCTATTGAGCTTGATGCCGAACTCGTTCTTTAAATCAAAGTTATTAACATGTGGAAAGGTCCCTCCATATCTTTCCACATGTTTTTTTTGTTGTCTAAAAACCAAAGTTGTAAACATGTGTATAACTTCAGGATAAACGGAAATCGAGTGTCAACTAAGTTTACAAGTGGATAACATAGTCCTGGTTTACAAAAATAACATCAAGAAGTGAAGTATGTTCTTGTATGTAGAATAATTTACTTTATGATTGCGTTTTAGTATCTTTGGAGGACTTTCCTTTAATTTGTAGTAGAATAAAGAGAGGAATTTCGCAAACCACACCATAATAACAGAAAAGTAAATCTTTTAAAGGTTTACGCCCTAGAAACGAGGGAGGTGCAAGTATGCAAAAAATGAAAACAAACAAAAACGATGTGCTCAAAGAGTTGGCACAGTTGAATCGTGACGAGCTTTTTGAACGTTTAAACACGAGCTTTACGGGTTTAAACGCTGAACAGGCTGAGGAACGCTTAGACGAATACGGGCCGAATGTGGTTGCAAGTCAGCAACCCATTCACTGGTATATTATACTGCTCCATGCATTTAAGAATCCATTTGTTTTTGTTCTAGCTTTTTTGGCAGTTGTTTCGGCATTGACAGGAGATATGGAAGGTGCACTTTACATGTTGCTCATGGTTACCGTATCTGCTGGTGTAAGCTTTGTACAGGAATACAAGTCACAAAAAGCTTCAATCGCTTTACATGAGATGATTGAAAATACCACAAACGTTAAACGTGGGGCGGAAAATTTTGAAATCCCAATGGATGAGGTTGTCCCAGGAGATATCATTCAGCTTCAAACGGGAGATATGATTCCAGCAGATGCTATTCTGCTCTCACACCGTGATCTGTTTATCAACCAAGCCTCTTTAACCGGGGAATCTTTCCCGGTTGAGAAGCGTTTACCGGAAGATTTAGATGAAGATGAGCAAATTGATTGGGAAGTTACATCAGCTCTAGATGCTCCAAATGTTCTCTTTATGGGGACTGATGTTTTATCAGGAAATGGTGAGATTTTAATCGTTAAAACAGGCGCTTCTACTATGTTCGGTGATATTGCAAGCAAAGCTACAGCCACAAAAGTTGAATCTGCTTTTGATAAAGGATTGAGCCGTGTAAGTCGCCTTCTATTGACTTTAGTTGCGATTATGTTCCCAGTTGTTTTAGTTTTGAACTGGGTAACAAAAGGCGATTTCGAAACATCATTCTTCTTTGCCATCGCTGTAGCTGTAGGTCTTACACCTGAAATGCTGCCCATGATTGTCAATGCCAATTTGGCTAAAGGTGCAGTAGCGCTCAGTAAAGAAAAAGTCATAGTAAAAAATCTATCTGCTATCCAGAATCTAGGTTCAATGGATATACTTTGTACAGACAAGACAGGCACAATTACAGAAGACCGTGTCGTGATGGTTGAATATGTAAACTCACGTGGAAACAAGGCAGATGAAGTATTAAATTCCGCTTTTATCAATTCTAACTTCCAAACCGGTTGGAAAAATCTGATGGACGTTGCTGTCATTGACTATTTCAAAAAAATAGGTCGAGAATTACCGGATGAAAATATTACAAAAGTTGATGAAATACCGTTTGATTTCTCACGCCGTCTTTTATCTGTCGTCGTGAAAACTGACAATAAAAACTTGATGGTTACCAAGGGCGCAGTTGAGGAAATGCAAGCTATCTGTACACATGTAATGGAAGACGGGGAACGTGTCGAAATTACGGAAGAACGTTTAGCAGAGATGAAAGAAGTCAACCGTGAAATGAATATGCAAGGCATGCGTGTCCTGACTATTGCGGAGCGAATCATTTCAGATGATGAATTAGAAGAATTTGACTCTGCTAGTGAGCGTGATATGACCCTTGTCGGTTTTATCGGTTTCCTTGATCCAGCCAAAGAATCTGCTGCTAAAGCAATCAATAGTTTACAAAATCACGGTGTAACTGTAAAAGTGTTGACAGGTGATAATGCCATTGTAGCGCAAAAAGTTTGTGAAGATGTTGGAATTCCGGTTGACCGTTATTGTATCGGAAGTGAAATTGATCTTATGGATGATGAAGAACTGTTCAATACAGCTATGGAAGTACATCTTTTTGCAAAATTAAATCCAATGCAAAAGGCACGAATTATTGAACTTATTCGTAAGGTTCACACGGTTGGTTTTATGGGAGATGGAATAAATGACGCCCCAAGTTTACGCGCTGCGGATATTGGAATTTCAGTAGATACTGCAGCCGATATCACTAAAGATGCCTCAAATATTATTCTGCTTGAGAAAAGTTTACAAGTCTTGGAAACTGGTGTAACCGAAGGTCGTAAAGTCTTTACAAACATGATGAAGTATATTCGTATCACTTTGTCTTCAAACTTTGGGAATGTCTTTTCAGTTTTGGTGGCTAGCGCCTTTTTACCTTTCTTGCCAATGCTCAGTTTACAAATTTTAACTTTGAACCTGATTTATGACATGAGTCAACTTTCAATTCCTTGGGATAATGTTGACGAAGAAGACATTGCACGTCCAGTGAAGTGGCAAACTAAAGGCCTTGCTCGTTTTGCATTTATTGTTGGACCCGTGTCTTCTATCTTTGACATCATCACTTTCCTTGTACTGTGGTATGTCTTTGGCTTTAATACAGTTGCCCATGCTAACCTTTTCCAAGCAGGTTGGTTTGCAGTCAGCTTAGGTACACAAGCTTTGGCTTTTCATATCTTGCGTACCAAAAAAGTCCCCTTCTTGCAAAGTCGTCCTTCGTTGCCAGTTATCCTTTCTACAATTGGCGCATTTGTCGTTGGCTTTACATTGATTTTAAGTTCTTATGGATCAATTATTGACTTAGCACACTTGCCTGTTCAATTCTTCTTCTACTGGGGCCTAATTATCCTTGCTTATCTCTTATTGTTACAGTTTGTCAAAAATGTGTACTACAAAAAATACAACTAACAAAAAGCTTTACCATTATGGTAAAGCTTTTTTTATTAGTTTTTGTCTTCGAAATGTTTCACCAGTTGGCCAGTAACATCCGTTTCTAGCATCCGATGGATTTGACGAATCGTTGAAACAATGGCCTCAGGGCTAGAATTACCGTGAGCCTTGATAACAGGTGCTTTGACACCTACTAAAGCTGCACCACCCGCGCTATCGGTACTCATCGTGTCTTTGAGTTTGCTGAGTTCTTTTTTCACAAGAGCTCCACCGATTTTAGTGGTGAAGCCTCCATTCATGATGCCGTTTTTGATTTGACGCATCAGAACACTTGCAGTCCCTTCGATAGCTTTAAGCACAGCGTTTCCCGTGAAACCATCAGCGACAACGACATCAGCTGCTCCAGTCAAGATGTCACGCGATTCAATATTACCAATAAAATTAATATCTTCAATATTTGAGAGTAAAGCATGCGTTTCTTTAATCATCGTTGAACCTTTTGATTCTTCAGAGCCGTTGGAGAGAAGTGCTACACGAGGATTTTTAACACCACGTACATTGGCCGCATAGTAGCTCCCTAAAATAGCGAAGTCAGCCAGATGTTCAGGTTTATTTTCAGCGTTAGCACCTAAATCTAACATATCGAAGCCTGTACCATCTGCAGTAGGAAGTGTACTCATAAGAGCTGGCCGGTCGATCTGTTTGATGCGACCGACAATAAATAAGCCAGCAGCAAGCAGAGCTCCAGTGTTTCCTGCAGAAAGAACAGCATCAGCTTCACCATCTTTGACTGCTTTAACCGCACGGACGAGAGAGCTATCTTTTTTCTTGCGGATAGCTTTTACTGGCTCATCGTGGAAGTCGATAAGCTCAGTTGTTGCGATGATTTTTACGTTTTTTTCATCCTCTAAATGTGCTTTAATTGCTTCAGGTTCCCCGTAGAGCTGAAACTCAATATTTGGAAATTCTTTTTTTGCTAAATTAATTCCTTTAACGATTGACTCGGGTGCAAAGTCGCCACCCATAGCATCAATTGCGATTCTCATAGTGTATCCTCCGATAATTTCTCTGTTCAATTATAACGAAAATCTTTTGTTTTAGCCAATATGATTGAGGCTGAAAACAGTCAAAAAAGTATGAGGCAAGGCTCATACTCTTGATTAATGTGCCAAAATGGCTTCGAGCTCAGTTAAGACAGCTGCGTCGCGATTGTGACCGATAACCTTATCGGAAATTTTCAAAACCTCCGGAATAGCATTCTCAACGGCTACAGCGGTACCTGCTAATTCCAGCATTTCTAAGTCATTGCTTTGATCACCAAAAGCTGTAAGTGACTCTGGACTTGATTGAAGGTGTGTGAGCAAGTGTGAGAGGCCTGTAGCCTTGCTGATTCCAGCTGACATGATGTCAATAGAGCGGAAGCCGGTCGTTGTTGCACGAATATCGGTCATTTGTGCATTTATCCAGTCTTCACATTCACGGATTTTTTCTGGTGGAAACTCCACACAGACTTTTAAGATTTCATCTTCAATATCATGTACTGATTTTACTAATTTTAAATCGGAATAATAAAGATTGGCAAATTCGACAAATTGCGGGTCGGCTGTTTGAAGTGCATAAGCACCGTTGAGTCCTGAAAAGAGGACAACATCACGATGCATATGAGGATTTTGACGTACGAGTTCAACGAGCTTACTCGCCTTATCTTGACCCAAGATACTGCTGTAGAGAATCTCGCCTTGGTATTTAACCAAGGCGCCGTTTTCCGCACAGAAAGCAACTTGGTCTTGGAACTCGTCAAAGAGTTCTTCTAAAGCCAAGAGTTGACGTCCGCTTGCTGCACAAAAAAGATAATTTCTTTTTTTAAATTCTTTTAAAATATCACGTAGACGACTTTTATCGTAGGCGCGGTTTTCGTCGAGAAAAGTGCCATCCATATCTGTCGCAAATATTTTCAATTGATTACTCATCTTGTCCCCTTATTAAAAATACTCCGCTTCAAGATAGTCTTGGCGGAGCAACAATTTATTCTTTTAAAGCTGATCTTAATCTTCAGACCAAAGTTCTTTTACTTTAGCTTGGACCTCGTCATTAGCCAAGAAGTCATCATAAGTTTCTCCAATACGATCAATGACACCGTTCTTAGAAATAACAACGATATGATTTGCTAACGTATTGATAAATTCATGGTCATGTGAAGCAAAGATAATGCTGCCTTTGAATTTTTTCAGTCCATCATTAAGTGCAGAAATTGACTCCAAGTCCAAGTGATTAGTTGGATCATCAAGAACTAAAACATTTGCACGTTGCAACATCATTTTAGAAAGCATAACACGAACTTTTTCTCCCCCTGAAAGGACAGAAACAGACTTAAGAGACTCTTCGCCTTTGAAGAGCATACGTCCCAAGAAACCACGGAGATAAGTATTGTCATCCTCTTCTTTGGTTAAGACAAATTGGCGGAGCCAATCCAAGATAGATTCGTCTGTCGCAAAGTCACGGCTGTTATCTTTTGGAAGATAAGAACGTGATGAAGTAACACCCCATTTAATTTCACCTGTGTATTCGATATCGCCCATCAAGGCACGAATCAAAGCAGTTGTTTGGATATCATTTTGACCGATAAAGGCAGTTTTGTCACCAGGAGCTAAGATAAAGCTGATGTTGTCAAGGACTTTTTCACCATCGATTTCGACGGACAAATTATCTACGCGGAGTAAGTCATTTCCGATTTCACGTTCTTGATCAAAACCGATAAATGGATATTTACGAGAAGAAGGCACAAAGCTTTCCACTTCGATTTTATCCAACATTTTCTTACGTGATGTGGCTTGTTTTGATTTCGAAGCGTTGGCCGAGAAGCGGGCGATGAAATCTTGCAACTCTTTGATTTTTTCTTCAGCCTTGCGGTTGGCATCCCCTTGCAAGCGAAGGGCAAGTTCAGAAGATTCTTTCCAGAAATCGTAGTTACCAGGATAAAGTTTGATTTTACCGTAATCCAGGTCGGCCATATAAGTACAAACGTTATTGAGGAAGTGACGGTCATGGGATACAACGATGACTGTATTTTCAAAGTTGATGAGGAAATCTTCAAGCCAGTTGATTGCTTGAATATCCAACCCATTGGTAGGTTCGTCCAAGAGAAGAACATCTGGTTTACCGAAAAGCGCGCGTGCTAGAAGGACCTTAACGTGTTCGCCAGAGGTCAAATTTGCCATGAGATCATAGTGCTGTTCAGTTTTAATGCCTAAGCTTTGAAGGAGTTGAGCGGCTTCAGCTTCGGCTTCGTAACCACCCATTTCGCCAAACTCTGCTTCGAGTTCAGCTGCACGCATTCCATCTTCATCAGAAAAATCTTCTTTCATGTAGATGGCATTTTTTTCTTGTGCGATGGCGTAGAGCTTTTCATTACCCATCATAACAACATCAAGCGGTGTTTGATCTTCATAGTCATAGTGATTTTGACGAAGGACAGACATACGCTCGTTGGGGCCCATTGAAACGTGACCAGTTGTGGGTTGAACTTCACCGTCCAAGATTTTTAAAAAAGTTGATTTACCGGCACCATTGGCACCGATTAAACCATAGCAGTTTCCTGCCGTAAACTTAATGTTAACGTCATCAAAAAGCTTGCGGTCAGAAAATTGTAATGAAACATCAGAAACTGTAAGCATGGATATATTTTTCTCCTAATTATATTGGTTTATAAAAGTTAACTCTTATAAAGGTTATCGCCTTATTCTATCATATTTTCAGTCTTTTTGAAACAGCGTAATTGTTCAACTCTAACCATTGTGAAAACTAAAAAAATTAGCAATTTTTGTTCTAGAAGAAACTTTGATAAAATTGATTCAAAAAGTATCAAGTAAGTCTTAACGAGTTTTGATAAACTTGCATCATGGAGGAAGTTGTAGATGCTTCAATCTTTTAACAAAGCAATGGATTACATTGAAGATCATTTGACTGAAAGTATAGATAGTCAAAAAATTGCCCAGATCACTTTCGTGTCTGATTATCATTTCAGGCGGATGTTTTCCTATCTTACGGGGATGTCTTTGTCGGAGTATATACGTAAACGTCGCTTATCAGAAGCAGCAGCAGCTTTGCTTGCAGGGATGTCCGTAACGGAAGCAGCCTTTCTTTATGGCTATGACAGTCTAGAAGGGTTTTCCCGGGCTTTTAAAGAATGGTCGGGGCGGACGCCAAAATCAGTGCAAGAAGGTGAGTTTGTACCCACTTTTTCCAAAATCAACTTTCAAATAACCATGACAGGAGGAAAAAACATGGATGTAAAAATCGAAACAAAAGCAGCCTTTCATTTAATCGGTGTAGAAAAACGTGTGAGGCAACAGTACGAAGGTGTTAATCAGGAGATTCTAGACTTGACTCAGTCTATTACGGAAACACAGCGCAAAAATATGCGTGCCTTGGGTGATTTGCCCCCTCAAATGCCACTTAATATTTCTTATGATGCAGATGAGACACATTTGACGCATATGATTGGATTTGCAAGCACAAAAGATAATATATTTGAGGAGCTTAATCAGGTTGAGGTACCTGAAAGTCTTTGGGCAATTTTTTCTAGTAAGGGGACTTTTCCAGAGGCACTTCAAGTAACTTGGACAGAAATTTTTACCCAATGGTTACCAAGTTCAGATTATGAATTAGTGGATTTGCCTCAAATTTCCTTTACAGATTGGTTTAGTGAAGATGAAGAAAAATATTCTGAAATCTGGCTAGCCATTAAGAAAAGATAATTTTTGAATTTTAGTTTTATTTCAGTGTGGCTTTAGCCTAGCTTAAGTCGGGTCCATTATAATATCCTTATTCCAATAAAATTTTTCATAAAACCTACTCCTAAAAGCAGAAGATGTCTGAGCTAACTCAGGCATTTTTTGTATTCAATGAATTGTTTGAGAAAAGCGAGCTGTGATTATTTCTCGTATTCATTTATGATATAATGATGAAGAAATGGATATAGAACATTATAAAGATTTGGCTCTTCAGAAGAAGAAGGAGCATAAGAAATTTTTGGGCAACTTAAAAAAGAAGGCTCCTAAAAACTTAGATTATATTGTAAAAGAAACACATGATGAAGTTTTTGCTGAAATCGATTGTACGGCTTGTGCTAACTGCTGTAAGAGCTTAGGTCCACTTTTTACAGAAGCTGATATTACCCGTATTTCGAAGTATCTTCGCATGAAGGCGGCCGATTTTGAAGCCCAATATTTACGTGTAGATGAAGATGGTGACAAGGTTTTTCAAACAATGCCTTGCCCCTTTCTTGGTAGTGACAATCTTTGTAGCATTTACGAGGTTCGTCCTAAGGCCTGCCGTGAATTTCCTCACACAGATCGGAAAAAGATTTATCAAATTAACAATCTGACTATGAAAAACACAGTAACTTGCCCAGCGGCCTATCTTTTTGTAGAAAAATTGCGGAAAAAAATAGAGTAAAAAACCCTTTGGGCTTTTTATTTGTAGTAATTTTTAATCGCTTCTAAGAAATACTCGGGAAGCTGGGCGTGTTTTTGGTTGTAATTGGTACGGAAGCGAGGATCTTCAACATACATTTGTCCTAAGTTAATATGCGCTTCAGGAGCGATGGTTTCTTCTGGCCAAAAGAGCTCTAAGATTTCTTTATGGAGAGCAATAGCTTGTTTGGCGAGATTATCATCTTTATTTTCATAAGCTTCTTCCAACATTTGTATCATTTTTTCGTGTGAAGTTTGCCAATATTTGATTTTGGCTTGATCTGCTTGAGCATATTTCTGATATGACTTATCGACGCGCTCACTGCCCCATTTTTGACGGATTTCTGCGCCATATTTATCTTCGTTTTCTTTCAGTTGTGTACTCTTGAGAAGTTCAAATTCTTGTTCATTCATGTGGTAATCTCCTATTTCTAATTTGTGTGACAGATGTTCAATCAGTTTTTCAAGGTGCTTGAGTTGATTATTTAAGCGCATCAAATGTTGGCTTAAAGTTTTCTTTTCATCTTCATCTTGTGAGAGGATATTTTTGATTTGATCAAGGGGCAAGTCCAACTTCCTTAAGCTCATGATATAAAAAATTTGAGCAATATCTTGTTCAGAATATAAACGGTAATCGTTTTGGTCTCTCGCGGGGGCCAGAAGTCCTACAGACTCCCAATGCCGTAAAGTTTTGGAGGTTAAACCTGTCATTTTTGTGATAGCTTTAATATTTTGCATAACGCTCCTTTCATTGATACTAATATTATATATCTTGACCTAAGGTCAAGGTCAAGAAAAATATAAAAAAAACTCAAAAAATATGAGTTTTTTTTACTTTTATTAATGGAAAATGTGGCTCTTTTGTGCCATTTCTGAGATTTTTCTAGATGTTTTCTCAAGATGTGGGAAAAATATAAGCCCAGCAACTAAAAAGACGATAGAAACAGCTACGAGGATGATGATGGCAAGCCAAGCGTTAGGCCAATAGATACCCCCTGCAGATTCCCGTAAGAGGTTAACCGCATGGGTAAATGGTAGGTAAGGGTTGATGGCTTGGAAGAATTTACCAGAGACTTGGATAGGGTAGTTCCCCCCACCACCGGAAATAGAGAGGACCAAGATAATAATGGCAATCCCTTTCCCGATATTTCCAAATAATGCTACTAGGACATAGACCATAATCATAAAGGTTATAGCAATCAGTAAGGCAAATAAGACACTATAAACAGGATTACGTACGTCTACTCCAAGGCCGAAATAGTTCCCAAGGGTAACGATAAGTGCTTGTCCGAGTCCCATCACGATGAAAGTAAGCATACGTGCTGAGAATTGTTCACGTTTAGAGTAAAGCAGTTTGTCTTTACCTTCTAAGTGGAAGCCGGTGACAGCGACACTAGAGAAGAGGACAGCGCCGACCCACAAACAGAGTGCAGTGTAGAAAGGCGTACTTGCTGAACCGTTATTTGCGATTGGATAGATAGCATTTTCTTGGACCTCAACAGGTTGTGTTAGGAAGTCACTTTCTTTCGTCGCATCAAGTTTTAGAAGTTTTACAATTTCTCCAAGATCAACTTCTTTCTCACCTTTACGAATAGCATCAGCAGCCTTACGAATCCCTGTTTTGATTCCTGGCCAGTCATTGACGATGAGGTCATTGGCTTGGTTCAAGGCTTTTTCAAGGTCAGGCATTTTTTGGTTGACTGTACCTAAAGTTTCTGTCAAATCTTTACGAATACCGGGGTAATCATTTTTGACAAAATCAGCGGCTTTATCAAGTTTTTGCTCCACAACTGGCAATTCATTTTGATAAAGTGAAGCACCTTTATTAATAGCGTTGACAATAGTGTTCATATTGCCGTTAAGCATAATGTTGGCATCGTGAACTTCTTGCTTAATCGCAGGCATTTCTTTTTGATACTTTTCAAGCAAAATAATCGCATTAGAGACCGTCTTACTTGTTGAGCTGAGCAAGGATTCAAAATCAATAGCTTGGGCTTTTGTTAGGAGACCTTGGGCATTTTTGATGGTATCGATAAGTTGGGTGAGGACGTTTTGCACTTTTGCGGTTATATCTTGAACATCTATTTGGCTAACAAGACCAGAAATGTTTTTTGCTAGGTCATCAATTTGATCTAAGTAGGCCTCAATAGAAGAAATATCTCCAGCTTGAACAAATTCATTAACCTTACCTAATCTAGTACTGATATCTCCTAATAGCGCACTTAAATCGTTCAAGTTTTTAATAGCGGTATCAAATTCATTATTACCAGCACTCTCTTGGGCCTTTTGTAGAAAATCAATGAGATTTTTGATTGCCTCTTGTTGTTGGGGAACGCTTGCTTGATAAGCTTTGACTAGACTATCAATTTTGGCCTTTTCATCATCAGTGAGTTGCCCATCCTCAATAGCTTGTCTTATAGTAGTAACAATAGAAGAAGTGCTGTCAGCTACATTTTGCAAAGCTTTTAAAGTCACTTCTACACTACTTGTAATACTTGGCAAAGCATTTTGAAGCTGCGTTACACCGTCCAAAGTAGTAGAAGCCAGGTCATTGGCTTGGTTGCCAAGTTTGCGAATATCTGGCAAGGCAGTTTGGACTTGTTGAATAATGGTTAAGCCTTGTTTGGCTTCTTGGATACCCTCATTCATGGTTTGTTCAACAGAGGCAAAGTCATTGTCAATCATTGCGATCTGTTTACCAGCATTTTGAATTTCAGGGATTTTTTCTTGCAAGGTCATAATAATTGCAAGCTGATTTTTCACAGTTGGCATGCTGTCGTCCAATTGGACCACTTTCTGACCAAGTGCATCAACCTCAGGCAAATAGTCAATAAACTCATTTGCCTTAGCGAGCTTCGCTTTCAAATCAGGCATTTTGCCATGTAAATCAACGACTTGCTGAGTATATTGGTCAATTGTATCTAAATTATCGTTAGTAGATAAGATAGTGTTTTTAATTTTCTGGATGCTGACCATGTTTTTATCAATGTCATATCCGATATCATTAAAGGTTTTAAGCAGTGTGCTACTTGCCGTTTTAATAAATTCTTCGGAAATTTGACTTTGTAATGAAGACGCACCTTTCGAAGTAATTTTTGGGGCAATAGCATTTATTTTTTCATTGATGGAATAAACGATTTTAGGCTTCTGGATATCCCCAGTGGTGAAGCTAAGCAAATTTTTAGAGAAATCCGCTGGCAGATAGATACCTGCGTAGTATTTACCAGACTTGACACCCTTATCCAACTCTTGTTTAGAGTCAACGAACTTCCAGCCGAGTTGTTTGTTTTCTTTGAGGTTTTTCAAGACCTCGTCACCGATATTAATCGATTTGTCTTGAAATTTCTCTGTTCGGTCATCACTATAAACCGCTATTGGGAGCTGTGAAGTGTTTGCATAAGGATCCCAAAGGGCTTTAATATTAAACCAAGCATATAAGGATGGAATAAACATCAAAGCAACCACTAAAAAGATTGCTATTGGATTTTTAAAGATACGTTTCCAATCCAGAATAAATAGTTTCCCAGTATTTTTTATATGTTTCACATATTCTCCTCTTTTAATAATTCTAAGGCAGTTTTTATTTTGTTATCAGCTAATCAGAGCCATCAACAATTCAGAAATCTGTTCTGGTGTTTCTTTCCGTTTGCGCCGAATCCAAGCTTGAGTTAAACCGAAAATGGCATTGGCATAATAAGTTGTGGTGTAGATACTTTCCAACTTGTCCAGTTTTTCACGCTTAGGGTTTTGTGGCAGGATTGAACGTGCCAAAATATTTTTCAGTTGAGCCTGCATGAACTGATGGATTTCTTTACTGCCATTTTCTGAAAATAAAGCAGCATAAATCTCATTGTTATCAAGGAACTCATAAGTTTCTAACATGGTTTTATGAAGATCGCCATTATTTTTTTCAAAGACATACTCGATCGTATTAAACAAGGTTTTTTGGTATTGGTCAATCATATCATACTTGTCTTGGTAATGCGTATAAAAGCCGCTTCGGCTGATTTTAGCAACCTTCACAAGCTCAGTTGTTGTGATATGGTCGAACGATTTTTCCTGTAAAAGTTGTGTTATTGCGTCGCGAAGTTTTGATTTCGTACGTTCTTTTCTATTTTCCATAAATCCTCCTCTATTACTAAAATATAAAAGAACAACGTGTCTATAATTAGCAAAGATTCTCATTACAACCCTTATTGAGTTTACGATATGCAATTATAGCACAAAATGGACGGAGCGTCTATAATTTTGCGTTCAAATTTTGATTTTTTTAAAGAAAGGGATTTCATAGAATGTGCTACTAATATATAGAAGAAAAAGAGAAAAAACCGCTTGAGGCGGTTTTAATTAATCAGGAAATGGATAACTTATGATAGAAAGAGAATCATAAGTCTGAAAATATAAGGTACGGCTATTTAAATCTACCGCACTGCGATAAACAGTATAAGTATCTGAACGTCCATCAGACTTAGGGACAGTGACAGCATTTAAAATGTGCCAGACTTCACTGATATTCTGCTGTTCATCAGCAGGAAGAATCGCACGTTCTTTAAGAATAGTGGCACGGATGAAGCGCGAGGTTGGGGTAAAACCTCCGGGAAAGACAGGCTTGCCACTGAAGTCCCCAGTTGAAATGCGATTAGGCGCGAGAGGTTTCGAAGTTAGCTCCATATAATCTTGTAACTTGACGATTTCACGTTCAAACTTAGGGGCGTTTGTGACTACGCCGATTGTATTTTCGATAATCTCAAAACTGCCATTGCGTGGTTCAATATTAATCATACGACCTGTTGGATCGACAGCGGAGAAGTGCAAATCACTCCGGCCAAATTTATAATGCGAAAAGGTGTCGCTCATGAGTTGGACGTTTTCAAGTTGGTTTATCAAATCAGCTACTGAACGACAGTTTCCTAAAGCCCAAGTGACAAATTCAAAAGGCGCGAGCTGTAATTTATCCTCATGAGCATGTTCAGCATACTCCGAGTGGTTAGAAAAAGTCAGCTTTTGGACGGACAGTCCAAAATTATTAACGCCATCTGAGATATCCGCATGCAAATCAGGAATATTTCGACCGACTCCTAATATAGTATAAGCATTGGAGATGATCCTGTTATTATAAGCACTTTTCCATTGGTAATTTTGCGGTAGAACAAGAGCTTCAGGGATAAAGCTATGCCAATCCATTGTTCTTGCGAAGATGATGCTTTTATCAGCAGCATGCATTTTTATACTTGTACACATATTTATATTCTAGCAAAAAAAATTTCCCAACTTCGGATAAGTGTCTTATTGGTGGACAATAAAAGGAGGGTTCTTTATTTTTCTTATAATTTAGATAAATTATAGGAAAAGCCGAACATTTTTCAATTTAGTTTCGTGTAAGGTTGGCTGAGCCTTGAATCACAATTTTTAAAGTGATAAACTGTCTAAAGCAAATAAAGCTAGACAGAGATCTGGCATTTGGAGGAATTGAATATGAGAACACACACATCGGCACAACCCAAGGCTGTGAGCGCCTATCAAGTCAAAGTAGGAACCCTGGTTTCTGCTGGATTTGGTTTAGAAAACATGGATATCATGTTTCTTTCATTCGCACTCTCGTCAATTATTGGCGAATTTGGCCTAACAACGACAGAAGCGGGTGCAATTTCTACCGTAACTAATTTGGGGATGCTGCTGGGCGGAATTCTTTTTGGGATTCTGGCCGATAAATTCGGACGTGTAAAAATGTTGTCCCTTTCGATCCTCATTTTTGGGCTGGCAACGGGCGCGATTTATTTCTCGCACAGTGTTACCTCGCTTTATATCTTACGTTTTATCGCCGGAATTGGTGGCGGTGGCGAATATGGGGTCGGAATGACCATTCTGGCTGAGAATTTCAGTAAGAAAAAACTGGGGCGAACTTCTTCGATTGTTGCCGTTGCGGGACAAGTTGGTGCCATGTGTGCAGCAATTTTGTCAATGAGTATCTTACCTACTTATGGCTGGCGTTTCTTGTTCTTGTTTGGACTTGTGCCAGTAGTTTTGACAGTCTTTATTCAAAAACATCTGAAGGAAAGTGATTCTTTCAAAGCTATAAAAACCCAAAACAAAGGAAAAATTTCTGACTTGTTTAAAACGCGTCAGTTGACACATCAAACACTTGTTCTTATGTGGATGGCGATCGTTCAAATCGCTGGTTACTTTGGTCTGATGAATTGGCTCCCAACAATTATGCAGAAAAAACTGAACTTAACAGTCGCTGGTTCATCATCTTGGATGATTGCGACCATTATCGGTATGTCTTTAGGTATGCTGACTTTTGGGCAAATTTTGGATAAACTTGGTCCAAAAGTAGCTTTCGGCCTCTTCCTTATTGCCTCGTCCTTGGCTGTTTATGTCTTGACTATTCCGACAACACTTGCATCACTGACTTTAGTTGGTGCCGTCGTTGGTTACTTTTCAAATGGTATGTTTACAGGATATGGGGCTGTAGTTTCTCGTTTATACCCACCAGAAGTACGTGCGACAGCAAATAATGTGATTATGAACACAGGGCGTTGTATTGGAGGTTTCTCTTCAATAGTTATTGGCTTTATCTTGGCACATTACTCTATCATGACTGTTATGCTCTTCATCTCTGTACTCTATATTTTAAGTTTCTTGGCTATGCTGACGGTGAAGAATTTACGTGCGAATGTGTACTGGTCACTTTGATAATAAATAGAAATAAGCTTTCCTGCTTAGTGTTGGAAAGTTTTTTTATTTGAGAAGCTCGGCAAATAAAAGTTTTTGATTAGTTTTCAGGGGAGTTCTGAGTAAACAAAAAAACCGCCACAGCGGTTTAATATTATTTAACTTCTTTAAAAATAACGTGTTTACGAAGTTTTGGAGAGTATTTTTTCAATTCCAAACGGTCTGGGTTGTTACGTTTGTTCTTTTGAGTAAGGTAAAGACGTTCACCAGATTCTTTGTGTTCAAGTGTAATATTTACGCGCATAACTGTTCCTTTCTGACTTTTTTACTGTTTTTATTTAGCGTCTTTTACTTGGCGGCCTTTGTAGTAGCCTTTAAGTGAAACACGGTGTGAGTGACGGTAGTCACCAGTAGTTTCGTCAAAAGTAACAGTTGGAGCTGTCATTTTGTAGTGTGTACGACGTTTGTTTTTCTTAGATTTAGAAGTGTGACGTGCAGGTACTGCCATGGTTTGATTCCTCCGTAGATTTTTTCGTTTTGGATAAGCCCAAAAACGTACTTTACTATAATACACTAATCTTTTTCAAAAAGCAAGCTTTGTAAAGTATTTTTACTTGACGTTTTTTTAAGGTGACTATTGGTTGAAAAAGTTCTAGAGATAAAGTGACAAAGACTTTTGACAGTTGTCTGGTTGGGAATATTCCCTGTTTTTTGCTAATATATAGTTAAGAATGTTGTAACTTATAAAATAAAAGCTCAGTTCTTCGGAATCAAAGTGCGACAAGGATTATTTTTCTATCCCGGGCAAATCAGTGTTCGATGAAAACTATTTTGAGTCAAACAGGGCAAAGTTTCAGGAATTTTATTTTATAAGGAGAAAACATGAAAAACTGGCAAAAACTTGTTTTAGTATTTTTCATAGCAGCTGCGTCTCTTTTGGCTCAGTTTGCTTTTAATGCACCTTTGGTAGCACGTTTTATCATCACTGTTGCAGGTGGTATTTTAGCACTGTCCATGTTTATTGAGATGGTTAAAACACTACGTAAAGGAAATTATGGTGTTGACTTACTCGCAATTACTGCGATCATTGCGACACTACTGGTAGGAGAATATTGGGCCTCATTAATCATTATCTTAATGTTGGTTGGAGGTGAAACGCTTGAGGATTACGCAGCGGGACGGGCCAATCGTGAATTGTCTGCCCTGTTGCAGAAAACACCAGATATTGCCCATGTCATGCAAGACGGCAAAGTCGTCGACATGGATTTAGATGATGTTGAGATAGGGGCACATCTCTTGATTAAGCCTATGGAAGTTGTACCTATCGATGGGGTTCTCCTTTCAGAAGCAGCTATTCTGGATGAATCCTCTGTCACGGGTGAAACTAAACCGAATGAGTTACAACAGGGGGATGAAATTCTTTCAGGTGCAATTAATGGCAGCTCCAGTATCGAAATCCGCACAAGTGTTGCAGCAAGTGAATCCCAATTTCAAAAAATCGTTGCTCTTGTTCGTGAAGCAGAAGCAACGCCGGCAAATTTTGTACGTTTAGCAGATCGTTACGCTGTGCCATTTACAATTATGGCCTACATCATTGCAGCTGTGGCTTACTTTATCTCTGGTGACCCTGTCCGTATTGCAGAAGTATTGGTGGTCGCAAGTCCTTGTCCTTTGATTTTGGCTGCGCCCATTGCTTTTGTCTCAGGAATGAGTCGTTCCTCAAAAAATGGTTTTTTAATTAAAAATGGAACCATCATTGAAAAACTTGCAACAGCCAAGGCAATTTTCTTTGATAAAACGGGAACAATTACCGATGGTAAAATCGAAGTAGATGCCATTGTTCCAGCAGAAGGAATATCGCAAGAAGAGTTACTCAATATTGTTTACACCATCGAAAAATCTTCCACTCACATCTTGGCCAAGGCTGTTTCAAGCTATGCAGAGTCACATAATGTCCAAAGTCTTGCATTAGAAAGCCTGAGTGAGGTTGCAGGGTTAGGTGTGACAGGGCAAATCAATGGTCAATTGATTAAAATTGGGCGTGCAAGTTTTGTGGGCGCACCAGAGGGTTTAGATTTTGAAACAGCTTTTTATGTGTCACGTGATGGCCAATATATCGGTGCAGTAACCTTCTCAGATACTTTACGTGCCAATGCTCCTGCTGTGATTAAAGATTTACGTCAAGCAGGTTTTAAGAGTATTACGATGCTGACGGGAGATAATGCTCGTGTTGCCGATAAAATTGCAGCACAAGTAGGGATTACCGAGGTTTACAGTAGTATGTTACCAGAAGAAAAGCTTGCCAAAATACAAGCTTCAACTATTCATCCAACGATTATGGTTGGTGACGGTGTCAATGATGCCCCAGCTTTAACGCTTGCGGATGTTGGGATTTCTATTGGAACAGGAAACAATACCGTTGCTAGTGAAGCGGCTGATATTGTACTCTTGAAAAATGATTTGTCCTCTGTGACAAAAGCAGTTCATATTAGTCGTGATACATTAACCATTGCGAAACAGTCGGTTTTGATTGGAATTATCATTTGTGTTATCTTGATGTTAATTGCTGCTACAGGGCTTATTCCGGCAATTATCGGTGCTCTTTTCCAAGAGGTTATCGATGTTGTTTCGATTCTTTATGCTTTAAGAGCCTTGAAGGGATTTAAGAATAAGTAATAAAAAATCGTCAGTTTTGACGATTTTTCTTTTGGTTTTCGATCCATTTTTTACGTTCGTTTAAGGCCCATTCGTATTTGCCCATCTTATCAGGGTGGAAGTAATCTGCTTTTCGCAGTTTATCGGGAAGATAATCCTGTTTCACCCAATGTTCTGGGAAATTATGGGGGTACTTATAACCCTCGCTTCGCCCAAGATCCTTAGCTCCCGCATAGTGCCCATCTTGCAAGTGCGCCGGAATGGGAAGATTTCCGTATTTTCCTAAGTCTCCTATTGCCGCATCCAGAGCCATATAAGCGGCATTGGACTTAGGGGAGAGGGCAAGGTCAATAACGATATTTGCTAGCGGTATCCTTGCCTCAGGAAACCCTAATTTTTCTGCAGCTTGTAAACCTAACATTGTATGGACAGCGGCTTCTGGATTTGCAAGACCGATGTCTTCATAAGCCATTACTGTCAATCTTCGTGCCAGACTTTGAAGGTCTCCGCCTTCAATTAGGCGCGCAGCATAGTGTAAACTTGCGTTTACATCAGATCCACGGATTGATTTTTGTAAGGCACTAAGCAAGTCATAATGAGCATCGCCATCTTTATCAAAACTTAGTGCTTTACGTTGAAGTGAGTTTTCCATATCTTCCAGAGTTACATGATGGTTTTCGGAAGATAAGACGGCAAGTTCTAAAGCATTGTAAACTGCGCGTAAATCACCGTTGGTTGAGTGCGTGAGGAAGTAAAGAGCATCATCGTCAAGAGTAACAGGGAAGTTAAAGCCTCGTTCCGTATCTTCAAGGGCAAGGTTTACAGCGTTCTGTAAATCATCACTTTCTAGAGGCTTTAACTCAAAAATCTGTACACGACTACGGATGGCAGGCACAACACTAAAATAAGGGTTTTCCGTAGTAGCGCCAATTAAGATAATTTGACCATTTTCTAACAGAGGCAGGAGAAAATCTTGCTTAGGTTTATCCAAACGGTGGATCTCATCCAAGAGAAGGACCAATTGTCCAGAAAATTCCGCCTCAGCGGCAATTTCTTGTAGTTTTTTCTTGCTGTCTGTTGTCGCATTAAAACTACGGAAAGCGGCATTCATCGTGCCAGCGATAGCAGAGGCAATGGAAGTTTTACCAATTCCCGGAGGACCGTAAAGAATCATGGAAGTCAAAAGTTTTGTTTCGACCATCCGGCGAATGATTTTTTTAGGGCCAACAAGATGAGATTGCCCAATAATCTCGTCAATATTACGCGGTCGCATGCGGCGAGCTAAATTTTGATGTGTCATATAAAGCGGTTCTCCTTACTCCCTAGAGATAATAGGCGTAAATTAAGCTGTCAACATAGGCACCATCAATGAAATACTCTTTTTTAAGTCGCCCTTCAAGTTGAAATCCTAGACGCTCGTAGAGAGCTACTGCTGTAGGGTTGCTTGACATTGCATTGATGGTAATCTTTTCATATTTTGCGGTACGTGCTTCGTGGATAAGATGTTGGATAAGCTGAGTTGCAACACCTTTTCCTCTTGCTTCTTTTACAGTCATTACACCGAAAGTAATTACATGTGAACCAAATTCAGACTTATTGCGGGGACCGTAATCTAAAACACCCAAAATAACACCCTCTTCTTCCGCAAGAAGATAACGTGTTCCCTTCAATATTTTTTTCATTATTTTTTCAGCAGAGCTGTTGATGACAAAGGGTGTGGATTTTAAAGTCCAGTTTTGATTTTCGATTTTAGCCACATAAGCGAAATCATGGGGTTCGATAGGTCTGATTTTCATATATTTCTCTCTAGAGATAATTTTTATTTCTGTTATAATTATAACAGAAAAGTATTACGACGTTTAAACTCCCAATTGCTATTTTAATTCGAAGCATTGGAGAGGAAATTGCTTGTAACAGAAAAAAAGAGGTAGAAAATGGCAAAGTACGGTTTTTTAGATATTTTAGATGAAGAATTGAGCAAGAATTTCAGTTATGATTTTGAGATAAATTGGGATAAAAGAAATTTCGCTGTCGAAGTTAGTTTCCTTTTGGAAGCTGCAAATCCAGAAGGCGTTGTTCTTTCGGATGCAGATGGTGTCGAGTCAGAAGAAAATGTACTTTATGAAGATGCTGTGATTTTTTATAATCCGAACAAGTCGAAGTTTTCAGAAGAAGACTATTTAGCAGGTGTGGCGTATTCAGATAAGGGATTATCTCGTGAATATATTGCTTACTTTGTTGAGTTCTTACAAGAAACAGCGGATGAAGGTTTAGATGCTTTGATAGATTTCTTAAATTCTGATGAAGAAGAATTTATGCTTGAATTTGATCAAGAAAAATTTGAAAAAGGTTTGGAAAATCTTGAGAAGACAACTTTTTTCAAGTATCCTCGTTATTAATATAAGGAAGAGAATAGCAATAATATGAATAATTGGAACAGTATCACCGTACGCATCATTCGTGCAGCGGAAGAAGCAATCAGTAATATTTTAGTTGAAGCAGGATCAGCAGGGGTTGAAATTAACGACAGTGCAGATTATCTTAATCACAAGGACCTTTTCGGAGAAGTGCTTCCTCAGGTAGAACAGTCAGAAATGGTGGAAGTGACTGCTTATTATCCGGAAAATATGCCAATTACTGAGCTCAAGTCAGATATTGAACAAAAGATAAATGCTTTAGCAGGAAGCTTTGACGTGACCAACGTTGAAGTACGTACAAATAATCTTGCAGAACAAGATTGGGCAGATGCTTGGAAAAAGTATTTTGAACCAGCTCGCATTACTCATGATTTGACGATTGTCCCAAGTTGGACAGATTATACGCCACAATCTTCAGCGGAGAAGCTGATTCGCCTTGATCCAGGGATGGCTTTTGGTACAGGAACGCACCCAACAACAAAAATGAGTCTTTATGCTCTAGAACAAATCATTCGCGGTGGCGAAACGGTCTTGGATGTAGGTACAGGTTCTGGTGTTCTCTCTGTAGCTAGCGCTTATCTTGGCGCAAGTGAAATTCATGCATATGATATTGATGAAGTTGCTGTGCGTGTAGCACGTGAAAACATCGAGCTTAATCCAAATACGGATAAAATTTCAATCTCAGCCAATAATTTATTGGAGGGTATCGAGCAACAAGCAGAAGTTATCGTAGCAAATATCTTGGCTGATATTCTTGTACTTATGACTGACGACGCTTTCCGTCTCGTCAAAGATGAAGGTTATTTGATTATGAGTGGTATCATCGCTGATAAGGCAGATAAAGTTATTGCATCCGCAGAAAATGCTGGTTTCTTCCTCGAAACACGTATGACTCAAGGTGAATGGAACTGTGTGATTTTCAAAAAGACAGAGAACCGTGAAGGGGTAATTGGCGGTTAAGTTATGGCGAATCAATATTTTGTGTTCAAAAAGCAACCTGAAGTTGGTGATGTTTTTACCATTGACGATAAGGCAGCTGCTCATCACATTTTTACAGTAATGCGGATGAATGCGGGACAGAAGCTACAGCTGGTTTTTGAAGAGGGGAAAGTGGGCCTTGCCGAAGTTGTTTCTAGCGAGCTATGTACGGTACGTTTATTAGAGGTACTGGATGTGCAAACGGAACTTCCAGTTTACATTACTGTAGCACTTGGTTTCCCTAAAGGCGATAAATTAGAATTTATCAGTGAGAAGGCAACGGAACTTGGGGCAAGTGCAATCTGGGCTGCGCCCTTCAAATGGTCTGTGGCCAAATGGGACAGTAAAAAGCTTGCTAAAAAGAAGGAAAAATTAAATAAAATTGTATTGGGTGCTGCAGAACAATCTCGCCGTCAAATATTGCCAGAAATCTGTTTTTTTGAAAAGCTGTCTGAACTGCTTGCTACATTTTCTCAATTTGACCAAGTTTTAATTGCTTATGAAGAATCTGCTAAAGCAGGGGAGCAAGCGAGGTTGGCTCAAAGTATGGCGAGTTTAAAACCAGGCCAAAAAGTTCTGCTGCTTTTTGGACCAGAAGGTGGTATTGCACCGGAAGAGATTGCGCTATTTGAACAAGCAGGTGCAGAGAGTGTCGGGCTCGGACCACGTATTATGCGTGCTGAGACAGCACCGCTCTACGCCTTGTCGGCCTTTTCAACTTACTTTGATTTGTTGAAATAAACCGAACAAAGAGACAAAAACTCGTGCTTTAAGGACTAAAAGCGTAAATTTATAGGCAGAAATGTGTTAGAATAGTAAAAATATATCAAGGAGGAAAGTGGAGCTACTTCACAGGAAATAAAACATGCCCTCAGAACCAAATCTTACCGGAGATCAAGTGGTTAAACTTGCCTCCGCATACATGAATGAAAAAGATATCTTGCTAGTGCGTAAAGCTTTACAGTGTGCATCAATAGCTCATGCTGAGCAATATCGTGCAAGTGGAGAACCTTACATTATCCATCCCATCCAAGTGGCAGGGATTTTAGCGAAATTACAGCTTGATGCAGCAACTGTATCAGCAGGTTTTTTGCATGATGTTGTGGAAGACACTAACTTTATACAGTCAGACTTGGTGGAGCTTTTTGGTGAAGAGATTGCGAATATTGTAGACGGAGTAACGAAGCTTGGTAAGGTAGAATACAAATCGCATGAAGAGCAACTTGCGGAAAATCACCGTAAGATGTTGATGGCTATGAGCAAGGATATTCGAGTTATCTTGGTCAAACTTGCCGACCGTCTTCATAATATGCGCACCCTCAAAAACCTCCGACCAGACAAACAAAAACGTATTTCAAGTGAGACTATGGCGATTTATGCGCCACTTGCACATCGTTTGGGTATTGGAAGCATTAAATGGGAACTTGAAGATCTCTCTTTCCGTTATCTTAATGAAACAGAGTTCTATCGTATCCGCGGCTTAATGAACGAAAAACGCGCAGCGCGTGAAAATTTAGTTGAAGAAGTGATTGAGAAGCTAAATGAGCGTATGAAAGATGCACAAGTTGACGCTGAAATCTATGGGCGACCAAAACATATCTATTCTATTTATCGTAAAATGCACGATAAGAAAAAGCGCTTTGATGAAATTTATGACCTTATCGCCATTCGTTGTTTGACAAACTCGACAAGCGACGTTTACACGACACTAGGCTACATCCATGATTTATGGAAGCCGATGCCTGGGCGTTTCAAGGACTATATTGCTAATCCTAAAGCAAATGGTTACCAGTCGGTTCACACCACAGTTTACGGTCCTAAGGGGCCGATGGAATTCCAAATCAGAACCCATGAAATGCATCAGATCGCGGAGTACGGGGTCGCAGCACATTGGGCTTACAAGCAAGGGCGTAAAGCTAAAGTTGACGTTCATGAGATTTCGGAAACACTAAACTGGATTAACGAATTGGTGGAACTTCAAGAGCAATCAGGTGACTCCGCAGAAGAATTTGTAAAAGCTGTTCAGGAAGATATTCTTGGCGACAAAATTTATGTGTTTACACCAACAGGAGCAGTTCAAGAATTGCCAGCTGGCTCTGGCCCTATTGACTTTGCATATGCCATCCATACGCAGGTCGGGGATCATGCGACAGGTGCGAAAATTAACGAGCGGATGCAACCGCTGAATTATGTTCTGAAAACAGGTGATAAAGTAGAAATCATTACTTCCAAAACTTCATTTGGACCAAGTCGTGATTGGATTAAGCTCGTTAAGACCAATAAAGCTCGCAACAAGATTAAACAATTTTTCAAGAGTCAAGATAAGGAACTCTCTATCCATAAAGGACGTGAAATGCTGCAAACGGAACTTGCAGAGAATGGTTTCACACCGAACCAATATTTGGATAAAAAACATCTGGACGAAGTGCTTGAAAAATTAAGTTATCGTGACAGTGAAGCCCTGTTTGCTGCAGTTGGTTTTGGTGAAATATCAGCAACTTCTGTATTCAATCGTTTGACAGAAACGGAACGTCGTAAAGTTGAGAAAGAAAAGCTGAAAGCTGAATCTGAACAACTGATGAAGGGCGAAGTCAAACGCGAGAATAAAAATAAAAATGTCATGAAAATTCGCCATGATGGTGGTGTGAGTGTTTCTGGCGTTGATAGCATGTTGGTGCATATCAGTAAATGTTGTAACCCTGTGCCAGGGGATAAGATTGTCGGCTATATCACTAAAGGTCGAGGGGTTTCCATCCACAGGGCAGACTGCAAAAATGTTCGCAGTCAAGAAGATTATGAAAAACGTCTGATTGATGTAGAATGGGATGATTCACAACACCTTACTAAAGAGTACGTGGCCAATATCCATGTGTATGCGTTTAATCGCCCGAATCTGCTTAATGATATTGTTCAGGTGTTGTCTAATACAACAAAAAGTTTGATTTCAATCAATGCTCATCCAACAAAGGATAAAAAAATGGCCAATATCCATCTTTCGATTGGAATAAAAAATCTATCTGATTTGACTTTGATTGTTGATAAGATTAAGATGACACCAGATGTCTATAGTGTTAAACGGACCAATGGTTAATATAAAACAGCAAAAAACTGTCCTTTTGGATAGTTTTTTTGTTAAAATTAAATTATGAAAATAGTAATCCAAAGAGTTAAAGAAGCTTCAGTAAAAATTGAAAATAAAATCAGAAATCAAATCACATCTGGTCTATTACTTCTCGTTGCAGTAGAAGATGCAGATACAGATTTTGACTTAGATTATGCCGTGCGCAAGATCAGTAAAATGCGTATTTTTTCCGATGAAAATGGCAAGATGAACTTATCTGTACAAGATATCTCTGGCGAAGTACTTTCTATTTCACAGTTTACACTCTATGCGGATATTCGCAAAGGAACGCGACCAAGCTTTTCGCAAGCAGGAAATCCTGCTTATGCAGAAGCGATGTATCTTAAATTTAATGAAAAACTTAACGAGATTGTCCCGACTAAAGCAGGGGAATTTGGTGCTGATATGGAAATCAGTTTAATTAATGATGGACCGGTAACAATAATTGTAGATACAAAAAATGCACGAAAGTAGGAAGCAGAGGAAGGGCAATGACAGTAAAAAACATCATTTTCGATCTCGGTGGTGTGATTCTTGATCTGGATTTTGAAAGGATGACGCATCAATTCCACAAACTGGGTATTTCAGAGTTTGAAGATTATTTCACCTTGAAAAAACAAGCGGATTTTTTCGAAGCTTTGGAGTTGGGACTCATTACACCAGAAGAATTTTGTGACCGTCTTCGTAAAGAAGCAAAAGTTGATGTAGAGAATGAGGCGATAGAAGAAGCTTGGAATCTTATTTTGAAAGATTTCAGTTCAGAGCGAATGAATTATCTGGAAAGAATTTCTGAAAAATATAATATTTTTCTCTTTTCAAACACCAACAGTATCCATGCAAAATGTTTTGAAAAAAGATGCTTAGAACAAACAGGAAGAACTTTAGACTCTTACTTTGACCAGGTATTTTATTCCCATGATTTACACCTTAGGAAACCTGATGAAGAAGCTTTTGCTGAGGTTTTGGGCCGTTCTGGTTTACAGGCAGTGGAAACTTTGTTTATAGATGATAATGCAGCCAATATAGCTGGTGCACACAAGGCTGGGCTCCAAACAATCCACCTTCAAAAACCTCAGACTCTTCTTGAGTTAGAAATTTAATAACTTCAAAATAAAACTCCAAAGGGAGTTTTTTTTTGTTTTTCTGACTAGCCAAATCGAACTAAATAGTATAAAATTTATAAAGCTAAATATTTTTAGGAGTATTCTATCAGTTATGTTTTATATATTTTTACGCGGTTTAGTTCGCTTTTTACTTTTCATATTTAATGGTAAGGCTACATACCACCATACGGAACGACTTCCAGATAAGTCAGAGAACTATATCTTAGTAGCGCCACATCGTATGATTCTTGATCCTGTTTATATGGCTTTTGCGACTCGTCCAAAACAGTTCATCTTTATGGCCAAGAAAGAACTCTTCAAAAACCCTTTTTTTGCTTGGTGGATTAAAAAATGTGGAGCTTTCCCAGTCGATCGTGAAAATCCTGGACGTGAAGTCATTCAGTATCCAGTGAAGATGTTAAAAAAATCAGATAAATCTCTCATCATGTTTCCAACAGGATCACGTCACTCCAACGAGCTCAAAGGTGGTGTTACGATTATCGCTAAAATGGCTAAGGTTCGGATTGTTCCTGCTGTTTATCAAGGGCCTTTATCTATGAAAGGTATTTTTAAGCGTGAAAAAGTACAATTGAATTTTGGAGAGCCTATTGATATCTCAGATATTAAAAAAGCAAATGCTGAGGGTATTGAAGAAGTAAATCGTCGTTTGGAGGCCGCATTTACTCAACTTGATAAGGAAATTGATCCTAATTACAAATATGTTGCTAAATAATACAGTTATATTTATATTTCTGGGGTAACTATTGGAAAAAACCTTTAAAAATGCTAAAATTAAGGTAATATCCCTTAATGGATGATAAACGGAGAATACATGGCAAATTTTATTAAAAAATTAGTAGAAAACGACAAAAAAGAGCTAAAAAGATTAGATAAAATGGCTCAAAAAGTCGAAGCATACGAAGAAGAAATGGCTGCTCTAGCAGATGAGCAACTGCAGGCCAAAACGGAAGAATTTAGAGAACGTGCAGCTGCAGGCGAGAGTCTTGACGACATGTTGTATGAAGTTTTTGCTGTCTGCCGTGAAGCAGCAAAACGTGTCCTTGGTCTTTTTCCTTTCCACGTGCAAATTATGGGGGGGATTGTTCTCCACAATGGTGACGTTCCGGAGATGCGTACCGGTGAAGGTAAAACTCTGACAGCTACTATGCCAGTTTATTTAAATGCGATTTCTGGCAAAGGTGTACACGTGGTTACAGTCAATGAGTATTTGACAACACGTGACGCAACAGAAATGGGTGAATTATACAACTGGCTCGGTTTGACTGTTGGACTTAACCTTAACTCTAAATCACCAGAAGAAAAACGTGAAGCTTATAACTGTGACATTACTTATTCAACATCAGCCGAGCTTGGTTTTGATTACTTGCGTGACAACATGGTTACCCGTTATGAAGATATGGTACAGCGTCCGCTTAACTACGCGCTTGTCGATGAGGTTGACTCGATCTTGATTGACGAAGCACGTACACCATTGATTATTTCAGGTCAAGCAGAAGGATCTTCTGCGCTTTATTACCGCGCAGATCAGTTTGCTAAAACGTTGCTTGGTCGTGAAGATTACGAAGAAGGTGATGATTATAAGATTGACTTGCAATCTAAAACTATTTCACTCACAGATGAGGGGATAGATAAAGCAGAACGTTTCTTTGATATTGAAAATCTTTATGACATGGAAAATGTTGCCTTGACTCACTTTGTGGACAATGCACTCCGTGCCAACTATATCATGCTTCATGATATTGATTATATGGTTGATGACCAACAAGAAGTCTTGATTATTGACCAGTTTACAGGTCGGACAATGCCTGGCCGTCGCTATTCGGATGGGTTACACCAAGCGATTGAAGCCAAAGAAGGTGTGCCGATTCAAGACGAATCTAAAACTATGGCTTCAATTACGATTCAAAACTACTTCCGTATGTACAAAAAATTGTCAGGGATGACTGGTACAGCGAAAACGGAAGAAGAAGAGTTCCGTGAAATCTATAATATTCAAATTATCCCGATACCAACGAACCGTCCGATCCGCCGTGTGGACCATCCAGACCTGCTTTACCCAACACTTGAAGCAAAACTGAATGCTGTCTTGGACGACGTGAAGAAACGTCATGCTGAGGGACAACCTATCTTGATTGGTACGGTTGCTGTTGAAACTTCTGAGATTATTTCGAAAAAATTGGTCGCAGCTAAAATTCCGCATGAAGTTTTGAATGCGAAAAATCACTTCCGTGAAGCACAGATCATTATGAATGCTGGTCAACAAGGTGCTGTAACCATTGCAACCAACATGGCTGGTCGGGGTACCGACATTAAGCTTGGCCCTGGTGTTAAAGAGCATCCAAATCCAGAATATCAAGGTCTCGCAGTAATTGGTACTGAACGTCATGAAAGCCGTCGTATTGATAATCAGCTCCGTGGCCGTTCTGGTCGTCAGGGGGATGCTGGTGTTTCTCAATTTTATCTATCGCTTGAAGATGACTTAATGAAACGTTTTGGTTCTGAACGTGTTTCTGCTTTCCTTGATCGTATGCGTATCAGTGGTGATGATGCAGTCATCAAATCTGGTTTGATTACACGTCAAATTGAAGGCTCACAAAAACGTGTCGAAGGAAATAACTACGATTCGCGTAAACAAGTTTTGCAATATGATGATGTCATTCGTGAACAACGTGAAGTTATCTATGCGCAACGTCATGAAGTAATCGTAGCGACAGAAGACATGACCCCTGCTTTGTACGGTATGTTTAAACGTACAATTGATCGCCAAGTTGACGGACATGCAGCAACAGGTGATTTGCAGGAAGAAGCAAATCTACTCAATCTTTATGAAACTGTTGAAAACACTATGCTCTCAGCAGATATCTTTAACATCGATGATCTTCGTGGTAAAAGCCCACAAGAAATTAAGGATTTTCTTTTTGAAAAAGTTAAAGAACATTATGCAACACAAATGGGACGCTTGGGTGATAAAGAGCGGCAGATTGACTTCCAACGTGCTGTTATCCTTCGTGTGGTAGATAACAATTGGTCAGAACATATTGATCATCTGGATCAAATGCGTCAGTCTGTGGGCTTACGTGGTTATGCACAAAATAATCCGATTGTTGAATATCAAGAAGAATCACATAAGATGTTTAACAACATGATCGGGGCAATTGAGTTTGAAGTAACTCGTTTGATGATGAAAGCTCAAATTCATCCGCAAACTGCTGTTCAAGAACAAGCACCGCGTGTAACTGTAACGGCTTCACAAGAAAACTTGACAAATGTGGGACAAGCTTCTGCAGAAGGTATTGATTTCAGTAAAGTTGGTCGTAATGATATGTGTCCATGTGGTTCAGGTAAAAAATATAAGAACTGTCATGGTCGCGTTCACAGAGCTTAGATAAAAAAGTGATAAAATAGATGAAACACCCTAACTTAGGGTGTTTCATTTTTCTAAGTTGATAAATACAAAAGATATCAATAAATTGAAAGGAGAGAGATGTCTTTCAAAATAATAAGTCCAGAAATAAATGTTGACGCAGTCAAAATGCTGGGCCACCTTGATAGCAAACAACATCAGCGAAAAGAAGCAAGAGACAGAGAATTAGAAGCAATTATCAAAGGGGAAGATTCCCGACTTTTGTTAATTATTGGTCCTTGCTCCTCGGACAATGAAGCAGCTGTTCTGGAGTATGCACATCGTTTGGCTAAGCTCCAAGAAAAAGTAAAAGACAAGATTTTCATGGTAATGCGTGTCTATACAGCGAAACCACGAACAAACGGAGAAGGGTACAAAGGAATCATTCATCAACCAGATGCATCAGGTGAAGCTGATCTTATCAACGGTATTCGCATGGTACGTGATCTCCACTATAAGGTTATTACAGAAACAGGATTGACTACCGCTGATGAAATGCTTTACCCAGAAAATCTACCCTTAGTCGATGATCTGGTCTCTTACTATGCAGTTGGTGCGCGCTCGGTGGAAAACCAGCAACATCGCTTCGTGGCATCGGGGATTGATGCGCCAACGGGAATGAAAAACCCAACTTCAGGTAATATCAAAGTCATGCTAAATGGTATTTACGCGGCGCAGCAAGAACAAGACTTCCTCTTTGGTCGTGCAGAAGTGCAAACTGCAGGAAATTCTTTGGCACATGCCATTTTACGTGGTGGGCAGGATGAGCATGGCAAAAATCTTCCCAATTACTATACGGATAATTTGCAGGAAGTTATTGAAAATTACGAAAAAATGGGACTGAAGAATCCCTTTATCATTGTGGATACCAATCACGATAATTCGGGTAAAAAATATATGGAGCAAATTCGAATTGTACGACAAACTTTAGTTAATCGTGATTGGGATGAAAAAATTCGACGTTATGTACGTGGCTTTATGATTGAGTCGTATTTAGAAGATGGACGTCAAGACCAACCGGAAGTGTTTGGAAAATCAATCACGGATGCTTGTCTTGGTTGGGAGAAAACAGAGGCCTTGATTCAGGAGATTTATCAAGCGGAAATATAATAATTTCAGAGGATAAATAAAAAAGCCGAAATGATGAAGATAATTTAATGAAAAAATGATTGCAAACCTTTTCACTTTGTAGTATAATGTTAAAGTATAGATATGCTGAATAAAAAGGCATTATCGAATAAAAATTGAAATAAGGAGATTCCAAAAATGGCATCTAAAGAATTCCACATCGTTGCAGAAACTGGTATCCACGCACGTCCAGCTACATTGCTCGTTCAAACAGCTTCTAAATTCACTTCAGAAATTAACCTTGAATACAAAGGTAAATCTGTAAACCTTAAATCAATCATGGGTGTTATGTCACTCGGTGTTGGTCAAGGCGCTGATGTAACTATCACTGCTGAAGGTGCTGATGCTGATGACGCATTGAGCACAATCGCTGAAACAATGGTTAAGGAAGGTCTTGCTGAATAATGACATCTATGCTTAAAGGTATCGCTGCATCATCAGGTGTAGCCGTAGCGAAGGCATACTTGCTTGTTCAACCTGATTTGTCATTTGAGACAGTGACTGTTGAGAATATCGAAAATGAAGAAGCTCGTCTTGATGCAGCTCTCGCTGCCGCTCAAAGCGAGCTTCAAATCATTAAAGATAAAGCAGTAGATAGCCTCGGAGAAGAAGCCGCAGCTGTATTTGACGCACATATGATGGTTCTTGCAGATCCAGATATGACAGCTCAAATCAAAGCTACTATTGAATCTAAAAAAGTTAATGCTGAAGCAGCCCTTAAAGAAATCACTGACATGTTCATTGCTATCTTTGAAGGTATGGAAGACAATGCTTATATGCAAGAACGTGCTGCCGATATTAAAGACGTTACAAAACGTGTAATGGCAAACCTTCTTGGTGTTAAATTGCCAAGCCCAGCTTTGATTAACGAAGAAGTGATCATTGTTGCTGAAGACTTGACACCATCAGATACTGCACAGCTTGATAAGAAATACGTTAAAGCCTTTGTTACAAACATTGGTGGACGTACATCTCACTCAGCAATCATGGCACGTACGCTTGAAATTCCTGCTGTATTGGGTACAAACAATATCACTGAACTTGTTTCTGAAGGTCAGCTTATGGCTGTTTCAGGTTTGACAGGTGAAGTCGTTCTTGATCCAACTCCAGAACAACAAAGCGAATTCCATGCAGCTGGTGAAGCATATGCGGCACAAAAAGCTGAATGGGCTGCTCTTAAGGATGCTGAAACAGTAACAGCTGATGGTAAACACTTTGAGTTAGCTGCAAACATTGGTACACCTAAAGATGTTGAAGGTGTTAACGACAATGGTGCGGAAGCTGTTGGTCTTTACCGTACAGAGTTCCTCTATATGGATGCTCAAGACTTCCCAACGGAAGAAGATCAATACGAAGCTTACAAAGCAGTACTTGAAGGTATGAATGGTAAACCAGTTGTTGTTCGTACAATGGACATCGGTGGTGACAAAACTTTGCCATACTTTGACTTGCCAGAAGAAATGAATCCATTCTTGGGTTGGCGTGCTTTACGTATCTCACTTTCTAATAGTGGTGATGCAATGTTCCGCACACAACTTCGTGCACTTCTCCGTGCATCAGTTCACGGTACACTCCGTATCATGTTCCCAATGGTCGCATTGGTTACAGAATTCCGTGCTGCTAAGAAAATCTACGACGAAGAAAAAGCTAAATTGATCGCCGAAGGTGTTCCAGTAGCGGAAGGTATCGAAGTAGGTATCATGATCGAAATCCCAGCAGCAGCAATGTTGGCTGACCAATTTGCGAAGGAAGTTGATTTCTTCTCAATCGGTACAAACGATTTGATTCAATATACAATGGCTGCAGACCGTATGAATGAGCAAGTTTCATACCTTTACCAACCTTACAACCCATCTATCCTTCGCCTTATCAACAATGTTGTTAAAGCGGCTCACGCTGAAGGCAAATGGGCTGGTATGTGTGGTGAAATGGCCGGTGATCAAACTGCTGTTCCACTTCTCATGGGTATCGGACTTGATGAATTCTCAATGTCAGCAACATCAGTTCTCCAAACACGTTCATTGATGAAACGTTTGGACTCAACTAAGATGGAAGAACTTTCAAACAAAGCGCTTACTGAATGTGCAACAATGGAAGAAGTTGTAGCACTCGTTGAAGAATATACAAAATAAGAAAAACGCGGAGAAATTCGCGTTTTTTTTGTGTTTAAAGATGACAAAAATCTTGTTCTTTGATTTTTCAATCTAATTTATAAACAGAAGTAAAATAAAAAAGCCTTTCATGGCTTTTTTAATTAGAAGGGAAGTCCTTTAGAGAACTTGCCAAGTTTTTGCTCGGTTGTTTTTTCGATTTGAGTAAGGGCATCATTTACAGCATCTGCTACTAAATCTTGCAATGTTTCAGGATCTTCAGGATCAATTACATCACTCTTGATAGTTAAATTTGTTAATTTACGATCACCAGAAAATTCAGCAACTACTAAATCTTGTGCTGCTTTACCAAAAAAAGTAGTGTTAGCAATTTCTTCTTGTGAAGCTTGCATTTGTTTTTGTAACTTTTGCGCTTGCTTCATCATGTTTTGCATATTCATCATGTCGTGTATTATCTCCTTATTTCAAGACTTAAGTGCCTTGATTATTGCAAATATATAGTTTCTTGATGTCATTATTATACCATTTTTGCACATAATTTTGAAGTAGATGTGGAAACAAAAAAAACGTCTAATTACTAGACGTTTAAATAATATGCGGAAGGCGGGACTTGAACCCGCACAGCCAAGATAGGCCACAGGATCCTTAATCCTGCGCGTCTGCCAATTCCGCCACTTCCGCGAATTGGTACCTTAATATAATACCATTTTAGGAAGTGGAATGCAAGAATAAACTGCAATAGAATGATTTGGCAGGATAAAATGATTAACTGTTATAGGTTTTCAGGAATTTCTCAACAGATTGACGATAAAGTTCAGGGTTTGTCTCAAAAGCCTTAGCATGTGCAGCACCTTTGACTAAAAGCATTTCTTTTGGTGTTCCCGATTTGACTGCTTGGTAGTTTTCCTTAAGCATTGATGTAGGAACATAAGTGTCTGAATCGCCGTGAATAAGGAGAATTGGGCGTTCATTTTGCGAAAGTGCTTGTGTCGCACTTGCTTCTTTTAAAAACCAACCTTGACGTGCTTTATTCATAGCGGATAAACTATAGACAAGGGGAAATGGTGGGATATTGTAGGTTGATTTGGCTTGATAGGTGATTTCTGACCAGACATCAGTGTATCCACAGTCTTCAATAATACTGTTGACAGAGCTAGGTAATTCTGTCTCACTCGAAGCCATCATAACAGTTGCTGCTCCCATAGAAAGACCAAATAAAGTAATACGGCTTTCAGGATTTTCTTGTGTTAATTTTTTTGACCAGGCAATCACGTCTTTTTTATCGTAGTAACCATAAGTGATAAGCTGGCCTTCAGAGGCTCCAGCAGCGCGATTATCAGGCATAAGAACATTGTAGCCTAGGTCATGGAAGAGTTGGCCATATTGACGCATCGCTTCTTTATTTTGACGAAAACCGTGGACGACGATAACAGTTTTATTTGTTTTATGTTCTGCAGGAATGTACCAGGCGTTGAGTTTTAAGCCACCATTTTCTATGGTAAGCGTTTTTTTATTCAACTTATCAAATTGTGTGACGAGAGGATAATTTTTACTTGATGCTTGAACTTGGCCTACGGGAGCATCATTTCGGATATAGGCAATGGAATAGAAGTAATATGTGATTCCTAAATCAATGAGCAGGAGGAGGCTTATGATACTGATTGTCCATAGAGCGAAATTTTTCTTTTTACGTTTTTTCATCGCATTATTATACCAAAATTTTTGATAAAAATAGGAATAATATCACTCGCATAAGATGTTGTTTAGACCATGGAGGTCATGAGGCATTAAAAAACCTCCCCACAAGAGCCAACAAATGTGTGAGGAGGAAAAGGTGTAGTCGGGAATCAAAGGGGATTGATTCTTTGAGCCATTATGTTTAGGGAAGCGAAATGAAGATCACTTTATTGGCTCTTGGCTACATCTATCTTTTGTTTACCTTCATTCTAACATGGTTTTGGGCTTATAAGTAATGATATGCAAGATAAAGCAAGCATGAAAAAGCGCTTTCTTAGAAAAAAGTGACTTTTCCTCTAGTTTGTGTTAAAATAATGGAGATAATTTTTAGTATGGGAGAGAGTGGCTTGGCTATAAAAAAGACCTATCGTGTAAAACGCTCGAAAGACTTTGAACAAATATTTTTAGCGAAAAATAGCTTTGCCAATAAAAAATTTGTTGTATATAAACTCGATACTGAGCAACAGCATTTTCGTACAGGGATTTCAGTAAGTAAAAAGATTGGAAATGCGGTCACACGGAATCGTGTGAAGCGACTCATTAGACATGCAGTAGCAGAGTTTTCTTCTCATTTAGAAGACGAAGATTTTGTGATTATTGCACGTCCAGGAGTCGAAAAACTCAGTTTTGATGAAGTAAGAAAAAATCTCAAGCATGTATTGAAATTGTCTAAAATTTATAAAGATGGAGAAAAGAATTGAAAAAGAAAATAACTTTGCTTTCGATGGCAAGTGCTTCTTTACTCTTATTGGCTGCCTGTGGACGTTCTGAGGTCACACAACATTCAACAAACTTTTGGGAACAGATAGTTTATGGATTTGCTCAGGTTATTCGTTTCTTGTCATTTGGTGGTATGACAGCTGTTGGTATTATTTTATTTACCTTGATTATTCGTGCGGCACTTTTGCCTTTGATGAATATTCAAATCAAGTCTAGCCAAAAAATGCAGGAAATTCAGCCTGAAATTAAAAAAATACAAGCGCAATATCCAGGTAAAGACGTGGATTCGCGTCGTAAAGTTCAAGAAGAAACACAAGAACTTTACGCTAAAAACAAGGTCAATCCTTATGCAGGTTGCTTACCGCTCTTAGTGCAAATGCCAATACTATGGGCATTGTACCAAGCCTTGACACGTGTGGACTTCCTAAAACACGGCACCTTCCTCTGGTTTAATATCGGGGATAAAGATCCAACATTTATCCTTCCAATTTTGGCAGCACTCTTTACATTTGCTAGCTCTTGGTTGACAATGAAATCAGCCCCTGAGAAAAATGCAATGACAAGTACCATGACGTTTGCTATGCCTGTGATGATTTTTGTTTTTGCAATCAATGTCGCAAGTGGTGTTGCTCTTTACTGGGTAGTGTCAAATGGCTTCCAAGTGTTACAAACTTTACTTATTGCCAACCCCTTCAAAATAATCGCAGCGCGTGAAGCCAAAGCTCAAGCAGAAAAGGATAAAGTAAAAGCACGTGAGAAGGCGCTGAAGAAGGCTTTGAAAAATAAAAAGTAAATCAGGAGATAGGAGTTTTAAATCATGACTATTTTTACTGGGAGAACAGTTGAAGAAGCAATAGAACGCGGTTTATACCGTTTAGGTGTAAAACGTGAAAATGTGCATATTCATGTAAAACAAAAAGAAAAACGTGGTTTTTTAGGATTTGGAAAAAAGCGAGCCCTCGTAGATATAGAAGAAATCAAAGAAGAAACCATTCGCAAAGCAGATCGCTTAGCAGAACGTGGTGTTGAAGATGTTAATCTTGGTGTGCCTAAAGCGCAGTCGGCCATGGAAGCTACTCTTGAGTTAAGTCAAATTGTTAAAGCTGTCCGTGCAGCTGAAAAAGAACAAGAAGGCGAATTAACTCCAGAAGAACGTGAAGTTATAATTGAAGAAGTTAAGGCAGACATCGCTCAAAGCAAAGATCCGATTCCAGAAGTTGAGATTCCTGAGAAGGTGAAAGAAAAAGCTAAGGCTGTACCGATGGAATTAACTGCTGAGGAAACAGCTTTTGCAGATAAAATTTCAACTTACTTAACAAATATTACCTCTGAAATGGGCATTGCAATAACTGTGAATGTTGCAAAAGAAGGTGCCTTGATTGTTTTTAACCTAAATTCTAATCAAGATGCATTACTCATTGGTAAACATGGGAAGATTTTGCAAAGTCTGCAAACTTTGGCTAAAGCTTATGCCAACAGTATTTTGAGTACACGTGTAAATATTGCTGTCAATGTTGGTGATTATCATGAAAAACGTAAAGCATATATAACAAGTTTAGCACATCGTGCAGCAGAGCGCGCACGTTCTGGCGAGACGGTGTATATTAATGATTTGCAGTCGAATGAACGCAAGATTGTGCATACAATTATATCGAAAGAAGAAGGTGTTTCTAGCCATTCTGAAGGTAACGAATACAATCGTTATATCACCGTCACAAAAGAAATTTGACATTTGAGATGATTTGGTGTAGAATATTTTAGTATGCTTTAAGCACAGAAATGAAAGAAAGGAACACCGCAAGAACGGTGGAGCTACTTTCCCAAGTGAAGTAGCCCAGGGATTTAACAAATGAAACGTACTTACCAACCACATAAAAAACCTCGTAAGACTACTCACGGATTCCGTGCACGCATGGCAACTAAAAACGGACGTCGTGTACTTGCAGCTCGTCGTCGTAAAGGACGTGCTTCACTTACAGTTTAATTGTAAAAAAGATTCTCACCCTCGGGTGGGTTTTTTCTTTTGGAAACATGATTCATAAAAAGGAACAAAAATAACTCTTGGGAAAGTAAAGCGTTTACTTTTATTGTGATATAATGAATTTATTGTAAAAGAAGAGGAGTTTTTGTTGATGAAAAAAATTCAGATTGCCGATATGCAAGCTTCACAAATTATCTTAGGCTGTATGCGTATCATAGAACCAGGAAAAAATCCTGTCAAAGTTATTGAGACAGCTTATGAAAATGGTATTAACTTTTTTGACCACGCGGATATTTATGGTGCTGGACAGTGTGAAACGGTTTTTGCCGAGGCTTTGGCGCAAACCTCTATTCGACGGGAAGACATTTATCTCCAATCGAAATGCGCTATCCGCCCAGGGGTTGCCTTTGATTTTTCAAAAGAACATATTATCAAGTCGGTAGAAGGCTCTTTACAACGGCTACAGACGGACTATCTCGATACTTTGCTCTTGCATCGCCCAGACACATTAATGGAGCCAGAAGAGGTTGCCGAGGCCTTCCACGAGCTCGAGAAATCTGGCAAGGTACGTTATTTTGGCGTTTCAAATCAAAATCCGATGCAGGTGGAGTTGCTTAAAACAGCAGTGAAGCAACCGTTGCTCTTTAATCAGCTTCAATTTGGCTTGAAGCATACCGAAATGATTGATGCAGGTCTCAATGTGAACATTCCCAATCAGGCCAGTCACATGCAAGATGGTTCAGTATTAGAGTACTCCCGTATAAATAAGATGACAATTCAAGCTTGGTCTCCTTTCCAGCATGGTTATTTTGATGGACCTTTTGTTGGCAATGATAAATTCCCAGAATTAAACAAAAAGCTTGAGGAATATGCTGAAAAATATAATCTCACACCTTCAGGGATTGCCATAGCTTGGATTAATCGCCATCCAGCAGGTATGCAAACAATAATTGGTACGATGACGGAGCAACGTATTTTGGAAGTAACGAATGCGAGTGACCTTGTTCTCAGTCGTAATGAATGGTATGACTTGTATATGGCAGCAGGTAATATTCTCCCTTAAATATCGGATGAAAAAACGCTCTAATAGATTAGTTTATGGGACTATTTGCTCGAGCTGCTAGACGAAATAGATTGAATTAGTGCCAGAAATGATGTATAATTAAAGAGCATTATTAGAAAAAATTAATTAAAAGGATTTTTAAGCAGTTGCTTGAACCTACCCAAAGGAGGTACATATTATGAGTTTTACAGATGAAACAGTCCGCTTTGAATTTGATGATTCAAGTAAAAAAGAAATCGGCGAAACACTTGTAAATGTTTATCGTGCACTTGATGCTAAAGGTTACAATCCTATCAACCAAATGGTAGGTTATGTTTTGTCAGGAGATCCAGCTTATATTCCACGTCACGACGATGCGCGTAACAAAATCCGTCGTTTTGACCGTGATGATATTGTTGAAGAATTGATTAAAGAATACTTAAAAGCACACGGTGTACAACTTTAATGTACAGTAGAATTTTAGGTTTGGATGTCGGTACGAAGACTGTTGGTGTAGCTGTAAGTGATTTGTTGGGAATGACCGCTCAGCCTGTCGAAACAATAAAGATTGATAGTGAAGCTGGAGCGCTTGGTTTTGAACGCTTAGCAGAGCTAATTACAGAATATAAACCTTCAAAAATCGTACTTGGTTTACCCAAACATATGAATAATGATGAAGGTATTCGGGCAGAAGCTTCAAGAAACTACGGTGAAAAAATTACCGAAACGTTTGATGTTACTGTAGAATACCAAGATGAACGCTTGACGACGATGCAAGCAGAAAAAGTATTGATTGATGGTGGGGTTCGTCGTAAGGACCGTAAAAAATCAATCGATAAACTCGCTGCTGTCTTGATATTGCAAAATTATCTTGATGCACACAAATTATTTTAGAAGTAGGAAATATTATGTCAGAACATACACATGACCATGACCATGAAGACCGTTTTATCACTCTTATTGATGATAACGGTAATGAAAGCCTTTTTGAAATCTTGATCACTATTGATGGTCAAGAAGAATTTGGTAAAAACTATGTCCTCGTTATGCCTGTTGATGGTGCAGAAGATGATAATGGTGAAGTTGAAATCCAAGCCTATTCATTTACTCAAAATGAAGATGGCACTGAGGGGGATTTACAACCTATCGCTGAAGATTCCGATGCTGAATGGGATATGATTGAAGAAGTTTTTAATAACTTTATGGAAAATCAAGACGACGAAGTTTATTGATAAACCAAGGGGCGTAGCCTCTTTTTTTATTGTATCAATGTAAAAATATTATAAATTATTACATAAAATTTTTAGCAAAAATTGAGTACTTCGAAGAAATTTGTTATAATTTAGTGATTACTCTTTGAAGGAAAATTAAATGAAAAAAAGATATGGTTCACGTTCACTAAGGCATGAACATAAAAAACAATTAGAACAATCAGAAGAAATCGAAGAATCCAAGGAGATTGAGGTTCATGAAGACCATGAATTTCATGAAGGAGATGGGGGATTTTATTCACGTCGTCATAAAGCAGAAGCGAGTTTTGTGCCGAGCAGAGAAAAAACACCGCGTCTTATGCCTGCCGATTGGTTGTTTATTGCGCTAGTTTCCTTAGTGCTTAGTCTCAGTTTCTATGCTTTCCCTATATTTAATCTTCAACCAGCAGGTGTGCAATCGCAATATCTCTATTCGGGGATGGCAATGCAAGCTGGTCTAGTGCCTTATAATGATTTTTGGGGCTCGGGCGGGATTGTCTTTTATCTGATTAATTGGCTTGGTCATTTTGGTCAAACAACATGGCTACTTTACCTTTTCCAAATCTTAGCCTTGTTTATGAGTGGTGTACAAGTTTATCGTTTGATTTCACAACGCACCCGTAGCCGCTTAGCAGCACGTATTACCACCGGTTTTACATTGGTTTCGATTGCGGGTCTGGCTCAAGGGGGCACAGCACCCACCTTGATTGCTTTACCTTTTGCACTGTGGGCATTACAGTTCTTCGACCGTTATCTGCGTCAAGATGCGCGTGATGAAGCTTTTATCATCTTTGGTATGAGCGGGGCTCTTGTTCTTGTTATATCGCCAATTATGACGATTATGTGGGTTCTTTCATGTCTCGCTTTGCTTATCTTTAATATTCAAAATAAAAGAATTGGTCGTGGTATTTATCAACTTTTAGCAATTTTATTTGGTGTATTGTTAGTGGGCTATACTGTTGCCTTTTATTCCTTAAATGCGCAAGTTCTGTATACATCAATGGAACAATCCATCATTATTCCGCTTACGACATTAGGCTTTACGGATAATTTTTGGATGTCACTCCTGAAAGCTCTCGTATTTCTTTTAGTATTTGGTCTTGCAGCCAACTTTGTGCATGGTATACGCAATATTAAGAAATCGGGTCAAACATTTATCTGGCAACTCTTATTGCTGTTTGGTTCGATTCTTGTTTTGGGATTTGTTATTTTTTCTCAAGTATTTGAAAGCTCAAACTTACTTGCTATCTTGCCATTACTTCTATTATTTGTCAGTGATACCTTGCAAGATGCCGTGGATCAACGTCAGAATATCTTACAAGATTATATGAAGGCAAAGCTTTTTGCGCCAATTTTGGCCCTACTCTTTGTGATAGGGGCGCCTATTGTTACGCAAACAATGCATCAACAGATTTTCTCAGAAGAACAACAAGTTTCTCAGTTTGTGAAAGCAGACACTACAAAAGAAGATAAGGTGCTGTCTATAGCAGCAGATAAAAATATTAACCTACGGGCACAGCGCGTAGGTGCTATAGATAGCTTTCCTAGTCATTATCCAGTTAGATTCCATCAGAATTTTGATTTAATCTTTGCTAACGCAGGCAACAAGTATGTCGTAGTGCAAAGTGGACAGGATCTTTCAGATTCAGTAAAAGAAACACTTAAAGATTCTTACAAAAAAGTGGAAGTTGGTAATGTTAGTCAATTTTCTGTATATAAAAAGAAATAAGATATACATAATTGTATATCTTGTTTTATTATAATGAAAAAAGCGAATTTTCTGACTATTCCTGTTGTTTTTTGAATTTTTTTGTGTTATAATTCATTAAGAGTTTATTTAGAAAATAATATAATAGGAGAAAACCGTGGCTACTTTACTAGAAAAAACCCGCAAAATTACATCAGTTCTGCAAGATGGAGTAACTGATTTAAAGCAGGAGTTACCCTATGATAACATGACAGAGCGTTTAGCCAACGTTATTGACTGTAATGCTTGTATCATTGATACAAAAGGGAAACTTTTGGGCTATTCACTGCCATACGAAATTAACAACGATCGTGTTAATGAACTTTTCCATGTACAAAAACAATTGCCAGAAGACTATGCACGTGCGGCTATCCGTATCTATGACACTTTAGCAAATATCACAATTAACGAGCCTTTGTCAGTATTTCCTGCAGAACTTTTAGGTGAGTATCCTAATGGTTTGACAACATGTGCACCAATCTATGGTAGTGGTATGCGTTTGGGAACCTTCATCTTATGGCGTACAGACGGAAAATTCAGTGATGATGATCTTGTACTTGCAGAGCTTGCAACAACAGTTATCGGTGTTCAACTTTCAAATCTTAAGCTTGAACAAATGGAAGAAAATATCCGTAAAGACACAATGGCTAACATGGCAGTCAATACACTTTCGTATTCAGAAATGAAGGCTGTGAAAGCAATTCTTGAAGAACTTGATGGTGAAGAAGGACATGTTATTGCTTCAGTCATTGCCGACAAGATTGGAATTACACGTTCAGTAATCGTTAATGCACTACGTAAGCTCGAATCTGCTGGTGTTATTGAAAGCCGTTCGTTGGGAATGAAAGGGACTTACCTCAAAGTTCTTAACCAAGGTTTATTTACAAAGCTTGAAGGTCGTAACTTCTAACCTTAAAAGTAATAAAAAAACTTCTCATAGTGAGAGGTTTTTTACTTGTGGTAAAGGCAGTAGGCAGTAAAGCCTAGCTGTATCAGTTTTTAAAGATTTTTGCTATAATTGAGAATGAAAATCTTTAATAGTTAGGGAAAATAACATGAGCAAGATTACAAAAGAACAAGTGGAGCATGTGGCAACTTTGTCAAAGCTTAAATTTGAGAAAAATGAACTTGATGCTGTGACGGATAAACTCGATAAAATTATCGAAATGGTGGAGCAGTTAGAGGAAGTCAATACGGAAAATGTAGAATTTACGATGAGCGTTGCGGATAACTTAAACCGCATGCGTGAAGATATTGCTGTACCGGGTGATGACCGCGATGAATTAATGCGTAATGTACCAACGAAGCAAGATGGCTTTATTAAGGTTCCCGCAATGTTGGCTGATGGAGGAGATGCATAATGGCTTTGAATAATAAAACAATTAAAGAGTTGCATGACCTCTTGGTGAAAAAGGAAATCTCTGCTGTTGACTTGACACAGGCGATATTGGATGATGTGCATGCACGTGAAGCAGCAATGGGCAGTTTTGTTTCTGTATTAGATGAAGAAGCACTAGCGCAAGCAGCTGCTATTGATGCGCGTGGGATTGATGCAGCAAAACTTACAGACGGTATTCCCTTAGCAGTTAAAGACAATATTGTTACTAAGAATATTGAAACAACTGCAGCAAGTAAAATTCTTTCTGGTTTTATCCCACCTTATGATGCAACTGTCGTTGAAAAGCTTTATGACAATGGCATGGTTATTATTGGTAAAGCCAATATGGACGAATTCGCAATGGGGGGCTCAGGGGAAACTTCTTCTGTTAAGCCAACGTACAATGCGTGGGATCAAACAAAAGTACCTGGTGGATCATCTTCAGGTTCAGCTAGTGCTGTTGCGAGTGGACAAGTACGCTTGTCATTGGGATCCGATACAGGTGGTTCGATTCGCCAACCAGCTTCGTTCAGTGGTATTGTGGGTCTGAAACCAACTTACGGACGTGTTTCTCGTTATGGTTTGATTGCTTTTTCTAGTTCACTTGATCAAATTGGTCCCTTTTCAGCTACTGTTGAAGAAAATGCACAACTTTTAAATGTTATCTCAGGTAGTGATGCTAAAGATGCTACAAGTTCAGAAGTAGCTGTGCCAGATTTTGGTTCAAAAATAGGACAAGATATTAAAGGAATGAAGATTGCTTTGCCTAAAGAATACTTTGGTGAAGGCATTGATCCAGCAGTCAAAGAGCAAATTATGGCGGCGGCGAAACACTTAGAATCTTTAGGGGCTATTGTTGAAGAAGTGAGCTTGCCACATAGCAAGTATGGGGTAGCTGTTTACTACATCATCGCTTCTTCAGAAGCGAGCTCAAATCTCCAACGCTTCGATGGTATTCGTTATGGTTATCGTGCACAGGATATCGAAAACCTTGAAGATGTCTATGTGAAATCACGTTCAGAAGGCTTTGGCGATGAGGTCAAACGTCGCATTATGCTAGGTACATTTAGTCTTTCTGCAGGGGCATACGATAAGCACTTTAAAAAGGCCGGTCAAGTGCGTACAATGATTATCGAAGACTTTAATAAAGTATTTGCGGATTATGATTTGATTCTTGGCCCAACGGCTCCAACGGTTGCCTTTGGCTTCGATGAAAAATCAAAAGATCCTGTTCAAATGTATCTCTCAGATATTTTAACTATTCCAGTCAACCTTGCAGGTTTACCAGGAATTTCGATTCCGGCGGGTTATGTCGAAGGTCTACCTGTTGGTATGCAATTGATTGGTAAACGCTACGATGAGGAGACAATTTATCAAGTCGCAGCAGCGTTCGAAGCAACGACAGATCATCATAAGAAAAAACCAATTATCTTTACAGAAGGAGGGGCAAAATAAGATGAACTTTGAAACAGTCATTGGACTTGAAGTCCATGTTGAGTTAAATACAAACTCAAAAATTTACAGCCCAACTCCAGCTGAATTTGGCTCTGAACCAAATGTCAATACGAATGTTATTGACTGGGGAATGCCAGGGGTTTTGCCAACATTGAACAAAGGTGTTGTCGTTGCTGGGATGAAAGCTTCTCTTGCCATGAATATGTCGATTCAAAAGAGTATGCACTTTGATCGTAAAAATTATTTTTACCCTGATAATCCTAAAGCTTACCAAATTTCACAAGCAGATGAACCTATTGGTTACAATGGTTCTATTGAAATTGAACTTGAAGACGGTACTAAATCGACTGTACGTATTGAGCGTGCACATATTGAAGAAGATGCCGGTAAAAATACGCACGGAACCGATGGCTACTCTTATGTTGACTTGAACCGTCAAGGGGTGCCATTGATTGAGATTGTCTCTGAGCCAGATATGCGTAGCGCTGATGAAGCTTATGCTTATCTAACAGCATTACGTGAGTTGATTCTCTACACAGGTATTTCTGATGTGAAGATGGAAGAGGGATCAATGCGTTGTGATGCCAATATTTCATTGCGTCCTTATGGCCAAGAAGAGTTTGGTGTTAAAACAGAAGTGAAAAACATGAACTCTTTCAGTAATGTGAAGAAAGCTTTAGCCTTCGAAATTGAGCGTCAAGCGAAGATCCTTCGTGCTGGTGGTGAAATTCGTCAAGAAACACGCCGTTTTGATGATAAAACAGGTGAAACTATCTTGATGCGTGTTAAAGAAGGGGCTTCGGATTACCGTTATTTCCCTGAGCCAGATTTGCCACGTATTGAAATTTCTGAATCTTGGATTGATGAAGTACGTGCGGAACTTCCTGAGTTCGCAGCTGCGCGTCGTGTGCGTTATGTAGAGGAAATGGGCCTCAGTGAATATGATGCACGCCAGTTGACAACTTCAAAAGATGTCTCTGACTTCTTTGAAGCGGCTGTTAAACTAGGTGGTGATGCCAAATTGGTATCCAACTGGCTTCAAGGGGAAGTTGCACAATACTTGAATACAGCACATCTGGAACTTAAAGATATTCAATTAACCCCAGAAAATCTTACAGAAATGTTGCGTTTGATTGCGGATGGGACAATTTCATCTAAAATTGCGAAGAAAGTCTTCCTCGAATTAGCTAAAAACGGCGGATCAGCAGAAGCTTTTGTTAAGAAGGCAGGATTGGTTCAAATCTCTGATCCAGCTGTACTCTTGCCAATTATTCATGAAGTCTTTGCTAAAAATGAACAATCTGTTGCGGATTATCGTGGCGGTAAGGAAAATGCAGCTAAAGCTTTAGTTGGTCAGCTCATGAAAGCTACAAAAGGACAAGCTAATCCGACAGTAGCGCAAAAACTACTCTATCAAGAATTGGATAAAGACTAATATAAAAAAATCGTTCAAGGAAGAACGATTTTTTCTTGTGTGTTTTCTCGGTTAAAGCGACGGACCATCCGAATAGTTGTGGGGATTAAAATAGCGGTTGATCCAATCCAAGCAGCAGGATTAGATGAAATAATCACGGTATAATTTAAGAGATTAACACCGATGATAGCCACTGCGGCACGCATAACTAGCTCTGCCACACCACAAATCGTCGGAATGCGCGCATTGCCCAAGCCTTGTAGTGTGGAGCGTGTGACAAAGAGAATAGCAAGTAGCCAGTAGAAACCACCATTTACAATATAATAATGTCTAGCCATATCGATAACAGCAGTTTGGTTTGGTGAGATAAAAGCAGTAGTGAAGTAGTAGTTCAAGCTTACTAAAAGAAGGGCAAAGCCAATCGCCCAAGAAACAGCAATGAGTAGAGCTTGGAAAAGCCCTTGATTTATTCGTCGATATTGTTTTGCACCATAGTTTTGGGCTCCAAAAGTAGCCATGGCAAGCCCAATCGACATCATTGGCAGCATCGCGATTTGATCAATCTTAGAAACAATAGCCTGAGTGGCGACAGCATTTGTTCCCATAGTGTTAAGCGCTACTTGAAGCGTAATAGAGCCAATGGCGATAATACTAGATTGAAATCCCATGGGGATGCTTAAGCGCGCATGTGTACGTATTTCTTGTGCATTGTAAGCAAGGAGTTTGCGATTAAGATGTAACTCAGGCACCTTGAGTTTAATGTGTAAAATCAGATAGAGCACAGAGATACATTGGGCCAAAATCGTAGCTGCACTTGCCCCTGCTAAGCCTAAATGGAGAACGAGGATTGCGAAATACTCAAAGCCTATATTTAAAATACTGGCGACGATAAGTGCATAGAGTGGTGTCTTGGAATCACCTAAGGCACGGAGCGCATTTGAATAATAAGCATATAGTGTGGTCGCTGTAAGTCCACCTAGCATAATACTCAAAAAAGTATGTGCACCTTCGTAAATCTCAGCAGGAGTTTGCATAAGTTGGAGTAATTGCCCCACAAATAGGACCGATAAGACACTGAGCAAGAGCGAGATAGCTATCGTAAAATACAGCCCTGTCACAAAGGACTTTTTGACAGCATGTGCATCTTTGGCACCAAAGCGTTGCGCAGTGATAATCGTGAGTCCAGCGGTCATACCCTGAGCAAAACCAACGATTAAAAAGTTGATGGACCCTGTAGCTCCTACAGAAGCAAGGGCGTTTTTCCCTAAAGTTTGACCAACGATTAGTGTATCTGCGGTATTATAGAGCACTTGAAAAAAGTTTCCCAAGAGCAAGGGGAGGGTGAAGGTAATTAAACCCTTAAGAATGTTTCCTTTTGTTAAATCTTTCATAATATTCCTAAATTCTTTGCTTTATACATTGTAAACTTTTTATATCTATAAAACAATAGCATAGCTGCTTTTATTGTGGTGTTTAAACAAAAAGAAAAAGCACCGTAAAGGTGCTTTAATTACCAATTATTTAGTAACATTGATTGCTTGAGGTCCACGTGGGCCTTCTTCAAGATCAAAGCTAACTTTTTGGCCTTCATCAAGAGTTTTGAAGCCATCAGTTTGAATAGCTGAGAAGTGTACGAATACATCGTTGCCTTCTTCAGTTGTAATGAAGCCAAAACCTTTAGTAGCATTAAACCATTTTACAGTTCCTTGTGCCATTTGAATACATCCTTTCTTTAGTTTGGTAAATCTTATCGTCGGAAAGCGTGTAACAAAAAGCACAAACGTTAACTTGAAAAAAACTTACAGCTTTATGATACCATATAAAGTATGGAAAAGAAAGCGCTAATTCGAAAAGAAATGATAAATTTACTGAAAAGTTTTGATTTTGCTGACAAAAGCCGCCAAAGTCAGAAAATTATTGCAGAGCTGCTTGCTTCAGAACAATGGAAGAGCGCGAAGACTGTTGCGCTCTATATGCCGCAAGAGTTTGAATTTGATTTGGGAGGCCTTTTTAAGCAAGAAGATAAACAAATAGTTATACCAAAAACTTTCGCTAATCGTCAGATGATTTTTGTAAAGTACGACAAAAATAACTTAGAACGTACAAAATTTGGTATACTAGAACCTAAGTCTGAAAATGAAATTGTCCCTGATTTGATTTTGGTCCCCGGTTTGGCTTGGAATAAGGAAGGCTATCGGATTGGTTTTGGTGCGGGATATTATGACCGTTATCTGGCAAGCTTTTCTGGACAGACAGTTAGTCTATGTTATGATTTCCAGCACAAAGACTTTCATCCAGAACCTCATGATATAAGCATAGGAGAAATATTTACTTATGAACATTGATATGATAAAAAAAGACTTTATGAAGCATAAAGCGACTTATATTTTATCACTTTTAACAACGATGGTTTGGCTTTATCAATTTTTACGTTATGGTTTAGCTGCAACCTCGGCTATTAATCTTTTTAACACTGGTGCATTATTTCCACCAGCCATTTTAGCTGATCCAACTCAATTGTGGCGCCTTGTTACACCAATTTTTATTCATATTGGATGGACGCACTTCCTCATGAATACTCTGACGCTCTTTTTTATTGGACGTCAGGTTGAAGCTGTATTTGGTAGTCTTAATTTCAGTTTGATATATATTCTCTCAGGAATTTTTGGTAATGCCGCAACCTTTATTTTTTCGCCCAACTCCTTATCTGCAGGGGCATCGACGTCGATCTTTGGCCTTTTTGCAGCAATTGCGGGAATTGGCTTCTTTACAGGGCATCCGATGCTAAAACAGATTGGTAAGACATTTACCATCTTGATTGCGATTAATCTTTTCTTTAATATGTTTAATCTTAGCTCAGTCAATATTTGGTCACATGTTGGAGGAGCAGTTGGGGGGCTTCTTTTAGCTCCTGTTTTTCCACCCAAATATTTCAAGAATTCTGTACCAATGCAAAATCGAATTTTATCAGGAGTAACGGTCGTTGTCTTATTTATCGTTTTTCTGGTTTTACCATTTATAAAGTAAACAATAAGGAGTAATTATGAAAACACGTGGATTTGAAATAGTAAGTAAATACAAAAATGAAAACCTAGAATTACCAATGCGTGCGACCAAGCATGCGGCAGGCTATGACTTATCAGTGGCTGAAAACATTTCCATTAAACCTGGTGAAATCAAGCTGGTATCTACAGGGTTGAAAGCATATATGCAAGCAGGAGAAGTTCTGTATCTGTTTGATCGCTCGTCAAATCCGCGTAAAAAAGGTTTGGTGATGATTAACTCGGTAGGTGTCATTGATGGTGACTATTACAATAACCCAGGAAATGAAGGTGAGATCTTTGCTCAGATGAAAAACATTACGGAGTCAGAAGTTATCTTGGAAAAAGGTGAGAGAATTGTTCAAGCAGTCTTTATGCCTTTCTTGGTTGCTGATGGAGACGAAGAAGTGGTCAAATCTACACGAACTGGCGGCTTCGGATCAACAGGAAAATAGGAATGAAGCCTTGCTTTTGATTTGCAGGCGTAAGTATAAAAGTACAAAAGCTACCGCTTTAGCGGTCTTTTTTGTGCTATAATGGTAAAATGAATTCATTACGCATTATTCACTTGAACGATCTGCACTCGCATTTGGAACGATTTCCAGTGATTGAGCGTTTTTTTGCGGAAAAATCAGTTGGGCATCCAGATGTCTTGCGATTTGACTTAGGGGATAATGTTGACCGGGTACATCCTTTAACCGAGGCAACAGAAGGGCAGATTAACGTTGTTCTGATGAATAAACTGGATTTGACAGCAGCAACTCTCGGCAACAATGAAGGTTTAGGCTTAACTCATGAAATGCTAAGTTGTTTATATAATCAAGCAGACTTTGATATATTGCTTTCGAATATCAGTAATATGCCTTTTACTCAAGGTCCTAAAATTATTGAAAGCAGTTGGGGAATGCGTATCGGAATCATTGGTTTGACAGCTCCTTATTCGGCTTATTTACAAGCAGGTTGGGATATTATTGATCCTTTAGCTTGCTTGGATCAGCTTTTGCCGCTGGATTGTGATTTTACGATTCTTTTGAGCCATTTGGGAAAAACTGTGGATGCAAAAATTGCTGAAAAATACGATATCGATTTAATTATTGGAAGCCATACGCATCATCTTTTTGAACATGGGGCAGAATTACATGGCACCTTACTTGCGGCTGCAGGAAGATACGGGGAGCATATCGGAGAAATCAATCTTACCTTTGACCAAAATAACAAAGTAATTGCTTCAGAAATTTCCACGATTGCTACCAACACGCTAAAAAAAGAAAAAAGTGATGCTTTACACATCAACTTGTGGGAGTTGAAAGGACGTAAAATGTTGCAAGGCAAGGCTGTCGGAGAAATTCCTTATAGCCTGACCAATGTTTATCCTGACTATAATGCCAGCCATTTTATTGCAGAGTTACTTGCCCGATATGGCAACGTGGGAGCTTGTGTTTTGAATACTGGACTCTTAGTTACAGAAGCATTGCCACACCAACTTACTTCAGATGATTTACACCAATTTTTGCCCCATTCCATGCGTTTAGTGCGGCTTACGATGAGCGGGAAGGCATTGAAAGAAGTTTTACTCGAAATGCTTGATGTATCTGCAATGCTGTCGGGGCAAAATATTCGCGGTATGGGTTTTCGAGGTAAACGATTTGGTCGACTTATCTTTCAAGGAATAAGTTTTGATAGAGGGAGTTTCTATTATGGAAGTACGCCTGTGCTTGATACTGAATCTTATAGTATAGTCGTTCCTGACCAGTATCTCTTTGCTTGGTATTTTCCTTTGTTGAAAAAGCAAGAGAAAGCAGAAATACTTTTTCCGTATTTTCTACGTGAAATAGTAGCAAATGAATTAAAAAACGAGAAAATGAACAATAAGAGAAGGGGGAGAGGGAAGTGCCAAAAGAAGTTGACGAATCAAAATTAAATTATAATCGTTTCCCTGGAGAGCGGGTTACAGCTACAGATGATATTGTAAAAGTAGGCGGTAAAACTTTTCATCTGGTTTACAATTATCGTGAAGGATTTGATGCTGAAAAGCTGGAGCAGCGATTTAGCGATATTTTCGATAAATATGACTACATTGTGGGAGATTGGGGTTTTGAACAGCTCCGTTTAAAAGGCTTTTTTTCAGTAAGTAGAAAAAAAATGCAATCGGAAAACAAAATTGATCGACTAGAAGATTACATTAATGAATATTGTAATTATGGCTGTGCTTATTTTGTTTTACGACGTGTACGGTCACAAGATGAAGCTTACACATCCGAACGTGTTTTTGAAGACAAGCCACGTCAACCTAAATTTGAAAAGCCACGACGTCGAAATAATCGCAATAAAAATCGAAGTCCTCAAGAAAAGCAAAAGAAAAATGAGAAAAAATCATTTGAAATTCGCGAAAAATCAGGCAAGAAACCAGCTAAGGTAAAACAAAATGAGAAAAATGAGAAATATACAACCTCTAAATCTAATTTTGTAATACGCGAACGTTCAAAAAAATAAAATGGACAAAAATATAAAAAGTGTCTAAAAATGTATTGAATAATATGCAAAAAAATTCTCTAAAAGTTTTTTTGTGAAAAATATCGGAGATATAATGGAAAAACAAACAATTTATGGCTTAACACGTGATCAACTTATTGATTGGGCGATTGAAAATGGTGAAAAAAAATTTCGTGCAACTCAAGTATGGGATTGGCTCTACCGAAAACGTGTTCAAACGTTTGAAGAGATGACAAACTTATCAAAGGATTTTATCGCAAAGTTGAATGCGCATTTTATTATGAATCCTCTGGAGCAAGTCGTTGTGCAGGAGTCGGAAGATGGAACAGTTAAATATCTATTTATGTTACCAGACAAAATGATGATTGAAACTGTGTTGATGCGTCAATCTTATGGCTTATCTGTATGTGTAACCACACAGGTAGGGTGTAACATGGGCTGTACGTTTTGTGCCTCTGGTATTCTAAAAAAAGAGCGTGATGTGACAGCTGGAGAAATTGTTGCTCAGATCATGTTGGTTCAGAAGTACTTCGATGAAAAAGGCCGAGATGAGCGTGTTTCTCATGTTGTGGTCATGGGAATCGGTGAACCATTTGACAACTATGTAAACTTAATGAACTTTTTACGCACAATTAATGATGATAACGGCCTTGCTATTGGAGCACGTCATATTACTGTGTCAACCTGTGGTTTCATGCCAGCAAAAATTAAAGAGTTTGCAAATGAAAACTTACAAGTGAACTTGGCTATTTCTTTACATGCACCAAACAATGAATTACGTACAAGTTTGATGCGCATCACACGTAGTGCACCACTAGAAAAACTTTTTGAAGCGATAGATTATTATACTGAAACAACAAATCGTCGTGTAACCTATGAGTATATCATGCTTTCCGGAGAAAATGACACTCCAGAAATTGCTCAAGAATTGGCTGATTTAATAAAACCACGAAATAAACTTTCATATGTCAATCTTATTCCATATAATCCTGTAGCTGAACATATCAAATATGAACGCTCAACACGAAATGATACTGCGAAATTTTATGATGTGCTCAAGAAAAATGGCATCAACTGTGTTGTGCGCCAAGAGCATGGTACAGACATTGATGCTGCTTGTGGCCAACTCAGAAGCAAACAAATTAGAAAAAACAAAGAAAAATAACAAAATGATAAAAGAAATCAGTGCAAAGGCTCAACCTTGCTATTACTGGTTTCTTTTTGTATATTTATTATTTTTAACAAAATGAAAGCGCATTATTATAATAATCTTCAATTTGCATTCAAAAAAAGATTAGACTATAATAAAAGGTGTTGAAAGCGCTTTTACAATTTTAATATATAGTTTTATATAAAAGAAAGGATGCTTATCTCATGGAAAAAGCAATCAATGTCAACTCAGAAATCGGAAAACTTAAATCAGTTCTCCTTCATCGTCCAGGTGCTGAAGTCGAAAACATCACACCAGACACAATGCACCAACTCTTGTTTGATGATATCCCTTACTTGAAAATTGCGCAGAAGGAACACGATTTCTTTGCTCAAACATTACGTGATAATGGGGCAGAAACAGTCTACATAGAAGATCTTGCCACAGATGTTTTTCAAACGGAAAGTGTTAAAAAAGATTTCTTGGCCCGTCTCTTACATGAAGCTGGATATCGTCCAGGGCGTACACTTGAAGGTTTGACTGAGTACTTGTCAAGTATGGACACAAAAGCAATGGTTGACAAGATTTATGCCGGTGTTCGTAAAAATGAATTGGACCTAAAACGTACAGTTCTTAGCGATATGGCTGGTTCTGATGCCGAAAACTATTTCTACCTCAATCCATTGCCAAATGCCTACTTCACACGTGATCCACAAGCATCTATGGGTGTAGGGATGACCATCAACAAAATGACTTTCCCAGCACGTCAACCTGAATCATTGATTACTGAATATGTAATGGCACATCACCCACGTTTTAAAGATACTCCAATTTGGCGAGATCGTAACCATACAACACGTATCGAAGGTGGTGATGAACTCGTATTAAACAAACACACTGTAGCTATTGGTGTGTCTGAACGTACTTCATCTAAAACAATTCAAGCTTTAGCAAAAGAATTGTTTGCAAACCCATTGTCAACCTTTGACACTGTACTTGCTGTTGAAATTCCGCATAATCACGCAATGATGCACTTGGATACAGTGTTTACAATGATTAATCATGATCAGTTTACAGTCTTCCCAGGAATCTTTGATGGTTCTGGAAATATCAATGCATTCATCTTACGTCCGGGTAAAGATGGAGATGTGGAAATTGAACATTTGACAGATCTTAAAGTTGCTCTTAAGAAAGTGTTGGAACTCTCAGAACTTGACTTGATTGAATGTGGTAATGGTGATCCAATCGTTGCACCACGTGAACAATGGAATGATGGTTCAAACACATTAGCTATCGCTCCTGGTGAAATTGTTACTTATGACCGTAACTATATCACAATCGAATTACTTAAAGAACATGGTATCAAAGTCCATGAGATTCTTTCAAGTGAGTTGGCACGTGGTCGTGGTGGGGCACGTTGTATGTCTCAACCATTGTGGCGTGAAGATATTTAATCAAATACCCACTCTTTATTTGCTTGGTTTACAGCTCTGTCAACCTTGTTGACACCTTATTGCTTACAGCACAAGCAAATGTCCTTATTTTAAAAAATAAAAAAATTATATTTAGGAGAAAATTAAATGCAAACACCAAAAATTAACTCAGTTTTCCAAGGCCGTTCATTTTTAGCAGAAAAAGATTTTACACCTGCAGAAATTCAATATCTTGTTGACTTCGCTATTCACTTAAAAGCATTGAAGAAAAATAACATTCCTCACCACTATCTTGAAGGAAAAAATATTGCCTTGCTTTTTGCTAAAACTTCTACACGTACACGTGCCGCATTTACAACTGCAGCTATCGACCTCGGGGCTCACCCAGAGTATCTTGGTAAGGATGATATTCAACTTGGTATCAAAGAATCTACTGAAGATACTGCCCGTGTTCTTGGATCAATGTTTGATGCGATTGAACGTCGTGGTTTCTCACAAAAAGAAGTCGAAGACTTGGCAAAATACTCAGGTGTTCCTGTATGGAATGGCTTGACTGATGATTGGCATCCAACTCAAATGATTGCAGACTACATGACAATCAAAGAAGAGTTTGGCTATCTTAAAGGTCTTAAACTTGCTTATGTTGGTGATGGTCGTAATAACATGGCCAACTCTCTTATCGTAACAGGAGCGATGCTTGGAGTGAGCGTAACTATTGTAGCGCCTGAATCACTTCAACCTTCAGAAGAAGTTATGGAAATTGCACGCAAATTTGCAGCTGAGTCAGGTGCAAAACCAGAAACAACTGCAGATATTGAAACAGGGGTTAAAGGTGCAAACATTATCTACTCAGATGTATGGGTATCAATGGGTGAATCAAACTGGGAAGAACGTGTGGAACTACTCACTCCATACCGTATCACAATGGATATGATGAAATTGACTGGAACTCCAGATGAAGAGCTCATCTTCATGCACTGCTTGCCAGCTTTCCACGACACTGAAACTGAATACGGTAAAGAAATTAAAGAAGAGTATGGCTTGACTGAAATGGAAGTTACTGACGAAGTATTCCGTTCTAAATATGCACGTCAATTTGAAGAAGCTGAAAACCGCATGCACTCAATCAAGGCAATCATGGCAGCAACTTTGGGTAACCTCTTTATTCCAGATGTACCAAGTATCAAATAATAAATTTTGAATTTGATTTTTTCCGGATTTGACAGACTTTCCACTTCCTAATACCGGTGGGAAGTTTGCACAAATCTGGAAAAAATATTTTTGGTTCCCTCTATAACTCTTGTTTTGAAAAGGTCAGACCTCGTATATTTTCATAATTGGAGACTTTTTTAAAGCATATGACTTTATGAAAAAAAATAGGAAGTAATATGGAAGTAGAAAATAAAAAAGGAATAGGGCTCATGGCCCTCGTCGCAATTATCGTATCCGGAGCTATTGGTGGAGGGGTATTTAACCTCTCGAACGACTTGGCAAATGGAGCTACACCAGGTGGTGTGGTCATTTCATGGCTCTTTATTGGTTTTGGTATTCTTATGCTCGTTTTGAGCTTAAATCACCTCGTTGTGAATAAACCAGAACTCTCCGGTGTTTCAGATTACGCCCGCGCAGGATTTGGTGATTTTGCCGGATTCTTATCAGGCTGGGGTTACTGGTTGTCTGCTTGGGCAGGTAACGTGGCTTTCGCTGTTTTGATGATGACATCTGTCAACTATTTCTTTCCTGGTGTTTTTGCTAATGAAGACGGTTCTTTGACCTTTTTATCAGTCATCGTTGTTTCAGTCGTTTCGTGGTCGTTAACTGCACTTGTTATTCGTGGGGTTGAAGGGGCAGCAGTAATCAATGCTATTGTACTTATTGCTAAATTAATTCCAATCGCAATTTTTGCCATTGTTGCCATTGTTATGTTTAAAGCAGGAGTCTTTACAGAACATTTTTGGCAAAATGTCGTCATTAATGCAGATGGATCAGCAGCATTTACTCAGATGACTGCCTCAGGATTAATCGGACAGATTCAAAGTTCCTTGATGGTTATGATTTGGGTCTTCGTTGGTATTGAAGGTGCGGCAATGATGGGCGACCGTGCTAAGAAAAAATCAGATGCTGGTAAAGCTTCAATTATTGGATTGTTTACTTTGCTAGTGATTTATATCTTGCTTTCGCTCTTACCTTATGGGTACTTGGATCAAGCACAGCTTGCAAGTATGCCACAACCAGGTATGGTTGGTATCTTACGTGAAATGGTTGGCCCTTGGGGTGGTAATTTGATGGCTATTGGGCTGATCATCTCGCTTCTCGGAGCTTGGCTATCATGGACCATGCTTCCAGTTGAGTCAACTTCTCAGTTGGCTTCGCAAAAGCTCTTGCCTGCTTGGTTTGGAAAAGAAAATAAAGCTGGTGCACCTGTTAATTCATTACTTCTGACTCAAGGTTTTGTACAGCTTTTTATCATCATCACTTACTTTGCCTCAGATGCTTACAATGTCTTTGTTTACCTCTGTACTGCAGTAATTATGGTCTGCTATGCCCTTGTCGGTGCATATCTGTTAAAAGTTGGTTTAGTTGAAAAATCAACTAAGAATGTGTTGATTGGTTTCTTTGCTATGGCATTCCAAATCATTGCCCTTTACCTGAGTGGTTGGCAGTTCGTTTGGATGGCTTCTATTCTGTATGTTGTTGGTTTTGTCCTCTATATCCGTGCAAAACGTGAAAACAACAGAACTATTTCAACAGGCGAATGGTTTGCTATTATTATCTTTACTCTCGCAGCTTTGCTGGCTCTTTATGGCTTGCTTGCTAATCAGTTTGGTTTGAGAGAGTTACTTGGTATTTAAAAAGAAAATTTAGAGTAAAATTTTTGAGCAATCAAAAGTTTTATTCTTTCAAGCGCAAAGTAAGCGCTTTAATAATATAAAATAGGAGAAAATAATTATGGTTAGACGTATTGTAGTTGCTCTTGGCGGTAACGCTATTTTGACAGATGATCCAACAGCTCAAGCACAACAAGAAGCACTTGAAGTTACAGCGAGTCAATTGATTCCGCTCATTAAGGATAACGATGTAGAAATGGTTGTGACGCATGGTAATGGCCCTCAAGTTGGTAATTTACTTTTGCAACAACTGGGATCAGACAGTGCTAAAAATCCTGCGATGCCTTTAGATACAGCTGTGGCTATGACTCAAGGGCAAATCGGATACTGGATGACTCAAGCCTTTACTAAAGCTTTAATCAAAGAAGGCTTGGAACGAATTCCTGTAGCTTCTGTTGTCACACGTGTCGTGGTGGACAGTAACGATCCTGCGTTTGAAAACCCAACAAAACCGATTGGCCCATTCTATGACGAAGCACAGATGAACAAAATGTTGAAACAATATCCAGATTGGAAATTTGTCGAAGATTCAGGTCGTGGGTATCGTCGTGTTGTTGCCAGTCCAAAACCAGAACGTATTGTAGAAGCAGAAGCCATCAAACCACTGTTAGATGCTGCAGTTTTAACTACTGTATCTGGCGGCGGCGGTATCCCTGTAGTTGAGCATGAAGACGGTACATACACAGGAGTGGAGGCTGTAATAGACAAGGACTTTTCAGCAGCTAAACTGGCAGAGCTTGTGGATGGTGACGAGTTAGTGATTTTGACAGGTGTGGACAATGTTTTTGTTAATTACAACAAACCAGATCAAAAGAAATTAGAAAAAGTTACTTTGTCTGAAATTGGTGCCTACTTGGAAGACGGTCAATTTGCTACAGGCTCTATGAAACCAAAAGTTGAAGCAGCCATGGCTTTTGTGGAACGTACAGGTCGTGCCGCTACAATTACTTCCCTTGAAAATCTTGAAGATTTCTTGGCAAACGGTTCAGGAACAACAATTGTTGCTGATTAAAATTAAAGAGGTCGTGTTTTGCGCGGCCTTTTTCTTATATAAGGAGGCTGAATGAGAGACTTTAAAGAAGTAGAGAAGTTAATGGCTCAGCTCGAAATTCCCTATAAAATTGTCGAGCATCCGGCCAGTCATTCTACAGAAGAATCTGACCATTATATTGAAGGACATGAAGGTTGTAGGTCGAAAACTTTGGTTTTGGCTAATAAAAAATCTACGCAATTCTACATGGTTATTATGGATGACAGTAAGCGAGTTGAAATGAACAAACTGGGAGAGATACTTAAAGTAAATCGTCTCCATTTTGTATCAGAGGAACGGTTGGAAAAGATGCTTGATTTACAGCCGGGGATTGTTTCGATCTTTGGGCTGGTGGACAATAAGCAGGCGAATCTACATGTTTATTTTGACCGTGAAATGTTAGAAGAGCATGAGATTATGACGTTACACCCTAATGACAATACAAAGACAATCTTTTTTCCAATGGAAGATTGCTTTAAAATACTGGACGCACAATGCTATACTTATACTATAATTGATATTTAGGAGGGCACATATGAAGATAGATGGTTTTGGAGTAGAAGAATGGCTCAACGTATGGGAAAAAGAAGCAGTTTATGACATTGCGCAATCAACGATTTCATCCATGACGCTGCAAGAAATATTAAATCTGGAAGAAGACAAGGGCCAAAGCTTTATGTCTCGCTTGATGCAGGAAAAATTTAACTATGGTTGGATTGAAGGCTCTCCTGAATTTAAGCAAGAAGTTTCCAAACTTTATACGAAAGTTCCAGCAGAAAATATTTTGGCGACAAATGGCGCAACGGGTGCTAATCATCTGGTCTTGTATGGCTTGATCGAGCCGGGAGATCATGTGATTGCAGAGTATCCTAGCTACCAGCAGCTCTATGACATTCCACGTTCTTTAGGAGCAGAAATTGAGTTCTGGCAAATTTATGAAGCTGAAAACTGGTATCCACGCTTGGATGAACTTCGTCAGATGATTCGACCAAATACAAAGATGATTTGTTTAAACAATGCCAATAATCCAACAGGTACAACCTTAAACCGCGCCTTTTTGGAAGAGGTTGTTAAGCTAGCTCAAACCGTTGGGGCATATGTCTTGGTTGATGAGGTTTACTTGCCTCTTGATGATTCGGAAGATTATGCGCCAATTGTTGACTTGTATGCAAAAGGTATCTCGACAAACTCACTTTCTAAAACATATTCTGTACCTGGTGTACGTTTAGGTTGGGTAGCGACTCAAGATGAAAAGCTAGCAGATGAGTTTCGTAAATACCGTGATTATACAATGATTTGTTGTGGAGTCTTTGACGACGCCTTAGGAACCTTAGTCTTAAAGCACCGTGATCAAGTGCTGGCGCGCAATAAAGAAATTGTCACTAATAATTTGCAAATACTTCGAGAGTGGGTGGAACATGAGCCACTGGTATCAATGATATATCCTAAAGCAGTATCGACAAGCTTTGTGAAATTTGAAACGCTCGATCCGTCCCAAACAGAAGAATTTTGTGTGGCCTTGCTTAAAAACAAAGGTGTCCTTTTAGTACCGGGAAATAGGTTTGACTTGCCAGGCTATGCACGTTTAGGCTATTGTACGGATGAAAAGACATTACGCGAAGGTTTGTCTGCTTTGTCTCAATTTTTGCGAGAATATAACAAATAGGATAATAGAGGGGATTTACCCCTTTTTTATATACTAAAAATATGCAAATTTGGTACAATAATGAGAGGAGGATATTCATGGATTTTGTAAAAATTAATAAAGAACGCCACGCTGTAAAAACATTTGATGGTAAAAAAATACCAACAGTAGATGTGAAACAGATTATCTCTGCTGCAAGTTTAGCACCTTCTGCACATAACATCCAACCTTGGCATTTTGTTATTGTCGAGAGTGAACAAAAACGTCAAGAACTTCTATCCGTTGTTAATGGAAAAAATGGTCAGCAAGTGAAAGAGGCAGGAGCAGTTATTGCTATTTTTAGTGATACTAATCTTTCCGAACGCTCAAGTGAAATTGCACGTACAGGCGCCGGTGAAATGGACAGTGAACAACTGCAACGTTTCAATAGTCGTTATCCACAAATGTTCGAAAATATGGATGAGATGATGGAAGCAAGCTACTTGTCACTGAATATCGGTTTTGTGACGATGAATCTTATGTATGTCATCAAAAATAGAGGTTATGAAGGCAATATTATCCTTGGTTTTGAACGTACAGAGCGCGTGAACGAAATTCTTGAAGTCGATAAACGTTACCGTCCAGAGCTCTTGGTTGTACTGGGTTCATCAGAAGCAAAAGGTCAAGCAAGTTACCGCTTGCCACAACAAAATATTATTGAAATTCGATAATAAGTAGTAAGAGAAAAAAGTGAGTCGTTTATATCGAAATTTAAGGTGGATTTTGCTAGAATAAGAGAGATATAAAAACGATAGATATAAGGTAGTAAGGGGAAAAAGTGCTAGATTTTTGGCAGGACTATCCTGAAATTAAGGAAAAACTTATCGCAGTACAAACTATGATGACAGAACGTTTAGCGGTAAATAATACAGATATACGTGACGCATTACAAAAGTTTACGACGCGCGGAGGTAAAATGGTTCGGCCAGCGCTTTTTTTTCTATTCTCTGGTTTAGTTGAGGACGAGATAGAAGACGAAGAACGTTTGGTTAAAATAGCAGCCAGTTTGGAGTTGTTACATTCGGCAACGTTGATCCATGATGATGTTATTGATGATTCTCCTTTGCGTCGAGGTCTGCCAAGTGTAGAAGCACAATTTGGCAAGGATGTTGCAGTATACACGGGTGATTTTATTTATACGGTTTACTTCGAGTTGCTTTGTGAAACGATGGCAGCGACGCCATTTTTGCCGCGGAATGCAAGATCGATGAAAAAGATACTTCAAGGTGAACTTACACAGATGCAATCAGCTTTTAATGCCGATAACAGTATTAGACGCTATCTAAAAGCTATCAGTGGTAAAACCGCTGAACTATTGAGCTTGGCTTGCTTGGAGGGTGTGTATTTCTCTGGTGGTGACAAGCAGATGCAACGGTCTGCACGAAAAATTGGCTTAGCGATTGGTCTTGCTTTTCAGATTTATGATGATGTACTTAATTTTACAGTCGGCTTGGAAGAGGCTGACAAGCCCATATTGACGGATTTTCGTCAAGGGATTTATACTTTACCCTTGTTGCTGGCAAAAGAAGAAGCGCCTGAGAAAGTCCTACCTTATCTGGAAGCGCCAGAAGGACTGAGCCGTCAAGAATGTATCGAATTTTCCGAATTGGTAACTGATCTAGGAGGCATTACAGGAAGTCTTTTCTTAGCGAAACATCTGACAGATCAAGCACTACTTGAAATAGAGAAATTCCCAGAATCTCGTAACCGTGAAATTTTGATGGAAGTTACCCAAACCTTATTACAAAGAAGTTATTAAAAATGAACTTTAAAATATTTGCTGAGCTTATTGAGCTGAAAGCTAAAACAGCGAGCATTTTTCCTTTTATACTGGGAGTTGCTTATTCACTTTACCATTATCAAATAGCCAATTTTGGCCCATTAATCATCTACTTTGTAGCTATGTTTTGCTTTAACTGTTTTGTAGACATCTGGGACAACTACAATGATTATCATAAGGCTGTAGATACAGAAGATTACAAGAAAAATACCAATATCATCGGACGAGAAAATCTCTCGCTGTCGCTGATAAAGGGCTTATTACTTTTCTTCTTCTCTATTTCCTTGATTTTAGGATTAATTGTGGCAGGACTTGTGGGCTGGCCGGTGTTTTGGCTCGGACTTTTCTGCTACTTTATTGGTATCTTTTACTCAGCTGGACCAAAACCCTTATCAAGTTTACCTGTAGGTGAGCTGGCCAGTGGTTTAACAATGGGCTACTTAATTTTTCTGATTTGTGTGTATATCAATACAAGTGCAGTTTTTGTTTGGGATTTTGCAACTTTGGCATCAACCTTCCTTGTTGCTTTACCAAGTACCTTGTTAATTGCTAACTTGATGCTGGCGAATAACACTTGTGATTTGGAAGAGGACGAAGCTAATCATCGTTATACTATTGTGCATTACATCGGGAGAAAGAATGCTCTCCGCTGGTGGACATTAGCTATTGTACTGGCATACATTTTTATCGTTGTGGCAGTTGTTCTGGGGTTAATCTCTCCGCTGATGTTGCTTATGTTTATACTCTTGCCTTTCATCATTAAACAAGCACGCCCTTATCTGCAGAGACAAGTAAAAAGTGAAACTTTTATTGCTTCAGTGAAAATATTAATGGTCTTTTCTTTACTACAGGCTATACTGATGGTACTGGCTTTAGTTTTCTGAGAGTAAAATAAAAACTTCCTAAATGGAAGTTTTTTATTATTCACAACAGTCTTTTTTCGATGGGGTTTCTAGGACAGAAATACCCTTAACAGGACAGGTTGTAGTGGTACAGTCATCGCAAGCCCCTTTGCTCCGTACTGTTTTACGTATTGAAAAGAAAGCTGCGATTAAAATAAGAGACAAAAGAATGATACTAGCTAAGTTCAAGAGAAAGTTCCTCCTTGTTCGATGTAGATTTTGGTCTACGGAAGATAAGATAAAGACCGAAAACCAAGAGCAGTGTTGCAAGCAATGTACTAATGCTAATGGACTGCGTAAAAAAGGCAGAGCCCAACTGATAAATGATGAAACTCATACTGTAAGCCACAGCGGTTTGAAAGCCCACAGCGCGTAAAGTCCATTTAACTTCCCCCATCTCCTTATAAATTGCCGAAATCGCAGCAATACAGGGTGCACATAACAGGTTGAAGACAAGTAAAGAATAAGCGGCCAGTGGTGTGTAGCTATTTTGTAGAGCCGTCCAAATGGCTCGTCCGTTATTTTCTACCTCTGCACCTTGGGCGTACAATTGGCTCATAGTTCCGACAATAGTTTCTTTGGCAATTAAACCGGTCAAGGTAGCTACCGTTGCTTTCCACTCTCCAAAGCCTAAAGGAGTAAAAACAATACTCAAGTACCCTCCGAGTGTTGCTAATATTGATTGACCAGGTTCAACTTGGTGTAAAGTGAAGCTATAGTTTGACAAGAACCAGAGCGCAACATTGAGCGCAAAAATAATTGTCCCGGCGCGTTTAATAAAGCTCAATCCTCGATCAAACGCATATTTAAAGACGGTTGGAAAATGAGGCAGATGATAAGTAGGCAACTCCAAGATGAAAGCGGAAGTATCTCCTGCGAACATTCTTGTTTTTTTCAAAATTATCCCTGAGAGAATAATCATGGCCATACCTAAGAAGTAAGCGCTAGGTGCAACCCAGCTGGTAGAGTGAAAAAAGGCCCCCGAAACTAAGGCAATGATTGGCAACTTGGCTGAGCAAGGCATAAAGGTGGTAACCATGATGGTAATTTTTCGGTCTCTTTCTTGTTCAATAGTACGTGTAGCCATAATTCCCGGTACACCACAGCCAGAAGAAATCAACATAGGGATGAAGGATTTACCAGATAAGCCGAACCTTCTAAAAATACGATCCATGACAAATGCGACACGAGCCATATAGCCTGAATCTTCAAGAAAGCCTAACAGGAGGAATAGAACGAAGATTTGTGGAACAAAGCCTAGGATAGCACCGATTCCGGCGAGGACACCATCGAGGAGTAGAGATTGGACCCAAGGAACAATCGCCAAGCTATCCATTGCTTGGTGTAAAACATCTGGCAAAAAACCACCAAAAAAGTTATCGTTAAGCCAATCGCTAGCAGGTGTACCAATGACTTGTATAGCCAAGAAGTAGACCAACCACATGATGAGGATAAAGATAGGGAGTCCCAGCCATTTATGGGTAACGATACGATCGATTTTATCTGTTAGGTTAAGTTGTCCTTTTTGCGTACTTGTAACAACCAAACGAATAATTTGGCTAATTAAATCATAGCGCTCGTTGACGATGATTGACTCACGATCATCGCCCATAATTCTTTCGGTAATCGCTACGATTTCATCTAATTCTTGCCGTTGTGAGGCAGTGAGGGTGGCTAAGGCTAAACTGTCTCCTTCGAAAAGTTTAATTTGGTCAAAATGATTCTTGGCTTGGGGACAAATCGTTTGAATTTCTGCCAAGGCGCTTTCAAGACGATGATCATAATCTAAAGGAGTGATTTCAAGAGGCTGACAAGCTTTCCGAATAGCCTCGTCTAGTCCTTTCTTCTTTAGAGCACTCGTAAGTACGACAGGTAAACCTAAACTATAGGACAATTTTTCGATATCAATCTGTTTACCTTGATGTTCTAGCAAGTCGCTCATATTTAAAGCGACAACGATAGGAATATTAAACTCCATGAGTTGCAATGTGAGATACAGTGAGCGTTCAAGATTTGTTGCATCTATAATATTGAGAAGCACATCTGGGGGTGTTTCACTGAGATAATTTCGTGTAACTTGTTCTTCTAAAGTATAAGGGGAAAGAGAATAAGTTCCAGGTAAATCTTGAATCGCGATATTTTTGTCTTTTTTATAGCGTCCTGTTTTACACTCGACGGTTACACCTGGCCAGTTTCCTACCTGCTGATTACTGCCAGTTATTATATTGAAAATGCTTGTTTTTCCACTGTTGGGATTTCCCAATAAAGCGATTTTAGTCATCTGTATTTCCTTTTAGTCTTGGCTAACAATTTTTATTTTTTCAGCATCTTTCTTTCTTAAAGATAGAGAGTAACCACGAAGATGGAGTTCCATGGGGTCTCCTAAAGGTGCAAGCTTATGTACAGAGATACGTGTCCCTCTCGTAATTCCCATATCCATAAGCCGGCGCTTTATTTCTCCTTGGCCATCAAGCATTCGGACAACACCACTTTGTCCGGTATTCAAAGATGAAAGAGGTATAACTTCTTCATTTGATTGTTCATCTTTAATCAAAATAGTATTAAGATAGAGGTTACTCAATGCTAGACGTGTCTGACCAATCTTTAAAAGCGCATTTTCCCCATCCATGGACATTAGAACAACTTCTTTATCCGGGGTAAAACCAAGCTCTCGAAGTTTTCCAGCATGCTCAGATTTTAATATTTTACTTACATAATATATTTGACCAATACGGGCAGTATTCAGTGTTTTCATGCATGCTCCTTTAGTGAATGTAAAAAGTATTTGACATTACAATAAGTATAACACGAATTACTTGTAATTTCGAGGAAATTTGTGTATGGGAGCGCCTAATAAAAAAAGGAATGTTTCACGTGAAAACAAAACACACAAAAAAACTAGCTTTGAGAGGCTAGTTTTTTGTTTTATTCTACAGAGAAAATGTATGGATAAACGGGTTGCTTACCATCATGAATCTCTACTTCAAGTTCTGGATAACGCTTCTCTAGTTCTTTGGCGATACGTTCTGCATTTGATTTCTTACCATCTGCGCCAATATAAATTGCTGCAATCTCGCTGTCTTCATCAATCATCTTTTCAAAAGCAGCAAAGATAGCGTCGTTCATTTTTTTGGTTGAAGCGACAATTTTATTGTTGACCATGCCAAGGGTATCTTTTTTGTGGATGTCAATACCATCAATATTAGTGTCACGAATAGCTTGTGTCACTGCACCAGATTGTACGTCTGCCAAAGAAGCAGTCATATTTTCTTTGTTTTCTTCAATTGATTTTGTTGGGTCAAAGCTGAGCAAGGCAGTAAAACCTTGAGGGACAGTTGCTGTTTCAATCACTTCAACAGGGATGTCTGAAACTTCAGCGGCAGATTTGGCAGCCATGAAGATATTTTTATTATTTGGAAGAATAATAACTTTTTCGGCATTGACAGCTTCAATAGCTTTGAGAATATCTTCTGTTGATGGGTTCATTGTTTGACCACCAGAAACGACATGCTGTACACCCATTTCACGGAAAATGTCAGCAAGACCATCACCAGCAGCGATGGCAATCAATCCCCAGTCAGATTTAGAAGTAGAAGTGCTGATGTTGTTTGTTTTTTCTTTTTCAGCAACACCTTCGTTTTGGAGGCGCATGTTGTCAACTTTAACCTTAACCAGACGACCATATTTAAGGCCTTCTTGCATAACAAGACCAGGATCTTCAGTATGGACATGGACTTTAACGATTTCTTCGTCATCAACAACTAAAAGTGAATTACCGATACCCGCCAAGTAAGCTTGGAAATTATCGTGATCGTAACTTTCACGTGCTGTTGGACCTTGGCCTAATTCGACCATAATCTCTGTACAGTAGCCGTATTTGATATCGCTTGTGGAAGCACCCGCAACACTTGTTTCAGACTCGTGCTCAAGGTTGATCATGCGGTCCATGGCACCTAAGCCTTGCTCAGGATTTTCAGGGACGAATTCACCGTTGAGAGCCATCAAGAAGCCTTCGTAGATATAAACTAAACCTTGACCACCTGAATCGACAACACCGACTTCTTTAAGGACTGGCAACATATCTGGAGTTTTCGCTAAAGCGATTTTAGCTCCTTCAAGAGCAGCTTCCATAATAGCTGTTGCATCGTCAGTTTCATTAGTTTTACGATTTGCAAGTTCTGCTGCACCGCGTGAAACAGTTAAGATTGTACCTTCAACAGGTTTCATAACCGCTTTATAAGCGACTTCAACACCATTTTGCAAAGCATTAGCTAAATGAATACCATCAAGTTCATCGTAGTCTTTAGCATATTGTCCAAAACCGCGGAAGATTTGACTAAGGATAACTCCAGAGTTACCACGAGCGCCCATGAGCAAACCTTTGGAAAGGATTTGAGCAACTTGACCAACAGTTTCGGCTGGTTTTTCAGCGACATCTTTGGCACCATTTGTGATTGTCATCCCCATGTTTGTTCCTGTATCTCCATCTGGGACAGGAAAGACATTCAGAGAATTGACATATTCAGCTTGTTCGTTAAGGCGACTTGCTGCCGCCTGAATCATTTCTTGAAATTTACTTGCGTTAATATTTGACACTAGTCTTCGACCACCTTCACATTTTGTACATACACATTGACTTTAGCTGCTACAATGCCAAGTTGATTTTCCAGATTAAAACGGATACGTTCTTGGATGTTTTTGGCAACTTCGCTAATTTTAACACCATAGCTGACAACAACATAAACACCAATGATTGTTTGGTTATCGGTTGTCGTAACGACAACACCTTTAGAATAGTTTTCTTGTCCGAGGATATTACGGAAATTGTCTTTTACAGCATTTTTGCTTGTCATGCCGACAACGCCGAAAATTTCAGTAGTGCTTGCACCTACAACAGTAGCGATAACATCTGTTGCAATGTCAACATTACCATGTTGAGTATTAATAGTAACGGTCATTTTCATATGCGTGCTGTTGAATCATACAGCACTTTCCTCCATAATAATTTATGTATCACTTCATTTTATCATAATTTTGTAAAATAGAACAGTTGTTTTGTTGGTTTTTTGGTCAATTTAGCCGTGTAAGTGCTTTAGGAAAAGCACATGAGCTGAAAGAGTTTTAGAAGATAAAAAACCAAAGATCAATCGTTAGTCATGACCTTTGGCTTCTGAAGTATTGAATAAGGAGAAGAGAATAAAAAAGACCAGTAAATAAAATTCACTAGCTTTCTTTATTTTATCCAATTATACACGCTCAACGCCTGCAGGCAATTTTTTCAATGCTTTAGCTGAAGCCCATACAGTTTTGAGTTCACCGTTTTCAAGAATTTGAACTTTTTGAAGATTAGGTTTAACTACACGTTTAGTTTGGTTCATAGCGTGTGAACGGTTATTACTTGATACAGTCTTACGACCAGTAAAATAACATTCTTTTGACATGGTTTGGTTCCTCCTTAAAAATTTTATGCTTTTTTTAAAGAGCATCTCTAAAAATTCAGATCTGAAACACAATTCTTACAGAAACCCTCAAAATAACATACCAAATTAGTATAACATTTTTTTATTAAAAAAATCAAGTTTTATTTCCAAATTTCACCAAAATTTTTATATAATAGGAGATATGGAAAATCTAATCGAGCAACTCACTGCCAAAAATAGCGAATATGTACATAACGTAACAAAGCAATTGATGCTTTTAGGAAAATCAGACGAGGAAATCAAAACAATACTTGCTGAAATCTTGCCAAAAATCATCGAAGGACAAAAGGAAGGCATTCTAGCCCGCAAATTATTGGGGGCACCAATGGAATTTGTGACACAGTATAAACCTGAAGAAGATAAGGTGAAACGTCAGGAAACAGCGAAAAATGAATCGCCCTTCTTGATGTGGTTAGATAGTGCTTTACTCTTTTTTGGTGTGATTTCAGTGGTTATGGGATTGATGGGTCTCTTCCAACCACAAGCAAGTGTTTACGGTCTTTTGACAACGCTGGCCTCTTCCGCTCTCGCTGGTTTGGTGATGTACTGGATGTACAAATACTTCTATAGTGCACAACGCCCACAGAAAAAAGGTAAAGGTTTTGCGATGTTAGCTGTCGCGATGGTTGCATGGGCAGGTGTTTCTGTCTTAGTAGCCCTCTTACCAAAATCCATCAATATCGTACTTGCGCCTTACCTGACGATTATTCTTGGGGCAGCTGTGATGGGGATTCGCTTCCTTATTCAACGTAAATTCAATGTACAGTCTTCAATGGCACGTCAAACAAAATAAACCAATTCACCTCGTCCTCATTGTGACGGGGTTTTATTTCGAAAATGTAAGGTGTTTGCTTCTCTAATAATGTTAGGATAGAATAAGAGTTAGGAGAGAGCTTATGCTATTTAAATATGAAGGTTTGACACAAAAAGAAGTTGAGAAACGTTTAAATTCAGGTCAGGTCAATATCGCAAAGAATGAGAGCAGTAAAACATACGGCCAAATTTTTGCGAGTAATTTGCTGACTTTTTTTAACTTAATCAATATTTTCCTTTTTATTTTAGTGCTTTCAGTGGGCTCGCATCGAAATGCGCTTTTCATTATTGTTGTTGCGGTGAATGCAGGAATTGGTTTATATCAGGAAATTAAAGCACGTCGCTTGCTCGACAAGCTTTCTTTATTGAATACAAGTAAGGTCAAGACTTTTCGTCAAGGGAAACAGATTGAATTAAAACAAGAAGAGCTTGTGCTTGATGATATTATTCTTCTGGGACTTGGGGATCAAATTCCGTGTGACAGCCAAATCATTGAAGGTCAACTGGAAGTTAATGAAGCTTTGCTTACTGGCGAGGCAGATGCGCTGAGTAAAAAAGAGGGAGCGAAACTTTTTTCTGGAAGTTTTGTCACAAGTGGCACAGCAGTTGCACGGGTTATTCATGTAGGAAAAGACAATTATATTCATCAATTGGCCCATGAAGCTCAAAAAATAAAGAAACAGAAGCGAATGTTGCGTGACAGTTTAGCAAAGGTTGTACGCATCGTGAGTTTTATTATGGTTCCGTTGGGCATTATGCTTTACCTCAAGTTATTTTATGTCATTGATACGGGGCACAAACAGGCTGTTTTGGGAACAGTTGCTGCTCTAGAGGGGATGTTCCCGCAAGGTTTGATTTTATTGACCAGTATGGCTTTAACGCTAGGTGTTATCAATTTAGTGAAGCAAAAAGTATTGGTTCAAGAGCTCCATACGATCGATGCACTTGCACGAGTGGATGTGCTTTGTTTGGATAAAACGGGGACTATTACGACAGGTGAGATGGAGGTAGAACATATCGAGAGTTTGGCTGAATGTTCGGAGCAACACATTGCTCATGTTATGGGGAACCTACTAGAGATTCTTCCAGATCAAAATGTCACTGCCCAAGCCTTAAGGAAGTATTTTGCTTCATTAAAGAATTATAATGTTTCTCAAGTGTTGCCATTTTCTTCTGAGAGAAAATACAGCGCAGTTGAGTTTACAGAAGGGACCTTTTATTTAGGTGCTTGGCAGTTTTTGTTTCCAAAGGGAAATACCGTGTTAGAACAGCACGCACAAAAGTATGCAGAAAAGGGTTATCGTGTGTTAGTGTTGGCCCGCTCAAAACAAGCACTTGATAGAGACCGACTTCCTGAAGACCTAACTGCAGAAGCGCTCATTGTTATTTCTGATGTCTTACGTGACGATGCCAAACAGACATTGGCTTACTTTAAAAAGCAAGGTGTACGCTGTAAGATTATCTCTGGGGATGACCCTGTGACCGTATCGGCAATTGCGAAGGCTGTTTCCTTACCAGATGCTGAGCAATATGTTGATGCCAGTCAAATAAAAACAGATGCAGAACTAGAGTTTGCAGTAGAAAATTTTCAAATTTTTGGTCGTGTCTCCCCACAACAGAAAAAAATGATGGTGCAAATCCTGAAGAAGCAGGGACACACAGTAGCGATGACGGGAGATGGTGTCAACGATATTTTGGCCTTTAAGGAAGCTGATTGTTCAATTGCCATGCGCGAAGGTAGTGAAGCAGCGAAACAAACGGCAAATCTTATTTTAATGGATAATAATTTCTCGGCAATGCCCTATATTGTAAATGAAGGGCGACGTGTGATTAATAATCTAACACGTACAGGCTCCTTGTTAATGGTGCGGATGATGTTTTCGATAGCTTTGACTGTTTTGACTTTGGTTGTTGGGAGTGTCTATCCTTTCGAGCCAATTCAGCTTACTGTTTTGACCGCATTTTTTGTCGGAATTCCTTCTTTTTTCTTGAGTTTTGAGTCAGATTTCTCCAAAGTAGAAGGAAGTTTTTTGCAAACGCTATTTGAGCGCGCCTTTCCCGTTGGTTTCAGTATTGCAGTAGGAGCAATCCTTATTGTTGCAATAGGGAAGGCTTTGGGGATTTCACATCCGGAGCTTGCTATGATGACAGTTCTTTTTTCTGCGTGGAACTATGTTTTGATGCAACGCAAGATATTTTGGACTATTAAGCGCTATCGCTTATGGATTTTCACGCTTACACAGCTGTCGTTTTTCGTAGCTTTAATTGTGGGTACGGACTTCCTCAATTTGGCATGGCCGAGTCCGCTTCATTTTACATTACTTATCCCATTTGTTATTGCTACACCTCTTATACAATATTTACTTTCTAAGGGATCTGTATTTATATTTAAAAAATTATAAAGGAACACAAAAAAGATACTCTGAGGAAAGTACCTTTTGTCATTCGCATATAAAAAAACAGTTGAGAAAATTTTCTGACTGGTTTTTTTATTACTAAAGCTTCTTGTCTAACTCGTCTAATTCAGAAAAAGCTGTTTCAAAAGCATTAGCTGTTATTTCCCAAGTGAAATTTTTCATAATATGCGTGGATGTTTTTTCCTGCATACTTTTGCGCTTTTCTGGATGAGTAATGAGATGTCTTAGGGCATCTATTAAAGCTTGTTCGTTGTTTTCGATAACGAATCCGTAGGAATCATTTGGAAGAAGTTCTCTTGCTCCACCTACATTTGTTGTTATAAGTGCATTTTTTAAGAGGCCTGCTTCGAGTAAAGCCGTGGAAAATCCCTCAATTTTTGAAAGTAAAACAAAGATATCAGATTCACTGTTCATTTGCATTACCCCATCATGAGAAATCTCTCCTAAAAATATAATGTTTTCTTGAGGGTATTTTGCTACCATATCTTGATAAATAGGTCCATCACCAGCTATTGTTAATTCTAGGTTATCAAATTCTTTGGAAAGTTTGCTAAAAGCCGCTAAAAGAGTTTCTACACCTTTAAAGTGGGGCTGCAAACGACCGGCATAACTAATTTTTATTTTGTTTTCAGTTTTTTTATTCTTGAAATATTTTGAAAAATCATTGCTGTCAATAGCGTTATAAAGGACACCCTTGGATTTTATAGCAAACTCTGACAACCAATCAGCTGCTTCCTGAGAGACACCATAGAATATTTTGGAATTCTTTTTAACTCGAGCAATCAGAAGCTTTTCGATGATGTTCAATATTTTATCTAAAAATTTATTATTGGTCGTAAGATAGGTTGTCCCATGCTCTGTAACTATAGCTTGCTTTCCTTGCTCTTTTGCTATTTTTGCTCCAAGTAATGAAGGGAGTTGGAAACGAGTATTGATAACAAAATAATCAATGTTTTCTGCTTTAATTTTCTTTAATAATTCTTTATATGTTTTGTTTTTTTTGAGGAATGGGTAGCGTTTCTTGCCAAAATTGTAGATAGGAAGTCGGTATATTTTAATCCCATCCTCAATAGATTCATCACAAAGGTCATCTGAATGTTTCGAGGTTATAACGATTACTCGATAACCGCGAGCTACCAATTTTTTTGAAATATTATAAGTGTATCTTTCGATGCCACCAAAAAATGGGACATAGAAGCCACTAAAAAAAGCGACTGTTCGGGTCATCTCGCCTCCTTATTTGAAACTCACAAACCTCTCTTCTGCTCTTTCATTTAGAAATATTGCTTTGATTTTGAGTATGATATAGTTAAATTCTTCACCATTATAACACAATCTTAATTGTAACGTGAAATGCTTCACGCAGCGAATTAGAATGAAATAAAACAAAATTTATGCTATAATTGTGCTGATTAACTATAATAAAAAAACAAAGTGAGGTACCTCATGAAAGGGATTATTTTAGCAGGCGGATCAGGAACGCGTTTGTATCCACTGACTCGTGCAGCAAGTAAACAATTGATGCCCGTCTATGATAAACCAATGATTTATTATCCGCTATCTACATTGATGTTGGCTGGAATCAAAGATATTTTGATTATCTCAACACCAGAAGATACACCGCGTTTCCAAGAACTCTTGCAAGATGGTTCTGAATTTGGTCTTAATTTACAGTACGCTGTTCAACCAAGTCCAGATGGTTTGGCTCAAGCTTTCATCATCGGTGAGGACTTTATTGGTGATGATTCGGTTGCTCTTATTTTAGGAGACAATATTTATCATGGCCCAGGAATGTCTAAGCTACTCCAAGCAGCTGCAGCCAAAGAAAAAGGAGCAACTGTGTTCGGATATCAAGTGCCAGATCCAGAGCGCTTTGGCGTTGTCGAGTTTGACAAAGACATGAATGCTGTTTCGATTGAAGAAAAGCCAGAAGTGCCAAAATCTGACTATGCTGTAACAGGGCTTTATTTCTACGATAATGATGTTGTAGAGATTGCGAAAAACATCAAACCTTCACCACGTGGAGAGTTGGAAATCACGGATGTGAATAAGGCCTATCTTGAACGAGGTGATCTCTCTGTCGAACTTATGGGGCGTGGTTTTGCATGGCTCGATACAGGGACACATGAAAGTTTGCTTGAAGCAGCGCAATATATTGAAACAGTTCAACGTATGCAAAACGTTATGGTTGCTAACCTTGAAGAAATTGCGTGGCGTATGGGCTACATTTCGGAAGAAGCTGTACGTGAACTTGCGCAACCGCTTAAGAAAAACGCATACGGTAAATATTTACTTAAATTAGTAGGTGAGAAATAAATGACGGATAACTTTTTTGGAAAAGAACTCGCAGCACGCAAAATCGAAGCTATTCCAGGTATGTTAGAATTTGACATCCCGGTTCATGGTGATAATCGCGGCTGGTTTAAAGAAAACTTTCAAAAAGAAAAAATGCTCCCACTCGGTTTCCCAGAAAAATTCTTCGCAGAAGGAAAGTTACAAAATAACGTTTCTTTCTCACGTAAGAATGTTTTGCGAGGGTTGCATGCAGAACCATGGGACAAATACATTTCCGTAGCGGATGGCGGGCGTGTTCTAGGCTCATGGGTAGACCTTCGTGAAGGTGAGAGCTTTGGTCAGGTTTATCAAACAGTGATTGATGCCAGCAAGGGTATTTTTGTACCACGTGGCGTTGCCAATGGCTTCCAAGTTTTAAGTGATACCGTTTCTTACTCTTACTTAGTTAATGACTACTGGGCTTTGGAGCTTAAGCCAAAATACGCCTTCGTCAATTATGCAGATCCAACTTTAGGCATTGAATGGGAAGACCTTGCCAATGCTGAAGTGAGTGAAGCAGATAAAAATCATCCACTGCTTACAGATGTAAAACCCTTGACTGCAGATTTACTCGGTTAACATGAAAGCGAAACATCTACAAAGTAAAAAAGTACTAGAGTTTTGGCAAGTGAATAAAGATAACGAGCAGCCTGTATGGGTAAAGAAGGCCTTTGCTTCAGGTGGATTTTCTTGGTTAAATGATAAAACATTACGTATTGTTAATACTGGTGGACTAATCAAAATTAACGCTGCTCAAGATGAATTTCTGGTGTTTAACGGCAAATATTTAAAAATCGTTTCAGCACAGAAATTCAGACAAGACTATCGCTTGCAATAAAAATATACTAGAGGAAAAACAATGACTGAATTTAAAAACATCGTAGTCACTGGTGGCGCTGGATTCATCGGTTCAAATTTCGTACACTACGTTTATAATAATCATCCAGATGTACATATCACCGTTTTAGATAAATTAACTTATGCGGGAAATCGTGCCAATATTGACATGATTCTTGGAGATCGTGTAGAGCTTGTAGTTGGTGATATTGCAGATCCAGAGATTGTGGATCAAGTTGCTTCCAAGGCAGATGCGATTGTGCACTATGCGGCAGAAAGCCACAACGATAACTCACTTAAATCACAAGATGAGTTTATCCAAACGAACTTTATCGGGACATATACCTTGATTCAAGCGGCACGTAAATATGATTTACGCTTCCATCATGTATCGACAGATGAAGTTTATGGTGATTTGCCTTACCGCGAAGATTTACCAGGACACGGCGAAGGCGAAGGTGAGAAATTCACTGATAAAACACCTTACAATCCATCAAGTCCTTACTCTTCGACTAAAGCAGCATCAGACTTAATTGTCCGTGCTTGGGTACGTTCATTTGGTTTGAAAGCGACAATTTCAAACTGTTCAAATAACTATGGACCTTACCAACACATCGAAAAATTTATCCCACGTCAAATTACAAACATTTTATCAGGGATTAAACCAAAACTTTATGGCGATGGTAAAAACGTGCGTGACTGGATCCATACAGAAGACCATTCTTCTGGTGTTTGGGCAATTTTGACTAAAGGTCGTATGGGTGAGACTTATCTTATCGGAGCCGATGGTGAAAAAAATAATAAAGAAGTTTTAGAAGAAATCTTAACGGAAATGGGACAAGCAGCTGACGATTATGATCGTGTAACTGACCGTGCTGGCCATGATTTACGTTACGCTATTGACAATACAAAACTTCGTACAGAACTTGGCTGGGAGCCTAAGCACACAGACTTTGAGTCAGGCTTGAAGGCAACGATTGATTGGTATACTGAAAATCAAGACTGGTGGAAGGCAGAAAAAGCTGCTGTTGAGGCAAAATATGCTGAAAGCCAAAAAGTTCTCTAAGATAAAGGAATAAATATGATTTTAATTACTGGTGGAAATGGTCAACTTGGTACCGAGTTACGCCATCTTCTTGATGAACGTGATGTAAAATACTTTGCAGCAGATGTCAATGAACTTGACATTACAGACAAAGCTGCTGTTGATACTTTCTTTGACAAAAATAAGCCAGAATTGGTTTATCACTGTGCTGCATACACTGCTGTAGACAAAGCCGAAGATGAAGGCAAAGCACTCAACGAAAAAATTAATGTTGATGGCACACGTCATGTGGCTGAGGCAGCGGCTCGCGTTGGAGCAACACTTGTTTATATTTCAACAGACTATGTTTTCAATGGCGATTTACCTGTTGGTCAAGAATGGGAAGTTGATGCTCCAGCTGATCCACAATCTGAATATGGTCGTACAAAACGATTAGGTGAACTTGCGGTGGAAGAATCAGGAGTGAAATTTTATACGATTCGTACCGCTTGGGTATTTGGTAACTACGGACATAATTTCGTTTTTACTATGCAAAACTTAGCGAAAACGCATGATACATTGACAGTGGTAAATGATCAGCATGGTCGCCCTACATGGACACGTACCTTAGCAGAGTTCATGGTTTACTTGGTTGACAATGATGTAAACTTTGGTTACTATCACTTAACAAATGATGCTGCAACAGATGAAGATGTGACTTGGTTTGATTTTGCGTCGGAAATACTGAAAGATACAGAAACAAAGGTAACACCTGTTGATTCAAGCGCTTTTCCAGCAAAAGCAAAACGTCCTTTCAATTCTACAATGAGCCTAGAGAAAACAAAAGCCACTGGATTTAAAATTCCGTCATGGCAAGATGCTTTAGCTCAAATGGTTGCAAAAGGTGATTTACGTCCAGATAAATCTGGTGTAAAAGGCGATATTAATAAGAAATAAAACGATATTCTGTCGGAAACGGCAGAATTCTCGTTTTGAGAGGCTATAAGTATTATGGTAAAACATATTTTTATTATTGGGAGTCGTGGACTCCCTGCGAAATATGGCGGTTTTGAAACTTTTGTGGAAGAACTTGTTAAACATCAAAAAAACGAAAATATTAAATATCATGTAGCTTGTCAAAGCGAGAATTCCGATTTGGCTCGTCTTTCGGATGGACATTTTGACTACTTAGGAGCAGATTGTTTTGCTATAGATGTTCCTAAGATCGGTCCAGCTCGTGTTATCGCATACGATATTTTAGCTATAAAAAAATCCCTAGAAATCATTAAACAAGAAGGAATAAAAAATCCTATCTTTTATATTCTAGGGAATACTATCGGTGGAGTTATTGGTACCTATGCAAAAAAAATACATCGTATAGGTGGGAAGCTTTTTGTAAATCCTGATGGGCTGGAGTGGCGCCGTACCAAGTGGACGGCCCCGGTTCGCAAGTACCTTAAGTTTGCTGAGAAAAAAATGGTTAAATATGCAGATTTAATTATTTCTGATAATGTAGGAATCAAAGAATATTTAACGGAAGAATATGGTCCTGTTAAATCTAAAATTATTGCCTATGGTACTGAAACAGAGATGTCGAGTTTGGATTTTTCTACAACTTTAGAAAAATTTGATGTTAAAGATTACTATTTGATTGTAGGGCGTTTTGTCCCTGAAAATAATTACGAGATACTGATTCGTAGTTTTATGGCATCAAACACGGAAAATGACTTGGTAATTATCACTAACTATGAAGGAAATGGTTTTTATGAAGCACTTCTTCAAAAAACAAAATTTGACCAAGACAAGCGTATAAAATTTGTTGGAACAGTATATGATCAAAATGAATTGAGGTATATACGAGAACATGCATTTGCATACCTGCATGGACATGAAGTGGGAGGGACCAATCCAGGGCTTCTTGAAGCGATGTGGTCAACTTCGGTTAATCTCGTTTTAGATGTCAATTTTAATCGTGAAACAGCAGGGGATACAGTGCTTTATTTCTCTAAAAATGAGTTAACTGAAAAAATAGAACAAGTTGAAAACTTGAGTGATATGGAACGAGATGACCTACAAAAAAGATCAAGAAGTAGGATTCAGGAAAAATATATGTGGGACATGATTTGTACCCAGTATGAGGAGCTTTTTGTTGAAAGTTAATATTTTATTGTCAACATACAACGGTGAAAAGTATGTTGGTCAACAAATAGAAAGTATTCAGAAGCAAAGCTTCACCGAATGGAATTTGTTAGTGCGAGATGATGGCTCAAAAGATAGAACGTGTGATATCGTTGCTTCATATGCGCAACTTGACCAACGGATTCAGCTGATTAAGGCTGAAAATAAAGGTGTGGTTGATTCTTTTTATGAACTAGCTAAATATAATCAGGCAGATTACTATTTTTTCTGTGATCAGGATGATTTTTGGCTACCGGAAAAATTGCAAACCATCCTTGATGAGGCGATTAAACAGGATAATGAGAAGGCAAAACTTTATTATACAGATTTGAAAATTGTTGATAAAGATTTGAATATAATAAATGACTCAATGATTAAGAGTCAATCGGGACATGCCAATACAAAACTTGTCCAAGAACTTACTGAAAATTCTGTAACTGGTTGTACAATGATGGCAAACAATGCTTTGATTAATCTTTGGAAAGATACTTCTGATATCATCATGCATGATTGGTACCTGGCGCTCTTAGCAGCTTCACAAGAAGGACTGATTTATATTGACAAGCCCACAATACTCTATCGTCAGCATGATGATAATGTTTTAGGGGCACGTACATTTAATAAAAGGATCAAGAAATGGATTCGTCCTAATCTTTGGTTTAAAAAATATTGGTGGTTGATTATAGAAAGCCAAAAACAAGCAAAAAAATTGCTTGAAGAAGATATACAGATTTCAGAAGAAAATCGAGATTTGATTCACAACTACACAAGCATTTTAGAACAGAATCAAGCAACGCGACGTGCCTGGATTAAAAAGCATAACTTGCGTAAAAATAAATCAGGGCATACACGGATATTCCGCGCTTTGATTATTACAAAATTTGCCTACAAGGCCTTTCTGCGCTCGGATCGCAAGGATATTAAATAAAATTTGCAGCAGCAAATTCTCGGAGGACTCTATGAATTTCTTTAACCGTAGAAACCAAATTCTACTCAAAGAATTGATTAAAACAGATTTTAAATTAAGATATCAAGGAAGCATCATTGGTTATTTGTGGTCAATTCTTAAGCCTGTCATGCTCTTTGTAATTATGTATATGGTGTTTGTACGCTTCTTGCGTTTCGGATCAGCAGTACCTCACTTTGCTGTCGCACTTCTTTTGGCATTGACTCTTTGGAATTTCTTTGCAGAAACAACAAATATGGGTATGCTTTCAATTGTATCGCGCGGAGATTTATTACGTAAAATTAATTTTTCCAAGCAAGTGGTTATCTTTTCAGTAGCAGCAAATGCAATGATTAATTTGATTATCAGTTTGATTGTGGTTATTATATTTGCTCTTTTGAATGGCGTACAAATGTCTTGGACTGTTATTTGGGCGGTTCCGTTAATTTTTGAATTACTACTCTTTGCAACAGGTATCGCTTTTATCTTATCTACAATTTTTGTACGTTTTAGAGACTTGGGTCCTATATGGGAAGTAGCCATGCAAGCAGGATTATATGGTACACCTATCATTTACCCCATTACACAAGTATCAGCTACGCATCCCACAATTGCTAAAATTTTGATGATGAATCCAATGGCACAGATTGTACAAGATATGCGTTATATTCTAACGTTTAGTAATAATACAAATCCCACAGTATGGCAAATGATAGACAATCCTTTTATAGTAGTGATTCCTTATATTATCCCTGTCATCATATTTGGGTTAGGCCTCTTTATTTTCACAAAGAATGCTAAGAAATTTGCGGAGATTATATAATGAACGATAATATAGCAGTAAAAATAGATCATGTCAGCAAGTTTTTCCGTTTACCAACTGAAGCAACAAATAGCTTGCGGACTCTTCTGGTTAATCGCTTACGTGGCATCAAGGGATATAAGGAACAGCATGTACTGAAAGATATTTCTTTTGAAGTCCAAAAGGGGGATTTCTTTGGAATTGTGGGTCGTAATGGCTCGGGTAAGTCAACGCTCTTAAAAATTATATCTCAAATATACACGCCTGAACAAGGAAGTGTAGAAATAGATGGTAAGTTAGTTTCCTTTATTGAACTTGGCGTAGGTTTTAACCCTGAGTTAACGGGTCGGGAAAATGTTTACCTGAATGGTGCAATGCTTGGCTTCTCAAGAACAGAAATAGATGCTATGTATGACGATATCGTCGATTTTGCTGAATTGCATGAATTTATGAACCAAAAACTAAAAAATTATTCATCAGGGATGCAGGTACGTTTAGCCTTTTCTGTGGCAATCAAGGCTGAAGGCGATATTTTGGTCCTTGATGAAGTATTGGCAGTAGGTGATGAATCTTTCCAACGAAAATGTAACGACTATTTCTTGGAACGTAAAGCTGCAGGAAAAACGACGATTCTTGTTACTCACGATATGGGTGCTGCTAAAAAATACTGTAACAAAGCAGTGCTCATTGAAAAAGGATTGGTTAAAGTTTCCGGAGATGTTGATGAAGTAGCTAACCAGTATAGTTTAGATAACTTACAAACAGAGGTGGCGGAAGGTGATACACCAGAAACAGCGGAGGATTTAATTGAAAATCTTCAACTTAACATTCTCAACGATTCTAAAATAACACCAGAAGATGATATTAAATTTGAAATCAGCTATGATGTAAAGAAAGATATTGAAACTTATATTGCCTTTTCAATGACAGAGGTTGACCGTAATATCTGGATTTATAATGATAACTCTCTTGACTATATGACTCAAGGGTCGGGACAAAAAAAGGCAGTATATTCTTGCAAGCTTGGTCAGGTTAATGATTTGAAATTAAAACTGCAAGTTTCGGTTCGTAATAATAAAGATGAACTGATTGCTTTTGCGGATGAAAAAGTGTTTATGATTAATCGTAATGATTTGGCAGATGACGATTTGAGTGCGAAAGATTCGGCAACAGGCTTAATCCAAAGAAATGGGGGATGGAAGTTTGGATAGCTTAGAAGGTGGAAAGTTATGGAAACCCGAAAATATTTTTTTGGTCTTCGCCATCTTTTTTGGTTTACTTTTCTCTTTTGTACAACCCCTATTTAATGAACCTGATTCGAGTTATCATTTTGATCATGCTATGTATATTTCGAATACAGTTGTTGATCGCTCAGCTATAGGTTTCTCAGGAGAAGACTATCAATCACAACCGATTGCTTTTACAAAAGTAAGTGATATACAAGCTGAAGGGACTTATTTTAAGAAATTTTTCGAAACGAAATTGCCCCTTATCCATAAAAAGGATGCAGACCCTAGAGCCAGTCGAGGTTACGGAACAAAGTGGGATTTGACTTGGTATAATGATGTGATGCATATTGTACCAGGATTAGGTGTCAAGCTCGGATATGCAATTTATCCTTCTATTGGCAGCATGGTTTTAACGGCACGAGTTTTTAGTTTGATTTTCTTTGTTTTAAGTATGTTTTTTATTATTAAACAACTTAGAGCATATCAATTTATCTTTGTTGCTATATCTGTGACGCCTACAGTTATTCAACATGCAAGTAGCTTGAGTTATGATGTGTATAACTACGTTGCTAGTGCATTTATGATTATGGTGGTGATAAATATAGCTGTGGATATTAAGTCTAGGTCGGAGCTGAGTTTCAAATCCTTCTTTGTAAGGCTTTTAGCACCATCCGTTATGCTATATTTTGCTAAAGAAAATGCCCAATTGATATATTTATCTTTGCTCTTTATATTTATTTATCTTTTGGGTAAGAAGTTTAACTTTAAATTATCAAAGCTGCAGTCTATTCTTGGAGTAATTATATTAATAGCTGTGGGTATGGGCTTGTTTTATTTTATGTTTTCAGATCAGCTTTTCTTGATTGCCAAGAAAATGTTTTATAGCCTGATTGAGCCTTATTATACTGTCCTAACAACAGAGGTTATTAGTGGAACCACTACAGCAGGGATTCCCGCTTGGTTTTTCCCTATCCAATTTACTGTCCTTATTCTTCTTTTTCTTTCCTATAATAAAGAAGTTGTTCCAAGATGGTTTGCTTGGGGAACGCTGAGTCTGGTATTGCTTAATTTTTTAGCAGTTATGACTTCTTATGCTATTGATCCAGCATTTATTGATTATTCAGGTCAAATTATCACGGGAGCTCAAGGTCGTTATTTTACACCTTTTCTTTTGCTATTAGGACCAGTTTTTACACTTATGGCTAAAAAGATTACAGTAAAACCTGGGCCGGCGCTCATTTATTTACTTATTGTTATGAGCGTTTTTGCCCTCATTCTTAATCTAGGGATTACATCAATAAAATTTTACCAGTTACAATTGCCAGCTGACGAATGGCGCTCAGGTATCCATCATTATATATTTAAATAATTTCAAATAAGGAGAAACGTATGGAAAATAAAGTTTCAGTCGTTGTTACTTGTTATAACCACGAGGAATATATTGAAGGATGCTTGCGCAGTATTTTTAAACAAACATACAAAAATATTGAGCTTTTAGTTTTCGATGACGGCTCAACTGATGACTCGGGTCAAATCATTGAAAAAGTATTAAAAGAGAGTCCTTTTTTAGGTAACACTTATTATTTCTCATCTGAAAATAGAGGTGTTACCTCAGTGCGTAATGATGCTTTATCTAAAATAAAAGGTGAGTTTCTCCTTTTTGTTGATAGTGATAACTTTATTGATCCCGAGCATATTGAAAGGCTGCACTATTCTTTAACAAAAGAAGGTGCAGATATTGCATATTGTCAATTGTGGGACTTTGTGCATGGTAGAAATGTTCTAAGAGATGATTTGGAATACAGTTTATCAAAAGAATTGACAGGCAATCTTATTGATGCCTCATCACTGGTACGTACTTCTAAAATATCTGGATTAAAATTTGATGATGCCCTAAATGATAAAGCCTTAGAAGATTATGATTTTTGGCTATCTATGATTTTGCTTAGAGAGGCGAAATCTATTTTTGTGAAAGAAACTAAGCTAAATTATCGTGTTTTAGATACTTCTAGAACAGAGCGAGGAAATTGGAATAAATATTATCAGTCATATTTTTATATTTTGGATAAGTATGTGGACCTGATTCCTAAAGAAATCATTCAAGCCTTAAAAAATAATATAAAGATTTGGCTGAAAGGCTATGAAGATTTAGAGAAAAAAAACAGTGAGCAGGATGTTGCGATTCGTGAAAAAGATAAACATATTGAAAACTTTCAAAAAGAAGTAGCTCTACTCAAAGAAAAGCTTGACTATCAGGAGAATAAGTTAGCTGAAAAAACTGAAATTGTGCGAGATTTTGAAAAGTCTTTGTTCTATAAACTTTATAAAAAAAGACTAAAAGTAAAAGATATTAAGGGGTAAAAAATGAAGCGTCTGCTGTTATACGTTCATTACAATAAATATAATCAAATTAGTGACCATGTTCTTTATCAGTTAAGACAGATGAAACCATTGTTTGAGAAAGTAGTATTTATTTCAAACAGTTATCTTTCTGTTGAAGGACAAGCCAAGTTGACAGGTTTGACAGATGATTTCATTCAAAGAGAAAATAAAGGCTTTGATTTTGGTGCTTGGCGTGATGGAATGGAGTATATTGGCTTTGAACAGTTAAAGAAATACGACTCAGTCACGATTATGAATGATACTTGTTTTGGTCCTTTACATGATATGGTACCTTATTATGCTGAATATGAAGCGCGTGAGGTTGATATTTGGGGGATAACTAATCACAGAGCTTACCAAGAATCAAAAAACCATGGTTTTGCGGAACATATACAATCCTATTATAAGGTTTTCAGTCATAAAGTTATTTCTTCAGAAGTCTTTCAAAATTTTTGGAAAAATATTGAAGACTTTGAAAATGTACAAGATGTCATTGATCACTATGAAATACGTTCAACTACGGTCTTTATAGAAGCTGGTTTTAAATATGAAACTATTCTTGACACACGTGAGCTTGATGATTCACGTCTTTTACATCCAGATTTTTCATACTACGCTCCAGATGTAATATTGCAAGAAAAGGTTCCATTTATTAAAGTGAAGGCGTTTCAAAGCCCAGAGAGTTCTGGAATTGCTAAATACATGTTGGATTATGTCGAGGAGTATACAGATTTTCCCAAGCAGCTTATCGTGGATCACCTTTCAGCGGTAGATTATCCAGATGCAAATTATCTTTTGGCAGAGAAATACCTGAATGAAGTAAAAAATGAGGCAATCACCAAAAAAATAGCGGTACACCTTCATGTTTTCTACACGGAATTATTGGAAGAATTTCTCGATGCTTTTGGTCACTTTCACTTTGATTACGATTTGTATTTAACGACAAATACAGATGAGAAAGAGAAACAAATTGAGGAAATACTCAAACAACGACAGATTAAGGCAGAACTTGTACGAACCGCTAATTATGGACGTGATGTCATGCCTTTCTTGGCTCTGAAAGATATTTTGAGACAATATGATATTGTAGGGCACTTCCATACAAAACGTTCTCTTGAAGCAGCTTTCTTTGCAGGAGAATCTTGGCGTAAGGAATTGATTGAGATGCTCATTGTTCCAGCGGATAAAGTGATGCGTAATTTTGAAAGTAACAATAAACTTGGTATTGTTATTGCAGATATTCCTTCCTTCTTCCGTTTTAATCGTGTTGTCGATGCGGACAATGAAAATAAAATGATTGCCCCAATCATGAATGATATGTGGAAGCGTATGAAAATGCGTAAAAAAATAAATTTTCATGATTTTAAAACATTTACGATGAGTTATGGCACATTTTTTTGGGCAAAAACAGAAGTTCTTGAACCACTTTTCGATTTAGAAATTATGAAAAAAGAAGTGCCTAACGAACCCTTGCCTCAGAATACGATTTTACATGCGATAGAACGCATTCTAATTTATCTAGCTTGGGACAAAGATTTGGATTTCCGTATTAGTAAGAATCATCAAGAGCTTTCTCCATTTATTGACGCGCGTACATTTAACCAACGGTTTGGTATAACAGAAGAGAACGCAAAAGACATTCGACTCACATTTGTACTAAAGCTAGCGGTCAAAAAAACGTTGCGTTTGATAAAGTATAGAACCCATAAACTCTTAGGGAAAGATACGAAACATATATAAGATTAGAGGAACTATGAATACAGTAAATAAGCTATCCAATGGCAAATACAAAGTGGAGAACATCTTTCTTACAATTGCTCTAATTTTTGGCTTGATTACCGTCTTTGTCCAGCCTATTTTTTCAGCACCAGATGAATTTGTTCATTTTAAACGTGCTTATACTATTTTTCATAATGACACGGATAAGCTATTTGAAGAAGTTGATAAACTAACAGCTTCAATTCCTTACGAGGGCCCAGAATTAAATGAAAATGCTCTGAATTCCCCTGAGTCAAGTTTTGCTTTTGAATCAGCTTATAGAGATGGAAGTTTTATTCAGAAATATTTTAAGGAAGAAGTATCTGATAAAGGTTCCTTGACTCTTAATATGGATTTTAATCAATTAAGCTGGTTTCCTCAAGCCTTAGGGATACTCATTGGAAGTCTCATTCACCCGAGTTTCGGTGTTATGATTATAGCTGGACGTTTAATTAATCTTTTGGTCTATATTTTAGCTATATATTTTGCAATAAAAAAGGCTAAGGTTGGGAAGTGGGTAATGGCAGCTGTTGCTTTGCTGCCGGTAAGTGTACAACAAGCAGCTTCTTTGTCTTATGATGTCGTTTATTATGTTGCTATTTTTCTATGCTTCTCTTTAATGAGCAACTTATGGACGCGTAAAGAAAAAATGGGCTATAACTGGTATTTATATCTCTTACTTATTGCTCTACTTTTATTTATACCGAAAGAAGCAGTTCTCGTTTTGGGAATTTATTATTTCACACTACCTATGTGTCTATTTGGAGATAACCCACTCACAAAGTTTATTGATAGATTTTGGGGATTTTGGAACAAACATAGAAAACTTAGTGTATTCGTTATTCTAATATTCTTTTACGCTTTATTTGTATATGAATTTCGTCAGGCTGGTGGAGCTCTGCGTGGCGTACAGATTATGATTAATACATTCTTCAGACCAGACTTCTATAATAATATGGATAGTGTGCTGGTAAGCGGAATGATTGGTAACTTTGGACAAATGACTTATCGCTTGCCAGCTTGGCTTGTAGCTATGAACTTCATTTTCTTATTTATTCTTAGTCTTACCGAAAAGGAAGTAAAACTGGATCGACGTGTAGCAGTTACTAGTGGTATCGCTTATACTCTTGTTGTTATAATGACTGCAGTTACAATGTATATGAGTTGGACTTTAAAACATTTGGATATTGCTGGTGCATTAATAAGTTTAGGAAATCAAGGGCGCTACTATACTCCATTTTTAATTATACTGATTCCTATTGCTTTGATTTTGAAGAAGTATATCAAAGTGGAAATAAGTGAAACCTTAAAGAGAAGGATATTTAAATCATTTGTAATTTTTAATCTCACCTATTTTGTAGGGTTAACAATTTTGTTCTATTACTCAGCAGATCGTGGAGCAAATTTTTTACCAGATTTAATAATTTGGGTTAAAAGTCTTGTTTAATAAAGATTTAATAGGCATTTCGTAGTTTGTTTTTCAAAGAAATATAAGATATAATAATTAAGATGCGTTTATGCAAAATGTTGTAAGGAATAAAAATGAAGAAAAAAAATGAACAGAGAATATTATTGATAATTCCTGCTTACAATGAATCTGAAGGAATTGTTAGTGTTATAGAGGACGTTGAAAGTTACAGAAAAAAATGTGATTATCATCTGGATTATATTGTAATTAATGATGGTTCAACAGATAATGAAGAAGAAGTACTTCGTGCTCACAATATAAACCATGTGGAACTGATTCAAAATTTAGGTATTGGAGGAGCTGTCCAGACTGGGTATATTTATGCTTTAGTAAACGGCTATGATATTGCCGTTCAATATGACGGGGATGGTCAACATGATATTGAGTCTTTACCAAATCTGGTGGAGCCTATTTTGAACAATGAAGCAGATTTTACAGTTGGTTCACGCTTTTTAGGTGAGAGCAACTCAGAATTTAAATCATCGAAATCACGTCAGCTGGGCATTAAAATTTTATCTGCATTAATTTTATTAACCTCACATTTTAGAATTAAAGATGTCACAAGTGGATATCGTGCAGGGAATCGGAAAGTAATTGAACAATTTACGAAGCGCTACCCAAGACAATATCCAGAACCAGAAAGTTATATGCATTTGTTTGCCAAAAATATTCGTGTTAAAGAGGTAGGTGTAAGGATGTTTGAGCGAACTACCGGTGTATCGAGTATCAACTTACTCAAGGGGGTAAACTATATGATTAGTGTCTCTCTTGCAGTCCTCGTATCCTCAATGATTGGAAAGGAGAAAGATTAATGCCCATTCAATTACGTATTTTAGCGATTGTTTTTTCAATTATTTTCTTCATTTATGTTATTCAATTGATAAAAAAAGACAAAGCTGAAATAAGACATATGCTTAAATGGTTCATACTAGCAATAATTATTTTGTTTGGGGCACTTTTTCCTGAAATGGGAAGCAGTGTTGCTCATTTTATGGGGATACAGACTTTAACATCTCTCGCTTTATTTATATTGGTGAGCTTGTTACTATTTATATCTTTGAAGTATCAAATGTCACTAATCTCAGCAGAAAAACAGATTAAAAATTTAGTTCAGGAAGTTTCTCTATTGAAAAAGAAAGTGGAAGAAACTGACCATTTAAATAATCATTAAAAACTTTTCAACAACCAGTTAGGCTGCTGTTTAGAACGATCAGAGGAAAGGTTAAACTAGCTAACCATGCGAGATAAACAATTTGCACATACTTTTGTTATTTGTGCATACCAAGATTCACCTTATTTAGAAAAGTGTATCCACTCATTACTGTCACAATCTTCTGTGATAAATCAAAAATCAAAAGTTATTTTGTATACTTCAACTCCCACTAAGTTAATGATTAGTATAGCCGAAAAATATAAGCTTAAACACTTTATAGGAAAAGGTGGAGGGATAGGTGCCGATTGGAATGGTGCATTATCCTTCGTGGATACGAAATATGCTACTATAGCACACCAGGATGATACATATGAACCTGAATATGGTACAAAGATTATTCAAGCTTTCCAACAGCAAGAAGATCTAAATATCGTTTTCTCTGATTATTATGAGACAGATGAAAACGATAATATTAGAAAAAGAAATATTAACTTAAAGGTTAAAACTTTTGGTCTACACTTGCTTTCGCTTTTCAAGAATAAGTCTTATCAACGTCGCATTTACTCTTTTGGAAACTTTATTTGCTGTCCAGCTGTTTCGTATAATATGGAACGACTGAGTGATTTTAAGTTTAATGAAGAACTAAGAATGGCTTTAGATTGGGATGCTTGGGAGCGGATTATGCGCCGTCCAGGTACTATTAAGTATCTTTCCGAAAGACTAATGGCGCATCGGATTCATAGTGAATCAGAAACAAGCGCGAATACTGTTGATAAAAACAGAGAAAAAGAAGAGTATGATATGTTTCGTCGATACTGGGGAGAAAATATGACCCAGTTACTTATGAAAATTTATGTGAATAATCAAAAAGGCAATTCATGATTATTGAGCGAGAACTGAGCAGAAAAGAAAAAGGATTAAAGTGATATGTCACAGTCAAGTACAGCATTGATATCGGTTATTGTACCCGTGTATAATGCGGAAAAATATTTAACTGAATGTTTGGACTCAATTTTAAGACAAACTTATCAGAATTTAGAAGTCATTTTGGTTAATGACGGTTCAACGGATCGTTCTTTAGAGATCATTGAAGAATATGCTGAAAATGATGAAAGAATAGTTGCTTTTTCAATTGAAAATTCTGGACCGGGTTCTTGTAGAAATATAGGACTAGATCACTTTACAGGTGATTACGTGATGTTTGTTGATTCTGATGATACCTTGTGCGATGATTTGTTTGAGTTGCTACTGAACATGACAAAAAGTACATCAGAGATTGTCATGTGTAAATTTTCAAAAGATATTTCAAATATGGGGCAGGGTAGTAGAGAAGTTATTGGACAAACGTCTACATTTACAGAAAGTGTAAAGCAAATGTATTCACCTGGTTTTGCTTCAGCAGGACCATACTCAAAACTTTATGGCCGTGATATTTTTGAATACCTTAGATTTCCTGATATAGCTATGTATGAAGACTCTGCAATAAGTCTTCAAGTTCTTTCCAATGCTGAAAAAGTAATATTTGTTGATTACATTGGATACTATTATCGATTTAATCCAGAGAGTATCACAAACAAAACAGTATCTGAAAGAAATTTCTCGATTTTCAAGAAAACAGATATAGTACTAAATTTTGTAGAACAAGAGCATCCAGAGGCTATCAATCTTGCACGGACAATATGTGTAAATGACAATGAATATGTGATGATGGAATCTACTCGTGTAAAAACAGAAATTTCAAAGACTCTTTTCACTCAATTGTTTAAACAGAATAAAGAATTAACAAAAGAGATGGGATTAAGAAAATTGCTATATCTTAACCCAGTGGTATTATATATGAGCTTTAGAGTGATGAACAAGGTATATTATAATGATATAGTTAGAAATTTTTTTAAAAAAGTACTAGGGGTATAAAATGACTGATAAAATAGATTTTGTGATAACTTATTTAGATGGAGCGGATCCAGAATGGATTAAGGAAAGAAATTACTATCGCGAAAAAACTCAAGGCATTACATCACACGAGAATAGTGATAGTAGATATAGAAATATGGATAATTTTCATTATCTTTTACGCTCGATTGAGAAATTTGCACCCTGGGTTAATAAGATTCACATCGTGACTTGGGGACATATTCCAGAATGCTTAAATGAAAATCATCCAAAAATCAATGTTGTTAAGCATAGTGACTTTATCCCCAAAGAGTATTTGCCGACTTTTAATTCCAATGTGTTAGATTTAAATTTAGATCGTATCCCGGGATTAACTGAACAATTTGTCTATATCAATGATGATGTGTTTTTTAACAGTCCGACTCAGCCAACAGACTTTTTTGAAAATGGACTACCGAAATTACAACTCATGCATGCGCCATTTATGCCAACGGATGCAATATTTTCTAATAATACTTTGGCTCTTAATAAAGTTGTAGATGCAACTAGTTTATTTACAAAGAAAATGCTATCGATGAAAAATGGTGTCTTCGCAGCCTTATCTAATTTATATTTATTACCAATTTTAAAATATTACGGAAAATTTATTGGCTTTAGAGAGGATCACTTATCGATGCCATTAACAAAATCTTCCTATAAAGCAGTAAGAGAAAAATTGCCTGAGTATTTTGATTATGTCGGTAGAAGTAAATTTAGAAATTCATTGAATATCCAAGCGGTCAATGTTTGGTTAATGATGGATTATGCACGCGCGACGAATGAGTTTGTCCCAATGAATTCCTTTAAATTTGGTCGTTTGGTTAATTTAGGAACAGATGTTGACTTTAAAAAACTTTTTCAGTCTAAATATAAAATTTTATGCTTAGAAGATGGGGATTTTGTATCCGAAGAAGATTTTCCAAGTATTGTACAAAAAATGAATGCAGAACTTGAAGGACAGCTTCCAGTAAAAAGTAGCTTTGAAAAATAATGCTGATAATAGCTAACCAAAACGCCTATTTTTAGGTGTTTTCTTTTGTATTTTACTATGTAAAATAATCAATTTTTGCTAGAATTATGGAAGAGAAAATTTTATTTAGAGAGTGGTATTTTGTTGAAGTATAAATTAAGTAGTTACATTAAAAATTTTTGGCTAAGGAATTTTATTTTTATTTTGATTTCCTTTATCTTATTCCTTCCATTTCTAATTAATGGTGAGTTGATAACTTGGGCTGACTCTCAATTCCATATTACTCGTCTTTATGAAATTATTAAACAACAACAGCATGGACAGTACTTTCCAGATATTGTCCAATACTCCGGTTTACAAAATTGGGGATATGGTCTTAATCTATTTTATCCACCTTATGCGTTGCTACCTTTGGTCTTTTTATGGCGATTTTTAGATAACCCAGTTATAGCTTTTATTTTATTTGATATATTTATTGTATATTTTGCACTTGCTATGAATTTTCGAATATTTAAAAAGGCCACTCAAAATCTGTCCTTGTCTTTTCTAATATCGACTTTATACATTCTCACAGCTTCAGCAGGTACAATGCCCCCGATAGCCAGAAATGGCATGAATATTCCTGTAGTTGGAATTGTACTCATTAATCAACTAACCTCCAATATTGTATTTCTTTTTGCTCCTGTTATACTTGTAAGTTTTTATCAAATAATATTTCGAAATGAGAAGTCTTATTGGAAAACTGCAGCTGTATTTAGTGCTCTGTCAGCAATGCTCTCTATTCCTGCAACCCTTGGCTTAGTAATCACGATAATTATCATGTTTATAGTCGGGATACTTAAAAAAACGATAAATACTAAAAATCTTACGACTTTATTCGGAGTGGCTGGAGTGACGCTCCTTTTATCTGCCATATTTATTGTTCCTCTGCTGGAACAAAGACTTTATAGTTCATGGGGGAGTTTGCCAAATAGACAAACATTATGGGGGAAAAGTTTTTTTGACATTGTAGTAAAAAATATATTTAACTTCTCTGATATTCTTTCAGTCTTTGTTGTGATAGCATTTATTTATCTTCTTTTGTATAAAAAACTGGATAAATCCTACAAGATATTAGCTGCGGGGTATCTTCTCTCACTGCTTGTCTTACATTCTTCTGTCTTTCCATGGTGGCTTATTCAAAACTTTTTCGCTGCAACTTTGCAATATACTTCACGATGGGAGTTTGTTCCTAGATTGATAGGAAGCATGTTTGTCGCTAGAGTAGTATTAGATGTTGCGCAAGAAAAACCAAAGATATTTTCACTTACTATTTACGTAACTTTGATTTTTGCAGTCCTAGGAATGTATGGTAATACATTATCTACTTATTTTCCTGTTATTCCAGCTATGCAAAAAAATCCTACTGAACCCAAGGACGGAATAAAAAATGAATCTTTTGAACCGGTCAAAACATATGCTTTGAAAGGTAGAATTTATTTAAGAGTAAATTCTGAAAATATAAGAAATATTTTGGACAGTAACTTCGCTTCTCGTAAAGAATTGGGACTTAAACCTACAGATCCTATGCTGTCTTCCTTGGCTTTTAATGATTATCGAATTCAGGGACAGTATAGAGACCATCAAAAAGTCTATGCAAATTCATTGGTAAAATTTAATGGAGAGCTTCATAAAAATATGACCTCGGTTCAGGGAGAAGAATTCCTTATTAAGAATCTACCAAAAAGTCTCAATACAGTTCAGGCTCCCATTACTTACCTTAAAGGTTTCAAAGCTTATAATGATTTGGGGAATGAGCTAGTAACTTATAAAAATGACGATGGATTTCTTGAAATAAAACCAGAAGGCTCTGAGAATATAAAAATTACTTATGAAAAAACATTTCTTCATAAGATTAGTATTGTGGTAACTATTTTTTCTTGGATAATCCTGTGTTTAGGAGTGTTTCTAAGTAAAATAAAAAAGAGAAAGAGAAGACATGCTAAAACTTTCAATCGTAGTTCCAGCATACAACGAAGAAGAAACAATCAAAATATTCGTTGATGAGGTTAACAAACAAACAGAAGAATTGCCATTGGAAAAAACTTTTTATTTTGTGAATGATGGCTCAACAGATAATACATTAAAAGTTTTAAAAAAGCTTGCTTTAAAAGAAAATATTAATTATATATCTTTTTCAAGAAATTTTGGAAAAGAAGCAGCATTATTAGCAGGATTAAAAGTTGCAGATGGAGATTTTATAACAGTTATGGATGCGGACTTACAAGATCCTCCAGAAATGTTAAATGAAATGTATTTGTATCTGCAAAAGGGATATGACATAGTGGGAACACGCCGTATTTCACGTGCTGGAGAGCCGACTTTAAGGTCTTTCTTTGCTAAAACTTTTTATAAAATAATAAATAAAATATCTGATACTGAAATGGTCGATGGTGTTCGTGACTTTCGATTAATGACACGACAAGTTGTTGATAATATTTTGAGCTTAGAAGAGCGCAATCGTTTTTCAAAAGGATTATTTAGTTGGGTTGGGTTTAGAACTCTCTATCTTCCCTACGAAAATCGTGAACGTGTGTCAGGGACCACTTCGTGGAAGTTTTGGGGGCTCGTTAAATATTCAATTGATGGTATTGTAAATTTTTCTGAGGTGCCACTGAATGTTGCAACTTTTGTGGGGATTCTAAGCTTCCTTACATCAATAGTAATGGGAATGTTTTATTTTGTGCGGACTCTTATTTGGGGTGATCCGGTTACTGGCTTTCCCACTCTCGTTATCCTTATTCTTTTATTAGGGGGGCTACAGCTTCTTTCTCTAGGGATTATTGGAAAATATCTTGCAAAAGTATTCCTCGAAACAAAGAAAAGACCTAACTATATTATTAAAGAGACAAATATAAAAAAAGATTTATATTAAAGTATATAATTCATTGGTTACGAGAAATCCCTTAGTTTAGAGGGGTTTTTTAAAAGAAAAAAGCTATTAGGACTATAACGATTTAAGATTACATACTCCATATATGATGATGCATCTTTTAACTATTTTAATTTTGTCAACTATTTCTTCGAGAACCTACCTTAAACCAGAAGTCTTATTTGTCTTTTTTATTCCAAAAGTAATCGGAATTAAGAATGATTTACCATTTCTTTATATCAATCGGATGTGTGAAACTAGGACATTTAGTACTAAAAAATAAAAGAAAATCGTCAGCTTATTTTAACTCAAAGTAACACAAAAAAGTACTGAATTTTCTTTAATTAGAATCATAATAAAATAAGAATGAGGTACTAGGATTTCTAATCGAAGTTTGAAAAAAGCTTAGAAATATGGTAAAATATAGCGTTAGTTGTATACTTTATTATATTGGATATTAATACAAGATATAGAATTATTTAAAATGAATTAGAAGTCTAAATACCCACAAAATATGAAAGAGGAAACCAAAAAGATGAAAAAAGTCAAGCTTTTCTATGCTGCTAATAAAAACATGGGAGATGAACTCAGTAAGGTTATTGTTGAGGAATTATTTCATCTAAAAGTTGAAAAGAAAATAACAGTTTTCTCAGATTTATTTGCTATAGGAAGCATCTTAGATGGTATGGTATTTAATAAAAAATCTCTTCTTCAATCAATAGTAAAGACGCTTTTAGGGAGAGTGAATCAGACAGCAGTATATATTTGGGGATCGGGGTTTATCACCAATGATACTGAAGGACCATTCTTTTATAGAAAAAATATGCAGTTTCGGGCAACGCGGGGAAAATTGACTCAACAAAAAGCAGAAGAAATATTAGGTAAACCCATTCATCCCGTCTATGGTGATGCAGGCATTTTAGCGTCGGAGCTCATAAAAGAAGAATTGCCAATACAAAAAAAATATAAGTGGGGAATTATCCCTCATTTCGTAGATAAAAAGCATCCTGCAGTAGAAACATTACGTGAAAATTTGCCTAATTCCACTGTTATTGATGTGAGAAGTGATCCTAAGGATGTTATTCGAGAAATTGCAAAATGTGAATATATCTTATCTAGCAGTATGCATGGGTTAATAATTGCAGATTCTTTGAATGTGCCCAATCACCATATTGTCATCACCGATAAGGTAACTGGAGATAATTTTAAATTTAGAGATTATTATTCTGCTTTTGGCTTAGAACATCATTTTACAAATATTGTAGAAAAAAATTGGACAGTCTTTTCAGATGAATTCATGAAGGAATCTTATGAAGTAACGGAAGATATGGTTAAAAAAATGAAAGAGGATATGAGTAATTCATTTCCTAAAGAGTTGTTAAATGACTGAGAATAAACAATGTGTCAGTGTGAAGCAATTAAAAGAAATGAATGTTCACACAGGGGATACAACTTTAGAAGATTTATTATCACTCAAAGATATAAGCAGTGATGCAATTAACTATTATTTGACTCAGACAAACTCAGAGTACTTTATAGAAGATTCAAAGTTTGTGACAACAACTGTTAAGGAGCCTCTCGTCTCATTTTTAATGACAACATGGAATAGGAGAGAATTATTACAGAAAACACTCGAGTCTATATTTGACCTATCTTACAGTAATTTTCAGTTTGTTATTGTTGATGATCATTCTACAGATGGCACTGATTTTTATATCCAACAACTACAAAATAAGTATCCTGATATTGATATTATCTTCATAAAAACAAAAGGGAAGCAAGGCCCTGGATTAAACAAAAGACTCGGTTTTGAAAAGATAACGGGAGATTACGTCATTTTTATTGATGACGATGATTTTTATATTGATAAAAATTGGATAGGAAAAGCACTAAATATTTTCAAAGATAATCCTACAGTGGGGAGTGTCTGGTTCAACTCACTACAACTTTATATGAATAAGGAAAAATTACTCTTTTCTAAGCAATCCCAGATGTCTCTATATGGCTTAGTTTCAAAAGAAGTTGTACTAGAAGGTTTCCAAACTCAAGTGAAAAAACCTCAATCCACATTCCCAGTTATTTATGATACAAAAAAATACCGACAAGCTGGTGCTGAAGAAATGAAAATTTTGAATGATACTTCAATTTATCTTAGAGGAATTCTTGCGGGTGATGTGTATATTTCAGATGCTGTCGTTGGAGTGTATCGTATTCATGATGGGTCTATTGGAAAAAATGTATCCTTTGACTTCATAATGGATAATGTAGAAGAAAAGAAAATGATTGCAAATAGATTGCCAAGTAATATATCTAAAGAACAATGGTTTTATAAGCAATCAGCTCTTTCCTGGAATTATTATTTTGCGAAAAGTAGGGTGGTAAATTGGAAAGGTGTAATCAGGTGGTCACACCAGTTATCCACAAAATATAGACTGAAATTTTACTTAGGAGTAATAAAACAGCGGCTAGGATATTATCTTCAAAAAATTAAACACTAAAGAATGTGAGATTGAGAAATGCAAATGAATAAAATGTCATCAAATAGACAGATGATGATTAATATATCGGCAACTTTAGTTGTCTTCATCGCAAATGCTTTAATTAACTTTTTGCTTTCTCCATTTATTGTTAGAGAGTTAGGGGTAGAAGCTAATGGTTTTGTCCAGTTAGCCACAAATTTCGTGGCTTACATTGCGATTATTATGTCAGCAATGAATTCTATGTCTTCTAGATTCATGACGGTAGCTTATCATGAAAAGAAAATGGATAGAATGAATGAGTATTATACTTCAACTTTTGTAGGGAACAATGTTATTATCTTCCTGTTGCTCATCCCTGTATCTCTTGGAATCATGTTCTTGGAACACTTTATTCAGATATCTCCAGATTTAGTTTTTCAAGTAAAGATGCTCTTCCTTCTTATTTTTCTGAATTATTTTGTTTCAATGGCTACGCCAAATTGGGATATATCTTTCTTTGTGACAAATAAAGTTTACATGCGCTCAATAGGTAATATGGTTTCTTATCTAGTTCGTGCACTCGTTATTGTTGTTATGTTTGTATATCTTCCTCCAAAAATTTGGTATGTAGGTGTTTCCGCTATTATGGCTACTTTGGCTCTTCAACTCTGGTTTTATTTTGGTATGCGTAGAGAGTTACCAAAGTTAAGGGTCAACAGAAGATCTATTAAAGTATCTGCTCTAAAAGAATTACTGTCAAGCGGTGTTTGGAATTCTATAAATCAGCTTGGTTTTGTACTTTCAAATGGGCTGGACTTATTGATTACAAATATATTTATCGGTGGCAACATCATGGGGATTGTTTCCTTAGCAAAAATTGTGCCGAGCATAATTGGAGGTCTTCAAAGTACCATATCCACAACTTTCACCCCACATCTAACTATTCTTTACTCACAAGGAAAAATAAAAGAGATGGTGGCGGAAATTTATAAGGCAAGTAAGATAACTCTTATTCTTATAGGTCTTCCGTTGACTGGGTTTATTGCTTTCGGGCATCCCTTTTTCACACTATGGTTGCCAGGCCAGGATGCTACCCAACTCCAGATTCTTTCATTTCTTACTATGATGAATTTAGCAGTGATTAATGGGAGTCAACCCCTCTGGCAAGTTTTTGTAGTTGTTAATAAAAATAAACCAGATGCTTTGAGTGTGATTTATGGTGGTATAGCAAATGTACTTATAACATTGATTGTATTAGAAACTACAGATTTGGGAGTTTATGCTATTGTAGGTATTAGCTCGATAATAGGTATTTTAAGATATCTGTTGTTTGTTATTCCTTACTCAGCAAAATACCTAGGTCTTAAGTGGACAACTTTCTATCCATTGATTGGCTACTCGTTAATAACTCTTGTTGTTAATTTAATTATTGGTGTCTTCATTAGCAAAGTTATCTTTATTAATAGTTGGCTAACCTTAGCTATGGCTGTAATTGTTTTTACAATTATTAGTGGACTTGTGACTAGCTTTATTGTTTTGAACAAAAAGGAAAGAAAATTCGCCTTAAAGTTGATTATGTCTAGAATTCGGTAAAAACTGGACTCAAAAATTTTATACATGCATTTAATATTGGAAAAAAATTATGAAAAATAATAAAAAAATTCTGTACATCATTATTGCCTTTTGCCTATTATTATTTATAGGTAACTACAAAATAGTTCAGGCAGAAGGGCTGCCTCAAGAAAGAGTATCTATTGAACTTAATGCCAGTAATAATGGTACCCCAATTAGGGGAGGAATTTTTAATGCAATTAATTTAGAAAATGCATATGAAAAATTAATGAACGGGGAAATAAATCCAGAAGAAACTGAGTCGGCAAGCTGGAAAGCTATTCAAACTCAATTACAACCAGATAAAGTTGAAATAAATAGCAACATTATACAGTTTGCAAATGGACAAACTGTTGGACCTGGGATAAAACATACTGCTGAAGAGACTCAACGTCTCATAGAAAGTATACTAAAACTAGGAGGATGGGGGTCTACGTTTCTAACAGAACTTAATGGCCCAACGGAAAAGATTCGCTTTAGACAGGCTGAGCGTGGCAGAGACAGCAATACCTTTACTAATGAAAAAGGTGAAGCCATTGCTACAGTCCTGACAGGACTCACAGCGATCATGTCGGGAGATAATAATTTTCAAAAACTTGTCACAATTACGGACAATAATCAAAAAATAGAGCTTGATACAGCTAATAATGATAGTCGTCTTTCAATTACTTTAGAAAATGAAGACAAAAAAGAACGGACAAGTTTTGGAAGTTATGTAGTAGATATTTCTCAACCACTCACTTACCAAATAAAGATAAATAAAGATATCAACCATCTTGGTGGTAATTTTATAATAAAATCTACAGCAAATATTGTAATAGACTCTGTTTCAAGTGCAGGTGATTCTCTTGAAAATGTTTCTATTGAGAAAACAGATACATTAGGTGATGTTATTAATCCGGAATGGCAAGTGACATTCCCTACTTTATCTCAGGATTTGGTTCTTAAGGTCACAGCTCATTTAGTCCCAACCTCTGTAAAGGATATTCAAAAAATGGGAGAAACTCTTACTGTTTCAGGAGTTGATGACACGGGAGGGACTGTAGTATCCGTATCTCCCCCTGTAATTGTCTCAGGTGCTAATTTTGTAATGATGGATAATCAAAAAAATAAATTAGTAACTGGTGGAGAATATGTGCTTGGAAGATACGTGGGGCAAACTTATCAAATATATTCCTCGCAAGAAGGTTGGATGGATGTTAATAATCTGGAAGAGATTGATTCAAATAATGCAATGGTTTTACGTGGAGGGAATCAGTACGTTATTGGAGAAAAAGAACCTGTTCCAATACCAAAAGCAACTAATCGTTTTAATTATGATTCAGATGAAAATGATAAGCTAAATAAATCTCTTATCCAAATTACTGGATTAGCTCAAGCAGACAACTACTTCCTGTATCCAATAAAAGCTATTCCTAATTATAAATTAGTTCCTACTCCCTTCAATTTCAGTGTGTTTTCAGATTTTTCTATTGGTAGAAATGGCTCAGTTTTAACAAGAAGTTCTTTAGGGAATGCTGAAGTTCAAAATTTCTCTCTAAATACAACAATTCCTGATTTTCAGACTAATGTGAATGAATATAATGTTTTAGATGTCAAAGGTTCTACGGTAACTCCGATGAATACTTTGACTAAGATTATTATCCCGATAGCTATATTATGTATTATTATGGTTGTTGTTATGATCTTGTTTACTAGATTTTTGTGAGGAGAAAATTAAGTGAAAAATATTTTTTTAACAGAAGAAACGATAAAAAGTAAGATTCATAAAGTTTATCTGTTTTTAGCTTTATTTATCGGAATGATCTTTTCCCTCGCAATGCCTCTTTTCAGTGAGCCTGATGGGATGTTTCATTATACTGTGACTACAAATATAGCGAGACTTTCAAATGATTTGTCTGCTTATGGAGAGTCAAGAATCGGAACAAACTTTTCAACACAAGTACAGAACTATCAACAAGGAACTGTATTTGAAAAGTATTATAAGAACAAAATAAAAGAGATGCCAATGGAAAATCTTCCTCGAGAAAATTCCTTCCCTTCAATTATGAGTTATAATTTCTGGGGGCATATCATTCCTGCTGTTGGTGTAAGAATTGGTCATGCTATCTATCCTTCAATTGGAGTGATGATTGTTTGTGCCCGTTTATTTACAAGTTTAATATGCAGTCTAGCTATGTTCTTTATTATTCGCTGGGTAAAAGCAGGTAAGCTTTTATTCTTTACGGTATCTTTAAGCCCAATAATAACAAGTTCCTTTGCAAGCTTATCCTATGACTCAACTACATATGTTATTGCAGCATTTATTGTAGCTCTTGCTATTAATATTTTAGTAAAGCAAAGGGTACAAAAGCTAGATTATATATGGATGTTTCTATCAACTATAGCACTGCTTCTTGGAGCAAAAACAAATATAAAATTATTTGCAGTTCTTGTTCCCTTAGTTATGATAAGTACATATATTAGAAATAAAGATGTAGATTTACCCTTCATAGACACTTGGAAGAAAAAAGAGATAGCCAAATGGAAATGGGCCGGTTTGTCAATTATATTAGTAATTATAATGATACTTTTTGTTTATCTTGTAAGGCCAACTCTATTCTTTACACTGCAACGGATTGCGATCAGTTTCTTAATTAATATTTCTCCAGGATTAGATGTATCAAATTTATTCCAAACTCTCCTTGTTGCGCCAATTGCGAATATTAATTATGTTCCTTATTGGGTATCTGCAATCTGGTATATTTTACTCGTCTTAGTCCTTTTTTCAGATACAAAATATGTATCTTCACCGTTTATAGCTTATACTTCTTTAGGCTTATTTTTAGCAGGGTTCTTAGCAGTTTACTATAGCTACGCTACCTATATTGGGGGAGGAATGACAGTTACTCAGAGTCGTTATATAGGAGCTATAGGTGCTATGCAAGGAAGGTACTTTACCCCAACATTACTCTTGCTTTCTCTTTTTGCTAGTTATCAAAAATTCAAATTTAAAGTTACACAATACCGCTTAGTTATGATATTCTCTATATTAGTGATTGTTGTTTCTAACCTTATGCTTATTTTCGGTACTTTATTTGGTTTCTATTACTTGTCATGATATAGAATATCGTGACTAAAGAAAAAACACTAACTTCATGTTAGTGTTTTTTTCTTACTTTATTTTTTCCCATACCAAGCAACACCTTCATACTTCCAACCTCGTGTAACGAGCACGTTCATCTCATATGAATCCATTGTGATAAAGTGTGATCCTACACCTGCTGCAGGGTTGTAGAGCCGATAAGCTGGGGTTGCTGAACTACTGTCTGAATAGAAAGCTATTCCTTCTCTTCGCCAACCGTGTTTAGAGGTTAAGACACTTACTTCATAAGCGTCTTTCGTATAAAGATGTTCCCCTGAGCGTGGATCATAGACGCGGTAGACAGGGATGCTAGAACTCTTAGGCGCTTTCCAAGCAATGCCTTCATATTTCCAGTCTTTAGATATTTGTGGGAGTCGATCTTTTTCATTCGCATCTTTTGTATATAAATGCTCTAAATTACGCTTGTTGTACAAGCGATAAACATTTGTATATCCTGAAGGTGCAGGTGGATTGACAGGGGTGAAGATATTAGCGTAATCAATGCTGACATCTAAAGGGCTGCGTCGACTAAAATTAGTGAAATACATTTGACTTGTATACTGCCATGAACCAAACTGAGTGTTTTGGAGATTACCAGAACTTGGTTTACCGTAAAGATATTGTGCAATCCAAAGATTTTTTGCACCTAATTTACTTGGTTCCATCTGACCAACACCATCTACAGCCCAAGCTTTTGAAGCATAATGACGAGTGGTAGCAAAGCCTTGCTTTTTAAGTTGATCCGCAAAGTTTTGTGAGGCAACCGTCCAGTCCCAGTAAGGCATGGTTCCCACGCTATCTTTTGGAACATACTCGGCATCGTTAATCATGACAGTACTTGTTGAAAGGCCGTACTGTTTAGCAACATTTGCAAAAAAATTAGCTTCTGCTCGTGCAGTATTGTTAACAGTCGCTTGAGCCGTTTTTCCTGACTCTGAGAAATGTGAAAAGTGGTAAACAGCAACAGTTAGTCCAGCATTTTTAGCCATCTGAATTTGAGCTTTAGCTGCAGGATTAATATAATTTGTGCTCTCCGTCAGTTTAACAACCACTGTCTTAACACCTTGTGCTTTAAGTTGGTTGAAATCACTTTGAGTCATCCAATTTTGCCAAGAAGCAATATCCACAGCATCCTTACGTGGTAAGCTAGTATCATTGGAGACTAAATCAGAAGGGGCGTTTCTTAAGCTCGCTTGAGCAGTTTCCGAATCATCAGCGATAGAGCGACGTACTCTGCTGGAAACTTTTGGAGTATCAGTATCTTCTGGGATTTCTTCTTTTACTGTTTGTCCGTCTTCATCGATAGGCGCCAGCTGTCCTTGTGCATCAACAGGAGCGCTCATTGGATTTTCATCAGTTTGCACTTCAGCGTAGTATCCCATCGGGTGATTGTTTATAGGCACTTCAGCAGTATCTGCTTGTGCTGCATGAGCAGCGAGTGTTATGAAGCATAAGCCGGTAAATATGGCTGCTTTTTTTTTAGTGAACATTATTTCCTCATTACTATTTTTACTTTTTTTATTAACCATCTTTTATTTTAACAAAAAGCTTAAATCAAAAAAAGTAGTTTACAAAAAATATTGACAAATATGGTAAAAAATCATTGAAATACCTAAAAGATAGTGATAGAATAGTAAAAATATATATTTGGAGGATAAATTTAATGTCAAATTGGGAAACAAAGTTTTTGAAGAAGGGTTACACTTTTGATGATGTGTTATTGATTCCAGCGGAATCGCATGTACTACCAAACGAGGTGGACATGAGTACCAAACTAGCGAAGAACTTGACATTGAATATTCCGATGATATCTGCTGCAATGGATACTGTAACAGATAGTAAAATGGCAATTTCAATGGCACGTCAAGGCGGACTTGGTGTTATTCACAAAAATATGAGTATCGCTGAGCAGGCTGAAGAAGTGCACAAAGTAAAACGTTCAGAGTCTGGCGTTATTACTGATCCATTCTTCTTGACACCTGAGCATAAGATTGAAGAAGCAGAGAATTTGATGGCTACTTACCGTATTTCAGGTGTACCAATTGTTGAAACATTGGAAAATCGTAAACTTGTAGGTATCTTGACAAACCGTGACCTTCGTTTTGTTTCGAACTATAATCAAGAAATCAAAAATGTCATGACTTCTGAAAACTTGATTACAGCGCCTGTTGGTACTTCATTGCGTGAAGCTGAGGAAGCACTTCAAAAACACAAAATTGAAAAATTGCCGTTAGTTGATGAGAGCGGTAAGCTGGCAGGTTTGATCACAATCAAAGATATTGAACGTGTGATTGAATTCCCTAATGCTGCAAAAGATAGCCAAGGTCGTCTTTTGGTTGCGGCAGCCGTTGGTGTAACCTCTGATACTTTTGATCGTGCAGAAGCTCTCTTTGCAGCTGGTGCCGATGCTATTGTCATCGATACTGCGCACGGTCATTCAGCAGGTGTATTACGTAAAATCAAAGAAATTCGTGAACACTTCCCAGAACGTACATTGATTGCAGGGAATATTGCTACTGGTGAAGGTGCACGCGCACTCTTTGAAGCTGGTGTTGATGTTGTTAAAGTCGGAATTGGTCCAGGTTCAATCTGTACTACACGTGTTGTAGCAGGTGTTGGTGTGCCACAAATCACAGCTATTTATGATGCGGCAGCAGTTGCGCGTGAATACGGTAAAACAATCATCGCCGATGGCGGAATCAAATACTCTGGCGATATCGTTAAAGCTTTGGCAGCAGGAGGAGATGCAGTAATGCTTGGCTCAATGCTTGCCGGTACAGACGAATCACCAGGTGAATTCGAAATATTCCAAGGACGTAAATTTAAAACATACCGTGGTATGGGTTCACTTGCAGCAATGAAGAAAGGTTCAAGCGACCGTTACTTCCAAGGCTCTGTCAATGAAGCAAATAAATTGGTTCCTGAAGGTATCGAAGGTCGGGTTGCCTATAAAGGTACAGCGACCGATATCGTTTTCCAAATGGTTGGTGGCTTGAAGTCAGGTATGGGCTACACTGGAGCAGCTGATATCCTTGCTTTACATGAGTCAGCACAATTTATCGAAATGTCAGGTGCTGGTTTGAAAGAATCTCACCCACACGATGTTCAAATTACAAAAGAAGCTCCAAACTACTCCGTACAATAAGCGAAAAGGCAGAGGTAATCTGCTTTTTTATTTTATATATCCAGTTGACAAACCTACAGCCATTTGATAGAATGTTAGGAGTGCTCTTTAAGAGTAAATACGAAAATGAAATGGGGTGAAATCAATGTCAAAAACTATCGTTCGTAAAAATGAATCGCTTGACGACGCTCTCCGCCGTTTCAAACGTTCAGTAACAAAAGCTGGAACTCTTCAAGAGCTCCGCAAACGTGAACACTACGAAAAACCTTCTGTAAAAGCTAAACGTAAATCAGAAGCTGCACGTAAACGTAAAAAATTCTAATTGAAAATTTTAAACCTGCCATTGGGCAGGTTTTTTTTATTACTCTTGCCTTTATTCGGCATTGAGAAAGGATATTAAGTATTCAACAAAGCTTATTATAAATTTTCTGCTCATTTTTTTGAAAAAATTGTGATAACTTGCTAACTTTATCGTATTAATAAATAAGCTTAGCTAAGGAGGGCAATGATGATACAGGTTTTGGCAAAAACCCTTTTACAAAAAGCAGTAGATCAGATGGTGCATGATCTTTACTTAATAGCCTTAGAGGGAAGGTATTCTCTATATTTTCGTACAGCAACAGAAAGGAGATTTGAAGAAGAAGTCTCCCTTGAACAAGGGCAAGCTCTGATCGCTCATATGAAATTTTTATCTGGTATGAATCTAGGTGAAAGCAGACGCGTACAGTTGGGGGCTTGCACTTATAGTTTAGATAAAGGTAAGCAACGCTTACGTTTATCTACTGTAGGGGATTTTCATGGTCAAGAAAGTATGGTTATTCGATTCTTGCATCATCAACAAAACCAACTTTATTTTTGGAACTCAGAGCTCTTTAACACTTTTCTGGGTGGAAGAGGACTTTATCTATTTTCAGGACCTGTGGGGTCAGGTAAGACCAGCCTTATGTACAAGTTTGCAAGAGAGTTTTTTAAGGATCAACAAGTTATTTGTATAGAAGATCCTGTGGAGTTAGTGGAAGCTGAGTTTTTACAACTTCAAGTCAATAAAGTTATAGGGAATGATTACGATGCCTTGATTAAACTTTCTCTTCGCCATAGACCTGATTTACTCATTGTTGGTGAAATTAGGGACAGTCAGACGGCTAAGGCTGTGCTCCGTGCAAGCCTGACTGGGTATACGGTATTCTCCACTGTTCATGCACGCTCAATATCGGGTGTAGTTGCACGCCTAAAAGAACTTGGATTAACTGATTGGGAACTACAATCTAGTCTTCAGCGAGTGATTTATCAGCGGTTAATTGCAGGAAAGGGATTACTTGTTTGTGAAAAAGAAAAGTTTGAAGAATGGCAACCAGACGAATGGAATGACCAGATTGATCAGTTGGTTGCAGATGGATTTATCTCAGCTGCTACAGCTGCGCGTGAAAAAATTGAGTTTAGCGAAGCAGATTAAACTTATTCAACTCATGAATAATCTTTTCAAAAGTGGTTTCCACCTCTCTGAAATTATTGATTTTCTTGAACGGTCGGGACTAACAGAGCAATATTTTATTTCCAAAATGCGTGAAGGTTTACTCAAAGGACAAAGTTTCTCTGGTATTTTAGCGGAGCTCAAATTTTATGAGGATATTGTGACTCAGCTCTCTTTGGCCGAGTCTCATGGGAATGTTGAGTATACTTTGGGGCTGATTGAAGAAAAACTGATACGCGTTTTGAACATCCGCAGAAAGCTCATCCAAGTCTCCACTTACCCGCTCGTTCTTCTGGCATTTCTAATCTTTATCATGCTAGGCTTGAAAAATTATTTACTGCCTCAACTGGACGAAAACAGAGGATTAGCAACTTATGCTATACAAAATCTTCCGACCATCTTTTTAGGGTGCCTCTTCGGTTTGCTTGTTTTCTTTTACCTGTGCAGATACTATTGGAAGAAAAAAACTGCTTTAGAAGCGATGAGGATGATGGTTAAAATACCTTTTGTTGGCCGTTTTGTCCAGCTTTATTTGACGGCTTATTTTTCAAGAGAATGGGGAAACTTAATTGCCCAAGCAGTTGACTTACGTCAGATTTGTTTCATTATGCAAGAACAAAAAAGTCGAATCTTCAAAGAATTTGGTGTTGAATTCCTTCAAATATTAGATAGTGGTCAGAAGTTTGAAGATGCTCTTCGATTTTACCCCATATTTACCAAGGAGCTGGCATTAATTGTGGAATATGGTGAACTAAAGGCTAAGCTAGGGCAAGAGTTAATGGTTTTTTCTGAAGAAAGCTGGTCGCTCTTTTTTGAAAGAGTCGAAAGAGCAATGCAACTTATCCAGCCTATTGTTTTCTTGCTGGTGGGTTTGTTGATTATATTAATTTATGCTGCAATGCTACTTCCTATATATAGCAATATGGGAAACTTGATTTGAAAGAATAAGGAGGAAGAAATGGAAAAAAAGAGGTTCAAAGCTTTTACTTTAATTGAAATGCTTGTCGTCTTACTTATTATCAGTGTTTTACTTTTATTGTTTGTTCCAAACTTGGCTAAAGAAAAGAAGAATATCCAAAATACAGGTCAAGCAGCAGTTGTTAAAGTTGTCGAAGGGCAAGCCGAACTTTATCAACTTGATAAACAGGATGGTCCAAGTTTAGGGAAACTTGTCTCCGGTGGGTTAATTACACAGAAGCAAGCCGATAGCTACAATGATTATTATACTAAGAACCCTAATGCAAAACGTAATGTCCCGAATTAAAGCTTTAACTTTACTGGAGAGTTTACTCGTTCTTTTCCTATGCTCTTTTGTTCTTTTTCTATTTTCAAGTTCGGTGAAACAAAGTGTGAGGATAGCACGTTCAGAGATTTTTATTTTACAATTTGAACGTCTGTATAAGGATACCCAGCGCATGGCTGGACTAAAGGGGCAGCGACAGACATTGAGTGCGCGTAATGGCACACTATATAGCCAAGAAGAAATGTTGAAAGTCCCAGAGGAGGCTGAAATAAATGATTTCTCTATTACTTTTGATCAAAAATCAGGCAATTCGAGCCTACAAAAAATCACAATATTTCTTCCCTATCAGAAAAAAACGATCTCTTATCAATTGGAAATTGGAAGTGGAAAATATAAGAAGAGAATCACTTGAGGCTTATCTTTTACTGGAAAGCTTGGTTGCTATGAGTTTGCTTGTCTTTTTTGTCACGGTTGTTTTAGAACAAGTTATTCAGGTTAAGAAACAGACAGAGATGGAAAATAGGGAAATAGAGGCTCTAAATGTTGCATATATGGCAATAAACACGGGGAAAAAACATTTAAACTTAAATGGTGTGCAGATTTCGATTGAGGAAACTACTTCGCAAATGACTGTCCGTGAATCAGGAGAGATATTAATTGTTCTTGAAAAAAAATAATGTTACGGCTTTTACTCTTATGGAGGCATTACTCGCTTTACTCGTGTTAGCGGGCACTTTTTCCTTATTTCTAGATATGACGAAAATTTTTCATGAAGAAGTGAAACGTGCAACAACAGACTATACCCAAGACTGGCAACTTTTTTGCAGTCTGTTAAGAAGTGAACTCGAGGGAGCAAGCTTAGATAAGGTGGAAAACAACTATCTTTATGTTCGTAAACACGTTCATCTGAGATTTGGCCTTTCATCTCAGGGCGATTTTCGTAAAACCAATGCTAATGGCCGAGGCTATCAACCCTTGATTCATCATTTAAAAAAGGCTAAGATTGATCAAGAGGGGGAGCAGATAACAATTACTTTATCTTTTGAAAAAGGAGGAGACCGCATATTCCTTTACAAGTTTTCAGAAAAAGAAAGCTAAAAGCTAGTATTTTGCTCTATACATTGGTAATCTCCCTTCTTTTCAGTTTACTTTTACAGTATTATTTTCAAGGAGCAATTAATGCTAGGAAACAGCGTTTACTACAACGAGAGCAACTCCAAATGCAGTTAAGAGAAAAGCTCTTCGAGCGAGAGAAGACATATATCAAATAAAAAATTAGTTAACCGGTAGTTAACCAGTTGACTTTATTTTAGATTTATATTATACTAGCTTTATGAAAAAATATACCCTCTTATTTCTTATCCCAGTCTTGCTCTTTTTGACAGCTTGCCAAAAAACAGCAAGTGATAAACCACAAATTGTGACATCTTTTGAGCCAATGTATGAGTTTACAAAAGCCGTTGCTGGTGATAAAGTTGACATTGTTAATATTGTTCCGGCCAATCAAGAAGCGCATGATTTTGAACCAAGTGCAAAAGACATGACCATTTTGACAAATGCGGATGCCATTATTTATAATTCAAAATATCTTGAAAAATGGGCCCCTTCTGTAAAAAATAAAGGTGTTAAAATAGAAGCAAGTACACCCGTAGAAAAAATTGGTGATGACCCACATACATGGGTAAGCCCTAAAGCAGCTCTACTTGAAGTTCGCTACATTGCAGACGAATTATCAAAAAAATTCCCCGAATATAAAGAAGACTTTACTAAAAACGCTGATGAGTATATTGGGAAGTTGAAAAAAATAGACCAAGATTTTGATCAATTGAAAAATGCTAAGAATAAAACATTTATTACACAGCACGAAGCTTTTGGCTATCTGGGGCGTGATTATGGTTTGACAACCATTGCTATTACAGGCCTCGACCCTGAAGCGGAACCTTCAAGTGCGACATTGATTAAACTAAAAAATGAGATGCAAAAAGCAAATTTAAATACTGTTTATTTTGAAGATAATTCTAGCAGTAAGCTTGCAGAAACTTTAGCCAAGGAAGCAGGAGCTAAATTGTTGGTGATTAACCCTGTTGAGGGCTTGACCGATGAACAAAAAAAATCAGGTGAAAGTTACCTGACAATTATGGAAGAAAATCTAAAATCATTGAAAGAAACAATTAAATAACACTTAAGTTTATTTTAAGAAGCGTCCACTATAATAAAGACCTTCCTAAAAAAATCTTTTCATAAAACTCCTAAGGTCTACTTTATCTAAAGTAGGCTTTTTTTGTCATGATAAAAAGTTTGGCTAGGTGCTATAACTACAATTGATTCTTCCGTAAATGGATGTGTGAAATATATTTTTTCTGCGTGAAGCATCATGCGCTGATTTTTTAACGCTGAATTATAGAGTGGATCACCGATGATAGGATGCCCTTCACTGGAAAGATGAACACGTATTTGGTGTGTACGACCGGTATCTAGAGTACAGCTCACAAGGCTGTTTCGACGTCCTTTTTCGAGTACAGTTACATGCGTAATAGCTCTTTTCCCGTTTTCACTGGTAATGTATTTTTTTCTATTGTGACGATTTCTTCCGATATTTTTATTGAGGATTAAGCTTTTTTCGTTAAAATAACCTTGTATGAGTGCCAAATAAGAGCGATGGATTTTATTTTCCTCAAACATTTTACCTAGAATGGGCAAGATCAATTGATTCTTGGCAAAGAGGACTGCTCCAGAAGTTTCCGTGTCCAAGCGGTGAACGACATGTACGGGGTGCTTCAAACGAGCTGCCACGTGATTTTGTAGGGCGATTTCCTCAGACGTGTTGCCATGAGTTTTCATACCTTCGGGTTTATTGACAATCACAAGATGTTCATCTTCATATAAGATATGAGCAAGTTGGGGATTTCCTTCTGGAACATCAAGTAGCTTGAAATCGCCGACATCAAAAATAAGGGTAATTTCGTCTTGGGGTTCCACATGCTCCTCCCAGTTTACTAAACGACCGTTACGGAAGACATGTTTTTTCGTACGTAGCAGATGCCTTTGTTTACGAGGGATAAGCCAAGTCTGTTCAAGTAAATGCGAAACACTTTGCTTTTTAATATTTTTTGGTAAAATTAAACTAAATTTCATATAGAATATTGTAACACAAAGGTTTTTTTGTTAGAATAGGCAAAATATAGAATGCAAAAGGATTTTTAAAAAATCATGTCAGAAAAAGATCAAAATTTTAGCCGACGTGCTAAAAACAAGAAATTGTCTAAAAAAATCGAAGATAATAATATAGAAGAAAAAGAAATAAAAGAAGCGGAAGTTCCGCTTGAAGACCTTAAGGGTATAAAAAAATATTTGAGATTGATGGCGCCTTATACAGATAAAATAAGGCAATTTTTACGCCCAGTAAAACGTTTCTGGAAGAAGTATAATTTAACTAAAATTACGATTATTGCTATTTTAGTTATGATTCTTGCTGTTGGTTCTTACTTGTTCTATTTGGCAAAAACGGCCAATGTTTCCATTTTACAAAAATCTATTGATGCGCAAACACAAATTGTGGATAAAAATGGCGATGAGGCAGGGTTACTTTATGGAAGTAAAGGGTCTACAGTTAAGTTTGACGAGATAAGCGACAATATTAAAAATGCAGTTGTCGCGACCGAAGACCGCACTTTTTATAAGAACCATGGAGTTAATCTGAGCCGTTTTAGCTTGGCAGTTGTTACCTTGGGGCGTTTTGGTGGTGGTTCTACCATCACGCAGCAGTTGGCCAAAAATGCATACCTTACTCAGAAACAAACGATTGACCGTAAAGCCCGGGAATTTTTCCTCGCTTTAGAAATCAATAAACATTACAGTAAACAAGACATTCTTACAATGTATCTGAATAACGCTTATTTTGGAAATGGTGTTTGGGGGATTGAAGATGCTAGTCGGAAGTACTTTGGAGTATCAGCAGATGCAGTGACCGTAGATGAGGCCGCTACGCTTGCGGGGATGCTGAAAGGTCCAGAAATTTATAATCCACTTTACCAGGACGGAAAATATGCGACACCGCGACGAGATACGGTACTGCAGAACATGGTCAGTGCAGGCTATCTTACGCAGTCAGAAGCAGACAGTTATGCATCGGTCGATCTGGCCTCTCGGGTAAAAGACACTTATGTTTCTCAGTCAGAAGCTTACAAGTATCCAAGCTATTTCAATGCTGTGATTGCGGAAGCTGAACGTAAATACGGCCTTAGCTTGCAGGACATTATGAATGACGGTTATAAGATTTATACAACTTTGGATCAGAACAAGCAGGCAGGGATGCAGGTTACTTATGACAATGCTGCACTTTTCCCACAAGCTGCGGACGGAACGCATGCACAGTCTGGTTCGGTGGCAATTAATCCGAAAACAGGGGGAGTCGAAGCTCTTGTCGGCAATGTCACTTCGGAAGACCATAACAGCTTCCTTGACTTCAACTATGCCACACAATCAAAACGTTCGACAGGTTCAGTTATCAAGCCGCTAATAGCCTATCTGCCAGCAGTGCAAGCAGGTTGGCCAATTGATAAAGTATTGGAGGATAAACCAACAACCTATCCGAATAACTGGCAACCACAAAATTACAGCGGTGAGTATCTTGGGACTGTACCAATGTATCAAGCTCTGGCAAACTCTTACAATATTCCTGCAATTAATACTTATCGCGACATCACTCCAGAAAAAGGAAATGCTGTTGGTCGCGAGTTTGGTTTAAATCTTACCAAAGATAATGACATTCTTCCAACCGTTCTAGGTTCTGGTATTGAAACCAATCCTTGGGAAATGGCGCAAGCATTTGCAACTTTTGCGAACGAAGGTGTAATGAACAGCGCGCATTTGATTACTAAAATCGAAAATGCGGCTGGGGATACAATCGTAACAGCCAACGTGACACAGAAACGGATCATGACCAAAGAAGTAGCAGAGAAGATGAATTCCATGATGTTGGGTACATTTACCAACGGTTCAGCTTGGAATGCTGCACCGGCAAGCTATGCAATGGCAGGTAAAACAGGGACAAATAATACGACTGACCAATGGGTGGTTGGTTATACACCTGATATTGCGATTGCATTATGGATTGGTTTCCCGAATGAGACAAATGAGCAGCAACAGCTAGAAGGTTCTTCTGAGGGGCAACCTTCAGTCATCTTCCGGAATATAGCCAGCTATTTGCTTCCTTATACAGATGGAACCGCCTTTACAGCTGAAAATGCCTATGCCATGCATAATATTGCACCGATAACTCCAGCTTGGACAGCTCTACGTGATCAACAAGATGCAATTGTTTATCAAGAGCAAAGTGCACAAAACAGTTCAGGAAATATGCCACAAACAGAAGATTCTAGCAGTGATTCTTCTGAAAAAGGCAGCGGATTTGATTTCCAAAAAACAGTAGATGATGCTAAAAATGCTACCAAAGATGTTTGGGATAAAATTACTGGTTTTTTCGGTAGGTAAATTGTTCTAAAACAGCATGAAAAGTGATAAAATAAAGGTAGTGCATAGGTGAGAAAAAGAGTCATGGCACGGCTCTTTTTCTTGCAAATATATGAAAAAAATTATTGGAATAAAAATATAAAAAGAGAATAATAAAAGTGAAGCTTACTTTTTAGAAGGAGGACAGTTTTGGAAGCAAAAAAACGCTACGTAACAGGTTTTAATGGCTTACGTACCCTTGGGGTTCTTGCTGTCATTTTGTATCATCTTTATCCACAGAAAATCCAAGGGGGATTTTTAGGCGTTGTTCTCTTCTTTGTGTTGTCCGGCTACTTAGTCACGGATTCACTACTAAGAGAATATACTAAAACTAAAAAGATAAGACCACTTAAGTTTTGGGGGAAAAGAGCCAAGCGTATTTATCCCATGCTCTTGGCTGTTTTCTTGATTGTTTCGCCTTATTTGTTCTTCTTCCAACAAAATCAGATGAAGGGCCTCAGGTCAAACTTTCTCTCAAGTATTTTTATGGTGCAAAACTGGTGGCAAATTCAGCAGGGATCCTCCTATTTTGCTGATGCTGCAGGAGAATCACCTTTTAAGCATATATATTATCTGGCGATTGAAGGGCAATTCTTTATTTTCTGGCCGCTCATTATGATTTTTTTAGTGAAGGTCATTCGGAGTAAGAAGCACAGTTTCCTTTTGACAAACTTTTTAGCCATCCTCTCATTGATACTGATGATTGCTCAGTATAAGGTGGGGCAAGATCCAACGCGTGTGTATTATGGCACAGATACCCGTATTTTTAGTCTCCTGATGGGAGCAAGTATGGCTTTCATTTGGCCAATGAATAAAATGCCTGCCAAGCTGAATAAGAAGGGGCAAGTTTTTGGCCGTAATCTTTTATGGGGAGTTCTTGCTCTGACTTTAGTCTTGTATGTTTTTATGCCAGCACAAAGTCCAGTTACCTACTACGGTGGTCTTTGGTTTGTTAGCCTCTTGACAATGTTGTTAATCCTTTTAGTCGTTCATCCACGATTAAAAGCAAATAAAATATTCTCAAATAAACTTTTTGACTATATTGGATCACGCTCCTATGGGATTTATCTCTGGCAATTGCCAGTCTTTGCTTTGGTTGCTGCTAAAGTTGTTAATCCGACAAGTTGGTACAATGTCATTTGGCAGCTGGCCTTGATTCTTGCCCTATCTGAGTTTTCATATCGCTTTATTGAACGCCCGCTTGTTGCTTACGATTACAGTAACTTATGGCCTTGGGTAATGACAAAAGTTGAGCAAGTCAAGAAAGAAAAATGGCGTGCCTTACCCGTCCGTGTAATCCTAGTGTCTGCTTTAGTACTTGCTTCACTCGTTATGATCCTTACTTCTCCAAAATCACCACATGATCAGCAGGTTTTAGAAGCTCGAATTATGGAACAACAAAAAGCGCTTGAAGCTGCAAACTTAAAAGCTGCTAATGCGCGTGTCAGCACGCCACTGAAGACAATTGCTGAAAAATATGGCGTTGATCCAGTGGTTGCCGAAAGAGCAAGTAAGATGCAAATCTTTGCAGTTGGTGATTCCGTGATGGTGGCGGGGTCAACCACTCTACAGGAAGCCTTCCCAAGAATGACGATAAAAGCTGTTGTTGGTGAGCAAGTAGATGGTGGTGCGACCATTTTAGCAGAGAATAAAGAAGCAGTTGAAAAAGCAGATGCTGTCTTAATTGGTCTTGGAACTAATGGCACACTGACCGTTGGCAATACAAATTATGTGGAAAAGATTATGGAAGAAGTTGGCGATAAGCCGGTCTTCTGGATTAATAATCAAATGCCACGTCCCTGGGAAAGCAATAACAATGAACAATTAGAAGCGATGGCGAAGAAGTATCCCAACTTGACGATCATCGATTGGCATGGCTTATCAGCAAATCAAAGTTCATGGTTCTATAGTGATGCTATCCATCCGAAGGACCAAGGGGCAATTAATTATACACGCCTTGTCTTAGAAAATATGACAAAAAAATAGAGAGATTTGTATTTTTCTCTTAGTTCTGCTAAAATAATAGCATGTTAAAAAAAGCAGGATTAGCCTGTACGGTGTGCGGTTCGAGAAACTATTCTCTTCAACTGTCAGGTACAGCAAAAGAAAAACGCATAGAAGTTAAGAAGTTTTGCTCGCGTTGTGGCAAGCATACTTTGCATAAGGAAACGAGATAAGTCAAATGTTTAAATTTATTGGAAGTGTTGTCAAAGAAATGAAGTTAACAACGTGGCCGACACGTAAACAGTCTGTCATTGATTTTTTCATGGTTATTGAGTATACAGTTTTCTTCCTCATCTTTTTGATGATCTTTGACTGGGTAACACAAAATGGTATCACAAGTGCTGTACAACATCTGCTTCCATTTGTACGTAATTAGTGATATAATGAAGAAAGAGGCGAAAGCCTTTTTCTTATACAATCCGTTCAGAACATGAACTCATCAATTTGAAACTAAAAAAATAAAAAACAATAAAGAGGTACTCCAATGGACGAAAGTACATTAACAAGTTTTGACCAAGGCTGGTTTGTTATTCAAACTTATTCTGGTTACGAGAAAAAAGTAAAAGAAGATTTGCTTGAACGTGCAGAACTTTATAACATGGCAGATAAAATTCTTCGTGTTGAAATTCCGACAGAAACAGTTCGCTCAGAAGTGAACGGTAAGATGAAAGATGTTGAAGAAAATCTCTTCCCAGGTTATGTTTTGGTAGAAATGAACATGACAGATGAAGCTTGGTTTATCGTTCGTAATACACCGAACGTTACAGGTTTCGTTGGATCACACGGTAACCGTTCAAAACCAACACCACTTTTTGAAGAAGAAATTCAAGAAATCCTTATCGGTATGGGTAAAGTCGTACGTGAAATTGACTTTGATATCTTTGTGGGTAAACGTGTACGCATCATTGATGGTGCCTTCTCAGGATTTGAAGCACCTATTACTGAAGTTCTAGGCGACGATAAGATTAAAGTTATGGTCGATATGTTTGGTCGTGAAACTCCAGTAGAACTTGACTTACACCAAATTGAAGAAGTTGAAGGATAAAAAATAAGAGCGTATCATTAAGGGTGCGCTCTTATTTATTAAGTATATGAAATCTACAAAAGAAATATTAAAATTCGCCCTGCCGGCAGTTGTTGAGAACTTTCTGCAAATGCTAGTAGGAATTAGTGACACTTTTCTGGTCACCCGAATTGGCCTCACAGCTGTAGCAGGCGTGTCACTAGCCAATAATATTATCACCGTTTATCAGGCCGTTTTCATTGCTTTAGGGACAATTTTATCAAGTTTCTTGGCACGTGCAATGTCCAAAAAAATGGTGAATGCAGGAATAAAACTGACGGTCTTATTGGGAGGGACTATTGGAATCCTCACTGCTCTTTTTGCGCAACCTCTCGTGCATTTTTTTGGCGGGCGTGGAGAAGTAGCGACTTTAGGTCAAGAGTACCTCCTTCTGGTTGGGGGGACAATTATTTTGCTGGCCTTAATGACAAGTTTTGGGGCTATTATCAGAGCAAATGGAGACAGCCGTACACCAATGTATGCAAGTCTTTTAACCAATATTCTAAATATCTTTCTCTCAGCTCTTTTGATATTTGTTTTTCACATGGGAATCATGGGAGCTGCCTTAGGTGCAACCCTTTCAAGAGCAGTAGCGCTTTTATATCTATGGAAGAAACTCAAAGATAAGGATTTACAACCAACGAAAAACTTTTTCTCAGAAAAAATAAGTAGAGAACTGATTTTGTTGACCATTCCTGCTGCTGGTGAACGTTTAGCGATGCGTTTGGGTGATTTGGTGATTATGGTGCTTATTATATCTCTTGGAGATCGTGTCTTTGCGGGAAATGCGATTGGGGAAAGTATTACTCAGTTCAACTATATGCCCGCTTTCGGGTTAGCTACTGTAACAGTTATTTTGGTTGCTCAAGAGTTTGGACAACATAACTATGTAGCTATTCAATCATATATTAAAAGAACTTACTGGTTGGCGACAGGGATGATGTTATGTATTGGTTTGCTTCTTGTATTGGTCTCTACATCTTTAAGCAATCTTTTTACCACAGATACTGTCGCTATAGCTTCAAGTAATATCGTTATTCTTTTTTCTTTTTTGGCAACTTTTTTTGTCACAGGAACGACCACTTATACGGCAGCTTTTCAAGGAATAGGCAATGCAAAGTTTCCTTTATATACGACCATCATTGGTATGCTTATTATACGTGTGGGTCTCGGATATATACTGAGTCAAACCTTTACTCTTGGATTAGAAGGTATCTGGCTTGCTGTACTTGCAGATAATCTTTTCCGCTTCATTTTTTTAAAATTTAATTTTGACAGGAGATTAAAAAGATCTCTTACAAAATAAAAAACCTCTATATATAAATAGAGGTTTTTTATTAAATTTTATTTTGAAAGTTCTTTTTCTTTCAAAAGATCACGAATTTCGCGTAAAGTATCTAGTTCATCAGTAGAAACAATCTCTTCCTCCTCTTCCTTTTTAGGGAAGAGTTTGTTGATGGCTTTTATGAGAATGAAGATGACAAAGGCTGTAATCAGGAAGTTTAAAACATCATTTAAGAAAGCACCATAAGCAAAAGTTGCACCAGCAACCTTAACTGACATTTGTGTTAAAGCACCATCTTGAACAAAAAGACCAATAAGTGGGTTGATAAGGTTATTTACCAAAGAAGTGACAATGGCCGTAAAAGCAGCACCAATGATAACACCAACTGCCAAGTCTAAGACATTACCACGTAAAATAAATTCTTTGAATTCTTTAATCATAAGATCTCCTATATAAATTAATATGTATTTATTACTATTATATAGTATTTCTAAAAACATGTGAATTATTCTGTCGCAAAATATCAGCGTAATAAAGGGGAAGCGTATCAAGAACATATTTTAGTTGAAGCAAAATAAATTAAATAAAAGTGAATTATACTCTTGACAAGCCAAAGCCGCTTTGATAGAATAGATAGGTGCTGTAAAAATTACAGTATTAGCGACGAAGCGAGAGGTTGCGACACACCCGAAAGTATTGCCATACTTCAGTGTCGGTTTTCCCGCTGAGCTAGCCTATTAACAAATAGACGAAGGAGAAAAAATGGCAACTAAAAAAATCCGTATCCGCCTCAAAGCATACGAACACCGTATCCTTGACGCTGCTGCTGAAAAAATTGTAGAAACTGCAAAACGTACAAACGCAGAAGTAAGTGGTCCAATCCCACTTCCAACTGACCGTAGCGTCTACACAGTTATCCGCGCGACTCACAAATACAAAGACTCTCGCGAACAATTTGAAATGCGTACACACAAACGTTTGATCGACATCATCGAACCAACACAAAAAACTGTTGACTCATTGATGAAACTTGATCTTCCAAGTGGCGTAAACATCGAAATTAAATTATAAGAAAGGTAATTCTCATGTCAAAAGGAATCTTAGGGAAAAAAGTGGGAATGACTCAAATCTTCACAGAAAACGGTGAATTGATCCCCGTAACTGTGATCGAAGCAACTCCGAACGTTGTGCTTCAAACAAAAACTGTCGATACAGACGGTTATGAAGCTGTTCAAGTTGGTTTCGATGACAAACGTGAAGTTTTGTCTAACAAACCTGCCAAAGGTCATGTAGCTAAAGCTAACACAGCTCCTAAGCGCTTCATTCGTGAATTCAAAGGAATCGAAGGCTTAGAAGTTGGATCAGAAATTAAAGTTGATACTTTCGAAGCTGGAGATGTCGTTGATGTTACCGGTACTTCTAAAGGTAAAGGTTTCCAAGGACCAATCAAACGTTGGGGTCAATCACGCGGGCCAATGGCTCACGGTTCACGTTACCACCGTCGTCCTGGTTCAATGGGTCCTGTTGCAGCTAACAAAGTTCCTAAAGGTAAACGCCTTGCAGGACGTATGGGTAACAAAAAAGTTACTGTACAAAACCTTGTTATCGCTCAAGTACTTCCAGAACAAAACGTTATCCTTGTAAAAGGTAACGTACCTGGATCTAAAAAATCATTGATCGTTATTAAATCAGCGATCAAATCTAAATAATAAGGAAAGGAGATAGATTATAATGGCAAAAGTATCATTATTTAAACAAGACGGCACACAAGCTGGTGAAGTAACACTTAACGATGCAGTGTTTGGTATCGAACCAAACGAAACTGTAGTATTTGATGTCGTTCTTTCACAACGTGCTAGCCTCCGTCAAGGTACACACGCTCATAAAAACCGTTCACTCGTATCTGGTGGCGGTAAAAAACCATGGCGTCAAAAAGGAACTGGACGTGCCCGTCAAGGTTCAATCCGCTCACCACAATTCCGTGGTGGTGGTACTGTCTTCGGTCCTAACCCACGTAGCTATGCTTACAAACTTCCACAAAAAGTACGTCAGTTGGCTCTTAAATCAGCTTACTCACAAAAAGTTATCGACAACACACTCTTGGCTGTTGACGAGTTGAACTTCTCAGCACCAAAAACTAGCGAATTCGCTAAAGTTCTTGAAGCTCTTTCAATCGAACGTAAAGTGCTTGTTGTTCTTCCTAACGAAGGTAACGAATTTGCAGAACTCTCTGCTCGTAACCTTAAAAACGTGAAAGTATCAACTGCTAGCTCAGTAAGCGTACTTGATCTTGTAAACACTGACAAAGTTCTTGCTACTCAAGCAGCTCTGTCTCAAATTGAGGAGGTTCTTGCATAATGTCTCTTTATGACGTAATCCGTAAACCAATTATTACAGAAGCTTCTATGCAAGCAATGGATCAAAAGAAATACACTTTTGAAGTAGATGCTCGCGCACACAAACTCCTTATCAAACAAGCTGTTGAAGCAGCATTTGAAGGTGTTCAAGTTGCATCTGTAAACACAATCAGCGTTAAGCCTAAAGCTAAACGTGTTGGTCGTTACACAGGTTTCAAACCTGGCTACAAAAAAGCAATTATCACTTTGACTGAAGGTTCAAAATCTATTGATATCTTCGGCGAAGACGCAGAATAATAGAGGAGGAAAATCGTGGGAATTAAAGTTTACAAACCTACCACAAACGGTCGTCGTAACATGACTGGTAGCGATTTTGCAGAAATCACTACAAGTACTCCTGAAAAGAGCTTGCTTGTAAGTCTTAGCAAAAACGCTGGTCGTAACAACCTTGGCCGCATTACAGTACGTCACCATGGTGGCGGACACAAACGTAAATACCGTTTGATCGACTTCAAACGTACAACTGATAACGTAAAAGCTAAAGTTGCTACAATCGAATACGATCCAAACCGTTCAGCGAATATCGCGCTTATCGTATACGAAAATGGTATCAAATCATACATTCTTGCACCTAAAGGTCTTGAAGTTGGTATGACAGTTGTATCTGGTCCTGAATCAGATATCAAAGTTGGTAACGCATTGCCACTTGCTAACATCCCAGTTGGTACTTTGATCCACAACATCGAGATGAAACCTGGTAAAGGTGGACAACTCGTACGTTCAGCTGGTACATCTGCACAAGTACTTGGTACAGAAGGTAAATACACACTTGTTCGTCTTCAATCAGGCGAAATGCGTATGATTCTTTCAACTTGTCGTGCTACAGTTGGTACAGTTGGTAACGAACAACACAACTTGATCAACTACGGTAAAGCCGGTCGTACACGTTGGCGTGGTATCCGTCCAACAGTTCGTGGTTCTGTAATGAACCCGAATGATCACCCACACGGTGGTGGTGAAGGTAAACAACCTGTTGGTCGTAAATCACCAATGACTCCATGGGGCAAACCAGCTCTTGGTCTCAAAACGCGTAACAAAAACGCACGTTCTAACAAACTTATTGTTAAACGTATCAACGATAAATAATTTTGCAGCATAAGATAAAGATTACTTTTATTTAAAAGATAAACTTATATCTGTGTGTAAGATATTTTATTGAGATGCCTTCTCGGCGTCTTGCTAAAATTGATAAAGCTTGTCAACTTTAGTAAGATGTCGAGAAGATGTCTATATAAATCATCCGCCAACCTGGCCCTAGTAGCCAGCGTGGTATCAAATTTAAAGGAGAACTCAAAAACATGAGTCGTAGTCTTAAGAAGGGGCCTTTCGCTGACGAGCATTTGATGAAAAAAGTCGAAGCTCAAGAAAACGCCGAAAAGAAATCAGTGATCAAAACTTGGTCACGTCGTTCTACAATCTACCCTAACTTTGTAGGACTTACAATTGCTGTTTACGATGGTCGCAAACACGTTCCCGTTTATGTTCAAGAAGATATGGTTGGACACAAATTAGGTGAATTTGCACCAACTCGTACATACCGTGGTCACGCTGCTGACGACAAGAAAACTAGACGTTAATAGGAGGAGAACAAAATGGCAGAAATCACTTCAGCTAAAGCAACTGCAAAAACAGTTCGCGTTTCACCTCGTAAAACTCGTCTTGTTACAGACTTGATTCGTGGTAAACGTGTTGCGGATGCAATCGCAATCTTGAAATTCACACCGACTAAAGGTGCTGCAGAAGTTCTTAAAGTAATGAACTCAGCTATCGCTAATGCAGAAAACAACTTTGGTCTTGAAAAAGCTAACTTGGTAGTTAGCGAAACTTTCGTCAACGAAGGACCAACAATGAAACGTTTCCGTCCACGTGCGAAAGGTTCAGCTTCACCAATCAACAAACGTACTAGCCACATTACAGTAGTAGTGGCTGAGAAAGAATAAGGAGGTAAAATCGTGGGTCAAAAAATTCATCCAATTGGTATGCGTGTTGGCGTTATTCGCGACTGGGATGCCAAATGGTATGCTGAGAAAGAATATGCGGATTACCTTCACGAAGATTTGGCAATTCGCCAACTCGTTCAAACAAAACTTGCTGATGCTTCAGTTTCACTTATTGAAACAGAACGTGCTGTAAACAAAGTTATCGTTACTTTGCACACTGCAAAACCAGGTATGGTTATCGGTAAATCTGGTGCTAACGTTGATGCACTCCGTGCAGACCTCAACAAACTCACTGGTAAACAAGTTCACATCAACATCGTTGAGATCAAACGTCCTGACTTGGATGCTCACTTAGTTGGTGAAGGAATTGCTAAACAACTTGAAGCACGTATCGCTTTCCGTCGTGCTCAAAAACAAGCTATCCAACGTGCTATGCGTGCAGGAGCTAAAGGTATCAAAACTCAAGTATCTGGTCGTTTGAACGGTGCGGACATCGCCCGTGCAGAAGGATACTCTGAAGGTACAGTTCCACTCCACACATTGCGTGCGGATATCGACTATGCTTGGGAAGAAGCAGACACTACTTACGGTAAACTCGGCGTTAAAGTTTGGATCTACCGTGGTGAAGTTCTCCCAACTAAAAAATCTGTGAAAGGAGAAAATTAATCCATGTTAGTACCAAAACGTGTAAAACACCGTCGTGAATTCCGCGGTAAAATGCGTGGCGAAGCTAAAGGCGGTAAAGAAATCGCATTCGGTGAATTTGGTCTTCAAGCGACTACTTCTCACTGGATCACTAACCGTCAAATCGAAGCAGCCCGTATTGCTATGACTCGTTACATGAAACGTAACGGTCAAGTTTGGATTAAAATCTTCCCTCATAAATCTTACACAGCCAAAGCTATTGGTGTGCGTATGGGTTCAGGGAAAGGTGCTCCTGAAGGTTGGGTATCACCAGTTAAACGTGGTAAAATCATGTTTGAAATTGCTGGTGTAAGTGAAGAAGTAGCACGTGAAGCTTTGCGTCTTGCATCTCACAAACTTCCAGTCAAGACTAAATTTGTAAAACGAGGTGACGCAGAATGAAATTGAACGAAACAAAATCACTTCTCAAGGATCTCCGCGCTTTGTCAATCGACGAATTGGCTACACGCGAAGCTGAATTGAAAAAAGAATTGTTTGAACTTCGTTTCCAAGCTGCAGCTGGTCGTCTCGAAAACACAGCGAAACTTGACGAAGTGAAGAAAACAATTGCACGTGTTAAAACTGTGCAACGCGAATTGACTAAATAGATCGGGAGAAATACATAAATGGAACGTAATCAACGTAAAGTTTATCAAGGCCGCGTGGTTTCAGACAAAATGGATAAAACTATCACAGTTGTCGTAGAAACTAAACGTAACCACCCAGTCTATGGTAAACGCATTAACTACTCTAAAAAATACAAAGCTCATGACGAAAACAATACTGCCAAAACTGGTGATATCGTACGTATCATGGAAACTCGTCCTCTTTCAAAAGACAAACGTTTCCGCTTGATCGAAATCGTTGAAGAAGCTGTAATTATCTAAGCTAACTAGGAGGAAAAAAGCATGATTCAAACAGAAAGCCGTTTGAAAGTTGCAGATAACTCTGGTGCCAAAGAAATCTTGACTATCCGTGTACTCGGTGGTTCAAGCCGTAAATTCGCTGGTATTGGTGATGTTATCGTAGCTACAGTAAAATCAGCTGCCCCTGGTGGAGCTGTTAAAAAAGGTGAAGTTGTTAAAGCTGTTATCGTTCGTACTAAATCTGGTGCTAAACGTCCTGATGGATCTTACATCAAATTTGACGAAAACGCAGCAGTTATTATCCGTGACGATAAAACACCTAAAGGAACACGTATCTTTGGCCCAGTAGCTCGTGAACTTCGCGAAGCTGGTTACATGAAGATTGTTTCTTTGGCACCTGAGGTTCTCTAATATTTAGAGGATGTCGAAATAGCGGGAGAGTATCCCGCTATTGATGTCAAAATCAACAAAAGGAATTTTATTCCACATTTATAAATCCACTTCTATCATAGATAGAAATAGTCCCCTACATGTAGGGTGCCCAGAGGGCGTAAGAAAGGAATATCAAATGTTTGTAAAAACTGGAGATACTGTAAAAGTTATCGCAGGTAAAGACCGCGGTACAACAGGTAAAGTAATCAAAGCTTTGCCAAAAATGAACAAAGTCATCGTTGAAGGTGTTGCTATCATGAAGAAACACCAAAAACCAGACGCTGTTAATCCAAACGGCGCTATCCTTGAAATCGAAGCACCTATCCACGTTTCTAACGTACAAGTGCTCGACAAAAACGGTGTAGCTGGTCGTGTTGGTTATAAAGAAGTTGACGGCAAAAAAGTTCGTTTCAACAAAAAATCAGGCGAAGTCCTAGACTAAGACGGGAAGGAGAAAGAATATGACTAATCGTTTAAAAGAAAAATACTCTAACGAAGTAGTACCAGCATTGACTGAAAAATTCGGTTACACTTCAATCATGGCAGTGCCAAAAGTTGAAAAAATCGTGCTTAACATGGGTGTTGGGGATGCAGTAAGCAACTCTAAAAACCTTGACAAAGCCGTTGCTGAATTGGCTTTGATCTCTGGTCAAAAACCGTTGATTACTAAAGCTAAAAAATCAATCGCGGCTTTCCGTCTTCGTGAAGGTCAAGCTATCGGTGCGAAAGTAACTCTTCGTGGCGAACGCATGTACGAATTTTTGGATAAACTCGTAACTGTTTCTCTTCCACGTGTACGTGACTTCCACGGTGTATCAAACAAAGCGTTTGATGGACGCGGAAACTACACACTTGGTGTGAAAGAACAATTGATCTTCCCAGAAATCTCATACGATGATGTTGATAAAGTACGTGGTTTGGATGTTGTTATCGTAACAACTGCGAACACTGACGAAGAATCACATGAATTGCTTGCTAAACTTGGCATGCCGTTTGCTAAATAATAGGATAGGAGAATAACTAATGGCTAAGAAATCTATGGTTGTTAAAAACCAACGCCCTGCAAAATTCTCAACGCAAGCCTACACTCGTTGCGAACGCTGCGGACGCCCACATTCAGTTTACCGCAAATTTAAACTTTGCCGTATCTGTCTTCGTGAGTTGGCTTACAAAGGTCAACTTCCAGGCGTTAAGAAAGCATCTTGGTAATTTGAAATTGATATAAAAAGGGCATGTCAGAAGCTTAGCTTATTGCCCATGCAATCTCCACGGGGGATTGTGGTTCTAACATATAAAAATACTTTCTCAAATGAGAAAGTTTTTTTGTTTTATAAAAGAGGCTTTGTTACGATATTATTTCTTTATGAAATTAAAATGAGATATACTTAAATATAAGGAATAACAAATTGAGCATGAATTAAAACTGGAGAATTTATGATGACCATCTACGACATCTTTTTCTTATTAGGCGGTTTGGGCCTTTTTTTATACGGTATGAGCTTGATGAGTGATGGTTTAAGCTTGATTGCCGGATCTCAATTAAAAAAAATATTGCAACGTTTAACACGGAATAAATGGTTTGGCGCTCTTTTAGGTTTTATTATAACAGCTATCATTCAAAGTTCGACAGCAACAACGGTCATGGTTTTAGGATTTATTGATTCTTCATTAATGAATCTGAGTCAAGCTGCAGGAATCATTATGGGGGCCAACGCTGGCACGACCTTAACGGGCATTTTATTTACATTTAATATTCAAGACATTGTTCCCTTTGTTATCTTTATCGGCACGATTGCTACGCTGTTTATGAAGCGCAAAGCTTTCAATCATATGGGGATGATTTTGCTAGGGTTTGGGCTCTTATTTTTAGGGCTAAATTTGATGAGTGTCTCTATGGTACCTTTAAGAGAAGCTCCTCTCATGGCAGAACTCTTTACTCATACGCAAATGCCCCTCGTGGGTTTATTGGTTGGTTTTGCTGTTACCGCTTTGATCCAAAGTTCAACTGCTTCAGTAGGTATTTTATTGACGATGGTTACTGCGGGGATTGTAGTAGATTTGCATCAAGCTATATTTATCCTATATGGTTTTAATGTGGGGACTGTTGTGACGACTCTCCTAGCTTCACTCCGTGGAAATAAAACAGCCAAGCGAGCTGCAATGGTGCACGTATGGTTCAATATTATTGGAGCGCTTATTTTCACTGTTTTGACTGTTTTGCCTTTTGGGTTTGTGAGTCTTATTCAGAATACTTCCGAGAATATTGCGCTACAGCTGGTTTATGCACATATTGTTTTTAATGTTGCAACACTTTTTATTTTGCTGCCGCTCTCGAGATTTATTATTGCTCTAGCTGAAAAGAGTATTAAAAATACACCAGATGGTACAGCACAGCTCAAACTAAAATTTATTGACCGAAGGTTACTCCATACACCTGAAATTGAAGTCGAGCATATTCTTAAAGAAATTCAAAGAACATTTGAACTTGTACAGGAGGATTTTGTCGAAGGGACGAATGTTCAAAGTGTGAAAAAAGACAACATAATCCTTACGAACGAAACTTTGATTAACTACTTAGTTCAGGAAATAAACCGTACACTTGTCAATCTTAATACAGTTGATTTAAAAGACAGTTATGCTATTTCTGTCGGAAGAGCGTATAAAATAATAAATTATCTGGCTCAGATTGAAGCATGTACAAAAGACATCGCACTGACTCTAAAAGATTATGATTATTCCGAGGAGGAAGTCGACAAGGAAAAAAATGAATTGGCTATTAAGCTGGTCATGGAGGCCATCGTACCATTAATAGAAAGAATGCTCAATCGAGTTTTTATGTTCTTTAAAGATAAAAAATATCAGGAAGAAGAAACAATACTTTATGAGATTGAAAAGTTAGAACGAGAAATTTTTAATCTTACTCAAGTCAATAGAGATTTACTACGAGCAGACTTTGAAGATATTCGAATTCTTAATAATTTACGAAAAGTAAGTACGGATATCCTTCATATCGCAGAAGTATTGGATTATAAAGGGTAATAAAAGGAATTTATTCCTTTTTTTTTATAAAAAAAAAGCAGTATGGAAGTACTGCTCTAAAATCAAGTTTTTTAACAGATTGAAAAGAGAATTGTAATTGTTTTTTATCATAAATTTTTTAGGGTAAAGGGTCTTTTCTAAGGACCAGAAAACTTTTCAAGGTGTCTTTAACATGATTGAGTGATTAACTACGCTTTCAGTATACTACAAAGTCATAAATAGGTAAAATGAATCTTTTTTATAGTTGTGATTATGTATATTAATTAATAACCGAAACTTTTGATTATATTTATTAATGTTTGAGATTAAATAGATTTATTTTACAAATTAAAAAGAAAACTCTACAATGTTTATAGAAAAAACACAGACATAATAAAGGAGAAAAAATGATTACTATCTACTATCGCAACTCTTGTTTATCCAGTAGAAAGGCGATAAACTGGCTGAATGCCCACCATATTCCTTACCGAAAATGTACGATAGATTGTGTGAGCTGTGAAGACTTGTCGTATATGCTTAGATTAACCGAAAACGGAATTGATGACATCGTGAAGTCTACGAAACGCTGCACCGAGGATTTGCACTGGAAGATTCTCCAGCTCCAACAGATGCATTTTAATGAAGCAATTGTTTATCTTAGTAAAAATGTCGAGATGTTACAGACACCTCTGATTGTTGATCACAATAAATTTTTAGTGGGCTATCATTCCGAAAATATTCGACAGTTTGCCCCACGCTATTATCGAATGAGCAGTATTTTTCTGCACCAGTATAAACGCCAAATTTAATTAAATAAATTAATATCTATTATTAAATTAATTCATTTTACAAATGCTTAATTATGGCTTAATATAGAGATAGAGAAATAATACAGAAGGAAGTGTAAATATGCAAGTAACAAATAGAAAAGTAGTCGTTGTCGGAACAGGATTTGTCGGAACAAGCATTGCTTACTCGATGATTAACCAAGGGATTGTCAATGACCTTGTGCTGATCGATGTAAATCAGGAAAAGGCTGAGGGTGAAGCTTTAGACCTTCTTGATGGAATTGCTTGGGGTCAAGAAAATGTAAATGTCAAATCTGGTGGCTATGAAGAATGCAAAGATGCAAATGTGGTTGTCATTACAGCAGGAATTAATCAAAAACCAGGGCAAACACGTTTAGAACTTGTAGATACAAATGCGAAAATCATGAAATCTATTGTGAAGGAGGTAATGAAGTCTGGTTTTGATGGTGTCTTTGTTATTGCATCTAATCCTGTAGATGTCCTGACTTACTGTGCTTGGAAAGCCTCAGGTCTACCAGCTTCAAGGGTTGTCGGAACAGGAACAACCTTAGATACGACACGTTTTCGTAAAGAACTCGCGACAAAACTTGAGATGGATCCTCGGAGCATCCACGGTTATATCATTGGTGAACATGGGGATTCAGAAGTTGCGGTATGGTCACATACGACGGTTGGTGGTAAACCAATTCTTGAGTTTATCGTGCAAAACAACCGCTTAGAAGTTGCCGATTTACAAACTTTATCAGACAAGGTTAAAAATGCAGCTTATGAAATTATTGACCGTAAAAAGGCGACTTATTACGGTATCGGAATGAGTACAGCTAGAATAGTAAAAGCTATTCTTAATAATGAACAAGCAGTTCTCCCTGTTTCATCATACTTAGAAGGCCAATATGGAGAAGAAGGCATCTTCACTGGTGTGCCGTCTGTTGTAAACCAAACCGGTGTAAGAGAAATTATCGAATTAAACATTGATGCATACGAACGTAAAGCTTTTAAAAACTCCGTTAAACAGTTGCGTGAAGTGATTCAGTCACTAGAAAGTCAAGAATGAATCTGATTATAGGAAAGAATGGTTTATTAGGACGGGAACTTTGTTTACGGTTTGATGCACAAAGAATTCCTTATCTGGCTACGGGATCACACGAGCTAGATATCACCGATAAAGTTGCAGTCGATGCGTATTTTTCTCGTCATAAACCACAAATTATTTATCTTTGTGCAGGCTATACTGCGGTCGAAAAAGCAGAACAAGAAGAGCGACATTTAGCCGAGCAGGTCAATGCTGTTGGTACCGAAAATATCGCGCAAGCCGCCGAGCAGGTGGGGGCATTGTTACTCTATGTTTCCACTGATTATGTCTTCAGCGGCGACTTAGCGCTTGGGAAAGAATGGGAAGTAGACGATCTTCCACAACCGCAAACCCACTATGGCTATACAAAACTATTGGGAGAAAATGCTGTGCGGAGCAACACCACCGAGCATTATATCATCCGTACAAGCTGGCTTTTTGGATGTTACGGTAATAATTTTGTCTCCACTATGAAAAATAAAGCCAAGAATAAAGATGATCAAGTAATTATGGTGGTCAATGATCAATTTGGTTGTCCAACTTGGACCAGAACTTTAGCTGATTTTATGATTTACTTGGTGCAGCATAAACCGGAATATGGCATCTACCATCTGTCTAACGCAAAAGCTGAAACTGAAAATCTTTCTTGGTTTGATTTTGCAAAATATATCTTACACAAAGATGAAGTCAAGCTTTTACCCATTGCTTCAGTAGAGCTTGCATCAAATATAAAACGACCTTACAACTCCACATTAAGTTTAAAGAAAACAGAAGCTATTGGTTTTTCAGTACCAACCTGGAAAGAAGCTTTGAATGCCATGCAGGTGTTAGAAGAAAATGGGGAGTAGAAGATGGAACTACTTATCATTTGTATCTTATTAAGTTTCCTTGTCTTTCAAATGTTTTCTTTTTCCAAAACCTCGATTCTTCAGGAAAAAGCCAAAGAGAGAGAAGAATAGCTTTTTAGTCTACCATATATATTAATTGAGGAAACACAGCTTTTTTAAGGTCTGTGTTTTTTATTATTCTAAAATTAAATGAGGGAAGAAACACCCGAGCCTATTGACACGAGAGAAATAATTTGATAAACTATATAAGTTCGGTCTTTTTAAAAAGACCTCATTAATTTGAAAGTGGGATTGAACAAACCCAAACTACAAATAAGGAGAAATTACATTATGGTAATGACAGACCCAATTGCAGACTTCCTCACACGTATCCGTAACGGAAACATGCGTCGTTTCGAAGTTGTTGAAGCACCTGCTTCAAAAATCAAACGTGAAATCGCAGAAATCCTCAAAGCTGAAGGTTATGTGAAAGACGTTGAGTACGTTGAAGATAACAAACAAGGTGTTATCCGTGTATTCTTGAAATACGGAAAAAACAACGAAAAAGTTATCACTAACTTGAAACGTATCTCTAAACCAGGTCTCCGTGTTTACGTTAAATCTGACGAAGTACCACGCGTACTTAATGGACTTGGTACAGCAATCATCTCAACTTCTGAAGGCGTTGTAACTGACAAAGCTGCACGTTCTAAGAACATCGGTGGTGAAGTTCTTGCTTACATCTGGTAATCTTTTACCCGTAAGCTGAAAGTATTATAATTGTGAAAACAGGTAGTAGAAATACTCTTGATAATTTAACAGAAAAGGTAAAAAAACATGTCACGTATTGGTAATAAAGTCGTTGTTTTGCCAGCTGGTGTAACAGTTGAACAAAATGGCGCAACAGTAACAGTTAAAGGCCCTAAAGGCGAATTGACTCGTACATTTGCAGAAGCAATCACAATGGAAATCAATGGTTCTGAAGTAACATTCAAACGTCCAGATGATTCTAAAGAAATGAAAACTATCCACGGAACAACTCGTGCAAACTTCAACAACATGGTTGTTGGTGTTAGCGAAGGTTTCCGTAAAGAACTCGAAATGATCGGGGTTGGTTACCGTGCACAACTTCAAGGTTCAAAACTTGTATTGGCTGTTGGTAAATCTCACCCAGACGAAATCGAAGCTCCAGCAGGAATCACTTTCGAAGTTCCAGATGCTACACACATCAACGTTTCAGGTTCAGATAAAGAAGTAGTTGGTCAAACAGCTGCTTACATCCGTAGCCGTCGTTCACCAGAACCTTATAAAGGTAAAGGTATTCGTTACGTTGGCGAATTCGTACGTCGTAAAGAAGGTAAAACTGGTAAATAATCTCTTTGAGATTATGATCCGTCATTTGGTGAATGTAAGTTTGCCAAAATTCTGTACAAACAGAAACTTCCCGCTTGCATTTTTTGCAAGAAAATCGATGGCAGAAACTATCGAAATATAAAATATTTAAAGAGGTAGAATTGTGATTTCTAAACCAGATAAAAACAAACTCCGTCAAAAACGCCACATTCGCGTTCGCGGAAAAATCTCAGGTACTGCTGAGACTCCACGTTTGAACGTATTCCGTTCAAACACAAACATTTATGCACAAGTTATTGATGACGAAGCAGCTGTAACACTTGCATCTGCATCATCACTCAAATTGACTGGTACTAAAACAGAACAAGCTGCTGAAGTTGGTAAACTTGTTGCTGAAGCTGCTAAAGCTAAAGGCATCGAAGCAGTTGTATTTGACCGCGGTGGTTATCTCTATCACGGACGTATCCAAGCACTTGCAGAAGCTGCACGTGAAGCTGGATTGAAATTCTAAGGAAAGGGGTAATCATTAAAATGGCTAGAAACGAAGAAGTTAAAGAATTCGAAGAACGCGTTGTTGGTATTAACCGCGTTACTAAAGTTGTTAAAGGTGGACGTCGTCTCCGCTTTGCTGCACTTGTTGTAGTTGGTGACCGTAACGGTCGCGTAGGTTTCGGTACTGGTAAAGCTCAAGAAGTTCCAGAAGCAATCCGTAAAGCTATCGAAGCAGCTAAGAAAAACATCGTGACAGTTCCTATGGTAGGAACTACTGTACCTCACGAAGTACTTGGTGTATTCGGCGGTGGTAAAATCCTTATCAAACCAGCTGTAGAAGGTTCTGGAGTTGCCGCAGGTGGTGCCGTTCGTGCCGTCCTCGAACTCGCAGGTGTTGCTGACGTAACATCTAAATCATTAGGTTCAAACACAGCTATCAACGTTGTTCGTGCAACAGTTGAAGGTTTGCAACAATTGAAACGCGCTGAAGAAGTTGCGGAACTCCGCGGCAAATCAGTAAGCGATTTGGCATAAGGAGGATATCATGGCTCAAATCAAAATTACATTGGTAAAATCACCAATCGGCCGTATCCCTGCACAACGTAAAACTGTTGTTGCACTTGGCCTTGGTAAACTTGGTTCATCAGTTGTGAAAGAAGACAATGCAGCGCTTCGCGGCATGGCTAATTCAATTTCACACTTGGTAACAATTGAAGAAGTTAAATAATAATTAAAAAAAGTTCAGATTATCTGGACTTTTTTTCTGAGGAAATTGTAAAAATTTTCAAGATGTCGAATAAAATAAGTAAAAATGTACATTAAATTTTAAGGTATAATTGTTTTTAAATGTGAAAGGAAGAGAAGAATGAACAAACGAATTTTTGCACTTGCGACAGTAGCACTTGCATCAGTAATTGTACTTGCAGGTTGCGGAGGGCGCAATACAGAAAGATCGCAAGGAAAAACAGACCTTAATGCAGCCCTCGTTTTAGGTAACGATGGGGTTGATGATCGCTCATTTAACCAATCAGCTTGGGAAGGTCTTCAAGCTTGGGGGAAAGATAACGGGCTTTCAAAAGGAAAAGGAATTAACTACTTCCAATCTAACTCTCCAGCTGAATTCACTTCAAACTTTAATTCGGCCGTTTCAGGTGGTTATGATCTTGTGTTTAGTATTGGTTTTGTCTTACAAGAAGCAACTTCTCAAGCCGCACAAAATAATCCTGATACAAAATTTGCTGTTATTGATTCTGTAATCGAAGGTAAAGACAATGTTGTCTCTGCAACTTTTGCAGATCAACAGTCAGCTTACCTTGCGGGTGTTGCAGCAGCAAAAACAAGTAAAACAAACCATGTTGGTTTCATCGGTGGGATCAAGTCAGACGTGCTTGCTGCTTTTGAAACAGGATTTACAGCAGGTGCCAAATCAGTATCTCCAGACATTAAAGTTGATGTACAATATGCTCAATCTTTCACAGATGCAGGTAAAGGTAAAACAATGGCTTCTGCAATGTATGCAAGTGGTGCAGACGTTATTTATCAAGCAGCAGGTAGCGTTGGAACAGGCTTGTTTACAGAAGCTAAGAATTTAAATGAAACAAGAAAAGAAGAAGACAAAGTCTGGGTTATTGGTGTTGACCAAGACCAAGAATACCTAGGTGGTTATACATCAAAAGACGGTAAAAAATCAAACTTTGTTCTTGTTTCAACAGTCAAAGAAGTGGGAAATGCAGTTAAAGACATTGCTAATAGAACAGAAAAAGGAAAATTCCCTGGTGGCGAAAAACTCAAGTATGATCTTTCTAACGGTGGTGTAACACTTGCTCGAGATAATGCTTCAGATGAAGCTTGGAAAGCAGTTGAAGCAGCAAAAGCTGATATTGTTTCAGGAAAAATTGAAGTTCCAGCAAAATAAAATAAAAAAAGGGTATGAAAGATATACTCTTTTTTCTATCTCTGTCTCTCAAAAGAAAGCTATGGAATGATTTGCTTTTTCAGAGTAAATTTAGTAAAATGGAAAAGGTTTAAAAGCCCAAAATTAGAAAAAAGTACAGGCGAGTTGAACTCCATCCTTCCTTAGAGTGGAGCGAGGCGGCAGCATTGTACAAAATAAGGAGAAAACATGAAACTTCATGAAATGAAAGCTGCTGAAGGCAGCCGTAAAGTTCGCAACCGTGTAGGTCGTGGTACTTCATCTGGTAACGGTAAAACATCTGGTCGTGGACAAAAAGGTCAAAAATCACGTTCAGGTGGTGGCGTACGTCCTGGTTTTGAAGGTGGACAAACAGAATTGTTCCGTCGTCTTCCAAAACGCGGATTTACTAACGTAAACCGTAAAGAATACGCAATCGTAAACCTTGACACTTTAAACCGTCTTGGTGATGGTGCTGAAGTTACAGCTGAAACTCTTGTAGCTGCCAAAATCATCAAAGATGTTAAATCTGGTATCAAAGTTCTTGCTAACGGCGAATTGACAGTGAAAAACCTTAAGGTTAATGTTGCTAAAGCATCTTCTGCTGCGAAAGCTGCTATTGAAGCTGCTGGTGGTTCTGTAGAACTTCTTGAAGCAAAATAATTCAATTGGCGGTTGATTTTCAACCGCTTATTTTATAGGGTTAATTTTTAAGAAAGTTTAGAGGGAAATTATGTTTTTCAAAACTCTAAAGGAAGCTTTCAAAATAAAAGATGTAAGAGCACGGATTATCTTCACCATCTTTATTCTGTTTGTCTTTCGATTAGGTGCGCATATCACAGTACCGGGGATCAATGTTGAAAACTTGAATGCCCTGAGTGATTTACCATTCTTGAACATGATGAACTTGGTGTCTGGTAATGCCATGCAAAACTACTCATTATTTGCTATGGGGGTATCACCTTACATCACAGCATCAATTATCGTTCAACTTTTACAAATGGATATTTTGCCTAAGTTTGTAGAGTGGTCAAAACAAGGGGAAATCGGACGTCGTAAGCTTAATCAAGCCACACGTTATATTACTTTAGTTTTGGCTATGGCTCAATCTATTGGTATTACCGCAGGTTTCCAAGCTATGAGCACGGCAAATATCGTACAAAATCCTAACTGGCAAACTTATTTGATGATTGGGGTCATTTTGACAACAGGATCAATGGTTGTGACATGGATGGGTGAACAAATCAATGAAAAAGGATTTGGTTCTGGTATTTCTGTTATCATCTTTGCGGGTATCGTTTCGGGTATACCAAGTGCCATTCATGAAGTTTATACGGAATGGTTTGTAAATGTTCGCCCGAGTCAAATTCCAATGTCATGGGTAATGGTCGGTATCTTGGTTGTTTCTTCAGCATTAATTATTTACTTTACAACATTTGTACAACAAGCAGAGCGTAAAGTTCCTATTCAATACACAAAGTTAACACAAGGTGCACCTACAAGTTCATACTTGCCACTTCGTGTCAACCCAGCAGGTGTTATTCCGGTAATCTTTGCAGGTTCTATCACAACAGCTCCAGCAACAATTTTGCAGTTCTTGCAGCGTGCTCAAGGTAACAATGTGGGTTGGTTAAACAGTTTACAAGAAGCTCTTTCTTATAACACATGGACAGGGATGCTGCTTTATGGTTTACTGATTGTCCTCTTTACTTTCTTTTACTCTTTTGTACAAGTTAATCCAGAAAAGATGGCAGAAAATCTACAAAAGCAAGGTTCATATATCCCTTCAGTTCGTCCAGGTAAAGGAACGGAGAAATATGTTTCAAGTTTACTTATCCGTTTAGCAACAGTTGGAGCTTTATTCCTTGGTTTTATCTCGATTTTACCAATCGTTGCTCAAAACATTTGGGGCTTACCAAAAATAGTTGCACTTGGAGGGACTTCCCTTCTGATCTTGATTCAGGTGGCTATTCAAGCAGTTAAACAGCTTGAAGGTTATCTTTACAAGAAAAACTACAAAGGATTTATGGATAATCCGATTGAAGGCTAAAAAAATCTTGCTTCGGCAAGGTTTTTCTTTATTTATCGTAAGAAATGCGGTAAAATATTAAGGTATAATTTATATTATGTTGTCTGTAACCTCATAAGCAAGAGTTGCAGCATCTATAGTAAAACTTGTAAGAAGAAAACGGGAGAAAACAATGAACTTGTTAATCATGGGCTTGCCAGGCGCAGGTAAAGGTACACAGGCAGAATTTATCGTTAAAAATTACGGTGTGAATCACATCTCTACAGGAGATATGTTCCGTGCAGCGATGAAAAATGAAACTGAGATGGGCAAACTTGCTAAATCTTATATCGACAAAGGAGCATTGGTTCCAGATGAAGTAACAAACGGTATCGTCAAAGAACGTTTGGCACAAGATGACATCAAAGCTTCAGGATTCTTGCTTGATGGTTATCCACGTACATTTGACCAAGCAGAAGCTTTGGACAAAATGTTGGTAGAACTTGGCATTAAACTTGATGCAGTCATCAACATCGAAGTAAACCCAGATATCTTGGTCGAACGCTTAAGTGGACGTTATATCTGCCGTACATGTGGCGCAACATATCACAAACTCTTCAAACCTACAAAAGTTGAAGGCACATGTGATGTATGTGGAGGACATGACCTTTATCAACGTGCCGATGATGTTCCAGAAACAGTTAAAAATCGCCTAGAAGTAAATATCAAAGAATCAGCGCCAATCTTGAAACACTATACAGAACTTGGTTTAGTTAAATCAATCGATGGCGGACAAGCTATGGAGAAAGTAACCGAAGATATTCAAGCTGTTCTTGGCTAAAATAGAACAAAAAAACACTGAACATTATTTCAGTGTTTTTTGTTTGTTTATCTTCGGAAAAGACGCTTCAATAAGGAAACAATTAAAAAAAGTGCAACGAAGATCAAGGTAATCGCAGAACTTGCAGGCGCATTGAAGTAATAGGAGATGATTAATCCACTGTTCATACCAATAAAACCAATGATAACTGACCAAATAAGTACGGTCTTAAAGGATTTTCCAATAAGCATAGATACACTAGCAGGTAAAACCATAATTGCAGAAACTAGTAGGGCGCCACAGGCAGGAATCATCAAAGCAATCGCCAAACCAGTTACAATATTAAAAATCATTGACATAGCACGAACGGGAAGACCATCTACTAAGGCTGTATCCTCATCAAAAGTCATCACATAAAGTGGACGGAGAAAGAATATAAAGCCAGCAAGAACAATCAGAGCGATGATGTAGAGCATTACAACTTGTGGGGTAGCAATAGTTACAATAGAACCAAAAAGGTATTGGTCGATACTAATGCTGGTTTTACTTCCTGCCACATTGATAATAAACATGGCTAAAGCGAGCCCAGCAGACATTAAAATAGCCGTTGCGAGCTCAAGGTAATTTTTATAGACAGTCCGGAGAAATTCCATAAAGATAGCAGCAATAATAACGACAATTAAAGTTGTCCATGTGGGATTTAAACTAAAAAGGACTCCGAAAGCAACACCTGCTAGAGAAACGTGCGAGAGTGTATCAGAGAGTAAGGACTGACGACGAAGGACAAGGAAAACACCGAGAAGTGGTGCAAAGAGTGAGATAGCTGTTGTCGCCAGTAAGGCGTTACGCATAAAGTCATAAGAGAGGATTTCAAGCATTAGCTTTTACCTCCTTTTTCATTTTTCCATTAGGAGTGCCATGGACTTCAAAACATTCAAATTTTCCATTTTTGTCTCGAGCGAGATGGATGTTTCGGTCCATGTATTTTTTAACAGAATCAGGATCGTGTGTAACCATGAGGACGCTTTTACCATGCTCATGTGCAGCATGAGCCATGAGCTCGTAAAAGGCTTCTGTGGTTACATCGTCCATGCCGACAGTTGGTTCATCCAGAACAAATACATCAGGGTCAGAAGCGAACGTACGGGCAATGATGATACGTTGCTTTTGTCCACCGGAAAGTTCTCCGATTTTTTTATGGCGAAAATCCCACATGCCTACAGCATTAAGCGCAGCTTCCACGTGTTCCTCATCATGTGCATTAAGTTTGCGGAACCAACCTTTGCGTGGGTAGCGTCCAGAACGAACAAATTCATGAACAGTTGAGGGAAAGCCTGCATTAAAACTTGAGATTTGTTGTGGGACGTAGGCGATACGTAAACGGCGATTTTGTGTGTCGTGGCGTGCGATGATGATTTTACCTGACTTCGGTTTTAAAATACCGAGCGTTATTTTGATTAGCGTTGACTTTGCAGCACCGTTTTCTCCGGTCAAAGTTACGAACTCCCCCGGGTTAACGGAGTAACTCACATCTTCTAAAACAGGATTGTTGTCATAATAAAAGCTTACATTTTGAACATCAATATAAGGCATAATTTTTATTTACTTTCTAAACTACTTAAATTTTTCAGCAAGTTGATGAAGAAAGTCTTGGATTACTTTTTGTTCATCTTCTGTATATTTCTGTGTAAGTTGCTGATAACTGTCTAGTGTTGCCTCGTGATGTGCAGCGTGTTCACGTGCAATGGGCAGTGCTTTTTCTGTTAGATTCCATAAAACAACACGTTCATCGGTCTTACTTTTGGTGGGCGATATAAGTTCTAAATCTTGTAACTTTTTTAAAGCTTTGGTGATGGCAGCAGGGGAAACCGAGAGGGTTTCTGCCATCCGAGCATTTGTTGTTGGTTCTCCGTTCAGGAGCATCAGGAGGTGTTCTTGAGTAGAAGTTAATTTAATATCACTCTGACACTTTCCGAGAAGAATTTCGTGCTTATTTTCAGCAAATTGCATGACTTGAGATAAAAATTGATCAATTTGGGTTTCTAAATTTGTATGCATAATCCCTCTCCTTTCGTTTACTGGTTAATGATAACACGCCTCCTATTAAATGTCAACCGGTTAATATTAAAATAGAAAGAAAAATAAAGGAAAAAAATAAATAGAGGGCTTGTTATTTGTCAGTCAGTGTGCTATAATATATCAGTCCGACTTTTTAGATACACTTGTATCTTTCGGGGATTTTTAAGGAGGTACTTTTGCTTGGCAAAAGATGATGTTATCGAAATTGAAGGTAAAGTAGTAGATACTATGCCGAATGCGATGTTCACTGTTGAACTTGAAAATGGTCACAAAGTTTTGGCGACGATTTCTGGAAAAATTCGTAAGAATTATATCCGTATCCTGCCTGGCGACCGCGTGCAAGTGGAAATGTCACCATATGATTTGACACGTGGACGCATTACCTACCGTTTTAAATAACCTGGACATTCATTGAGTGCGAAAGCACAGTAACCATAGAAAGGAAGACACAATGAAAGTAAGACCATCAGTTAAACCAATCTGCGAATACTGTAAAGTAATTCGTCGTAACGGTCGTGTTATGGTAATTTGCCCTGTAAATCCAAAACATAAACAACGTCAGGGATAGAAAGGAACTATTAAATTATGGCTCGTTTTGCTGGAGTTGATATTCCAAACGAAAAACGTATCGTTATTTCATTGACATACGTTTACGGTGTTGGACTTCAAACTGCTAAAAAAGTGCTTGCTGCTGCAGGTGTTTCAGAAGATGTACGTACTAAAGATCTTACATCTGATCAAGAAGACGCAATTCGTCGTGAACTTGACGGCTTGAAACTCGAAGGAGATCTTCGTCGTGAAGTAAACCTCAACATCAAACGCTTAATGGAAATTGGTAGCTACCGTGGTATGCGTCACCGTCGTGGACTTCCTACACGTGGACAAAACACAAAAAACAACGCACGTACTCGTAAGGGTCCTGCTAAAGCTATCGCTGGTAAGAAAAAATAATCTAGAAAGGAGTTAAAATGGCAAAAATTACTCGTAAACGTCGTGTGAAAAAGAATATTGAAACTGGTATCGCCCACATTCAATCAACTTTTAACAACACTATCATTATGATTACTGACGTTCATGGTAACGCTCTTGCTTGGTCATCTGCAGGCTCACTTGGTTTCAAAGGTTCTAAAAAATCTACACCATTCGCTGCACAAATGGCATCTGAAGCTGCTGCTAAAGCTGCTCAAGAGCAAGGGTTGAAAACAGTATCTGTTACAGTTAAAGGTCCTGGTTCAGGTCGTGAATCTGCAATCCGTGCACTCGCGGCTGCTGGTCTTAACGTAACTTCTATTAGTGATGTGACTCCTGTACCTCACAATGGTGCACGTCCTCCAAAACGTCGTCGTGTATAATCGTTAGTGAGTTGCAAAATCACTTTACTTTTCTTTTAGAGGAGACTATACATGATTGAGTTTGAAAAACCAAAAATTATTAAATTTGACGAAACAGAATTTTACGGTAAGTTTGTAGTAGAGCCACTTGAACGTGGTTATGGTACAACTTTAGGTAATTCTTTGCGTCGCGTTCTCTTGTCTTCATTGCCTGGGTCTGCTGTTACTTCAATCCAAATTGAAGGTGTTCAACACGAATTCGCAACAATCCCTGGTGTACGTGAAGATGTGGTCCAAATCATCCTTGCTATTAAAGGACTTGCGATCAAATCTTACGTTGAAAATGAAAAACAAATTGAGCTTGACGTTACTGGACCTATGACAGTAACTGCAGGTGACATTTTGACAGATAGTGATATCGAAATTGTCAACAAAGACCATTATCTTTTCTCTATCGCAGAAGGTCATTCTATGCGTGCTGTGATGACTGTAAACAAAGGTTACGGATATGTTCCTGCTGACGAAAACAAAGTCGAAGGTGCACCTATCGGTACAATTGCTGTGGACTCAATTTACACACCAGTTAGCAAAGTTAACTATCAAGTAGAACCAGCTCGTGTAGGTGGTGATGCATCTTACGATAAATTGACTTTGGAAATCACTACTAACGGCACAATCGTTGCTGACGATGCTTTGTCTCTCTCTGCGAAGATTTTGACAGATCACTTGAACTTGTTTGTTGACTTGTCAGAAACAGCTTCAGAATCTGAAACTCTCGTGGCTAAAGAAGAAGTTAAAACAGAACGTGTTCTCGATAAAATTATCGAAGAAATGGACTTCTCAGTTCGTGCTTATAATGGTTTGAAACGCGCTGGAATCAATACCGTAGCTGATATTGTGGAAATGAGTGAAGCTGACATGATTAAAGTCAAAAACCTCGGTCACAAATCAGTAGAAGAAGTCAAGGTTAAATTGACTGACTTGGGCTTGGAGCTCAAAAAACGAAAATAATACAGGAGGAAAAAAATGGGTTACCGTAAACTTGGACGCACATCTTCACAACGTAAAGCTATGCTTCGTGATTTGACAACTGATCTTATCATCAACGAAACAATCGTTACAACTGAAGCTCGTGCTAAAGAAATCCGTAAAACAGTTGAAAAGATGATCACTCTTGGTAAACGTGGTGACTTGCACGCTCGTCGTCAAGCAGCAGCTTACGTTCGTAACGAAATCGCTATTAAAGATTTCAACGAAGAAACTGAAACTTTCCCAACTGCACTTCAAAAATTGTTCGACGATATTGCTAAACGCTACGAAGGCCGTAACGGTGGTTACACTCGTATCTTGAAAGTTGAACCACGTCGTGGTGATGCTGCCCCTATGGCAATCATCGAGCTTGTTTAAGAGAGTTCGGATTTAAATATTATATAAGATTACTTATTGAGTGTTATGATGATGGCGCTGTGTTTGAGTTGACGTATAAACGTCGAGTAGCACTGCTTAGTCTAGCTCTGTCTGCCGAAATATTTATTTCGGTAGTTCACTCAATATGTTTTTTTTTTTTTTTTGCTTTTTTATAAAAAATTTTTGCCCTCTTTTATGTGAAGAGGCTTTTTTGCTAACATATTATTTAAAAATTATTTTAGAAGAAAAGAAAACAGTCAGTGAACTCCGTCTTTTGATATGTTATAATCAGATAATAGGGAAAATAAAAAAGCCTCAAAAGGCTAAAATTTAGTCATGCCACTGAATGGAATCGAACCATCGACCTCCACCTTACCATGGTGTTGCTCTACCGACTGAGCTACAGCGGCTATATTTGTGTTTTCGCCCACTCGGAGAGCAACAGATGAGGATTTGCTTTGCAAATCTCTATCTACAGATTGGAAGCAGTGCTTCCAACTCCACCGACTGAGCTACAGCGGGTTACAGTTAAACCATAATTATTTTAACAAAAATACGAATAAAAGTCTATAAGAATAATAGAAATGAGGACAGAAAAATAGCTAAAAAAAAATCAACCTTTCTTTGTCAAGAATGTGGTTATAAATCAGTAAAAAAACTCGGACGTTGTCCCAATTGTGGCGCTTGGGGCTCCTTTGTGGAAGAAGTAGAAGTCCAAGAGGTAAAAAATCAGAGAGTAAGTATGACAGGCGAGCACTCTAAACCGATGAAGTTAGATCAGGTTGAACTTTTTGATACACCACGAGTCGAGACTGACTTAGATGAATTTAATCGAGTGCTTGGTGGGGGTGTCGTTCCAGGAAGTCTTGTTCTTATTGGAGGTGATCCAGGAATTGGTAAATCTACTCTGCTGCTTCAAGTATCTACGCAACTTGCTTCAAGGGGACGTGTTCTTTATGTGAGTGGTGAGGAGTCGGCCCAGCAAATTAAACTGCGTGCCGAGCGTTTGGGCGATATTGATACAGATTTTTACCTTTATGCCGAAACCAATATGCAAAGTATCCGAAATGAAGTGGAAAGGTTACAACCAGACTTTCTCATTGTGGACTCGATTCAAACTATTATGACGCCTGAAATCCAGAGTACTCAAGGTTCGGTTAGTCAGGTGCGCGAGGTTACAGGAGAGCTAATGCAGTTGGCCAAAACCAATAATATTGCAACCTTTATTGTCGGTCATGTCACCAAGGAAGGACAACTTGCAGGCCCACGTATGTTGGAACATATGGTTGATACCGTCTTGTATTTTGAGGGAGAACGTCAAAATACATTCCGAATTTTACGTGCGGTCAAAAATCGCTTTGGTTCAACAAATGAAATTGGGATTTTCGAGATGCAGGGCAGTGGTTTAGTGGAAGTAACCAACCCGAGCGAAGTTTTTCTTGAGGAGCGCTTAGAAGGATCTACTGGTTCTGCTATCGTTTGTGCATTAGAGGGTACTCGTCCAATATTAGTTGAAATTCAAGCTTTAACTACACCAACCATGTTTGGGAACGCGAAACGCACGACTTCTGGTTTGGACTTTAACCGCGTGAGTTTAATCATGGCAGTACTCGAAAAGCGGGCCGGATTTCTTTTGCAGCAACAAGACGCTTACTTGAAGTCAGCAGGTGGCGTTAAATTGGATGAGCCTGCAATTGACTTGGCAGTTGCAGTAGCTATTGCTTCTAGCTACAAAGAAGAGCCAACAGATGCACGCGACTGCTTTATTGGTGAAATTGGCTTAACTGGTGAAATCCGTCGTGTCACACGCATGGAGCAACGTCTTAATGAAGCGAGTAAATTAGGTTTCCAAAAAGTTTATGCGCCTAAGAATAGCTTAGCAGGCGTAAATACTCCAGAAAACTTGAAAGTGGTTGGTGTGACAACTTTATCTGAATGTTTGAAAAAAGTATTTGGTTAAAAAAAGAGGCTTTGTGAGTCATTCTGTCATAATTGTAATGAGACAAACAGGTATCTTGTTATGATGTGTGATATAATTGACACAGAGCTTTTTAGTTATAAAAAAATAGAGGCTATGTATGGAAAGGAAGTCTTATGCGTCGTTGGATAATTCATGTTCTCATGGGTATTGTGGGTGCCTCTTTGGGTATCACAACTCTCCCTTGGGTATGGCACCTCTTTAGACAAGAGGGAAATGCTTTTAATCAGGAAATTATAAATGGGTTAATTGGAGCAATTATTTTTGTTATTTTATCATTCTTTATGTCCAATTTGCTGATGCGAGCTTTGAAAAAACTAGATCAAAAAATCACGAGAGTCAATCTTTCAAAGATGGTGTTTAATTTTATTGGTGCCATTTTGGGTCTGACCGTAGGTGTGCTTTTAACCACTCCTCTCTCTTTACTCGGTATTCCAGTATTGAGTAACATTATTTCTTTTGTGCTTATTATTGGTCTGCTGTATCTAGGCTATACTGTTTTTGATAAGCGAGGGGATGAAATCTTTAAAATCGTTTTTCGTAAACGTAAAGAAGTCGCTGCAGTGGATAAGCCTCTTGTAAAAGAAGAGGTTCAAGTTCAACATGCTATGATTCTGGATACAAGTTCGGTCATTGATGGTCGTATTTTGGATGTTCTAAAAACAGGATTTATCAGTGATAAAGTTATCGTGCCGAATTTTGTATTGCTAGAGCTTCAACTTATTTCAGACAGTGCTGACCCACTGAAACGTGCCAAAGGTCGTCGAGGCTTAGATCTTGTAAACTCCCTAAAAGAGTTTGACAATGTGGAAATTTCAAACAAAGACTATAAGGACATACGTGAGGTTGACACTAAACTGCTTCGCTATGCCAGCGAAATCAGTGCAAAATTAGTTACAAACGACTTTAATTTGAATAAAGTCGCGGAAATCCAAGGCGTTATTGTCTTGAATATTAATGATCTTGCAAATGCTGTTAAGACACAGCTAGTGGTTGGAGAACAGATTGAAGTAACGATTATTCGTGAAGGTTCTGAACGTCAACAAGGTGTGGCTTATTTGCCGGATGGTACGATGATTGTCATTGAAGATACGGCCAAAATGATTGATCAAAAAGTTTTGGTTGAGGTCGCAAAAGTCTTGCAAACAAGTGCAGGACGTATGATTTTTGCTGAACTCGTTAATGCAAAATAGGGAGAAATATGTACTTTAAGCGCTTTTTACAACTTTTTCTGATCTACATACTAGCAGCACTTGTTCTTACTGGTATTGTTTCGACAAATTTTTTACAAAATAAAAGTTTAACTTTCGTTCTGGCTGTACTTGTCTCCTATACAGTATTAACCTTGCCTTTAGTCCTGTTGACTGTGTTGAAAACCAATAAAAAAGCAACTAGCGTTGGTGCGCAAGGTCAAGGGGGAAAGGTCAGACAAGTATTATCCGGCCTTCCTGGTTACCTCATTTTGAGTTGCCAAACAAAAGACGGCATGCAAGAAACGACAATCATGAGCTTTATCCAATCAGTACATGAAGAAAATGTATTTTATATGGTTGCTGATAAGCATGCCAGTAAGGTGCAAAACATCAAGGTCAGACCTCGGGTTTCTTTTACCACATGGTTTGACAGCTTGGAAAAAGGGGAGCGTTTATCCTCTAATCAGGTTGATGCCGAGATTTTAGAAGGATTATCTGCAAAAGAAGTTGTTAAACATGAGCCAAATCTGCTTAAACTACATGAAAATGCGACAAATATGGCTATTATCAAACTTAAGATTCATTCCTTAGTCCATGAAAGTTTTAGAGATGGAGCTGAGATTATAGAATTTAAATGAAGTCCAAGGACTTCTTTTTATTTATGGAAAATTTTGATGTTTGCATATCTTTTTAGTTATAAAATGTCCTTTGTTATAATATAAGTAATAAAAAACTTATTTTTTTCTAATAAAAAATATAGAAAGGAGAAAAAAATGGAGAGGGACAGAAATAGGCTTTTGATTATCATCGCCTCGATTGCAGGAATGGTCATCTTGGCTCTTGGAGGTTTGTACATCGCCCTTGACTTTATTGAGGAACAACAAGAGCGCCAACAACTCACGCATCAGCAGCAACCTCCACAACAAGCAGAAGATATGAATGTGATTGACATTGAGCCTCCCTTAGCAGAGCAACCACCGGTACAAGAAGAACCACCGCCACCTGCGCAAGATTTACCAGTAGCAGCCCCAGAACAGCTTCCTGCAGCAGGTCAGCAAGGTCGGCAGATAGGCCTGGACGAAGCACGAGCAATTGCGGAAAGGCACCTACAGTCACGAAATATTCAGGCTACTTTCCGTAATCATTCAGGCATTGATCGTGAGGCAGGAACACGTGTTTGGGAGCTTGAATACCGTGGAACAGATGGTCTTTCCCATGAGTTTTACATTGATGTCTATACGGGAGATATCGTAAAATTTGAGACAGGCGATTGGGATTGACAATTAAAAAGCAAACTTGAAAAAGTTTGCTTTTTTTTGTTACATTAACAATAAAAATACGTATAAGTTCATAGTTGCAATAAAACTTTAGAAATGTTATTCTAAGTATGAAGGCGGTTACATTCTCGCTTTTATCGTATTATGGTTTTAAATAAAAAGGGGAAAAGCCCCGAACATATATCTATATGGAGGATAAATTTATGAAAATAGGTGTTCCAACAGAGATCAAAAAACACGAATATCGTGTAGGCCTTGCACCAGAATTCGCTGCAGCTTATGTTGCAGCTGGACATGATGTCTATATTCAAAAAGGAGCAGGTGAGGGGTCATCATATTCTGATGAACTTTACACAGCAGTTGGGTGTAATATCCTACCAACTGCCGAAGATATTTATGAAACAGCAGATATGATTATTAAGGTTAAAGAACCACTTGAACCAGAATATTCGTTGATGCGTGAGGGACAAATATTTTATACCTATTTCCACTTAGCAGCAGACAAAGCACTGACAAAAGCTGTTTTAGATAAGAAAATTGTCGCTATTGCTTATGAAACCATACGTGACCGTAATGGTGCTCTCCCAGCACTTAAACCAATGTCAGAAATCGCGGGGCGTCTATCTGTTCAAGAAGGTGCAAAGTATTTAGAACGTCCTTTTGGTGGACGGGGTGTTCTTCTTGGCGGAGTGACTGGCGTTCTTCCAGCAAATGTTCTTGTACTTGGTGGTGCCGGGGTTGTAGGGCGTAATGCTGTTGCAATGGCTGTTGGTATGCATGCAAATGTTACTGCTGTAGATGTAAATTTAGATGCTTTAACAGAACTAGATAAACTTTATGAGGGACGTGTAAATACTGTTTACAGTACAGATCACACAGTCAAAGATCTTATTTCAAAAGCAGACTTAGTGATTGGTGCAGCGCTTATCCCTGGTGCAGCAACACCTCAACTTATTCGTCGTGAACATCTGCCTTTGATGAAAAAAGGCGCAGTTATTGTCGATGTAGCGATTGACCAAGGGGGGACATGTCAAAGTTCTCATGTGACTTATCATGACAATCCTGTTTTTGAAGAAGAAGGTGTTATCCATTACTGTGTTGGTAATATGCCTGGTGCTGTTCCCGTAACTTCTACAGCTGCCTTAAATAATGCAACCCTTGCAAATGGTTTAGCTATAGCAAACAAAGGTTACAAAGAAGCTTTGAGAGCTAACCCAGGGCTTAAAGAAGGTTTAAATGCGGACCATGGTAAATTGACATGTAAACCTGTAGCTGACTTCTATAATATGGTTTACACAGATATTGATGAAGTCATAAGTGAATAAATAAAAAAACGCTGCTTAAGCAGCGTTTTTTCATAGAGGTAGAACCATGTTGTACCATGTTTCTCCTGCAAGTTGTGAGTCGGAAATTCCTTTAGAAACGAAACCATAGCGTTCGTAGTAAGGAATAAGGTTTTCTACACAAGTCAAGCTGATGCCTTGACGACTTTCCTCAGCTGCAGCTTCTTTCATCAAATCAAGCAATGTTGTAGCAATACCCAGTCCTTGGTATTCACTATCGACAGCAAGGCTGACGATAATTTGAAAGCGATCAGTCGGAAGACTTGCTTCTGTTTTTTCAAACATATCGTCTGTCAGGTAACATTTATCAGAAGTTGGGCCCACAAGGATACCGACCACCTTACCTTCTTCATTTCGAGCGACAAAAAAGCGCTCAGGAATGACTTGGATACGTTCTAACATTGAAGCGCGTGAGAGAACTTCATCCGCCGGGAAAGAAGTCTCTTCAATGTGCATCACATCATCAATGTCTGTGATTTTTGCTTTGTCATATGTAATTTTAGTCATATCTCTATTCTAACATGGTCCTCCTTGTCGAGTCAATGAAGCTTGTGTTTCTTTAATTACAGTATGATTTTATAATGACTCACTGTTAGAAACATTGCTCATAATATGATAGAATAAAAAGGACCGAAACTAACAGGAGAAAAATATGTCTAATAACATTCGTGTGCGCTATGCGCCATCACCCACAGGGCTTTTACATATTGGTAATGCCCGTACTGCACTTTTTAACTATCTTTTTGCGCGTCATTACAATGGAGATTTCATCATTCGTATCGAAGATACAGACCGTGAACGTCACGTAGAAGATGGGGAACGCTCTCAACTTGAAAACCTACGTTGGTTGGGGATTGACTGGGATGAAAGCCCAGAAACACATGAAAATTACCGTCAATCAGAACGTTTAGAACTTTATCAAAAATATATTGACCAACTTTTGAATGAAGGTAAAGCTTATTATTCTTATAAAACACCAGAAGAGCTTGAAGCTGATCACGAAGCACAAGAAGCAGCAGGTGTTGCACCTCATTATGTTAATGAATATGCAGGGATGACAGAAGCTGAGAAAGAGGCTTATGTTGCAGAACGTAAAGCTGCAGGGATTACACCAGTTGTTCGTATTTCTGTAAATGAAACAGCCATCTACAAATGGACAGATATGGTTAAAGGCGATATCGAATTTGAAGGTGGGAATATAGGTGGTGATTGGGTTATTCAAAAACGCGATGGTTATCCAACTTACAACTTTGCCGTAGTAGTGGATGATCATGATATGCAAATTTCACACGTTATTCGTGGGGATGATCATATTGCGAATACACCGAAACAGTTGATGGTTTATGAAGCTTTAGGATGGGAAGCACCTGTCTTTGGCCATATGACATTAATTATTAACTCTGAAACAGGTAAAAAGTTGTCGAAACGTGATACTAACACGCTTCAATTTATCGAAGATTACCGTAAAAAAGGTTTCATGGCAGATGCAATCTTCAACTTTATCGCTCTCTTAGGATGGAACCCAGGGGGAGAACAAGAAAAATTCAGCCCAGAAGAACTTGTGAAACTTTTTGATGAAAAACGTTTGAGTAAATCTCCAGCAGCGTTTGACCAAAAGAAACTGGAATGGATGGACAACGAATACATCAAGCATGCAGAGTTTGAACCTGTCTTCGAATTGACAAAACCTTTCCTTGAAGAAGCTGGCCGTTTTGATGCGCGTGCAGAAGAACTGGTTAAACTTTATAAGCCGCAAATGAAGTATGCAGAAGAAATTCTTGAGTTAACAGATCTCTTCTTTGGTGAATTCCCAGAACTCACAGATGAAGCCCGTCAAATGATGGACTTGGAAACTTCACCCGTTGCGGTGGGTGCTTTCCGCGCGAAACTTGAAAATTTAGAAGATTTCACTGCCGAAAACATCTTCCCACTTTTCAAAGAAACGCAAAAAGAAACAGGTGTTAAAGGGAAAAATCTTTGGATGCCGATCCGTATAGCTGCCTCTGGTAGTATGCACGGTCCAGAATTACCTGAAACAATCGCTCTTTTAGGTAAAGAAAAAGTTCTTGAACATATGGCTCAATTCTTATAATAGAATAAAATAAAAAAACGCACGAGTTAAAGCTCGTGCGTTTTTTGTATGAATGAAATCAGGCGTTTGTTTTTTTGTGAATACTCTAAAGCTTCAATAAGTTGGTCATAAGGGATAATGTCCACAGCTTGGTTGAGGATTAAGTGTCCATCAACAACCAAGTTAGCTAAAGTTTGCAGACTTTTTTGCCACTCTTCAGGACTGAGTTTGGTATTCCAATGCCGCAGGTGAAAGATGCTGACGTCGATGGGAAGTTTGGCTAATTTTGCCCAATCTACCTGTTGACCTGAAAGTAGACCAAGCGCTTGAAACCTCCCACCTGATCGGACACAAGCAGCCAAATCAGTTCCTGCTTTTCCACCGACACAATCAATAGCAGCATCTACTTCTAAATTGATTAAGTTTGTGCGTAATTCATGAGCTCCACGCTCCTTTAAAAGTTTGTGTTTCTTATCATCTCGGGTAATAGCGATAAAGTCGAAGCCTAAGATGCGTGAAAGTTGGGCAAAGACTTGCCCAATAGCAGATCCTGCTGCATTAACAGCTAGTTTTTGCCCAGGATGAAGGTTCAGTACTTCTGTACAGAGAAGCCAAGCTGTCAGAGGATTAATATAGAGTTGGCTGGCAGATATTGAGTCTAAGCATTCAGGGATGACAAAAGTATGGGAAGCAGGGCATTTGACATAAGTTTGCCAAGTACCCTCTCCTTCCAAGGGTAAAACGCGTTGTCCGATAAGCTTTCGTGAAAGTGAGCTTCCGACATCGACTACTAGCCCAACTCCTTCATAGCCAGCAACAGCAGGTAAACTTATCCGATGGGCATAAGCGCCTGTCATCGGGATTAAATCCGAAGGATTTACCGGGGCATAGAGCATTTTTACAAGGAGTTCTTGAGGGTGTAAACTTGGTTGACACCTTTCTTTAAGGGTTAATACCTGATGAGGCAGCCCATAGCTTTCGTAAATGAATGACTTGTACATGGCTTTATTATAGCAAACTTCTGGATAGACGGAGTTGTGGCTGATGAAAAATAAAATATACAAAAAGATTACGAATGTGTCTTTATTGTTTGTTTGGGTATTTAAAGAAAAGGATTTGATAAAAAGTAAACTTATGTTAAACTTAAGTTATATAAAATATACAATAGGGTAAAAATGTGTAAAAATACCCTTGAAGTATCGAAACTACAAAGGAGTTCGTTTTATGAAGCGTAAATTACTCTCGAAAGTATTGAACATCGCTGCTATTGCTTTGCTTGTAGCGCAGATTTTTCCAGGTTCATCTCTTCGAGCGATAGCTGATACCTTAGACCTTGGGGGAGAACCGCCAAGAGTCAATCTTACGGTGGCTGAGCTGGATAATGAAGCAGAGCCAGAATTTCTTACCCTCCAAGGCGAGGTGAAAGAAAGTGAAGCATCCGAAAACACAGAGATTACTCTATCTGGGGCAGATTTTATTGCCACAGAACAAGAAGAAGGACTTGGAGAAATACCTGAGGCAACTTATAAAGTGGATGACAATAAAGTTGTTCTAAGCTTGACGAAAGCCAGTACAGGTAACTTCTCACTAAAATTACAAATCGTTAAAGAGAGCATCACAGACGGTGAGATTCAAGTAACTTTAGGAGATCAAGTCTTAACGGTGCCACTAAAGGCAACCGAAAAGGAAAAAGCGGAAGCTGAAACAGAGAAAACGGAGAAAGCAGAGAAAGCAGCAGCTACGCTAGGAGGTACAACGCCAAGAGAACGTGGGCTGGGACTGAGTTCGGTCTTGCCGACGGCTGGTTATCCTTGGTCAGTTATTTCAGGCAGTAAGGTAGCTGATCCTGCAACCGATGATGTCTCTAATATCTTCTCAAATCTTCCAGCTGTCGATGATGGCCGCGTCTGGACAGATAAAACGGTAAGAACGCTTGGTGGGGCAACTAACTTTGAAGTTACACTATCGGCCTTGTCTCAAAGCGTGCCAACGCGCGAGGGTTATCAGATTCCTGCGGATACGGTCTTTACGATTGACGTTTCTGGCTCTATGACGAAGATTGACCCAGGAGCTGGTCGCTCACGTATCGCATTGCTGGTCGATGCGCTTAATGAAGCTATCGGTATTTTACAGGATGCTAACCCACTTAACCGTGTATCCGTTGTTGCTTATGGTGGTCGTACAGGTGGTTATGCGCGTGTCCAAAAAGTTTTGGATCTTGGCCGTTATGCGCCAAATGGAAGTGGGAACTTCTTTACCCTCGCTTCATCAGGTGATTCCGTTAATGTGAATGCGACAGCAGCAGGCGAAGGAGCAATAGCTCCCCCAGCCGCTAATATCCCAGTCGTTGGCTCAACACCAACTCAATGGGGCATTCGTGAGTCGGCGCGTATCCTAGAGAATGCAAGCAACAAACAGGTTAATGTACCTGTAACAGATACTGATGGCAACGTGACAGAAGAAGCTAACGTCACACGCCGTCCCAACATGATATTACTCACAGATGGTGAGCCGACCATGGGACGTCCTGACTATGCCTTTGACTCGTCTGCTCCTGTTGTACTTGGTCCAAACGGAAATCGTATTGATAATGCTGCCGCATCAGGTCAAGGCCCTTTCTATGGGGATGGGTCTTACGGTGAGCAAGGCCTTGCTGTGATGACTGCTTTGACAGCGGCTTATCGTAAAACAACAATTTTAGATGCGTATTTCTCAGCACCGAGTGGGGCTGAAGGTCAGCCAGCCGCAGATGTAGGCTTCTTTACCATCTCGACAGGTGTTCAACCGACAGAGTCACAGAGAAATCTTATCAATGCGACCTTAAATCCCATTCCGACGAATACAGACAAGATTTTGCCAAATATCCGTCATAGTTTCTTACCTGGAAATTCAAGCTATCTTCCAGGACCAACGGTAACAACACCGTCGATGACGACATTGCTCAATAACTTTGCCAGTGGTGCGACAGGAAACTTCTTGGCACAATACCGTGAAAGTTTTGGAGGTTACCGATGGGATAGACCACAAAGTACAGTAAATATCGCGAATACAACGTCTAGCCTCGCAACGTCGACAGATCTTGCCTATGCAGATGACTTCTTCGAGGCTAGCAATATCGAGGACCTACGTGATGCCTTCCAACATATCACGAGCAGTATCCAAGAAACAAGTAACAAGCCAATCGTCGATGGCGAAGCCGAGGGAGATTTAGGTTCGGACTCTCTTGACTTCTCAGATGTCCTTGGCGATTATATGAACTTTACTGCGGTGAAGAACATCACCTTTGCAGATAAGGGCACCTTTAGTCCTTCGACATCAGCACCAACGGACTTTAATGAAACTTTGGCGAAGTATGTACGTGGAGCAGACGGAGCAGACGGTGTTGCTTTGACACCAAGCAGTGCTGAGGTTGTAGCGATTCGTGCTACTTTTAATAACGGTCGTTTTACCTACTATGCAGACAACTATGGTCATTATCTAGATGCTACGAATCCTTCAGGTGCCGCTCTAAGGGTAGAAGTCTATCCTTTCCAGCAGGCAACAGTAAACAGTGAAGTATCTGGTGCAGCTGAAAGTATCAGTCGTGTCTTCTTTAGTGTAAATACAGCACTCAGTGATACAACTGTTGAGACAGATTACGGTATTGGAGAAACAGGAACACGTGATCTTCAAGAAAATGATCAGTTTGTGCATTGGGGGATTCCGAGTGAGCTCTTACCGATGCGGACAGTAAGTGCAAATAATGGCAGCACAACTGTATCGGGAGACCAAACACCGATCCAAGTTAAGTTTGATGTCGCATTGGACGAGGCACGTCTTTTGACAGACTTTAATGCTGATCGTGCAAGTGTACCTGCAAACTTCTGGTCGAACGATTGGATAATGCCAGCGACGGCTAATGACTCTTTTGCAACTTTTGAGCCAAGTGAGGATAATCCTTTCTATCAAAATGTCGATGGCAATCGCGTGGTTAACAAAACCCAAAACCCAACAGCTTCTGATGGATGGGTCAGCACACAAAGTATTACACCAGATCCAACGCGAGCTACAGGGGATAATATCGTTGTCAATACCCTCGGTAATAACGGAACTTACCAACTGCAATATCAAGGGCAAGTCCAAATCCAGAAAGAGTTTATCTTCCAAGGTCAAGATGGAACGAAAATCGATATCAATACTCTAGATGCAGTTCTTAGAGATGGCTCTCTTAATCTCGCACCATTACACTTTGAAGTGATAAGTACTGGCTTAGTGCCGACAACGGTTGGTACGGCTACGATTGATTTGAATGATGGAGCGGTCCTTGACCAAGCAATAGCTAATGATGGTAGAGTCACTCTGACACTCTTGGATACCAATGGACAACCTATGAACTTGCAACCAGGTGTTTACATGGTTACCGAGACAGGGGGAGATATTGAAAGCAACACTACAGGAGATAATTATATCCATGTTCCTGGTGCAACGACCCAGCGAGTAACGGTTCCACCTGGTGGAACAGGTATCGCTAGCTTTGTAAACCTCTATGCTCAAGTCGCAGATACCCAGCTGCTCCGTGTTCAAAAAGTCTTCCATGGCTTGGATGCAGCAGCTTTAGCACAGGCTAAGGCTAGCTTTGCAATGACCATAACAGCTAAGCAGACATTTAGTGGTGCTGATGCAACGACTCTTGAGTCACTCAACTTTAGCCTAAATGCAGAGGGTTATTATGAAAGAAGGCTCTCCTATGCAGATGCTATAGCTGGTGTGAACTTCGCTCAAATACCTTTAGGTGATTATGAAATCACGGAAACAGGTATGGATGTTGAAGGATACAATCATAGATTGGCTCATTGGCGCTTTATTGATTTAGATAACCCAGCTAACGCGGGTGAGTCTGGCGAAGACAGCAGTACTTCACACACGGTTACGGTAGGTGAGGATAGCCAAATCGTCTTCCGCTTTGACAACTACTATGAGCCTTTAGGCTCGATCGACTTGACGAAGAATTTTGAAGGAGTAACTTTTAATCAAATCCCTGAAGACTTCTACATCGAGATAACGAAGGATGATGACCCTGATTTTGATCCGATTCGTATAGAACGTGGAGAACTGACAGGGTTAACGACAAATGAAAAAATCTCCGGCCTCCTACCGGGTGAATACACCATCAAGGAATACAATTATGAGATTGAAGGGCGTAACTTTGAAGGTAATGCTCAAGTCGAAAGAGACTCGCAAGCAACACCAGAAGGGCAACAACCGACCTACAAAGTAACTATCCCGGGTCTTATTGGTAATAATGATGTGACTGTTAATATTTATAACCGTTACCTTCAAGGTGCAGCCATCTTACCACCTGTGATGGTTTATCCCGTACAGCTGAAAAAAGTTGACCAACGTGATCAAGGCGTTGCGGGGGCTATCTTTAGATTAGAGAAACGTAACCCAGAGACCAATCGCTGGGAAACTTACCTTGCTAATCTAACGTCTAATGCAGAAGGTTTCGTCAACACATCGGTCGGTGAGCCTGGAGATTACCGCTTTGTCGAAACAAAAGCACCAGACGGTTTTGACATGGCAGATAACCCAATCAGTAATGTTCAGACGATCGTTGATGGGGGTGTCGGAACAAACGATAATCCGGTCTACTTTGGCGAGATTGAAAATCATATGAGAACCCTTATCCAACTGAAAAAAGTGGATGAGGCAGACAACCCACTCGCAGGTGCGGTCTTCAAGGTAGAGTTCTATAACAATGGCACTTGGGAAACGATCGAGACAGGCTTGACATCGACTGCGGATGGTCTCGTAAGACTTGACGTAGAAGAAGATGGGCGCTACCGCTTTATTGAAACACAAGCGCCAGCGAACTATGTCCTAGATACGACACCAAAAGAAGTTACAGTAGTTGAAGGTCAACAAGCTATCTTTGAAGCTGGAACTTTGGAGAATAGACGTGTAGAAGGTCCTAATGTACAGAGCAACGCCATCCAACTTCTCAAAGTAGATGAGCAAAATAATGCACTTGCCGACGCCATCTTCAAGGTTGAAGCTTATAATCCAGAAAGTCAAACTTGGGAACTCTTGACTGAAAACCTCCAATCAGGTGCTGATGGTCGTGTTACTACAAGTGTACCAGGCCCAGGACGCTATCGTTTTATCGAAACGCAAGCACCTAACAGTTATGTTTTAGATGAAACACCAAAAGAGGTCACGGTAGAAGAAGGTGTGACTGGTGTCATTGATGCAGGAAAACTGGTCAATAAATCAAGAGCAAATCTTCCTATCGTCGGGGACAATCTCGGATTGTGGCTTTTGGTTTCAGGAATCGTTACACTTCTAGGTGCAAGTCTTGTACTGATGAAAAAGAAAAAACTTAATTTATAGAAAATAAAAAAGCGCCATCGAGAATGATGGCGCTTTTTTACAGTTATTTAGAGTCAATTGGGAAGATAATCTTAGAAGCACCAAGATCAACTTCATAAGTCAACTCACGGTTATCACGTACAGTATGTTCAAAATCTGTACTGTAAAGCAAGAGACGAAGCTTGTCGCCTTTTTTCAGCTGGTGAAGCGTCGGCTGTAATTTAAGATTTACTGTCATCCATTCGTTTTCCTCGACAGGACTGATTGTAAGCAAATCCTCACGGTTTTGCAGATTGAGGAAACCTTTGGTCATAAGTTGATAAGGACTATCCACCAGAGGGATTTCCATCAGATTTTCTAACATAAAATTACGGCCACGATCCAGAGCTTTCAGATCCAGTGTTTGTGCGTTTTCTGAGAGACGTTTCTTGTTTCCAAAGTCAAGAAGTTGCGCAGAGAGAAGGGCCTTACTGTCGTTGACTTTGATTTTGAGGTCCAGTTCGACTTGACCGTTTACCATCATGTCTGTCGGAACCTCTAAGTCAACTACAGCTGCTTGGGCTTTGCCTTCATACAAATCCTTTTTGAAACTATGGAAATCTTTACTGTAGGCCTCGAAAACTTCTTCGTTATAATGATTTTCAAACGTGAGGATGGAAGCAGCCGTCTTGCCAAGAGGCCATTTGGCGATCTCTGTACTGCCCCAGTCGTCTACGCCTGTCCAACTTTGGGACTTGCCATTTTCTTGCAAAACAAGAGGAGGTAAGCTCAAAGTCAGCTTGCGGTCTAAGAGTTTAGCGGTGAAATAACTGTTGATGGTTTCGCTAAAGTCGATAGACTGCCAATTGTTCATATAAATATGGGCGCCGCGGTGTAAGAAGGCGTGTTTAACCGTTTCTTTTGGCAGAGTTTGCCAAAAATGATAGGCTTGATCTGGTGTAACATTCCAGTCTTGTAAACCATGCACAATCAGAACATCTGCCTTGGTGTTTTTTGCATGAGGTAAATAATTCCTGTCGTGCCAATATTGGTTATAATCGCCCGTTGAACGCTCCAGAGCCTCAAGCATTTGCGAAAGGTGAGCTTCATATTGCGCATTATGCGCGAGGAAGTCAGCGCCCTGAAGATTACGTGAATAAGTCAATGCTGCCAAAACGTCTAAATCTTCGCCGGGATAGCCACCAGGTGAGCGCACCAAACCGTTTTCACGATAATAAGAGTACCAAGAGGTGATGCCTGCTTCGGCTAAAATTACTTCTAGACCATCAATGCCGGTAGTTGCTGCACCATAAGCCATTGTACCCAAGTAGGATTTACCCGTCATCGCAACTTTACCATTGGCCCAATCCGCAGTCACTTCTTGTGTTCTCTTGCGGGAAGAGAAAGCACGCGCTCGACCATTGAGCCAGTCAATCGCAGCGGTCATACTATAAATTTGTTGGTAATCACCTGAAGTTTGGAAACCATCCGAATCCAGAGTCCCGACACCGGCAACATAAAGTGAAGCAAAACCACGTGCTAAGAAATAATCATTAAGTGAATAAGTCCAACCGTGCGTGAACTTTTGAGTCGGCGTTTCAGGAGTAGCTTCTAGGGCAGGCTCTTTTTCGTAGTCTGGAAGATTAGGAAGTTGTGCTGTAACCTTGATTTTTCCAGGCGCTTTTTCTTCTAAAGACACATTCATGTCGTGCAATTGTTTGTCATTAGCGATTTCATTGATACCCAGATGGTAAGGACTTGCAGTCATGACTGCTGGCAATTGCCCCTCGAATACAGGACGAATAATTTGAATTTTTATTAAATCTTTTTTTCCAGTATTGTAAGTATCGACTTGAGATTCAACCCAGACAGTTTCACGAATCAGGTTTGCAGTATCAAAAGTAGCGAGCGATTTATCATTGAAAAAGTGATAGGTATTGCTTAAAGGAAGCAAACCTTCAGATACCCAATGTTCAACCAATGACATTCCGTTTTTGTGACGGCTACAAAGAAGGAGGTAAAGCGCGCTGATGAGGTTTTCACTGTGAAGCGCTTCCTCATCGACCATCGGTAAATTTACAGATTTTGCAAAAGCTTCTGCTTGGTCCACTTGAAACTCAAAATTTGGCACAAAACCTAGTAATTGTAAACTTACCGTCCAAAAGATATTCCATGTGAGTACTTCATCGGAAGTTAGGAATTCTTGGAAAGAGGCTGTAGGTGTTGCTTGAATGCTTTCACTGTCGACAGGCGCAACCATTAAAAAGTTTTTAAGGATTTTCTTTTCTTCCCAAAAAACAGACCAAGTAAAGCCGAGATGATCTAGCTCAATGAGCTGTTCGTCAAAGGTTTTTTCAACGATGGAAAAGTGATTAAATTTCATGCAATATCTTCCTTTCGATACACTATTATAGCCATTATATCAGAAAAGAGTCTTTGCCGCTTTGGCATATATCTTACGTGAAGAAGCAAAAATTGAAAAAGAAAAAGGCTTTGGTTGAGCAGTAGGTAAAAAGAGTGCTATAATGAAGGAGTAAAGAAGAACAAAACAGAGAGGAGAATAATTATGAAATTCAAATTCAGTGGGATTTCTTCATATGAGGAAAAAGCAACACCAAACTTTATGGGGGAAGCAAATTCACACAGTATTATAAAAGAGTTCGACAACATGGATCAAGCCATTCAGCATGTTGTGGATAATAATGGTTTTATGGTTACAGACAATGGCAAATTTGCCTTCCATATCCGTACCATCACTCAAGTTGATGAATAAAATGTTAAAAGCATGCTAAAAAGCATGTTTTTATTATCGTTCTTTTTGCTTTAGCAAATTAGAACGATAATACGCAGGGAGCGAAGCGAGTTGTGAGCAACTTAAAGTTCTTTTTGCTTTAGCAAATTAGAACGATAATACGCAGGGAGCGAAATGCCATAGAAAATATTCTTCTTAAGACGAAGAGTAACAAATGTTAGCGACAAAGTATGTACATTTTTTTAAAATAAGTAAGGAGAGTAGAAAAGCTTTAATATAAAATTGAAGCCATTATTTTAATAAACACGTTTAAATGGTGATATAATAACTGTTGTATTAAAGGAGTAGATGAATAAAAAAGGAAGATGACAAAAGAATTTATAGAATATTTACTGCGATTACTGGAAGAAAAAGAAGTAAATGTTGTGACTCAAAGACGGCATAGTTATGTGATGTATCAAGGTATTGAGTCAGATTACGTGTATATACTTAAAGAAGGTGTAGCTAAAATCAGCAATATTATGAGAGATGGCCGTGAGTTTAATATTGCTTATGTAACAGAACCAGACTTTGTTTCCTTGCTGGAAGAAAAGCAAGAAAATGGTATCTCAGCGCTTTTCAATGTACGGGTCGAATCAGAAGAAGCGAGTTTTTATCGTGTACAACGTCAAGAGTTTTGGAAATGGGTGATGAGTGACTTAACCTTGTTCCGTATCGTTGATGACTTTTATCAAAGAAGATTAGCCATGAACTTAGAGCTCTTGCAAAAGATGACAATCAATGGGAAAAAAGGTGCAGTTTGTGCCTGCATTAATAGCTTAATTAACGAATTTGGGATAAAGAAAAGAAACGGAATTCTGATTGATTTTCCGGTGACAAATGAGGACATCGCTGGTTTTTGTGGCATATCAACACGCAATAGTGTGAACCGCATCATCCGAGATCTCAAAACGGAAGAAATTATTGATATTATTGATAACAGGATTATGGTCTACAACTCAGAATATTTTGAGGATTATATTAGCTAAAAAGACTGAATTCAGTCTTTTTTCTTTTATAAATAGTGTTGTTTTTTAATTTTAAAGACTATAGCAATCGCTTACATAGAGCCGTTTTCTCTCATTTTTCTTGCTCAATAAATTTTCTGTTCAAGATTTCACATCTTTTTAGCCAAAATAAAAAAAACGTGCTATAATGTCTATGTATAACAAAAGAGTTTAACATTAGTTAATCTCGTTTTTATTTTGTCATTAATTTTTATTACTTGGAGGAATTCATGGACTATTCATGGACAGTGAAATATCTCACTGAATTTATTGGTACTGCCCTTTTGCTTATCTTGGGTAATGGTGCCGTAGCGAACGTTGAACTTAAAGGTACAAAAGCCTTTGGTCAATCTTGGTTGATTATCGCTTGGGGTTACGGACTTGGTGTAATGTTGCCAGCCGTAGCTTTAGGGAATGTCACAGCTCAAATCAACCCAGCCTTTACACTTGGACTTGCAGCATCAGGATTTTTCCCTTGGGCACAAGTGCCATTCTATATTCTTGCGCAACTTCTTGGAGCGATGTTTGGTCAGTTGATCGTTGTAATGGTTTATCGCCCTTACTATCTCAAAACAGAAAATCCAAATGCTATTTTAGGAACTTTCTCAACAATCGATAACGTTGATGATGGCACAATCACTACACATACAGGTGCCTTGGTTAATGGTTTCTTGAACGAGTTTGTTGGATCATTCGTTCTCTTCTTTGGAGCGATGGGCTTAACAAAACTTTATCGTGGTGTTGAGTCAATCAACTGGATGACAAACTACGCATCTCAACAAGGTGCAGATGTAACGAGTGCTGATGTTACTGGACAAATCGCAGCATCAGTATCAGGTGCAGCTTCATCAGCAGCAATCAGCCACGTTGTTCTTGGCTTCCTCGTGCTTGTATTGGTTGCTTCACTTGGAGGTCCTACAGGTCCTGGTTTAAACCCAGCACGTGACCTCGGTCCACGTATCTTGCACTCACTTTTACCAAAATCAATTTTAGGTGAAAACAAAGGGGACAGTAAATGGTGGTATTCATGGGTACCTGTTACAGCACCTATCCTTGCAGCACTTGCGGCTGTCGCTTTGTTCAAAATCATGTATCTATAATAAGACGCTTAGGAAAGAGCTTCAGGGACTTTCCATCTAACAATTAGTGGCTTATCCACAAATGTTGGCAGCGCATTAACCCTCATCTTTGGATGAGGGTTTTATTATTTTAAAAGTGGATATTAAAAATTTGTAAAGCTAACCTAAAATTAATTTGATAGAATAAATTCATAGTCAAAAAGCAAAGAAAGCGACTAGGAGAGTAAAAGCGAAAGTTAGCACAGGGAGCTTGCAGCTAGTGAGAGCAAGACTAACGGAAACTTTGAAAATGGCCTAGAAATCGTGTAACAGTGAGTTTACTTTCTAAATAAACTGTTAACGGAGTGGTTCTCGTTATTGAACACATTATTTTTGGGACAGTCTTGCTTGTTCCCAAAGATGATTAGCAAGACGTAAGACATCCTTTTTTGGTATTTTACGTGAAATTAGAATGGTACCACGATAATTCGTTTCTATTTATAGAGGCGGATTATTTTTTTTACTTTTGACTATACTGTTATTATTGTTGTTAATAAAGGGGAGACTTATTATGAAAAAGAAAACAAGAAATAAAATTATTACTGTTGTAGCGCTCGTCGTTGTCGTACTTATCGGCTACTTCTCATTCTTCAAGAAGGATGTTGCTGCGGATAAAACCGTTAAGGTCGGTATTATGTCAGGTTCAAAGGAGAGTACTGAGATCTGGGACTCTGTGGCGAAGACAGCAAAAGATCAATATGGTATTAATCTAAAATTTGTCCGCTTCACGGACTATAACCAACCCAATACAGCCTTAGTTAACGGTGATGTAGATATTAATGCGTTCCAACATTACGCTTTCCTTAAAGAATGGAATGATGCCAATAATGCTGATTTACAACCTATTGGCGATATCTTAATTTCACCAATTCGCCTTTATTCGAAGAAGCATACAGATGTGAAGGATATTCCTAATAAAGGTACTATTGCGGTACCTAATGATACCTCTAACGAAAGTCGTGCTCTTTACGTTTTAGAAAGTGCTGGCTTGATTAAGTTAGATACAAAGGCTGGGGCCTTGGCAACAGTTAAGGATATTACTGAAAATCCAAAAGAATTGACGATCAAAGAATTGGACGGCTCACAAACAGCTTCAGCTTTGTCTTCAGTCGACGCAGCAGTTGTAAATAATGATTTTTCTGTTCCCGCAGGTTTGACAAACAAGGAAGTTATTGCAACAGAACCTTTAGATGAAAATTCGAAACAATGGATTAACATTATTGTGGCACGAAAAGACGATAAAGATAACCAACTTTATAAAGATGTCGTTAAAGCCTATCAAACCAAAGAAACAGAAGAATTATTTGCAAAATTGTACCCTGAAAAAGGAACAATTCCTGCTTGGAATTTGAAATTGAAATAATCATAAATAATGGAGAAGAAGATGGCAATTATTGAACTAAATAATATCAGAGTTTCCTATGAGACCAAGAAAAATAAGGTGGATGCAGTAAAAGATACAACAATCCATATCGAAAAAGGCGATATTTTTGGAATTATCGGCTACTCGGGTGCTGGCAAGTCAACGATTGTCCGTACGATTAATCTTCTGCAAAAACCAAGTGCTGGTGAGGTGAAAATTAACGGTAAAGTTCTTTTTAAAGCGGGATCTGATGGTAAGGATCAAGCTAAAATTAAGCCAGCAGAGCTCCGTAAAGAACGTCAAAAAATAGGAATGATTTTCCAACATTTCAATCTCCTTAATGAAAAAACGGTTTTTGAAAATATCGAATTTGCACTTTTACATAGCCCTTTATCTGATAAACAGAAGGAAGAAAAAATCCGTGAATTGCTTAATCTTGTCAGTTTATCAGAGTTTGAAGAAAAGTACCCAGCCCAATTATCAGGCGGACAAAAGCAACGTGTAGCTATTGCGCGTGCCTTGGCGAATGACCCAGAAATTTTAATCTCCGATGAGGGGACATCCGCCTTGGATCCAAAAACGACCAATCAGATTTTGGACTTGTTGAAGGATCTCCAAAAACGTCTGGGTCTCACTATCGTTTTAATTACTCATGAAATGCATGTGGTAAAAGAAATCGCCAATAAAGTTGCAGTGATGCAAAATGGCGAGGTGATTGAGCAAAATAATCTTTTAGAAATCTTTGCCCATCCTCAAGAGCAACTGACACAACAATTCATTGATACAACCTCCAATGTTTCACGTTTCATTCATTCATTGACTGAAAATGACACATTCAGTGATTTGGCAGACGATGAAGAACTGATCTATTTGTCTTATTATGGCAATCAATCAGGAGAGCCGGCTATGTCAGAAATTACCCGTAAATTTGATGTTTCAACGAACATCTTCTATGGAAATGTTGAGGTTTTACAAAATACACGTTTTGGTTCCTTAGTTGTGTCTCTAAAAGGAACAGAAGAAAATCGTTTGGCTGCTAAAGAATATTTGGCAGGCCAAAATATTGAGTTTACAGTATTGAAAGCGCAGGTGAAATAGATGACAGCATGGTTTACAGAACATTTTCCAAATGTTGTAGCTTTAGGTTTACACGGAGATACAGGTTGGGTCACTTCAATCACAGAAACACTCTTTATGGTTTTTTGGTCAGGGCTTTTTGGGGGGATTCTCGGATTGGTATTTGGTGTCGCTCTTGTTGTGACTAACGAAGGAGGAATTACACCCCATCGTGGGCTTTACTCATTTTTGGATAAGTTTACATCTATTTTCCGCGCTGTACCTTTTATTGTTTTACTTGCTATTATTGCTCCTGTCACTCAAAAAATTGTGGGTACACAGATTGGAACAACAGCAGCTTTGGTCCCATTGACACTTGGTGTCTTTCCTTTTTATGCACGTCAAGTTCAAGTTGCTTTAGAAAGTGTAAATAAAGGGACGGTTGAAGCAGCACAGACTGTAGGCGCTAATTTCTGGGATATTGTCTTTACAGTTTATCTTCGTGAAGAACTTGGTAGTTTGATTCGGGTATCTACCGTTACGATTATTTCCTTGATTGGTTTAACAGCTATGGCGGGTGCGATTGGAGCAGGAGGATTAGGGAACACAGCCATCGCATACGGCTACAATCGCTTTTCTAATGATGTGACCTTCTTGGCAACCTTACTTATCCTGATTTTGGTCCTTTTGGTTCAGGTTATTGGCGACACATGGGCGAAGAGTGTGACACACAAATAATGTAAACTGGGGGACAGTGCATGACGATTGATTTTAAAAGTGAAGTAGAAAAACGTAAAGAGGTATTTTTACAAGATCTTATTGCGTTACTAAAAATAAACTCTGAGCGAAATGATGAAGAGGCTAACGAAGAATTTCCTTTTGGTCCAGGACCGAGTCTTGCTATGTTGGAGTTTCTAAAGATTGCCCACAAAGATGGTTTCAAAACAGCAAATTTTGATAATTATGTTGGAGAAGTACATTATGGTCATGGTCAAGAAACATTGGGGATTTTTGTTCATGCTGATGTTGTTCCAGCAGGTCAAGGCTGGACAACTCCTCCTTATGAACCAACACTTAGAGAAGGACGGTTGTATGCTCGCGGTGTTCTAGATAATAAAGGCCCCGCACTGGCTGCCTATTATGCTCTGAAAATTTTGAAAGAGGTCGGTGTTTCTTTCTATAAAAAGGTAAACTTTATTATTGGAACAGATGAGGAGAGTGGTTGGAAGGATATGGCTTATTACCTTCCCAAAGTACAATTGCCAGATTTCGGCTTCTCGCCAGATGCACGCTTTCCTGTAGTAAATGGTGAAAAAAGCAATCTTACCGAGTATCTGCACTTTGGACATAAAAATGACGGTGACTTTGTTCTTCATGATTTTAGGAGCGGCATACAAGAAAACTGTGTGCCAGAAGAGGCCCAGGCTTTGCTTACGAGTCCTCTCGACTTGAAAGTCGATTTTGAAAAATACCTGAAGAAGAACAGGCTAGAAGGAAGATTTGCGAAAACAGGAGCAAAAACTTCCTTACAAATTAAAGGGAAGTCAGCACACAGTTCCACACCAGAAGTTGGAGAAAATGCTGCAACATATTTAGCCAAGTTCCTTGCTGCATATGATTTTGGAGCAGATGCACAAAAGTTTCTAGAAGTGGCTGGTCAGAAGCTTCACCAAGATTTTGAAGGAAAGAGTATTGGAATTGCTTATGAGGATGAGGACATGGGTAAACTGTCGGTTAATCCTTCTGTCTTTCACTTTGCAGAGGATGGACAGGAAAATAAGATTGCACTCAATATCCGTCACCCGAAAGGTTTGACAGAGCAAGATATCCAAGAACGACTTGGCAAGCATTTGACTGCTTTTATACAGAAAGTAAGCATTAGTGCGCTTATTAACTACCAACCGCACTATCTTTCACCAGAAGATCCGCTAGTGCAAGTGCTTTTGAGTACTTATCGCGAACACACGGGTGATGACAGTCCACCACAAACAGTAGGTGGTGGAACATATGGGCGATTAATGAAACGCGGTGTAGCTTATGGGGCTCTTTTCCCTGATTCTGCATTTACTATGCACCAAACAGATGAGCATATGAAACTTGAAGAACTTTATAAAGCTATTGAAATCTACACAGATGCCATCTATCGTTTGGTTTGTGTAAAAGACGAGAAAAACGCTTAGGTATCAGTGATTTTTGGGAAAAAAATATTGCAAAAAGCCTCAAAAGATGATTAAATAGTAAAAGTAACACAGATTTAACAAAATCATCAGGAGGAAGCATGGAAAACAGAATTCGTGAATTTAGACAAGCTCAAAAACTTTCTCAGGAAGATTTGGCACGCATCGCTCACGTGAGTCGACAAACCGTCAATGCTATCGAAAATGATAAATACGATCCCGAACTTCTGCTTGCTTTTAAATTGGCTGAAATTCTGGGAACTAAAGTAGATGATCTCTTTATTTTTCAGCTTAGCCATGTGAAGAAAAAAGAAGAAGATGTCTTCTGGTGCGAAAAATACCAATGTGTGCTTTGGAAGCGTGCCGATGTCGAAAAAAGAGCAAACTAAATCATAAAATAAAATAAAAAGCCTAGTCAATAGTGTATAATTGAACTACAGGCTTTTTTTTATGCGGTGGCGGATCTCATCTCTAATATGAAACCAAAAAGGGAGAGTGAGAAGAGTTCCCGTATACAATACTTATTAATTAGTGCTAAAGAAATATCAAGGAGTGCAAAAATGAACATCAAACAGCTTCGTTATGTTGTGGCAATCGCTAACAGTGGAACCTTTCGTGAGGCCAGTGAGCAGCTCTTTGTGAGTCAGCCTTCCATGTCAATTGCGGTGAAGGATTTGGAGCAAGAGCTTAATTTCCAAATTTTTGAACGGACGAATACAGGAGCTAGCTTGACGATTGAAGGCGAGCGTTTTTATGAGCAAGCTCAAGGGATTTTACGAGACTTTGAAGCTTTTGAGTCGAAATACGCTAAGCCAAAAGAAGCAGAGCGTCATTTTTCAGTTGCAAGTCAGCACTATGACTTTCTTGCACCCGTAGGTGTTGAATTTTCAAAGAAAAATCCGGAAATCAAGAATTTCCGCGTCTTTGAATCAACAACTTATAATATTTTGCAAGAAGTGGCTCAAGGTCATAGCGAGCTTGGTGTTGTGTACTTGAATAAGCATAATCGTTCAGGTATCTTACGTATGTTGGATAAGCTGGAGCTAGATTATGAAGAGCTTTTTATTTCACAAACGCATATTTATTTGCGCAAAAATCATCCTTTGACACGTAAAGAAAGTATCAAAACAAGTGATTTAAAAGCTTTGGACCGCGTACGTTTTACTCAAGAAAATGAACAATTTCTCTATTACTCAGAAGATCTCGTAGAAACTTTTGAAAATACGTTTATTTATAATGTAACCGACCGCGCAACATTAAATGGTATCTTAGAACGTACAGATGCTTATGCGACAGGTTTAGGATTTATTGATAAGGAAAGTGTACATAATGTCACAGTTATCCCAATGGATGGAGACAATGTAAACAGCTTAATTTTGGTTAAACAAAAAGGGCAACTTTTAACAGATGCAGCTAAGTCTTATAAGCGCAGTTTGGAAGTTTATTTTGAGAATTATAAGTTTTAGTCTCCTCAGAGTCTGGGCTAGAAAAAATACGAAAATTAGTGTAAAATAGAGCAGTATACAAATTTTGTAAAACATTTAACATAGGAGAACTCACATAATGGTAAAATTAGTTTTTGCACGTCACGGTGAATCAGAATGGAACTTGGCTAACCTTTTCACAGGTTGGGCTGATGTAGACCTTTCAGAAAACGGAACACAACAAGCAATTGATGCAGGTAAACTCATCAAAGCTGCAGGTATCGAATTTGATATTGCTTACACTTCTGTATTGAAACGTGCGATTAAAACTACAAACTATGCACTTGAATACTCTGACCAACTTTGGGTACCAGTTGTTAAAACTTGGCGCTTGAACGAACGTCACTACGGTGGTTTGACTGGCTTGAACAAGGCTGATGCTGCTGCAAAACACGGTGATGAGCAAGTTCACATCTGGCGTCGTTCATATGATGTGTTGCCACCAGCAATGCCACGTGACGATGAATACTCAGCACATGCTGACCGTCGTTATGCTAACCTTGAAGACAGCCTTATTCCTGATGCTGAAAACCTCAAAGTTACACTTGAACGTTCATTGCCATTCTGGGAAGATCAAATCGCTCCAGCTTTGAAAGATGGTAAAAACGTATTTGTTGGTGCGCACGGTAACTCAATCCGCGCATTGGTAAAACATATCAAACAACTTTCAGATGATGAAATCATGGATGTTGAAATCCCTAACTTCCCACCACTCGTGTTCGAATTTGATGATAATTTGAACCTTGTTAAGGAATACTACCTTGCACCAAAACAAGCGTAATTAATACGATAAAACCTGCATCAAGCAGGTTTTTTCTTTTCTTTAAAAAATGTAAGGTAAAATACAGCTTAATGTGGTAAAATGTTTAGGTATAAATATGACGAGTTAAAATTAGGATAGGGTTCCATGTCAGAAAAAAGAAAAACACGAAACGAATTAAACGGAAAAAAAGATAAAACACGTAAGTTATTGAAAAACCCAACCATGCTGGCATCTGGGCGCGTTAAGCTTCTCTTTTTTGTCATCACGGTTCTCTTTTTGGTTCTGATTGGTAAGCTGTACCATATGCAAATCATGAATCAAAGCTTTTATGAAAGCAAACAAGCAGGTGGTGCAGGCTCGTTACAAATTGTTCAAGGTGCACCACGTGGGAATATTTATGACGCGAAAGGTGTTCCCTTAGCAACAACAGAACCTGTTGAAGCAATCGAGTACACGCGCGGGCAAAATACGACAGCAGATGATATGCGCAAAATTGCGGATCGACTCGCCAGTGTCTTGACTTTGGATAATGATTTTAGACAAATTACCGAGCGAGATAAAAAAGACTATTTCTTGGCTGATGCCAATAATCTGGAGAAAATTGCTAAAAGTCTAACCAAAGAAGAAAAAACAGATGAAAAGGGCAACTCGCTTTCGGGCTCTGAAATTTATAATGTCCAACTTAGTAAGGTAACGGATGCTGATATCAATTTTAATGAGCAGCAAATGTTTGCGGTTAAGCTCTTTAAAGAGATGAATTCGACTACCATCTTTAATACAACGATTATTACAACAAGTAACCTTACAGCGGAGCAACAAGCCTATATTGGAGAACATGAAGGTGAACTACAGGGTATTTCTGTAGGAACCAGCTGGAACCGCAAATATGCAGATACAGCGCTTAAACCTATATTGGGTACAGTAACGACTCAGAAGCAAGGTGTTCCAGAAGAGCTACTAGAGGAATATCTTAAAGAAGGTTTCCAACGGAATGATCGTGTCGGGACTGCCTTTTTAGAGCAAGGTTATGAAAAGTACTTGCAGGGAACGCATACGATTAGTAATGTGTTGACAGATAAACAAGGAAATGTGACCGGAACGGAAGTGAAGCAAAAAGGAAGTAAGGGAGATAATCTCAAACTTACGGTTGATTTAAAATTCCAAAATGCTGTTGATAAGATTTTAGAAACCGAAATGAACAATATGATTGCCGATGGTTTTGGTACTTATTCTACAGGGGCCTATGCTGTTGTTTTGGATTCTAAGACAGGCGCAGTCCTGGCTTTGTCTGGTATCCACCGTGATGAAGAAACAGGAGCAATGGAGAGTAACGCCAATGGAACATTCCAATCTGCTTTTGTGCCAGGATCGGTTGTTAAGCCAGCAACGCTGACCGCAGGCTGGAACGCCAATGTTATAGCTGGCAATCAAATTCTTAATGATATGCCTATCCAGATAGCAGGATCAAGTTTGATCGAATCATGGTTTACCAATGGAGCTCTTCCAATCACTGCTGTCCAAGCCTTAGAATATTCATCTAATACGTACATGGTTCAAATAGCACTCAAGATGCTTGGGCAGCCTTATGTCCCTAACATGGCTGTCGATGGTACAGACCGTGTAGCTGCTTTCAAAAAGCTACGTGAGGCCTTTGCTTCTTATGGAATGGGAACCTTAACAGGTTTTGATATTCCTGGAGAAACGCCAGGCTATATTACAGCTGCAGATAAAATAACGGTTTCTGACTTGCTCATGGAATCCTTCGGACAGTTTGATACCTACACGCCGCTGCAACTTGCAACTTATGGTATGACTTTAGCGAATAATGGCGAACGTTTAGCACCACATATTGTAGAGGGTATCTATGAAACTAACTCTGAAGGTGGCATGGGTAAACTCGTTAAAAATATCACCCCTAAAATCATGGACAAAGTGAATATCACACCAGAAAATATGGATGTCCTACATAACGGGATGTATCAAGTTGTTCACGGGAATGATTTTGTAAATGGACAAATCGGTGCTACAGGTTACTATATGCGTCCTTCACAAGGTGCTCAAGTTTCAATTTCTGCTAAAACAGGTACTGCCGAAGTGACCTACAAGGGTGTTCCAGTAACAGTGAATAACGTTGTTGCCTATGCTCCAACAGAAAATCCCCAAATTTCTATCGGTGTCATGGTCCCACAAACAACGATTAAAGAAGGTGGAGTAACCTCAAAAATTAGCCAAAATATCACCCGTGAGATTACTAACCTCTATAACTCAATGTATCACTTTAAATAAAATAAAAAACCAGCTCAATTAGAGTTGGTTTTATTTTAAGCTTTTTTGACTAAAAAATAGCTATAACGAATCAAAACGTAAGTGACTGCTAAGAAGGCAATCACAAGTTCTATCAGGGATAGAGGAGTGAGTAAGGCGCTGAAGCTAGGGTAACTTTGAGCCAGAAGATGAACCGCAGTGGCAGAAATGACCAAAGGGAAGGTAAAGGCAGCATAGCTTGGGTAGAAAGGTAAACGGAGCAGAGGGATAACAAGGAGTACAGTTGCAAGATAAATCAACTGTGAAAGCAAGAATAAACAGAAGACAAAAAGATTGGACTTGTTTTCTGTCACAGTAAGATAGGCTGCTAAACAGAGAGAACCTGGTGCTGTAAGAATAGTGATGAGGGGGAGAGTCGACTCATGCATTTTTTTGAAAATAAAGATACGATGAGTAATAATCGGAAGCAAAATCAAGTAGAAGAGAAGTGCAGGCCACAGTACGATGCGCCCAATTTCTACGTTAAAGACCGTTGCTGTATTGGGGATAACACCCAAACCTACAAAAGTAATAAACCAGCTCGGGTAGACATGAATCATTCCGACTTTTTGCGGTAGGATGTGAAGAGCGATAAAATAAGCCATCAAGAGAAAATGTAAGAAAATCGCAAGTAGCCAAATGAAGTAAACCAGACTTGAGTGGGGAAAAATCCTATTGAGAAAGACACAAATGACCATCCAAGCCATAGTGAAAGTTGGGGAAACTGCCCCAATGATAGGGTCCTTAAGAGCTTCCAGCAGATGGCGCATTGTAAAGATAAGTTTCAACATGATTAGAAACATAAAAAAGAGACCAACAAGGTCAAAGCAATTTCCTAAAAATGCGAATCCTTTGGAATAAAGTAGATTTCCCAAAGATACCGTACCTAAAATTAAACCACAAATAGGGATAGGAATTTTTTTCAAAAAATTTAAAAATAGTTGTTTCATCGAGAACTCCTAGTATTTATATAATTATTGAGTATGAGCTGTAGAGGATATAACAGTTCAATCACTGCTTTAAGTATAAAACACTTGATTTAATTTGTAAAATGAATTATTGTAATTATAGTAATAGAAAAAATTAATAAAAAACAAAGGAGATATGATGTTTTCACTGTTTGAAACCTTCATTGCCATATATGAATCGCGGAGTTTTACTAAAGCAGGACAGTACTTGTTTATTTCCCAGCCCACAGTGACAGTTAGAATAAAGAAGTTAGAAGAAGAAGTAGGAAGCTCTCTTTTCATCCGTGGGAAAAACCGTGAAGTTATTCCTACGGAAGCAGCAAAACTATTGTATAAGAAAGCGGTCCAATATGTTCAAGACTGGGAAAATTTGCAATCTGAGCTCAATCAAACCACGCTTGCCAAGAAACCTTTTAGGATTGGGGTATCACAGAGTGCAGCCATTGGAATTGTGCCTTTGTTATACCCTAAACTTGCTCCGTACTTGAATCAGATTGATTTGAAAATATCGATGTATGATTCAGAAAAAGTTTTTAATATGGTGGAAAATCATGATCTACATTTTGGTATTATCGAAAAACCGTTAGCAAGTGAGCAAGTAGAAGCTTTTCCGATGTTTAAAGATGAGTTGGTGCTTGCCGGACACTTGGAGAGCGAAACTTTCTTTACAAGAGAAGTTGGCTCAGGTGTGGGGCATTATATCAAGAAATATCTTCAAGAAGAAAGCTTTAAGCCACGTTACTTGGTAAGGATGAACAATAATGACATGATTATTGCCCACATAAAAGCCGGATTAGGTGTTTCTTTAATTTCAAAACGCTTTATTTCAGAAGGGATGCCGTATCAAAGTTTAGGGAGCAAATATCAGCGGAGCTTTACGAGCATCACTTATGCAGAAGAAAAAGACCCTCTTATGCTAGAAATTGTGCAGCATATCAGAGAATCTATCGTGGGAGATGTCGCATTAACCAGTCACCAATAGTGTGGTAGACTTCTTCATGTTCTGCCTCAAAGAGGATTTCATGGCGTAATTCAGGGAAAAGTTGGTGTTGGAGGTTATTAAACCCTGATTTTTGGAGTTTGTGATATACTTTTTGTGGCCCTTTACCCCAGTCGCCTACTGGATCATCAGCGCCGCTGATAATCAGTATTGGCAGGCTTGTGGGAATATTGCGCATCCAGTTTTTTTGATTAGCTCTATGGACCAGTGAGAAAAGTGTCGCAAAACCATTCCGTGTGAAAGTAAAACCAAGGAGTGGATCATTTTCATAGGTAGAGACATTGTTTTGGTTTTTGGAAAGCCAGTTGAAATTCCCAGCTTCAGGGAATTTTTTGCTATAGCTACCAAAAGCAAGCTTGTCAATCAAAGGAGCGATAGCTTTCGAGTTTTTTTTGCTTATTTTCTTAATGAAGGGCAGGAAGAAGTTCAAATGGAGAGGACTTGTCCCAGTCCCCATAAAGATTGCTCCTTGAATATCAACAGGATAATCTTGGAGAACGTTACGCAAAGCAAACGAGCCCATACTGTGTCCCATCATGAAATAAGGCAGCTTAGGGTGCTTTTCTTTGGTCCAAGTTTTAACCTTATAAATATCAGAGATGACATTTTTGGGACCATCTGCACCAAAGTAACCGTAAAGTGGATCGTTCTGTCGCACGGAATGACCATGTCCTAAGTGATCATGGCCGACAACTGCGAAACCCAAACTGTTGAGATAGAGGGCAAAAGCATGATAACGTTCGATATTTTCTGCCATGCCATGGACGAGCTGGATAATCGCCTTTGGATAATCAATCGGCCAGTAGAGAAGATGTAAATCAGTTTGCTTATCGCTAGATTGCAGAGTGTATTGTTCAACCATTGAGAAGTCCTCTTTCAGTAAATCTTTATCAGGATTGAAATTTATTATAACAAAAAAGCAGTCAAGCTGCTGTTGCTTGGAGAAAATTTAGCGCTCTTAGGAAGCATTTTGGTCTTAAATGTACAGAAATCTAAGTTATGGTATAATACACAATATCTCACATTCACAAGGCAGAACTATTTCCACAGAGTATAAGGGATAATCCTCAGTGTAGAAGGTGTGGTATAATAGTTATGACTTTATCACACTGAAAGAAGAAAGGAACGCATGGTATACTATCCAGAACCAATCGCTAAACTTATAGAAAGCTTTAGCAAACTGCCCGGTATCGGACAAAAAACAGCAACACGTCTCGCCTTTCACACGATTGGGATGGATGATCAGGATGTCAATGAATTTGCCCGAAACCTCATTTCGGCAAAACGTGATTTACGTTTTTGCTCGGTCTGTGGCAATCTGACAGAAAGTGATCCTTGTGCTATCTGTGAAGATCCTCTCCGTGATCGTACAACCATATTGGTTGTTGAAGAAAGTAAAGATGTCTTAGCAATGGAGAAAATCCGCGAATACAGAGGTCTGTATCATGTTTTACATGGGACAATTAGTCCGATGAATGGTATCGGTCCGGACGAGATTAATGTGAAAAGCCTTCTAACTCGTCTCATGGGTGACAGTGAGGTAGAAGAAGTTATCCTCGCGACTAATGCAACATCTGATGGTGAAGCAACGGCGATGTACCTTTCACGAATGATTAAGCCCGCAGGAATCAAAGTGACGCGCTTAGCGCGTGGCCTTGCGGTTGGCTCAGATATTGAATATGCGGATGAAGTTACCTTATCCAAAGCAGTTGAAAATCGTATGGAAATTTAAGTGGAGAAAATTATGTCAAAAGAAACATTGATTTTATTATATGGCGGCCGAAGTGCAGAACGAGAAGTATCCGTTCTTTCAGCTGAAAGCGTAATGCGTGCAGTGAATTATGACAAGTTCAGAGTGAAAACTTACTTCATCAGTCAAACTGGTGATTTTATAAAAACACAAGAATTTACTGAAACACCTGCAGAAAATGAAAAATTAATGACCAATGAAACGGTCAAGCCAGAACAAAAAGTTGCACCATCGGATATTTACGAAAAAGATGCAGTTGTTTTCCCTGTTTTACATGGGCCAATGGGCGAAGATGGTTCAATTCAAGGCTTCTTAGAAATTATGCGCCTCGCTTATGTTGGTCCCAATATTTTATCGGCCAGCAGTACAATGGATAAACTTTTAGCTAAGCATGTGTTTAGCGCTGTAGGTGTACCGCAAGTTCCTTATGTTGCAGCATATGCTGATGAAAATCAAGAAAAAATTCATGCAGAAGTTCACGAAAAACTGACTTTCCCTGTTTTTGTTAAGCCAGCCAATATGGGCTCAAGTGTCGGTATTTCTAAAGTTAACCGATTAGAAGAACTAGAGGCAGGTCTTGCAGAAGCTTACAAATATGATAACCGTGTAGTGATTGAACAAGGCGTTGATGCAAGAGAAATTGAATGTGCTGTTTTAGGCAATGGTGGCAAAGTACGTTCCACGCTGCCTGGTGAAGTCGTTAAAGATGTTGACTTCTATGATTACCGTTCAAAATATATTGATAATAAAATCGAAATGGCAATTCCTGCAGATATCCCAGCAGAAGTCGCACAGAAAATGCGCAATTATGCAGAGAAAGCTTATCAAGCAATGAATGGTGCTGGGCTTTCACGTTGTGACTTCTTCTATGATCAAAAAGGAGATATTTATCTCAACGAGATCAATGCAATTCCAGGATTTACACAATGGTCAATGTACCCGTTACTCTGGGAAAATATGGGACTTTCTTACAGTGAGTTGATTGAAGAGCTTGTTCATCTCGCTCAAGAAGCCTTCGAAATTCGTGAAAGTCATCTTTTATAAAACTAGAACAACTTCAGGCCACAAACCTGAAGTTTTTATTATCATTCTTTCTGCTTTAGCAGATTAGAATGATAATACGCAGGGAGCGAAGCGAGTTGTGATCCTTCCACTATTCTTTCTGCTTTAGCAGATTAGAATGATAATACGCAAGGAGCGAAGCGAGTGGTATGGGATGAGCTCACTCTTTTTGACAAATTATGAGTAGCTCTATATAATGAGAGGAAAGAGGAGATACACATGGGAACAATTTACGACAGCAAAACTAAAAATAGATTGAAAAGAGCCGATGGCCAGCTGCAAGGCGTGTTGCGTATGCTGGAAGAAGAAAAAGATTGTGATGCAGTAGTGACACAACTTAAAGCAGTACGCTCAAGCTTAGACAGTCTCATCGGCTTGATTGTAGCTGAAAATTTACAAAACTGTCTTCTTTTATTAGAAGATGACGATGAAAAAGAACGTGAGAAGAAAATAAGTCAGGCAATAAAAATGATTATTAAAAAGTAATGGTTTTGAGCAGAAGATTGTAAGATTCCAGTTGGTAACCATGCACTGTATTTTTATGGAGAATTGGTGCGTTATGAAAGGACTTTTGGTATAATAAACTCATCATGAAACTAACACTACACGAAATAGCCCATATTGTCGGTGCAACAAATAACTGGTCAGATTTGGCAGATACAGAAATTCATAACATTGAGTTTGATAGCCGTAAGATCCAAGAAGGCGATCTCTTCTTGCCACTTAAAGGTGCAAGAGATGGTCATGAATTTATTGATACAGCTTTTGCGCAAGGCGCTCTTGCGACATTCGCTGAACAAGAAGTAGCTCAGCCTCACTTACGTGTTGAGGATTGTTTGGAAGCCTTCCAAAAATTAGCTCAGTATTATCTAGAAAAAACAGCAGTAGAAGTTATTGCTGTGACGGGATCAAATGGTAAAACGACGACGAAAGACATGATTCATGCTGTACTTTCGGAGAAATATAAGACCTATAAGACCCAAGGAAATTACAATAACGAAATTGGAATGCCGTACACCGTCCTTCATATGCCTGACGATACTGAAAAAATTGTATTGGAGATGGGCATGGATCGTCTGGGGGATATTGATCTTCTGTCTAAAATAGCCAAGCCAAGAATTGCAATTGTCACGCTTATTGGTGAGTCGCATTTAGAATTTTTTGGTACACGTGATAAGATTGCTGAAGGAAAGCTAGGTATCAAAGCAGGCTTGCGCTCAGGTGGCGAACTAATCGTACCTGCTGATAAAATTATCAATAAGTATTTACCAGCAGACACAAAAATTACCCGTTTTGGACCAGATGAGGATATTTTTGTCACACAGCTTATCGAACACAAGAATCAACTCAGTTTCACAACAAACTTCTTAGACGAAGAAATTACAATTCCGGTGCCGGGTAAATTTAATGCAACTAATGCAATGCTCGCCGCCTATGTTGGGACTTTGCTAGACGTTGAAGAAGACGAGATCAGACATGCTCTATCCCATGTTTCCTTAACCCGTAACCGGACAGAGTGGAAGAAAGCAAGTAATGGTGCAGATATCCTTAGTGATGTGTACAATGCTAATCCAACAGCCATGAAACTTATCTTAGAAACCTTTCAAGCCATTCCGAAAAATGAAGGGGGGCGTAAACTCACAGTTCTTGCTGATATGCTTGAGTTGGGTGATCAAGCTCCAGAACTTCACGCAAGCATTGCCGCAGCAATTGATTTCTCGAAAATGGATCACGTTTACCTCTATGGCGACTTGATGAAGTATCTTCTAGCAGAATTACCAGAAGATAAAGTATCATACTTTGGAAATCTTGAGCAATTGACTGAGGAGCTTCAAAGCACGCTTCAGCCTCAGGATCAACTCTTACTTAAAGGCTCTAACAGCATGAAATTAGGGACAATTGTTGAAGAACTACAAAACTAAGCACGTAAGTGCTTTTTTATTATCATTCTTTCTGCTTTAGCAGATTAGAATGATAATACGCAGGGAGCGAAGCGAGTTGTGACCCTTCCACTATTCTTTCTGCTTTAGCAGATTAGAATGAAAATACACAAAGAGCGCGAGGAGAATTAGCCTCGCTTTTTTTCTTTTTCATAATAAATATTGTGCTAAGAGCAAAATTATATTGTGAAATTTTCAGATAACGTTCGGAAATGACGTATAAAAAAATTAAATGGCAAAAATTTAGAAAAAATATGTAGAAAAGTCTTTACAATTCAGATTGAATTAAGTATAATAGAGAACATAATAAATTTTCAGACAATAATAAACAAATGAAAATTGTCGGATAAGTCAAACAGAAAGAGGATGTTACATGGATAATTGGAAAAAAGTATCATTAGGAACACTTGCCCTGGCTTCGGTCGGGCTCTTGGCAGCATGTGGAAATGGCGGAGGTGGCTCTAAGACAGCTAACCCACAACTTTCCGTTCCGACAAATATTGCTACATTGGATTCAGGCTTGGCTACAGACACTTACTCAAACCTCTTCATCGGGAATACCCAAGAAGGATTGACACGTGTAGATGACAAAGGTGTAGCGCAAAACGCGATGGCATCAGATATTAAAGTCTCTGATGATGGCTTAACATATACCATCACTTTGCGTGATGACTTGAAATGGTCAAACGGCGATGAATTGACAGCAAAAGACTTCCTTTATTCATGGCAACGTGCTGTAAACCCTGCAACAGGTTCACAATACGCGTACTTGCTTGGTAACATCAAGAATGCCAATGAAATTAACACAGGTAAGATTAAAGACCTTAACGAGTTGGGTGTAAAAGCTAATGGCGACCACGAGTTGGTGATTACTTTGACGCAACCAACGCCATACTTTAAATTCCTCTTGGCAAATAGTGTTTACTATCCTGTAAACAAAGCAGCAGTAGAAGAATTTGGTAAACAATACGGAACTTCATCTGATAAAGTCGTTTACTCTGGACCATTCATCTTCAAAAAAGATGCAGGTTGGACAGGGACAAACAACAGTTATTCCCTTGTTAAAAACCCAGATTACTATGACAAAGACAATGTAAAATCAGACGAAATTGATTACACTGTTCAATCTAACCCTAACACAGCAGTTCAACTCTTCAAACAAGGAAAATTGGACCAAGCCAGCTTAGGTACGATGGACTTGTACAACGCCAATAAAGGTTACAATGATGGTAAAGACCTTGTTGTCTTGAAAGAAGCAACTACAGCTTACCTTCAATATAACCAATCTGGCGGTGGTACAACAAGCCCAGAAGTGGCTAAAGCATTGCAAAATAAAAATATCCGTGACGCTTTGAATCTTGCGACTGACCGTAAGAGTATCGTTGATCAGTTCATTCCAGCGGGTACAGTAGCACAAACATTCACACCAGCAGGTATGTCTGTCACAGCAGATGGTAAAGACTTTGCCGAGTTTGCAAAACAAGATTACAACTTTGATGCTGCAAAAGCTAAAGAACTTTGGGAAAAAGGTCTGAAAGAAATTGGTGTGACATCACTGAACATTCAGTACACAACCGATGCAGATGCGCCAGTTTCAAAATCTGTTGCTGACTTCTTGCAAGCCTCACTTTCTAAAACATTGCCAGGCTTGACACTTACTCAAAAAATCGTACCTTTCCAACAACGTTTGAAAGATTCACAAAACCAAAACTTTGATGTGGTACTCTCTCTCTGGGGTGGTGACTACGCTGAACCATCAACATTCTTGCAACTCTTTGCAGATGGCTCAGGTTATAACGATGGTAAATTTGTAAATCCTGCATATCAAGCAGCATGGACAAAAGCATCAACATTGCCAGTGGTCTTGGATGACAAAGCACGTGATGCAGCATATAAAGATGCTGAAGCAGCACTCTTTAATGAATCAAGCATCAACCCACTGTATTACCGTGCAACACCAGCACTCCGTAACCCACACCTTAAAGGTTTGCAATTCAACTCAACAGGTTTGTCTTACGATCTCAAAGGTGTTTACATCGAAAAATAGTAGGCACTAACATCAAACGAATAAGTAGGGCTTATTAGGCCTACTTTTCGTGTTTTTATTAAGGAATTTTTATATGTTAGCTAAATATCTTGTAAAACGTATCTTATTGATGCTCTTGACATTATTTGTAGTTATTACAGCGACTTTCTTCCTGATGCAAGTAATGCCAGGAACACCCTTTAATAACCCCAAATTAACCCCAGAGCAAATCCAACAATTAAATGTTGCATATGGTTTAGATAAACCTCTTATTGTGCAGTACTTCATTTATCTCCAAAATGCTTTCACGGGTAACTTTGGTACATCATTTACCTTTGCCAACCAACCTGTAAGCACAATGATTGCACAACGTCTTCCGGTTTCAGCTCAACTTGGTTTCCAAGCTTTGATTATCGGTGTCGTTGTCGGAACATTCTTTGGTGTCGTTGCTGCTCGCTTTAAAAACACATGGGTAGATGGACTTTTAAGTATTATCTCTACAGTCTTCTTCTCTGTACCTTCCTTCATCGTGGGTACTTTACTCCTTCTTTACTTTGGTTACACTTGGGAACTTCTTCCAGTATCAGGTTGGGGAACATTTGCGCAAACAATTTTACCGTCACTTGCGCTCTCCTTTGCTCCAATGTCACAGGTCATGAGTTTCGTCCGTGCACAGATGATTGAGTCACTTTCATCAGATTATATCCTTCTGGCACGTGCCAAAGGTCTCTCTGACCGTGAAGTTCTATGGAAACATGCTATTCGTAACTCATTGATTCCAATGTTGACGCTTATTGGCCCAATGAGTGCCGGGCTCTTGACAGGATCTGTTCTTATTGAGTCGATCTTCTCGATTCCTGGTATCGGTCAACAGTTTGTACAGTCGATTCCTTCAAAAGATTTCCCTGTCATCATGGGTACCACAGTTGTTTATGCCGTAATGCTGATGGCGATGATTTTGATCACCGATATTATTACAGCATTTGTTGACCCACGTGTACGTTTGGACTAGAAAGGAGGGGAGAAAATGGAAAATATTAACAGTAAATTTAAACTTGTAACAAATCGTGATTTTGAAGCGAGTGAAATGATCGCAAAACCCGCCCTCACTTTCTGGCAAGATGCATGGCGTCGTTTTAAGAAAAATAAAGTAGCAATGGTAGCGATGGTTGTCGTTATCTTCACCTTGTTGTTTTCAGTGGTTTCAACAGTTTTTGTCCCGCAATCAGCAGCGAATAACTTTGACCCTAATGCGGTTCAAACTTATAAAAACTTGCCCCCTAAGCTAGGAAATGTCAATATTCCTGGCTGGAACGGTAATTTTGCAGCACCAGGAAGCACAATCGCAGAAGACTTATACCAAGTGCAAAATGTACCAGAAGGCGAATCTTTTATCTTTGGTACAGACTCTTTAGGACGTTCGATTGCGAAACGTACTATTGTTGGTTTACGTATTTCATTGATTATCGCTTTTGCCTCTATCGTCTTTGACGTACTGATTGGGATTACTTATGGATTAATCTCTGGCTGGATTGGCGGAAAAGTAGATACTGTCATGCAACGTATCATTGAGATTATCAGCTCTATTCCAAGTTTGGTTATTGTAACCATGTTTGGACTCTTACTTGGGCAAGGTATCGTTTCAATCGTCCTTGCTATTGGTCTCTTTATTTGGACAGGAATTGCCCGGCAGGTAAGGAATATGACCTTGTCACTCAAGGAACGTGAATTTGTTCTTGCCGCGAAGACATTAGGTGCTAGCCCATTCAAAATCATGGTTAAACACCTTATTCCAAACATGTTAGGTGTTATTATCGTACAAATTATGTTTGATATTCCATCGGTAATTTTCTTTGAAGCTGTTCTTTCAGCGATTAATTTGGGGGTTAAACCACCAACAGCATCGCTAGGTTCATTGATATCAGATGGTATTCAAAGCTTGCAATTCTATCCATTCCAAGTTGCAGTACCTGCAGTAGTCTTGTCTCTCTTGTCACTCGCCTTCTTCCTCTTTGGTTACGGCTTACGTGACGCTTTCGATCCAAAATCAGGACAAGATTAAGAAATGAGGAAGTAAAATGACTGAAAAAGAAGAAAAAGTACTTGAAGTAAAAAATCTGCATGTTCATTTCAAAACATATGCTGGGAAGGTTAAAGCCATCCGTGACGTTTCGTTTGATTTGAAAAAAGGGGAAACCTTAGCTATCGTTGGTGAATCAGGTTCGGGAAAATCTGTAACCACAAAAACGCTTATGGGCCTCAATGCTGCAAATGCCGAAATCCCTAAAGGAGAGATTCTCTTTAAAGGACGTAATCTCCTCGACATCAAAGAAGAAGATTGGCAAAAGATTCGGGGTAACGAAATCTCGATGATTTTCCAAGATCCGATGACTTCCCTTGATCCAACCATGCGTATCGGTAACCAAATTGCTGAACCATTGATTAAGCACAGAGGGATGAAGAAGAAAGAAGCTTTGGTGAAAGCTTTGGAATTGATGAAGGCTGTAGGAATCCCTCAAAGTGAGCAGCACATCAACGACTACCCGCACCAATGGTCGGGTGGGATGCGCCAACGTGCAGTTATTGCCATCGCGCTTGCAGCTGATCCAGAAATTCTTATCGCAGACGAACCAACGACAGCTTTGGATGTTACTATCCAAGCACAAATCATGCAAATGATGTCAGAGCTCCAACAGCGTATCGAATCATCGATTATCTTTATCACCCATGATTTGGGGGTCGTTGCTGGTTTTGCTGATCGTGTTGCCGTGATGTATGCAGGAGAGATTGTGGAGTATGGGACAGTAGAAGAAATCTTCTACAACCCCCAACACCCTTATACATGGGGGCTTCTCGATTCTATGCCAACGGTTGATACTGATGTTGAACGTTTGGTTTCCATTCCAGGAACACCTCCAGACTTGCTCAATCCACCAAAAGGAGATGCTTTTGCCTTGCGTAACCAACACGCTCTCGAAATCGACTTTGAAGAAGAGCCACCTTATTTTGAAGTGTCACCAACACATCAAGTAAAATCATGGCTCTTAGATGAACGCTCACCAAAAGTTCTGCCATCTGAAAATATCCAACAACGCTGGACACGTTGGGAAAAAATGAAAATGAAGGGAAATGCTGAATAATGACTGAAGAAAGAAAAAAACTTGTCGAATTCAAAGGTGTTGACCTGGTTTTCAACAAAGGAAAAAAGAATGTTAATAAAGCCATTAATGACGTTTCCTTTCATATCTATGAGGGAGAAACCTTTGGTCTTGTAGGTGAATCTGGTTCAGGTAAAACAACAATCGGCCGTGCGATCATGAAGCTTTACGACATCAATAAAGGAGAAATCCACTTTAATGGCAATGATGTCAGCAAGATTAAAGGTGCTGAACTGAAAAAATTCCGTGAAAAAGTACAAATGATTTTCCAAGACCCCCAAGCCTCATTGAATGGCAGAATGCGGGTCAAAGACATTATTGCTGAAGGTATTGATGTCAATGGATTGGCTAAGAATAACGAAGACCGTACAGAAAAGGTCAAAGAGCTTCTCAAACTCGTTGGTCTTAACCAAGACCACATGACACGTTATCCTCATGAGTTTTCAGGTGGCCAACGTCAACGTATCGGTATTGCCCGTGCCTTGGCGGTAAATCCTAAATTCATCGTGGCTGATGAGCCCATCTCAGCTTTGGATGTCTCTATTCAGGCACAGGTTGTTAACTTGATGCGTGATATTCAGGAAAAAGAAGGCTTGACTTATCTGTTCATCGCCCATGATTTATCGATGGTAAAATATATCTCTGACCGTATTGGAGTGATGCACTGGGGTAAAATTCTTGAGATCGGAACATCTGATCAGGTTTACAATAATGCTTTACATCCTTACACGCAATCTTTGTTGAGTGCGATTCCTGCACCGGATCCAATTTCAGAGCGTAGTCGTAGTCCACAAGCTTACGATCCAACAACAGAGTTGGATGGACAGCCACGTGAACTGCGTGAAATCACACCGGGACACTTTGTGCTTTCAACTGAAGAAGAAGCCGAAAAATACAGAAAAATTGCAATGTCATAAAAAACAGCTGCACCTTGGAAGGTGTAGTTTTTTTATAAATCATAAAAGTATCTAAGGACTATTTTATTACTGAATTTATCTTAAATGGTATAAAATGAAGTTAAGGTGAGACACATTATTTTTATAAACGAAAGAGGAGAGAGGAAGGATAATGAACTTTTTTACTGAAATTATAAGTAACCAAATTTTAATAACGGCCATCGTGGGATGGTTTGCTGCACAAATTATCAAAATTATTGTTGATATGTTTCGGTACCGTAAACTGGATTGGCGATTGCTTTTTGCTACAGGCGGTATGCCGAGCTCGCACAGTGCTTTAGTGGTTTCTATGACCACAGCGACAGGTCTTTCGCAAGGTTTTGGCTCTGCGGTATTTGCTGTTGCCACTGTTTTTGCATTTGTCGTGATGTATGATGCGCAAGGAATAAGGCGTCAAGCAGGGACACATGCTTATATTTTAAATATCATTATCAAAACAATCGAAAACCCCAAGATAAATGCAGAAAAAGCCTTGAAAGAACTTCTAGGTCATACACCTTTTCAAGTCTTGGGGGGAGCAATTTTAGGAATTATTGTGGCCCTTTTAATGAATTAAAGAGATAACAAACCTCCTAAAAGCCATATAGCAATTGATAAAGAACAGTTTCCCTGTTTTTTTGCTATAATAATAAGGCATATATTTTGATAAGAATAGGTTAAAAAATGAATAGAGCAGAAGAAATAAAAAAACGTCGTACCTTTGCCATCATCAGTCACCCGGATGCTGGTAAAACAACAATAACAGAACAACTCCTTAAATTTGGTGGAGCAATCCGTGAGGCCGGAACGGTCAAAGCACGTAAAACAGGAAATTTTGCAAAATCGGACTGGATGGACATTGAAAAAGAACGGGGAATTTCCGTGACTTCATCTGTTATGCAATTTGACTATGCGGGCAAGCGTGTGAACATCTTGGATACACCAGGGCACGAGGACTTCTCTGAGGACACTTACCGTACCTTGATGGCCGTTGATGCTGCTGTTATGGTTATTGACAGCGCCAAAGGTATCGAGGCTCAGACTAAAAAACTTTTCCAAGTTGTAAAACGCCGTGGCATTCCTGTATTTACCTTTATTAATAAATTGGACCGTGATGGTCGTGAACCTCTTGATTTACTGAGTGAATTGGAAGATATCTTGGGTATCGCTTCTGTGCCTATGAACTGGCCAATCGGGATGGGGAAAAATTTTCAAGGTCTCTATGATTTCTATAATAAACGTATCGAAGTTTATCAACCTGAAAATGGCGAGCGTTTCATTGAGTTTGAGGAAAATGGAGAAATCGATGCCAGCCATCCGCTGACAAGCAACCCTTTCTATGCACAAGCTATGGAAGATGCGGAGCTCTTACTTGATGCAGGGAATGAATTTAACGAGGAAGAAGTGCTTGCTGGTAAGTTAACACCTGTATTCTTTGGCTCGGCCTTGACGGACTTTGGTGTTGAAACTTTCTTGGATACCTTCTTAACTTATGCGCCAGAGCCAAATGGACATAAGACTGTCGAAGATGAAATCATTGATCCATTACGTGAAGAGTTTTCAGGTTTTGTCTTTAAGATTCAAGCCAACATGGATATTCGTCATCGTGACCGAATTGCCTTTGTACGCATTGTATCGGGAGAATTTGAACGAGGAATGGGCGTAAAACTCCTTCGTACAGGGAAACAAGTCAAACTTTCAAATGTGACTCAGTTCATGGCAGAATCTCGTGAAAATGTCGAAAATGCGGTAGCAGGTGATATCATTGGGGTTTACGATACAGGAACTTATCAGGTCGGTGATACGCTGACTACAGGTAAACTCAAAACGGCTTTTGAGCCCTTACCAACGTTCACACCAGAACTCTTTATGCGCGTGACTGCTAAAAACGTCATGAAGCAAAAATCATTCCAAAAAGGTATTGAGCAGCTGGTGCAAGAAGGAGCAATTCAGCTCTATAAAACCTATACGACAGGTGAAATCATGCTTGGCGCGGTTGGTCAACTGCAATTTGAAGTTTTCAAACACCGTATGGAGAATGAGTACAATTCAGAAATCATCATGACACCGATGGGCAGCAAAACAGTCCGTTGGATTAAACCCGAAGATTTAGATGAAAAAATGTCGTCAAGCCGTAATATCTTAGCACGAGATCGCTTTGACCATCCTCTCTTCCTTTTTGAAAACGACTTTGCTATGCGTTGGTTTAAAGACAAATACCCCGATGTTGAGTTGATGGAGCAATTTTCTGTTTAAGAGATAATCAAAAAAAAAAAGCCCCGGTGGTTTTTTTTTATGTTGACGAGAGAGAGCCGGGCTTTTATAGACCTTTATTGTATTATGTAGGGCTTATAGCTTTATTTTTTTCTCTTTCCAGTTTAAGTATTACCAAGATTATCCCAGAAGTAATAAACATTTCCCAGCCCGTGGATATTGCGCTCCGTGCTTACAGTTTATTGGGAAGTGTTAGTCTGTTCTATCTTTTACTTATATTGTTTAAAAATAATGGGTTATGGTTTAACCAGTTAAACAATAGAAAATTTGTGGAATGGAATAAACTTTTACTTTTCTCGATAATTTTCATTGTCTATTTTGTCTTTCATGTCTTCATGATTTTAACAGAGAATATTAGTAATGGTAATTTTGAGTGGACTTACATTTCTTTAAATTTAAACCTGTTGGTAGAACGTTATGTACCATTGACGTTACTTATAATAGTAGGGATCCTTTTGCTGGAAAAAAATCGCGGATAAGAAAGGAAAAAAATCTTGGAGAATTTTAGAGTGGGTACCTACACTAAAACGTGAAGATATTTTTGTCTCTCTCTTAAGTTTTTTAGCCTTTAGTGATTATTTGCTGCGAGATTTGATTTGGAAGACAAGCTTTGGACCTCATAATTCTCGAGGAGTTTATCAACTGCAGTATGCTTCTGAAAAAATATTGGCACGTCAAGATTTCATGAGGTTAGTCGGCGCTTATCTGTTTATCTTTATTGTTGTTTTTACGTTGAGTTATTTGGTTTTTAAAGGCGTATCTGCTTTTTACAAAAAACAAAAGAACTTTGCCTTGGTTTTTGTAAGTAGCTTGTTTTTAGCCATCATTTTTAATTATTTTATCCAAGTTTCGATAAAGTCAGATACTTTTGTTACCTTCCATGGGACGATAGCTACGGGAGCGACAGCATTTCAAGTATTCGTTTTAACTTTACTTTTTATACTTGCATATCTGCTTATTAATCGATACTTGGCAGCGACAGCACTAAACATTGTTGTAGCCTCGCTTTTTAGTTTTGCCAATGGGATTAAGTTTTCTGAGCGCCAAGAACCTATTTATGTTTCTGAACTCTCTTGGCTGTCTAACCCTCAAACCTTACTTTCTTTTGTTGATGTGAAAAGTATTGTACTTGTGATTGGCTTAGGAGTCGTTGTGACCCTAGCTGTTATTTTTCTAAGTAGAAAGTTCTTTCCGGGTAAATTACTGACTTGGAAAACACGTGGTTTAACTCTTATGGCTTTGGTTTTGGCTTATCTTCCGATATCTCAAAATTTTAAAACTTTTACAAAACCTGCGAATCAAGTGAAGGTTCCTATACTGACACGCTATATGAATGTATCAAATGGAGATATTTTATGGAAAGGCTCTACTCATACAGCAAGGACGAAATCTTTATCCTATCTTTGGTTGAGACAAATTTATGGAGCAGCTATGGAGGAGCCTTTAGGTTATAGTGAAGAAAAAGTTAAGGAAATAGCAGACAAATACAGCAAACTAGCTGCGGATATTAACACTCAACGTGAACAAGAGATTAATGAGCAAACAGTTATCTATATTTTGAGCGAGTCTTTAGCTAATCCAAATCGTGTCAATGGTATTACACTTTCCGAAAATCCTCTTCAAAATATTGATCAACTCAAAAACTCTGCGTCTGGGGGCCTCATGTATGCTGATGGCTATGGCGGCGGTACAGCAAATATGGAAGCACAAACACTGACGGGATTGCCTAAGGTTAATTATTCAAGCGATGTGTCGATTATTAATTCCGATGTTTTACCCAACATGCCTTTTATTCCATCAACTTCTGATCATTTTACGAATAAGATAGCACTTCATCCAGAAAATGCTGCTAATTATAACCGAAATAAGGTTTACAAAAAGTTGGATTTCGACCACTTCTATGCACTTTCTAACACCAAGGATGGGGATATATTGAAAAATCAAAAAAGACTTGATGGTGTTGTTTCTGATGCACAAGTGTATGAAGATGTTTTATCAAAAATAAATCCAGAAGAATCACAGTTTTTCAGCGTTTTAACGATGCAAAATCATATGCCTTATACACGCTATGGAGGAACTTCCCAAATCACAGTTGTCTTTTATGGAGATCACTTGCCTAATATCTACCCTAATCCTTCTGAAAACTTCGCAGATGATGTGCGCAAGCAGTATCAAACGGATTATTTTATCTGGAGCAATAGAGGAAACAAAAATGATAAACAAGAAGACTTGAATTCAGCAGAATTTATTCCTGCTTTGTTTGAGGCAACTGGTTCAAAAGTATCGCCTTACTATGCTCTCTTGTCAGAAGTGATGTGGAGCTTGCCAGCAGAATATAATTCTTCGCTTTCAACTCAAGTTGACTTAAATGAGGAACAGAAAAAACTTGCAGAAGATTTAAAAATTATCCAGTATGATTTAACTTCTGGTAAACATTATTTGGAAGAAAGTTCACCGTTTTTCCAAATCCAATAATAAAAAGTAAAAAATCGTTTGTGAATAACTATAAGAGGAGTTCCAAGTGATTTTTTTTTAAAGTTTTACCTCTTTAAAAAAATATTTTAAAAAGAAAAAAATAGTAAGCATTTACATATTTAAAAGTATGATATAATAGTAAAGTTATATATTCAGGCGAGTTAAGACAAAGATTTTTTCGCCTGTAACTGAGCTTTCGAGCTTGGTCGTCATATTTGCCAGTGGCAAATTTAGAAAATTATAGGTGAAACAATTGAAATTCAACGAACTCGGCCTTTCAGAAGGCATTGTCGAGACGCTTACAGCTATCGGTTATGAGCAACCAACTCCAATCCAAGAGCAAACGATTCAACTCGCGCTCTCAGGACGCGACGTCCTTGGACAAGCTCAAACAGGTACTGGTAAAACAGCCGCTTTTGGCCTTCCAACAATCGAAAAAATTAATCCAGAAAATAAAGCAATTCAAGCTCTTGTAATTGCTCCAACCCGTGAACTCGCTGTTCAAGGTCAAGAAGAACTCTTCCGCTTTGGTAAATCTAAAGGACTTAAAGTTCGCACTGTTTTTGGTGGTTCAAGCATCGAAAAACAAATCAAAGCTTTGCGTTCAGGTGCCCATATCGTTGTCGGCACACCAGGACGTATGGTTGACTTGCTTAAACGTAAAGCACTTGACCTTTCACACCTTGAAACATTGATTCTTGATGAAGCAGATGAAATGCTTAATATGGGCTTCCTTGATGATATTGAATTCATCATTGGTAAAACACCAGCAGAACGTCAAACTTTACTCTTCTCAGCAACAATGCCAAATGACATCAAAAAAATCGGTGTCAAATTCATGAAAGATCCTGAGCATATCAAAGTTGCAGCTAAAGAAATGACAGCTGACCGTATTGATCAATACTTTATCAAAACAAAAGAATTTGAAAAATTCGATGTTTTGACACGCTTGCTTGATGTGGAACGTCCAGAACTTGCTATCGTCTTTGGGCGTACAAAACGTCGTGTTGACGAAATCACACGAGGCTTGAAATTACGTGGTTACCGTGCCGAAGGCATTCACGGCGACTTGGATCAAAACAAACGTTTACGCGTTTTACGCGATTTTAAAGGCGGTCACTTGGATATCTTGGTTGCTACTGACGTTGCAGCCCGTGGACTTGACATCTCAGGTGTAACTCACGTTTACAACTATGACATTACACAAGACCAAGAAAGCTACGTTCACCGTATCGGACGTACAGGCCGTGCTGGTAAGTCAGGTCGCTCTGTAACCTTCGTAAGCTACAATGAAATGGGCTATCTCCGTGCCATTGAAAAATTGACCAAGAAAGAAATGAAAGGTATGCGTCCGCCAACAAAAGAAGATGCTTACCAAGCCAGTCTTTCTGTTGCTATGGATGAAATTAAACGTGATCTCCAAGATGGCAACCTCAAAGGTAAATTAGCAAAATTTGATGCAGATGCAGAGCAACTCATGGCAGAATACGATGTCAAAGAATTAGTTGCAATGCTTATTCAAAGCCGTGTGAAAGATCCTGACACAATGCCAGAAGTACAAATTACAGCTGAACGTCCATTACCGTTTAATGGTGAGGGCAAAGGCTTTAAGGGCAAAGGTAAAGGCGGAAAAGGTGGCGGCCGTTATGGACGCGACCGTAACAACAATCGCGGCGGCCGTGGCGGCGATCGTGATGGTAAGGGCGGTTACCGTGGTAAAGGCGGCGATCGCGATGACAAAAAGCGCAATTGGCGTGACCGTGACGATAAAAAACGTGATTACTACAAAAAAGACCGCAAACCAAAAACACAAGGCAGTGAAAAACAAGCTGGCTTTGTAATGCGTAACCGCGGCGATAAATAAAATATTCCAAGAGAAAACTTGTGTTTATCTAATGATGATAAAAACCTCAGCTTAATGCTGAGGTTTTTTGTTTTAAATGAAGTGGACTTTATTATGCAACAATGTAATTAGTTTGCGCTCCATGAGATATAGGATTCTGAGAAGTGCTCAATCGTAGATAAGATGAACATATTAGATATTAAGTAGTACTTAAGAATCCTTCTTTTAAATTCCTCATATCTTTTTTATTTTTAAAATAATTTTTATATAATTGTTGTGTAACTAAAATGTAATTATAGAAATAATAGAAACCTGAAAAGAATTTTAATGTAATTTTAGATATGCTTTGAGTGGTAATTTCACTTAGAAAGGGGGGAAGCCAATGGGCAAGGCTCAGTCTCAGTTAGATAATATAAAAGATTGGGATCTTAGTGGTGGCGGCGGTTTTACCTTATCCGCTCTTGAATTTTCACAAGATATTCAAGCGCAACTCAATGAAGTAAAAAGAATCCTCGCAGCAAGCGAAGCAAAGCGAGAGGATACACCATTAGTAGATACACCATTAGTAGATACACCATTAGTAGATACACCATTAGTAG
>NZ_BOVP01000001.1 GCF_018403745.1 Lactococcus formosensis | reverse complement strand
ATACACCATTAGTAGATACACCATTAGTAGATACACCATTAGTAGATACACCATTAGTAGATACACCATTAGTAGATACACCATTAGTAGATGCTTTAAGAAATGAAGTGATCATAGAGAAGGAAGTAAACGTTACTTCAAAAATAAATCATAGAGAAGAAAAGGAGCTCGTCTCAGAAACTCCTAATCAGAGAATGGAAGGTAAGGAAGAAGTATCAGATACCTCTTCCTACCATTATTATAATGCTTTCCCACAAGAAGCGAAACAGTATCCAACTTTGATCGTCAGTAAGCTGACAGCAACACCCGCAGTACGTTCGGATTTCTACCATCCGGGCAGTCCAGAGTTGTATTTCGATAATTATCAGGACAAACGGCCGGCTAAGTCAAAATCAAAGGGAGCAAGTCTCCTGAGTAATGCCTTCTTTTACCTCATCGTTATTGTGCTCTTAATTTTTGTAGAATCGCGTTTGATTTTGCAGGATGAAGCAAGTAAACCAATCAATATAGGTGGCTTCTCCCCAATGACGGTTCTTTCTAATTCAATGAGGAGCGTTTATCCGAGAAATAGCTTTCTATTAACACGTCAGGTTGATGCCAATACTCTGGATATTGGTGATGATATTACCTTTATCACGGAGTCAGACCGTGTGGTTACACACCGCATCACTGGAATTGAGGAAAATCATCTTCGGACACGTGAGAGAGGCTTTACAACTAAGGGAGTGGATAACCAAAGAGAGGATAGTGATATGGTACATGCAAGCAATATCATTGGTCAGGTAATTTTTTCAAGTTACCCTCTAGGTAGAGCCATTCACTTTATTCGAAATAATCTTATTGTGTCTGTCATCGTGATGTTGATTACAATGCTCTTGCTTCATGAGGTTATGAACTTCATCGTTATGGCGATTAAACATAAACAGTTCAAATCGGGAAATAAAAGAAAGCGAACACGTCGTGATGTGACAGAAGGGAAGGATCTGTCTCATGAAGCGGTATAACTTTTTCTCTAAATGGAGTATAAAAAAGCGATATATAATTCCCGCTCTGTTACTGGTGGTTCTGAGTTTGAGTACAACAGGGACTTTTACTTGGACATCCCTGGACCAGCGAGTTATTAATGAAACACGGCATGGGGGTGCTCCTGGGGGACGCCTTCATGATGATTTTGAGGGTTTAGATCATATTAGTCATGGTCGTGGCAGAGTGAATAAGGATATTTTTGTGGAAAACTATTCTTCTAGAAATATCTTAGCTCGAGTTCGGCTTAGTGAATATCTCGAGATGGGGCAGGGAGCTGGTGAAGATGTTGCGGCAAATCAAGCAAGTCCGCCCAGTGGAGCAGGGCTAGAGCAAGCAAGTCTAACAGATAGAAACTCGTGGGCTATCGTCAGACCCGATGGATACCTCTCAGATGGAGCGACAGTCTCCACTTTACGCAACTATGTCGGTCTTTATCTTGGTGATGATAATAGCCGTCCTAAAATATTCATGCCTACCTTCAACCGAAATAATCAGAACAGTGAATCTAACACAACAGGACGAGGTCTGGAGCTGCTGACTGGTACCTATAATACTAACTTAGGTATCATGATGCCAGGTACGCATGATCAGTGGACATTGGGGCAAACACATACTTCAACCTTACGTACTTGGGACGACACGAGTAATGTAGAAGTTCAGACACCTGAGGTGACACATACAGCGCAAGAGACGGTGGAGTCCGAGCATGGAGGTTATATGACCATGAGCCAGTGGATCGCTATGGGACGTCCGACAGGAAACTTTTGGGTACATGATACGGATGGATGGCTCTATTGGGCAAACTGGCTTCCTAAGAATGGTGCAACGAGCCTTTTACTGGATGCTTTAGAGATCAAGTTTGAAACACAAGACGCGTATTATGCTATGCATGCTGAGTCAGACTTGGCGACTGCAGAAGATGCAGAGAGTTGGACGGGTGTGACAACATCAGCTCAAGATTTACTTCATCGCATTACACACTAGAGTGAATAAATATTTTTACTATAAAAGAATAAAAAATGAAGGGGGTGGTTAATTGAAATAAATTACAGCCGCTCAACAAAAAGAACGCATTTACCTATGGTAAGTCAAAAAATAAAAAAGGAAAACAAGGAAATTATGAAAAAGAGAACAAAAAATCTTATCAAAATCGGCGTACTCGCTTCAGCTTTAGCTCTTATCGGAGGGACTTTCGCTTTTACGAGCTTCGGTCAACGGGTCCTCAATATAACAGAGGGAACTAATCGTCCTGAACATGGAGGTCGTGTCCATGACTACTTTGATGATGAATCAGGAAACAAAGATGTTTTCGCCGAAAACTTTGGGACGGATGAAATCCTAACACGTGTGAAGTTTACAGAACTCTTTACTAAAAATGGCGTATCTATCGTTGATGATGCAGATATTGATATTAATGACCCAGAGACTTGGCCGACTTGGATTCCAGGACCTGCTGGTAGTCCAACGGGTAGTGCAGCGGAAACGCGTATCGGGGCTAATGAGCCGATTAATACGTATTTCCATCTGGCTCTAGGACAAGCAACGCATGGTGACGACCGTCCGTGGTTCATGCCTACCTTTAACTTAGACCCAGTTTCAATGATGACTGCTGCTGCAGGTACAGCCTTTGATATGGAGCATGAAGGCGTGACTCACCCAGGTGAGGGTACAGACGGCTATTGGGGATCAGGGGACCTCTCCTTCGCACTTCCGGTAACAGGAGACTCGCCAGAAGAGCATGCAACACGTCAAGTACTTGACCAAGACCGCGCGCCAGTAACATATCTGCAATGGCTAGCGCTTAATGCTGACGACCGTGTTGGTAACTTCTGGGTTATCGACCAAGAGACAGGTTGGGCTTACTGGGCAGACTTCTTAGCCGGTGGCGCAGCAACAAGCTTCCTCTTGGACAGTAAACTCCCACAAACTACAGCGCTGGAAGGCTTTGAGGGTGACTGGTCTTATCAACTCCATGTCATTGGACAGTTTGTCTCTGAAGGAGATGTTGCAGATTTTTGGGAAGATGACAACGAGGGAGACCTTGATACAACAAATGGTGAAGCAATCATTGACGCAATTCTAGCTGTACATACTCCTGCGCCATAATAGTCAAGCATTCAAAGATTAGAGCTTTATAATTCTTAAAAAAATTAAAGAAAGGAGGACAGGTGTTGAACAGATTCAAGTACATTTTCAGTAAGTTGAATGTGAGGCATCGTGTCCTCCTTTCTGCTCTTTTAGTGACACTTCTAGCCACAGGAATTACAGGAACCTTGGCTTGGAACAGTGGCAGACAAAGTGCACTGAATCAAGGGCAAACAAGTACAGAAGCACGCCCTGTTCATTTGTTGAAGTTAGAGAGGGATACGGAAGGAAATCAAACAACAGTACCTGTTCCAGGTGCCGATTTCGTCCTTTACAATGCCCAAGATCCTGAAAATCCTGTGCAGGTACAAAGTACTTTTACAACGGACCAAGAGGGACGGATTACAGTCTCCCTTCCACCGGGACGTTATTTCTTCCAAGAAATTCGTCTGCCTCATGGTTTTGCGCCAGACTTGGATGCGGGAAATCAACCCATTCGGCGATATGACTTTACCGTCACAACGGCTACGACAAATGATAGCCCCATAGTGACAGCTTATAACCGTCGCTTATCGGGCGATTTGATAATCGAGAAGACCTTGGTGAATGATGATGGCACAGAGCTGTCAGAGGAACAACTCGCTCAGCTTTTTGAGTTTCGGGTAACTTTTTCTGACGGTGGGACTTATGCGTATCAAATCGATGGCAATGGCGACAGTCATGAGCTAGCTTCAGGAGAAACCTTGAAGCTTCGCCACGGGCAACGTGCAGTCTTTACGAATATTCCTGTGGGAGTACACTACATCGTTGAAGAGGTAGGGATGGAACACGGCCAAGCCAATAACTCATCGGGAAATATTAGTTCAGATCCATCGATAGTAGACTTTACCAATCGTGACATGACACGTTTAGGTAATCTCATCTTAGAGAAAGAAGTTGTTAATTCAGACGGTTCTGCCGTGACCAATGAACAAAAAGAGATTGATTTTGAATTTGAAGTACAACTGTCAGATGTACCTGACGGTGCTTCTTTCCGCTTTACAACTAACCGCTATCAAATCGATGATGATCCTGATAATGATGACGATACCCGCGAGGGCACTGTTGCTGATGGTGATACTTTGACTCTACGTCATGGCGAAATTTTAACCATTCATGACCTCCCTGTCGGCACGTCTTATCAGATTCGGGAAGTGGAGATGCCTAACTTTGTTTCTGGCACGCGTGATGTAGAGGGGAACATTGTTCAAGATGCGAATAATCGACATCTGTTTATCAACAGTTATCAAATCGATGGTGGAGAGCCTGTTCTGACTTTTCTTTCCTTTGAAAAGCAGGTGATTTCAGATGACGAAGCTGCACTTAAAGAATACTTTGACTTTGAAGTCACTTTTGAACCTGATGAAGGGCAAACTTTCCAGTACCGAATCATTGAGAATGGCATTGAAGGAGAGTTACAAGACTTTGTGTCTGGTGATATCATCCGTCTGCGGCATGGTCAGAAAGTACTTTTTGCAGACTTGCCACCGGGCTTGACTTACCGTATTCGTGAAATAGAAATCGACCGATTCCTTGAAGCGTTAACCACTGTTGGAGGACAAACCGTAAGTAGCACTTCGAATGGCGATGAAACGGGAAATAGAAATGGTTCCCATCATACCTTTGTCAACCGAGAAATCCCTAATGGTTCAGCTCAGCTGATTATTGAAAAGCGTGTAGAAGGTGTAGGTTATGATGCGGAACATGAGTTCCTGTTTGACCTCTATATCAACGATATCAAGCAAGATGGAGTGATTCGCCTGAGAAGTGGTGAGACCTCCCTCCCCATCGTACTTGAACTTGGCGATCGCTGGCGTGTTGTCGAACATGACAGTTATGACAATGGCTTTAGTCAAGAAGGTATCAGTAACGGGACAGGAACCATTGAACTGGAGCATATCGGACGTAATGTCTATGTGCGCCAGACCAACCGTTATGTTCGCGACACGATTAGCTTGTCAGGGACAAAGACTTGGGAAATGCCAGAAGGTGTCCAAACGCCTCGACATATCACGGTTCAGCTGATGCAAGGAGACATTGCGGTTCGTCAAGTCAATGTTGAAGGACCAAACTGGACCTACAGTTTTGATAACTTACCAAAGTTTGATAACGAAGGCAATGAAATCCACTATACTATCCGAGAAATTCCCGTCTCAGGTTGGCGTGCAGAGACGAATCCAGAGAATATCAACCTGCATAATGTATGGGTAGATCCAGTGACAGCTAGCCTTGAGATTGAGAAACTGATTACTGGAGATGCGGCACCGAATGCCGAGCAATTTGAGTTTGTTATGAATCCTGGTGGTCATGTTGTGAATATCACGAACAGTGGGCAAGTACGCTTCCCTGAAATTTCCTTTGATCGACCAGGAACCTTCGAATTTACGGTTCATGAAACACGAGGCAACACTTTAGGCTGGATTTACGACAATGCTGAGTACAGATGGTTTGTTAAGGTTGAGCAAGGCACAGATGGCTTACTCTCTTTAACAGACCAATGGCTCACCAAAAATGGAGAACGGATTGATGACTTAATCCCTGTCTTTACCAACCGTTTTGATGACTCTGCTTTACTTGAAGAAACACTGGACATCCCCGTGAACAAAGTTTGGGACCATAAAGAATTGACGGCAGACTTACAGCCGGAAAGTATTATCGTACAATTAATGGCTGATAATAAGGAAGTAAGCCGTCGGGAGCTGACGGCAGATATGGAATGGCAAACACTGTTTCAGAAAATGCCACGCTATGATTCCGAAGGACGAGAAATTAAGTATCGGGTCAAAGAGAGTGAAGTCAATGGCTATAGTGCAAAAATAAGCGGCAATGCACAAAAGGGCTTCATAATTCACAATACTTACGTTGGAATGGAAGAGCCACCGAGCCAAACACCAGATAAGCCAAGTACTACGGGACGCTTGCCGGATGTTGGGGATGGCTTAACACTGACAGCCGTTATTTTAGGGCTGGTGTGTATCCGTATCGCTTACTTGCTCTATAGGGAAACAAAAAGTAAAGGACGTTAAGCACTGACTCGAAAGAAGTTTGAGAATGGATGAAGCACAAAGCTCATCCATTTTCATTTCCTTAATTACTTTTCAAGGTGGTTTGTAGGAAAAAGGTTAGGAGGATTTTATTAAGTAAAAGATAAGAAGGAGAGAATATCCATCTGAAATATGATAGAATAGCACTATGACAAATAATACATTTAAATCAGGATTTGTAGCCATTTTAGGCCGTCCCAATGTTGGAAAATCAACATTTCTAAATCATGTGATGGGCCAAAAGATAGCGATCATGAGCGACAAGCCCCAAACAACCCGCAATAAAATTCAAGGGATTTATACGACCGATAAGGAACAGATTATCTTCATCGATACGCCGGGTATTCATAAACCGCATAATGCCTTGGGCGATTTTATGGTGCAATCTGCCTACTCCACGCTTCGTGAGTGTGACATGGTCCTTTTCATGGTTGCTGCTGATGAGCCCCGCTCCACTGGGGAAAACATGATTATTGAACGTTTGAAAACTGCAGATGTCCCTGTTATTTTGGTTGTTAACAAGATTGATAAAGTTCACCCAGATGCACTTTTTGAAACTGTTTCAGACTATACTTCACAGATGGATTTTGCGGAAGTTGTGCCAATTTCGGCGCTACAAGGCAATAACACAGAACGTTTACTCGGAACATTGAGCAACAAGCTCGAAGAAGGCCCACAATACTTCCCAGAAGATATGGTGACAGACCATCCAGAACGCTTTTTAGTTAGTGAAATGATTCGTGAAAAAATCTTACTTTTGACACGTGAAGAAGTGCCGCATAGCATTGCAGTAACAACAGATTCGATGAAACGTGACGAAGAAACAGGTAAAATTCATATCATGGCAACTATCATTGTTGAACGTAAGAGCCAAAAAGGCATAATTCTTGGTAAAGGTGGCGATATGATTCGTAAGATTGGGAAAATGGCCCGCCGTGATATTGAACTAATGCTGGGTGATAAAGTTTATCTTGAAACATGGGTCAAAATTAAAAATGACTGGCGTGACCGAAAAATGGATCTCTCGGACTTTGGCTATAAAAAAGAAGATTATATGTAAAATCAAGCTCTGAGGAGCTTTTTTTTATGAGAAATATTTGGACTCTTTATCGGGTCTATTCTTGTTTTCTTCTGTAATATAAGCCATGTCTTGAGACTTCATAAAAGGGATATAGATGAGGATACAAAGAACAAGCTGTAGTAGTTGGGCGATGAGCCCTTGCCAACCATTTGTGATTAAACCACCGAAAATAATGGGAAAGCCAGAAGGCAGATTAACACCGTTTTGATAAGGAAGAAAGCCAATGATGGTCAACAGCCACGCAGAGAGGACAGAAACTGCTGGAGTCAGCATGAGAGGGATAAGCATACGCACATTCATGATTTGTGGAAGCCCAAATTTTACTGGTTCAGATATCCCAAATAATGAAGGTATGACAGCCAGTTTTCCAACAGATCGGAGTTGTTGCGATTTACACTTGAAAATTGCGAGTAAGGCGACAGCAAAGCTTCTAGCCCCACGATTATTGAGGATAAAACCAGTTGTGAATAAGTAAGGGAGAGTTTGGCCTGCGCCATAAGCTTCAAGGTTAGCCATCTGAGGTTGCTGATAAATCATCATCAAGACAGGGTATACAGCTAGAACTCCATGAATACCGAAAAACCAAATTAATTCAATAAAGGCAACAATAAACATAGCTGCAAAAATATTTGAACCCAGAGAGAGGAGAGGTTTTTGTAAAAGTGTGTTGATGAGTGTAATCATATTTCCTTGAGAAGTAAGTGAGACAAGGGAAAATATAATACCTATAAATAAAGCTACTAAAACGCCAGGGATAATGGATTCAAAAGTTTTTTGAACTACTAGAGGGACGGATTCAGGCATTTTTATGGTTAATTTTTTCTCGATGAAGAAGATGTAGAGGCGTGTGCCAAGGAGTCCACCAATCATTGCAACAAATATCCCAGCAGAGCCCAAATCAATAATACTTAAAAACTGCGTCTTGCCCTCAATGGATAAATTTGTCAAGAGAAAGAAAGACATCAAGCCTACGATAGTAGCATTGAGAGGTTCATGTTTGAGATTTATTGCGAGTTTATAAGAAGTCAAGACAGCAACGTAAATTGCCACAATACTAATTGTCATCGCATTGATTTGTTCAAATAATTTGGTTAAACCGATATTTTGGAAGAAGAGTTTGATGCCCCAAAAGTCAATTGCATTAAGTAAAGAAGTGACAGAGCTAATCATCATGATAGGCATCATACCCATCATCGCCTCGGAAATAGTCCGCATATATAAATTATGAGATATTTTCCCTGCGCTTAGAGCAAGAATCTGTTTGATCTTATCAAATTTTTGCTGCTTCATTTTTTTTACAATATTACTCATACTTAAAATTTCTCCTTGTTTTCTAAATATCTTTCCTTAAGATACTGAATTTGTTCTTCTGTAATTGAGAGATTTTCTTTTACATAGTTTTCAATAGTCTGATAATGCTCCTCAATATAACTTAATGCTGTGCCAAGAAAACGTGTGTCTGCCATTTTGAAGTAACGTATCGCTTTAACAAGTGAAGGGTTTTCTGTCTCTTCCTTAATCTTTTCAAGGCTTTGTTGGTTTCTTTCTTTTTTATAGAGATTTGTCAAGAGGTAGTCTCGAATAATATCTTTTTTCTCTACACCAAGCAACCCCTGCAAAAGGGCTACACCATAACCTGTACGGTCTTTCCCACCACGACAGTGCTGAACGATGATACCACTATCAGGTGTTAAATAAATTTCTAGCATCTTTTTATAAACTTTTTTGCAGTGAGAATCCGTTACAAAAGTATGGTTTTGTTCAATCATTAAAAACTCAGCCAACTCAGGTGTTAATTTACTTTGATTTGCCATGTCGATGTCACCATATTCTGCAGAAGCTAAGGCTGCTATATCAGCAACGGGAGTGAGGTAAAAAGTTTTTTTCTGACCAAAGTTTTTATTTTCATTCTCTAGACGCTCTGCTTCATTACGATAGTCGATGACTGTCTTTATGTTTAAGTTTTTTAGCACTTGTTTATCTTTTTGTGTTAAGTGGCTGAGTTCATCAGAACGATATAAAAGTCCTCTTTTTAATTTTCTCCCATCTATGGTTTGGTAACCTCCAAAGTCTCGAAAATTATAAAGCTGCTCAAAGTGAAAATCTTTCATTTTTCCCCCTTTCTTTTAACATCCAGTATAAAAAAAATTGGGCACATAGTATATAGGATATGCTAAGGTTGAGAGTTTTTCCCAAATTTAGGGGATTTTTCTTAAATATTTTATGGGCGATTTTGGCTTAGAATATGAGATGACAGTAAAGTAACACTAAGCTAGGAGGTTACGGTCTTTGTAGGACAATTTATTAGCCTTAAAAAATAAAATATTGTACATAAAATTTTCCTAATAGAGAGAGCGTAGAACGAGAACGTCGAAAATTTTGTTAAGCTAGAAGAAAATGTGAAGCAATAAAAGTAGAAAACCCAGTAATATCTGGATGAGGAGGATGAAGATATTGACAACCCTAGAAGAAGTTATAGGACCATATTTGAATCAGCTATCTGATAACGAGAAACAAACTTACCAAGCTTTACTTGAACATCGACGGGATATTCCTAACCTTAGTTTAACTCAAATGGCAGAACGTATTTACACTTCTAAGTCGACCCTTTTACGCTTTATTCAGAAACTGGGATTTAAAGGTGTAGCCGATTTTAAGTATTCTCTAGATTGGGCTTTACCATATAAGGAAATATCACAAATTGAACTTGACTTGAGACAGGCTACACAAAGTTTAGATGCGGCGCTAACGAGAAGTTTATTGACAAAATTTAAAGCTTTGGTGCACAGCTCGTCATCTATTTATCTTTGTGCTACTTCGGAGAGTCAGTATATTTTAATGGAACTTTTCTCATACTTGCTCCTAAAAAAGGGATTTCCTACCTCTAGGATTCGGATTACCTTAGCCTCTGAACTTACTACAATGGTTTTTGAACGTCTTTCTAGACAATCACTCGTGATTTTTTTCTCAGCAAATGCTAAATCTACAGTAGTTCGTAGTGCCATATTGAATTTAAATAAAAGAGAAATTTCCACAATATTAATTACCCAACATTCGAACGATGCTTTAGAAAAAGAGGTCAAACTCCTTCTGGCAATGAACTTTCCTTCGCACCTTCCCTCGCTTTCTCGTTATAGGTTAGGTTTGAGTAGTTTATTCATTAATTATCTTGTTGAAAAAGCGTTATAGCAAGCTGCTTTCATAGCCAAACAAACTAGTTGTATATCGAAAAAACCAATATAATCTGTTGATTTTAACAATGAAATAGGCTATAATATTGATAGGTTCAATATTTGGTGTGTGAAAAAAGCACAAGACAACTTGTTAGGTGCTCCCCACTAATCAGCCCCAATAATAGGATAGGATACTAAAGCAGATGCCTGAATTACCAGAAGTTGAAAATGTTCGCCAAAGCTTGGAAAAGCTGGTGAGAAATAAAAAAATATTGGAGATTGAAAGTTCATATCCACGAATGGTTTTAACAGGATTCGAGGAGTTAAAAAAAGAACTTGAAGGTCAAGTCATCAAAGATATCCAGCGCCGTGGCAAGTACTTGCTTTTTGATTTTGGTGAGTGGACATTGATTTCGCATCTCCGCATGGAAGGAAAGTATCGTGTGGAACCGCTGGTCTTCGACAAGCAAAAGCACGATCATATTTTTGTGAGATTTTCAGATGCGACCCTTGTTTATGCCGATGTCCGTAAGTTTGGGACTTGGGAATTATTGCAAAGTCAAGATGTCGAACGTTATTTTCTTTCGAAAAAGATTGGTCCAGAACCGAGCGTTGAAACTTTTGATGAGGCGATTTTTGCTGAAAAACTGAGAAAATCGAAAAAAAAGATAAAGCCTTATCTTTTGGACCAAACCTTGGTTGCAGGCTTAGGAAATATTTATGTTGATGAAGTACTTTGGCGTTCACAAGTGCACCCTGAAATGTTGGCTTCAGACTTGAGCAAAGCACAAATTCATCGTATTCATGATTATACGATTGAGGTCCTTCAAACGGCAGTTGAACGCGGAGGTTCAAGTATTCGGACTTATAAAAATGCAATGGGTAAAGAAGGAAGTATGCAAGAGTTGCTCATGGTTTATGGCAAACAAGGACAGCTTTGTCCGCATTGCCAGCAAGTGGCGATTGAAAAAATAAAAGTTGCAGGACGTGGTTCACATTTTTGTCCATATTGTCAAAAAATAGAGTGAAAACTTAATTTTTTTACGTACTAAAATATGCGGTGCAATCAGTTTCAAACAAAATTAAAAATGCTATAATATAAAGAGCAAGAGATTAACGGAGAAAATAATGGCTACAAAGAAAAAGAAAAAATTAGAAGATATCACAAAAAAATATGGTGCAGAACGTGAAAAAGCATTAAAAGATGCACTTGACCTCATCGAAAAAGATTTTGGTAAAGGTTCTTTGATGCGTTTAGGGGAAGCTGCGAGTCAAAAAGTTCAAGTGACAAGTTCAGGTAGTTTGGCCTTGGATATTGCGCTTGGTGCAGGAGGTTACCCTAAAGGTCGTATCATCGAGATTTATGGTCCGGAAAGTTCTGGTAAGACAACAGTTGCGCTGCATGCGGTTGCTCAAGTGCAAGCCGAAGGTGGTATTGCTGCCTTTATCGATGCAGAGCATGCTTTGGACCCCGTCTATGCAGCAGCGATCGGCGTAGATATTGACCAGCTTCTTTTGTCACAACCAGACTATGGTGAGCAAGGCTTGCAAATTGCTGAGAAATTGATTGAATCTGGTGCAGTGGACCTTGTTGTTGTCGACTCTGTTGCTGCTTTGACACCACGTGCCGAAATTGACGGTGAAATCGGAGATTCGACAGTTGGTTTGCAAGCACGTATGATGAGTCAAGCCATGCGTAAGCTTGCTGCAGGCATCAACAAAACAAAAACAACAGCGATCTTTATCAACCAATTGCGCGAAAAAGTCGGTGTTATGTTTGGTAGCCCAGAAACAACGCCTGGTGGTCGTGCTTTGAAATTCTATGCTTCTGTACGTTTAGACGTTCGTGGTAGCACAAAAATCGAAGAAGGCTCTGGTGACAACAAAACAGCCATCGGTAAGTTGACGAAGATTAAAGTTGTTAAAAACAAAGTTGCGCCACCATTTAAAGTTGCTTTAGTAGATATCATGTTTGGTGAAGGTATTTCTAAAACAGGTGAACTCTTAACAATTGCCGTTGAAGAAGGCATTGTGAAGAAAGCAGGTGCTTGGTTCTCTTATAATGACGAAAAGATCGGTCAAGGTGCGGAGAAAGCAAAAGCTTTCCTTAAAGATAATCCTGAAATTTTCAATGAAATCGACCGTAAAGTACGTCAAAATCACGGTTTGATTGAAAGTGATGAAGAAAATGAAAAAGAAGATGCTAAACCAGCAAAAGCAGATGAAAAAGTAAAGGTTGAAGCTGCTGGAGTAGAAGAAATCGAGCTTGAATTAGAATAAATAAAAAAACTTCTGTATTCAGAAGTTTTTTTATTTATAAGTCAACTGTTTTTTCTTTACGAAGATAAGAAATAATCCCGAAAACAACAATCCAGACTGCTGAACCAATGGCTGGTATACGTGTATCTTTAAAGAAGAAGAGTGAGATGAAGATTAAACCAAATGCGACGATTGTTATTGGAACTAAGACGTTTGGCATTGGAACCTTGAAGCCATCTTCAAGATACTCGCTTGATTTTCTATATTTTGTATAAGCAATCAAAGTCATGATATAGACAATCAAGAAAAGATTAGTCGCAACACTTGTGATAAAGACAAAACCGTTAGACACACCTGGAATAAGTGAGATAAATGGAGCTAAGAAGATTAGTGCTGCTGTGAAGAAAAGAGCATTTGTAGGAATCCCGTTCTTTGAAAGTTTCGTGAAGGGCTGCAATGCTTTATCTCCGTGTAGTTTTGAGAGAGAGAAAAGATTGCGTGTTGTTGAGAAGAGTGCTGAATTAAGTGCTGAAGCTGCGGAAGTCAAAACGACAAAGTTAATCACTGCTGCTGCCCATTTGAAGCCGATAAGATCAAAGACCATAACAAATGGGGATTGGTCTGCAGGGATATCCGTCCAATGGTAGATGGACATAATCGCCGTGAGTGCTCCGATATAGAAGATTAAAATACGAATCGGAATTTGGTTAATCGCTTTTTTTAGTGTTGGACGTGGATCCAATGTTTCAGCAGCGGTCATTCCGATAAATTCCATCGCAACAAAGGCAAACATCACCATTTGGAAGCTTCCGATAAAGTTTGTGATGCCATTAGGGAAGAAGGAGAAGTCTTTCGTCACATTGCTTAAGCTAACAGTTGTACCATCTGCTTGGAAGCCACTGAAGGCCATGATGATTGCAGTAACAATCAAACCAACGATAGCAACGATTTTTATCATCCCAAACCAAAATTCTGTTTCACCAAAGAATTTGGCATTGAGTGTGTTTAAAGCAGTTAAGGCCAAGAGGATAACGGTTTCGGTAAGCCAGACAGGAACACTTGGTAACCAAAACTGGATGTAGACCCCGACAGCGGTTAACTCAGCCATAGCCATAAAGATAACAACAAGCCAATAGGACCATTGAATAAAATATCCCGCCTTATTACCAAGGTAGTGGCTGACGAAGTTAAGGAAAGAGTGTTGCTCAGGGTCCATATAGAGCATTTCACCGATTGCACGGAGCAAGATGAACATCAAGGCACCAATAATGATATAAATCAAAAGAATGGATGGGCCAGTCATGCTGATAGATTGACCTGCCCCTAAGAAAAGACCTGTTCCGATAGTTCCTGCTATTGCAATAAGCTGGATGTGACGATTTTTCAGACCTCTTTGGGTCTGATTGTTTTCATTATTCATAAAAACCTTTCTGTAATTTTATGTACAATTATAGACATTATCAGTTAATTATATCTTTTTTGAATTAATTTAGCAAGATGATGTGCTACATGTTTAGAACAGACATATAAAAAATGTCATTTATGGTACATGAAAAAACAGAGAAAGTTTACTGAAGAAGGTTGAGGAAAAGCGGTCAAGTTGCTTTTCTGGTATAATAAGATTATGCTAATCATAAATGAACAATTATTTGAAATTGATGATTTAATTGATGAGGTAATTAAGGATTTTTTGAACTTACCAGAAGTTAATGCTTATCGCGCCTTGAAAAAGGCTTTTGAAGAAGATGAAGACTTGCAGTCTAAGCTTCAGCTTCTTACGGACAATCAAGATTATATCGCCTTTAGACCAGAACTGGTCCAGCTCAGAAAAGAGCTCTTACTCAATGAAAAGGTCTACCAGCTTCGTGTGGCTGAAAATGACTTACAGGAACTTCTATCTGAGTTAACGAAAGATATCACATCAGCAATTTCAGAACACATTTTTGTAGATGAAAATTTACCCTTGAAAGGAGGAAGCCGTCATGGACGCCATCATTGATAAAGAAATAGTGGGGCCAAAGATAGAAGATAAGACAGTTCGCCCGCTCGAAAAGCAAGGAAGGATTGCACTTTTTGTCTATTGCAACTCCTACAAAGGGAATAGACAGCTTAGTCACTATGGAGACCTTGGATATACAAGTCGTAAGGCACATTATAGCTTGCTTTATGTGAATGAAGAGGATGTTTCGGAGACAATCAAGAAACTTAAAGCACTTAAATTTGTGAAACGAGTACGCCCAAGTCATCTGAAAGATCTCAACCAGAACTTCTCTGAAGCTTTTGCGGAGACAAATGAAGTAATTAAAGGACAACTGGAAGCTGCTTTAGGCAAATTGTAATGGAGATGCGACATTATAGACACAGCCTTAGAAATTCTGCTCTACAAAAAAACTGCCTTCAGGCAGTTTTTTCAATATGACGAAGATAATTTTGAATAAGGACTTGCGAGCAATTTTCGATGTGTAAACATTCAGTGTCAGTATAAATTAAAGTAGAAGGTACTTGGGTAAACTCATTTTTATAAAATTCCTGAGCATTCTTAATCATTTGTTTTTTAGCGAACTGACGATGGGTAATAAAGTCAGCAGTTGTGAGCTTTATTTCGCAGAGAATTTCGTGGCGCATTTGATTGTTATAATCCAGTATGCTGAGGTCGTCCAGTCTCTCCTGTAAAGCTAAGATGAATTTTCGCCCATACTTTCGCCCGTGTAGATTTATCGTCAAGAAATCGGAGGAAATTTTTTGGAGACGATCAAAGCTTGCGTTGAGACTTTCGATATTTTTGGGAAGTTCACTGTTATCACGTAACTCTTTAGCTGCAGCAAGTGTAGCTATTGGGTAGAGGTACCAGCTGTGCGCATCAAATTCGGAAAATTGATTGAGAATTGGCGTGAAAAAATGATGAATATCATACATGAGAGTTATTGTTTTCCTTGTTAAAATCTTTAATATTATTGTTTATCAGTTGTGTATCCACGTTGTATAGTGTATCAAATTTTATATAGGAGACCAAATTATATGCAAAAAGTGCTGAAACAGCACTTTTATTGTTTTTTCAGGTGACGCAAACAATCTAAGAAGCGTACAACTTTTGATTTTGAAAAACGAAATTCGATATGATTTTTTTTCAAGAAAGCAAGGAAATCTTTTTTGCCTTGTTCGCTATCAGTAACCTCTAATTCTAACTCATAATCAGTATGGCCAAGGTAGTCGTTTTTATCTAGGGCAGCAAGGCCGATAGGGAGATGTTGTTCGTAACGGATTGTGGTTAAACTTCCAATCAGAGTAATGCTCTCCAGATCTACCCCACGCTCAACTAAAATATCGCAGATTTCACTGAGGTCAGTTTTACCACAAGTGATACTTTTTTGCGCGAGCAAATATTGTGCTTCTTCAAGTGTAAGGTCAATATTATGTTCGATGTTTCCGACCTGTTGAGGAACTTTGAGGGTCATTTCTGCTGAACGATCAAAGGTACGGATACGCAGAGCTAGCTTTTTCTTACGCAGTGTATATTCTTGAGAATCAAGATAGTGGTTAGTCTGTCGGACAGGAGTGACGTGTGAAAATAGAGTTTTCAATCGGTCATACTCCGGCATAGAGAGCATCGTCTTATGCTCAATTTCTAAATTTGTTGACATTTTTATGTATAAAAAGATGCTCTGTTTAGATTACTCTTTACAAGATCTCCAAGAGAGGCATCCTCCCTTCTTATTGAAATGATGATTGATCTATTATCTAAAAGTATATCAAAAGCCTGTATCTAAGTAAAGCCAGAAAAGAAGAAGAGGCTCCTTTCTTACGGTCTACAGTGCTATTAAAACAGCATTTCGCTTCTTTTTCATAGTCGTAATTTAGTCAAGCTGTCTAGTGAATAGGGGGGATATATGGTATAATTGTGAAAGACCTGTAATAAAATACAAAGGAGAATTGACGAGCGTCAATTTGGATAAGCATATGACTGAAAGTACAGCAACTGAATTTAACTGGGAAGAATTTCTTGATCCTTATGTCCAAACGGTTGGGGAACTAAAAATCAAACTTCGTGGTGTGCGCAAGCAATTTTTAAAGAAAAAACTTTACTCACCGATTGAGTTTGTCACGGGGCGCGTGAAGCGACGTGATTCGATTCGGAAGAAGGCAGTCATGCGAGGATATACGCAAGAAACGATTCGAGAAATGGAAGACATTGCTGGTGTTCGTGTCATGGTGCAGTTTGTTGATGACGTCTGGGATGTTTTAGAGCTTTTACGAAAACGTAAAGATTTAAAAATTATTGAAGAGCGGGATTATATCCATAACCAAAAAGCGAGCGGTTACCGCTCTTATCACGTAGTCATTGAGTATCCAATTGATATGATTGAGGGGGCCCAAGTCGTGCTTGCCGAAATTCAAATCCGAACCTTGGCGATGAATTTTTGGGCAACAATAGAACACTCCTTAAGTTATAAGTACGGTGGTGTTATACCAGATGAAGTTCGAGAACGTCTAACGACTGCGGCGCATATGGCTGCGCAATTGGATATGGAAATGGGTGCGATTCGAGAAGATATCCAAGAAGCCCAATTACTTTTCGATGATCCGCAGGCAAGACTGGACTATAAGAAAGAAAACGGAGAAGACAATGAGCTCTGGTAAAAAGATCTGGTTGGTAGGGAATTCAAGTGAAAAATCGCAAAAAACGCTGTTAGAACTAACAGCGCTTTTGCGGTCTAAAAAATTCAAGTTTGAAAAAGAAAATCCAGAAATTGTTATTTCGGTTGGGGGAGATGGGACACTTCTCAAAGCCATGCACCTCTATGAAAATAAGCTGGATAAAATTCGCTTTGTAGGTGTTCATACGGGACATCTGGGCTTTTATACCGACTTTATGAATACAGATCTCGATAAGGTGGCGCTTGCTTTAGAGTCTGAAACAGCCGAGCATGCAGTACATTATCCACTTTTGCGGATACGTGTGAAATTTCAGGATGGTTCAGAAATGCTACATTATGCACTTAACGAGTCAACGATTCGCCGAACTTCTAAGACCTTAGTTGCGGATATCAAAATTTCCGATTTTCTTTTTGAAAAATTTCGAGGAGATGGTTTATCTGTGTCTACACCAACGGGGTCAACAGCTTATAATAAATCTATTGGGGGCGCTGTTTTACACCCTCGTGTCGAAGCTATGCAGATGGCCGAGATAGCCAGTCTAAATAATATTGTGTATCGTACCTTAGGGGCACCGATGGTTGTGGCTAAGAAAGACAGTATTATTATTTGTCCAGAAGATGTTGAGGATTACAGTGTTACTGTTGACCAGCTGACATTCAACTACGAAAAAATCGAAGCCATCGAGTACAGCATGGATGGTAAAACAATCGCTTTTGCAAATTGCGCCCATACAAGCTTTTGGGAACGTGTCAAAAACGCATTTATCGGCGAAGTTGAATAATGCTGCAAACACTTTTCGTTTGGGTGTAGAGTGTCTCTTGGCATAATTATATTTACAGAGCGAGCAAATATGGTATAATAAAGTTTTGTTCTAGGCAAACTCCGACATATGTTGGAGTTTTTAGATGGAAAAAATTCAGTTTATGAAGTGGAAGAACCCTTCAGAAGTAAGGTAATCGATGTCAAGAGCAGACTTAAAAGGAGAAGTTAAACAGTGGAATTTTCATTTACAAATACAATTGATGGAAGTACGGTAAAAGCCTTACTTAAACGTCATGGCGTTTCCAAACGCTTCCTTTCACATATCAAATTTGATGGTGGTGAGATTTTAGTGAACGGTATGGAGCGTAATGTTCTTTTTCCTTTGCAAGTCGATGATGTTGTCACGATCATCACGCCTATCGAGCAAGGTACAGATTTGTTGATTCCTGAAGACATTGATCCAGAAGTCGTCTTTGAAGACGATCATTATTTGATTGTGAACAAACCCGCAGGACGAACTTCGATTACTGGACGTCTACATCCAACAGGAGCAATGTCTAATATCGTAAAGGGCTATATTGTGCGAAAGAAATATGAAGACCAAACCGTACACATTATCACACGATTGGACCGTGATACGAGTGGCTTGATGATTTTTGCTAAACACAGTTTGGCTCACTCTCTTATCGTGCATCCTAAATATAAGGATAGCGTTACCAAACGTTATTATGCTATTATTCATGCAGATGAAAAAATGCCCAAAACAGGGGAAATTAATTTACCTATTGGTCGAGTGGAAACGTCAATCATTGAGCGACGTGTGCATCCTGAAGGAAAAGAAGCCAGAACAAGCTATGAAGTTGTGGCAGAGAAAAATGGCTTGATGCAGCTAGATGTCGTTTTACATACCGGCCGTACACACCAAATTCGTGTTCATTTTTCACATCTAGGGCATATTCTTGTCGGCGACGAACTTTATGGAGGTAATCATGACCTTATTGATCGCCAAGCGCTCCACTGTCATCATTTACAATTTGTCCATCCCTTTACAGACGAATTGATTGATATTGAATTAGAAATGCCTGAAGACATGCAAAAATTGATGCGTGAGTAAAAGCTATGTGCCATTATTGGCCGCACAACAATTTCAAGCTCAAAAGTACGCTATAGAGCCATTTTTCCTAAAAAAACAATAAAATAAAGCTGAATCTTGTAGGGACACAGCTTTTTCTTTTAGATTCATTTTGAGTTTGGACATGTTATAATAACGGAGTAGAAGTTAAAGGACGGTAGCCTAACTGGGAGGTGATGCTTATGACATTTTGTAGGCTATAACCTCAAAATACAGAAAGGCGACATTTTTTGTCGGTTTATGAAGCTTTGTCACTCATGCTTGCTTTTGCAATGCTGGTGTTGACATTGAATAATAGCAACAATAAAAAATAACTGTCCAACTTTAGCTGAGTAACGACAGTTATCTATCAAATATTTGGCTACCGTTCTTCATACGGCTACAAAGGGCTTGTTTGTGCAAGCCTTTTTACTTATTTTCATTATATCATCAACATCAGAGGATAGCAAGGCAGATGAAATTGGGACTAGCGCTAAAAAACTTTCTGCCTACACAGAAGATTTTTTTATTTTTTAAAGTCCCAACCTTTGATAATTTTAACGCCGGTAATTTTTTCTGGATTTACAGGTGAAGATTCTTCTTGTGGGTTATTTGGGTTAGCTTCCACTTTTCCTGCAGCAATTTTATCAACAACATCCATGCCAGAAATCACTTGTCCAAAAACAGTATATTGGCCATCAAGGAAAGGCGATCCCCCTTCTTTGTAGGCATCAATAATCTTTTGGGGATATTTACTTGTGCTCAAACCTTGCTCAGATGCTTGTGGGTTTTGAACAATAAAGAATTGCGAACTGCTTGTTTCTCCGGGGCCACTGTTTGCTAGTGATACTGCTCCACGAATATGATAAAGCTGATTAGAAATCTCAGTCGCAAATGGCTTGTTGTCGTTTACGACGGATTTGCTTCCAGTTCCTTTATTGCTTGGGTCACCCGTTTGAATCATGAAATCATTAATCACACGGAAGAATTCATTGTTTTTATAGTAACCTTGTTTAGCCAAAGTCAAGAAGTTTTCAACAGCCATTGGTGCAAGTTTAGGGAAGAGCTTGATGTTAATGTTCCCAGCTGTTGTTTGAATTTGAACTTCAGCTTCATCCTTGCCAACTTCTTTCGATAACTGAGGGAGTTCAACATTTTGTAAGTCATTTTTTGCGTCTGTCTTGCTGTCAGAACTGTTCGCAAAGTAAAGAAGACCACCAACGATAACAACGATGAGGACTAATAATCCTCCAAAGATAATATTCGTATTTTTTTTCTTTTCCATTCCTATATTTTAACATAAAAGTTTCGAAGACTAAACGACGATAAGAAGTTTATACTTGCAAATTTAAAAATAAAGGACTATACTAAATAAAAAATATCAGGAAGGAGAATCACATATGTTTAAGTTTGACCTACAATCTCAACATCATCATGCGCATAGATAAGAGTTGTGTCATACTTTGGTATAGATGCAACTTTAGAGTACGCTCGAAAGACATCTATGCCGGTGATTCTCAGAAAGACCGGATGGCTAGGCTATACGGTCTTTTCTTTTGGGCAAAATTATGCTGTAAATGAACGAAGAAGTATTAGAGAAAGAAAAAATATGAAAAATGAAAATCAGGTAAAACGCAATTTAAAACAAAGACACATCACGATGATTGCGCTCGGTGGAACGATAGGAACAGGATTGTTCCTGACCTCAGGAGCGACCATTAGTCAGGCTGGACCTTTTGGGGCGGTACTGGCTTATGTCTTTGTCGGAATCATGGTTTATTTTGTAATGACCTCTTTAGGAGAGATGGCCACTTATTTACCCACGTCGGGTTCTTTTACAGATTATGGGGCACGCTTTGTGGATCCAGCTTTTGGTTTTGCTTTGGGCTGGAACTATTGGATAAACGGTGCAATTACTATTGCGGTCGATTTGACAACGGCAGGATTAATCACTCAATTTTGGTTTCCTCAGGTTCCCTCTTGGATATTCTCGGGTGTGGCCACAGTCCTTATTTTTGCAATTAACATCATGGCAGTACGCGCTTTTGGGGAAACAGAATATTGGCTCTCCATTATCAAATTGATTACGATTATTGTCTTTTTGGCTGTTGGTGTGTTAACGATTATCGGAATTTTTGGAAATAATATTGATGTTGTTGGTAATCTCACAGCAGGCAATCACGGCTTTACTGGTGGCGTTACAGGATTTGTCGGTGTTTTACTCATCGCTGGCTTTTCTTTTCAAGGTACAGAACTTCTGGGAGTTACAGCGGGAGAGTCGGAAAATCCGGAGAAAAGTATTCCTAAAGCAATGAACTCTATTTTTTGGCGTATTCTACTTTTCTACATCTTTACGATTATTGTTATTGCAGCTATTATCAATTACCAAGACCCACGCTTACTTAATCCTGATTCGACAGCGGTTATGAGCCCTTTTACTATTGTTTTTAAGAATATTGGTTTAGCCGTAGCAGCGAGTCTAATGAATGCCGTGATTTTAACCTCAGTTATCTCCTCAGCAAACTCTGTCATGTATGCTTCAACTCGTATTCTTTATTCTTTAGGTAAAAAAGAAGGCGCGCCCCGTCAGTTTTCAAAGATAGCCAAAAATGGCATCCCTATCAATGCTTTATTGGCAACGACAGCGGTATGTGTGGTCGCATTTTTAACAGGAATTTTCGGCACACAAATTTACCTTTTGCTTGTGGATCTGTCAAGTTTGACGGGGTTTATTGCATGGCTTGGGATATCGATCAGTCACATTCGTTTCCGTCGCGCCTTCTTGGCTCAAGGCGGTGATTTGAGCAGTTTGCCTTATCAAGCAAAATGGTTCCCCTTTGGACCAATTTTGTCTCTAATCATGACGGCAATGATTGTTGTTAATTTAGATCCAGCGCTGCTTTTCAGCAGTCACTGGGGCGAAGGCTTGGCTATGTATGCCGCGATACCACTTTTCTTAGCCCTATATTTTGGATATAAATGGAAGTACAATACAAAATTAGTGCCACTCAAAGCGGTAGATTTGAGCCGAGAGAAATGATAGAATGAAAACATGAAGAAAATCAAATTCTACCTGTTTCCCTTCCTCCTGTTATTTATTTTTATGAGCTTGACCGCTTGTGAAGTGAACACGAAGAAAAATACATGGCAAAAGATTGAAGAAGACAAGACGATCACTATCGGTTATGAGGCAGACTTTGCGCCACTAACTTCAATGCAAGAGAGTGGAAAACCTGATGGTTTTAATGTAGCTTTAGCAGAGTCAATCTTTGCTTCTTATAATATAAAGATTGACTGGAAAGCATTGGATTGGTCATCCAAAGAAAAAGCCTTGAAAGAAGGAGAAGTCGACCTGATTTGGGGACCCTATACAGCAAATAAGACAAGGGAAAAGACCATTTTATTTAGTCAACCTTATCATACTGGAAGTTTAGTATTGCTTGTTCCTAAAGAGGCAGAGCTTTACAATATTGGCGATATGCATAATCAAGCAGTTGGCGGGCAAAAAGCTTCAGCAGCTTATGATTTGTTTAGCGATTATCCGCAGATTTTAAAAAATATTGCCAAAGAAAATTTGATGTTTCTCTATAACCAACCGAGCGATGCAATCGCAGCCTTGCAAGCAGGGGAAATTCAAGCTGTTCTTTTAGATAAGGATTATACTAAAGCGTATCTCCGTAGTCATCAGCTTGAAGGCTTATATAGTATGCTAGATACGCCCTATCCACAAGTTGAATATGCTGTAGCAGCACGAAAGAGTGATACTGAATTAATGAATAAAGTCAACCAAGGTTTGCAGGCCCTTCAGCAGTCTGGCAAATTTAGCAAGCTCTCTAAGCAGTGGTTTCTACACTAAGGTGTTAAAATAAAAAGAGCGAAAGCTCTTTTTATTTATAGTGAAGAGGAATAAAGATGAAATTTATTGCAATAGTAGGAACCAATGCCAGCTTTTCTTATAATAGAAAGTTGCTTTGGTATATGAAAAAACATTTTATTGACGAGGCTGAGATTGAAGTCATCGAGATTACAGGCTTACCTTTGTTTTCGGAAGACAGTATGGACTTGCCTGAGAGAGTCCGCGAAATCGCTGAAGCCATTGAAGCCGCAGATGGTTTGATTATCTCCACTCCTGAGTACGATCATGCCATCACTGCAGCCTTGAAGTCTTTGCTCGAATGGCTCTCTTGGGGGGCTTTGCAACCCATTATTAATACGCCAGTTATGATTGTTGGCGCTTCTCTAGGGAAGCAAGGCTCCGTTTTTGCACAGGAAAATCTCAGACAAATCCTTCAGTCACCAGGGTTGGAAGCTTTTGTCTTACCGGCTAACCAATTTTTACTGAGTCATGCTGCGGATGCGTTCGACGTTTCAGGCAATCTAATAGATAGACAAACGATTTCTTGGCTGGAACATTGCTTCAGAAACTTTTGCCGCTACAGTGCACATTTGCAGCCTTTACGCGCGCTGATAGAAACAGATGCAGATACTGGGGCATCGGAGTATGAATGATTTTTTATCTCAAAAATATCGAGGCTTGGGTACAGTTATTGAGCTGAGCTTACTTGATGTGGAGAATTCAGAAACTACAGTAAGACTTGATCAGGCATATAGAAAAATTGTTCATTATGAAGATTTATTCACAGTCAATAGAGCGTTATCGGAGTTAATGACAGTCAACCAAGCTGCAGGAGTAAAAGCAGTTGCCTTGTCGGAAGAAGTCTATGATTTAACGAAAAAAGCTGTACAGGTCAGTCAGGAACACTTTGGTTTCAATGCAAGCATCGGTCCTTTGGTAAGCCTTTGGCATATCGGTTTTGCTGATGCCCGTGTTCCTTCTGAGCAAGAAATTCAAAAAATGATTGGTATGGTAAGTCCTGATGATATTGTTCTGGATGATCAGCAAAAGACTGTTTTTCTCCCTCAAAAAGGAATGTCTTTAGACTTAGGGGGTATAGCCAAAGGATACATTGCTGATAAAGTTGTAGAATTTTGGAAAGAAATTGGTCTTTCCACAGGCATTGTTAATCTTGGGGGGAATATTCGGTTTTTGGGCCGGCCCCTAAAAGGATATTGGCGTGTCGGAATTCGTAATCCACTTACTCATGGGTCATCTTTGGTACTTCAAGTGCTTACCGCGTCCACATCTGTTGTGACTTCTGGAATTGATCAGCGCTATTTAGAGCGAGACGGAAAGAGCTATCATCACATTCTCAATCCTGAAACAGGTTATCCTCATGTGAACAACTTAGCCAGCGTGACAATATTTTCTGAAAAGTCATTAGATGGGGAGATTGAGGCGAAGAGGTTGTTCTTTTCAAAAGAACCTGAAAAAGTCTTTACGAAAAGACAACACGTGATTCAAGCGGCAGTGCTTATTACCAAAGATAAGGAAATAAAAATCCTTGGACTTAAGCCCAAGGATGTACGTTTGATTGATAAACATTTTAAGATTATAAACTGAGCATTGCTCAGTTTTTTTCTTTATTCAGGTCGTGCAAAAGAGGCAATCATTTGCTCAGCGCATTTAAGGCCATCAATGGCTGCAGAAACAATCCCACCAGCAAATCCTGCTCCTTCACCAGATGGATAAATACCTTTTGTGGAGATAGATTGGAAACTTTCTTCATCACGATTGATTCGAACAGGAGAAGAAGAGCGTGACTCAACACCAGTCATAACTGCGTCGTTCATGGCAAAACCTTGAATCTTTTTGTCAAAGCCAAGGAGAGCTTCCTTCATAGAAGATGTAATATATTCAGGGAAGAGTTGCCTTAAGTCTGTTGGAGTGACACCTAAAGCATAAGAAGGTGTAACTTCACCGATATCAGTAGACGGACGACCTGCAAGAAAATCTCCAACTAATTGCGCAGGGGCTTGATAAGTTTCACCACCAAGAACAAATGCTTTTTCTTCAAGTTTCCGTTGGAATTCAACCCCAGCAAGAGGATGATCTTGACCGAAATCTTCCGGAAAGACTTGGACCAATAAACCACTATTGGCATTTTCTTCAGACCTGGCGTGTTCGCTCATACCATTGGTTACCAAACGGCCTTCTTCCGACGCGGCAGGCACGACAAGACCTCCAGGGCACATACAGAATGTATAAACGCCACGCCCAGAACTGGCCTTGTGTGTCAAACGATATTCTGCTGCGCCAAGACGAGGATGTTCTGCAAATTCTTTGTACTGTGCTTGATTAATCAAGCTCTGAGGATGTTCAATGCGAACACCGACAGCAAAAGGCTTAGCTGTCATATTAATTCCCTTATCATACAGCTCAGCAAAGGTATCGCGTGCGCTGTGTCCAATGGCTAAAACGGCATGATTGGAGAGGATTTCTTCCCCGTTTTTGAGAACAATACCTTGAAGTTCATTTTTGTCAATTATAAAGGAAGCGACTTGACTGTCAAATAGAACTTCTCCGCCTAAAGCAATGATCTGCTCACGAATATTCTTGACAATATCACGAAGTAAATCTGTTCCTACGTGCGGATGTGCTTTGTAGAGGATGTCTTCCGGTGCGCCCGCTTTTACAAATTCTTCTAAAACTTTGCGCCCGCGCAAGTCACGTACACGGGAAGTAAGTTTTCCATCGGAGAAGGTACCTGCACCGCCTTCACCAAACTGGACGTTTGAAGCAGGATTAAGTTTTCCTTTTTTCCAGAAATCATCGATGGATTTCACACGTTCTTCAACTTTTTGACCACGTTCTAAAACGATAGGTCGGTAACCCATTTGCGCTAAGAGTAAAGCAGAAAACATACCAGCAGGACCAAAACCGATGACTAAAGGACGATGTTTCATGGCTTCTGTTCCGCTTTGTGGTTCTTTATATTTCAAGTCTGGTGAGAGGGAAACATTTTTTATTTTTTTCTTGAGGAGTTTAGCTTCATTTTTGATTTGGACATCAACCGTGTAGATAAAGTTGATTTCTCCCCGGTGTCGCGCGTCGATTGATTCCTTATAAATACGATAGTCAATCAAGTCGGACTCTTGAATTTTTAATTTTTTCAAAAGTAAGCTTTTAACTTTTTCCACAGGCTCATCAATTGAAGTTTTTATTTGAGATATTCTTAACATAGTTTGTTCTCTTATCTAGATAAAGTGTTGCAGATAAAAGATATCGCACACTTCTTGATTGTAAAAACCCAGCCCTGAGAACTGGATTTTTGTTTTTATTTCATTGTTGGGAAGAGCAAGACGTCACGGATAGAAGTTGTACCAGTGAAGAGCATGACTAAGCGGTCGATACCGATACCCAGACCACCAGTTGGTGGCATACCGTGTTCCAATGCTTCAACGTAATCGTAATCTACACCAGTAGCTTCATCATCACCGAGTTCTTTCGCTTTAGCTTGGGCTTCGAAACGTTCAAGCTGATCGATTGGGTCATTTAATTCTGAGAAGGCATTGGCATATTCTTTACCATTGATGAAGAGTTCGAAACGATCAGTAAAACGTGGATCTTCAGCATTCATCTTCGCAAGAGGAGAGATTTCTTTTGGATGTCCAAAAACAAATGTTGGTTGGATCAATGTATCTTCTACGTATTTCTCGAAGAATTCATTGATGATGTGGCCAACGCTTGTGAAGTGGTTTTCCACATAAATATCATGTTCTTTCGCCAAAGCAGCAGCTTCTTCAAAATCCATTTCTTTCCAGAAATCCACGCCTGTTTGCTCTTTAATCGCATCAACCATGTGGATGCGAGCGAACTTACCGCCCACATTGATTTCTTTACCATCGTATTCAACAACATCTTTGCCAAGGACAGAGTGTGCCACGTGTTGGAAAATTCCTTCAGTCAAATCCATGATATCTTCAAAGTCAGCATAAGCTTCATAAGATTCCATGGTTGTAAACTCAGGATTGTGTGTCATATCCATGCCCTCGTTACGGAAGACGCGCCCAAGTTCGTAAACTTTTTCCATACCACCGACGATTAAGCGTTTCAAGTGCAATTCTGTTGCAATACGGAGCGCCATGTCGATGTCTAATGAGTTGTGGTGTGTATAGAAGGGACGTGCTGCTGCACCACCGGCTTCGTTGTTCAAAACAGGAGTTTCAACTTCAAGATATCCGCGACCATCCATATAGCGACGGATCTCGCTAATAATTTTAGAACGTGTCACGAAACGATTGAAGCTTTCTTTGTTTGAAATCAAGTCCAAATAACGTTTACGGTAACGTGTTTCAGTATCTGTCAAGCCGTGGAATTTTTCTGGCAATGGACGAAGTGCTTTAGACAAGAAAGTCAACTTGCTTGCTTTAATAGAAAGCTCGCCCATATCTGTCTTCATGATTTGTCCTTCAACACCAAGGAAATCACCGAGGTCAGCCTGTTTGAAAATTTGATAGTTTTCTTCGCCAACTTCGTCTTTACGCACGTAAATCTGAATTTGTCCTTCACGGTCTTGGATGTGAGCAAAACCGACTTTACCTTTACCACGTTTTGTCATCAGACGTCCCGCGATTGTTGCATGTAAGTCTTTTTCGTGTAATTCTTCTTTAGTATTTTCATCGTATTCCGCATGTAATTCTGCAGAGTTGTGTGTACGAGTAAATTTATGTCCGAATGGATCAATGCCTGATTCACGCAGTGTTTCCATTTTTTCACGACGGACTTTCATTTGGTCATTAAGTTCTTCGATAATTTCAGCCAAAATGTTTTCTCCTATAAAAAAGTTTATATCAACCATATTTTAGCATAATTTTACGGCTTTTGACAGCTTATAATCATGTTTTTGAAAAATCTTATGAAAGAAAAGTTGAACTTTATTTTTAGAAAAGTGAAATGACGTCATTTACTCTCTTGAAATATTACATTTAACACAAAAACAGAGAAATATTGGCGAAATATGGAGCTCATGAAAGCTTATTTTAAAAGACTTTCAAGCACTTTGTTTTTCTATTGCATTTGTTACTGAAACCAAACATAAAAATACTACTAAAATTAATAAAAAAATGCTACAATAGTTGAGTTATCTTGGAGAGGCCTCTTTATGCTAGGAAAGTCAAGCCTAGACTGAATTAAGCCGGATAAATCCAACTTAAAGATTTTATGATACAGGAGTTACGTTTTGAAAAAAGTCAAAGAGCTTTTAATTGGTAAATCTTTAAAGTCAACAGTAGGAGATTCACACCTGCTGACTAAATTACAGGCCTTAGCCATGTTATCGTCAGATGCCTTGTCATCAATTGCTTATGGACCTGAACAAATTCTTTTGGTATTGGTTGCAGTAGGTGCAGGCGCTTCATGGTATTCGATACCTATTGCCTTAATTATTTTAGTTTTACTGTTTGCGCTGATTGGAAGTTATACACAGGTTATTCATGCCTATCCATCAGGAGGTGGAGCTTATCTGGTCTCAACAGAAAATCTTGGTACAATTCCAGGATTAATATCCGGGGGCTCGCTTTTAGTTGACTACATGTTGACAGTTGCTGTATCTACGGCTTCGGGAGCAGACGCCATAACTTCGGCCTTACCTGAACTTCATCAGTACAATTTGGAAATTGCAGTGGCGCTTGCTTTACTGCTCATGCTGATGAACCTTCGAGGGTTGCGAGAATCGGCGGCCTTTCTCATGATTCCTGTTTATACTTTTATTGTAACGACCGTTGCTCTCCTAGGTGTTGGAGTTTTCCGTATTTTATCTGGAAGTTTACCCTACCAAGCACCAGCTCATATTGGTACAACAGTAGGAGGCGTGTCACTTATCCTCTTGCTTAAAGCCTTCTCAACAGGTTCTTCATCGCTGACAGGGGTAGAAGCAATTTCAAATGCTGTGCCGTTCTTTAAGCAACCAAAAGAAAAAAATGCCGCTAAGACTTTGGTGATGATGGGAATTATTCTGGCAGTGTTCTTTAGTGGTGTTATCTTCTTTGCTTATTGGCTTGGATTAACACCACGTGGTGACGTGACCATTATCGCCCAAATGGCGCAACAGATTTTTGGAGACAGTGTTTTCGGACACGCATTCTTCTTTATCTTCCAAATTGCTACAGCTCTCATTTTGGCAGTAGCAGCAAATACAGGTTATTCCGCCTTTCCAATGCTTGCCTTTAATATGGCAAAGAAAAAATACATGCCTCACTTATTTACTGCGCGTGGAACACGTTTGAGTTATTCGAACGGAATTATCAGCCTAGCTATCGGTGCGGTCATTCTCTTGTTTATCTTTGATGGACAAACAGATCGCCTTATTCCACTCTATGCTATTGGGGTCTTTACACCATTTACGTTAGCTCAAATCGGTATGGTTGTCCATTGGCGCAAGAAGCTGGGCAGTAAGTTTCTGCTCCGTTCTATCCCTAACATTATTGGGGCAATCATTTCTTTTGTCGTGGTAATGATTTTGCTTATTTTCCGTACGGCTGAAATTTGGCCATTCTTTATTGTTTTACCGATTTTGATTTTCTGCTTTATCCGTATCCACAGTCATTATATGAATGTGGCGGAACAATTGCGCTTGCGCAAAGAAACTGCGGAGCACAAGTTTGATGGTAACACAGTTATCGTCTTGGTCGGAAATGTAACAAATGTCGATGTTGGGGCGATTAACTATGCCCGGTCTGTGGGAGACTATCTGATTGCACTTCACGTGTCTACAAAAGAAGATACGGAAAAAGAAGCAGAAATCGAACGTGATTTCAATGAAACCTTCCCAGATATTAAGTTGACCGTTGTTCATACCAGCTATCGTAGCATCATCACGCCAGCTGTTCGCTTTATTAATCTCGCTGCAAAACAAGCAAAAGCGCACAACTATACAACAACTGTTTTGATTCCGACTTTCATTCCGTCGAAGCCATGGCAAAATATCTTCCACAATCAGACCGGTTTACGCCTCCGTTACTACCTGAATGCTCATGAAGATATCATACTATCAAGCTACAACTATCATTTGAAAAAATAAATAAGATAAAGTGTTCACCCTAGTAACTTTTGGCTAGTCGGAACACTTTTTTCTTTGGAGTCAAGAGAATACTTAAAGAAACAGAGCAAGAAGAGAAGACCAAGGCAGACTGATGCTATATAACCGTAATCATAGAAAAGCCAGAAAAATTCAGCAAATCCTCGAAGTTGATGGGGCTGAACATGATTGTCAATGGCCATAACTAGAGGGAGGTATATAATGAAATAACAAGCATATAAGATGAGACAAGCTAGAACTATGAAATGTGTCCCTCTTTCTTTTTTAAAGGAGAGAAAGAAAGCGAGGAATAGAAGTAGAAGGAGGGCAAGACCTACAGCCATTTCTTGATGAAAGAGCAGGTAAAAGAAATTTTCATATACTTGTTCCAAGCTTAAAGTTTCAGAAAACTTTACTCTGTTGAGTGTGCTTGGTAAAAACATGGAAGCAAACCAAGCGAGGAACAAGAAGATGAGGTGTCCAGACTTTATTTTAATATTATTCATGGTTTATTCTCACTTTTTGGATTAATAGGCGCTGTTGATTGTAGAAAAGCTCCATGTTGAGTTTCCACGCCGTAAAGTTGCACTGTAAGTTGCTCGGATTTGAGTGGAGCTAGATAAAATTTTCACATAAGAATAGTTTCGATTGACAGCCCAGAACGGCTTGAACCAAGATTAGTCGTATTTATCTGTTGTATGAATCCACCTGTAGCTGCTCCTCTCGGCCCATTATTTGCAGTCATGACGCTAGAACGAGTGACTAAGGTTCTATTATCATAATTTGTATAACCACCTGTAACTCGTGTAAGGCGAACATTCCCCCCTGAAACTACCCAAGTTATTGTCACATGAAATCTTACAGCCGCAGTTCGATCCCACATCACTCTATTTTGACTAGCGGCAGAGACTTTTTTTGCCAAAAATATTTGGTAAAGTAGAGGTAAGGGAGAAGTTGTCTATTGACTGGCTTGTATCTTGTTCAGCTTGATTTAACTCTGAGGTATAAGTAGTGGTTCCTTCTGTGACCTCCTCACCATCATTAGTAATTTCAGATTCAACAACAACAGGTACAGTAAAAGTCTCTGCTTGATTTGTCTCTGCGCTTAGAGTAGCCCCTTTTTCAACTTCATATTTAACTTTATCACTTTCATTGGTGAATACTTTATCTGCATCCTTTGGAACAAAAAGATGAACATCACCATCTTTATCTAACTTTATATCTGGGGCGACAGTATTCTCTGCTTTAGTCCTCACGCCACAGCCAAGCAAGACTGCAAAGAATAAAATTATAATCATAAATTTAATGTTTTTCATTAGCAAAGCCTCTTTTCTCTATTTGTTTACTGATAATATTGGCTACTTTCTATGCAAGCCAATATTTAAAAGTGTGAAGGGAAACTATATAACTCCTTTCTTGTATATTTATAACTCTCTTAATTATAAAAGCCATAAGACGTTTAAGTCAAAATTTGTGCTACACTATGTGTACTTTTCTTAAGGTTGAAACCATAATTAGAAAAATGTAGAAAGCTAATTTTTCCTTGTATAGACTACATAGATGGCTATTTTAAAATTAGATTATAAGTGTGCCAAATTTGCCCAGCTCTCTTTTAGATGCAAATGAATACACAAATTAATTTTTGTTTTTTGTTATAATAGTTGTCATGTTAAATAAGAAGATTATGCCAGGTTTAGGGCTCAGTTTTGTGGTTGCCTTAGTCAGTTACTTTTTAAATCTCTATGTTTTTAAAGGGATGGGTGCAGCCACGATTGCTATTTTGTTGGGAATTATTTTGGGGAATGTTTACTTTAAACAACCAGTCCTCTTTGCTGGTACAGCTTGGTCAGAAAAGAAACTTCTTGAATTTTCAGTGATGTTTTTAGGAGCGACTGTCACTTTTCAAACGATACAAAAGCTAGGCTGGAATGGTATAAGTTTTATTCTTCTACAAATGGTGCTTACAATTGTTTTTGTCATGTTTATTGGAAAGAAACTTGGATTTTCATCGAAAGTAAATGCATTGATGGCCTCTGGTAATGCCGTTTGTGGTTCTTCCGCCATCGCAGCAGTTGAACCAGTCATTGGAGCAGAAGACAAAGACAAGCGGACAGCGATAACAATGGTTAACCTGATGGGGACTGTGTTAATGCTTCTATTACCTGTTTTAGGTACGTGGTTCTTTGGAGCAAATGATTTCCTACGTGGAGCTTTGATCGGGGGGACCATTCAATCTGTGGGACAGGTTGTCGCTTCAGCAACTATGGTGAATGCCGAAACAACAACAATGGCTACCTTGTTTAAAATCATGCGTATCATTATGCTCGTCTTTGTTGTGCTCTATTTTTCTTTTCAAACGCGTCGCATAGAGAAAGCACCGGCAGGGCAGGAAGGTCAGCTCAAAATCAAGCGTCAATCCTTTCTTCCTTGGTATGTATTAGGATTTATTATTCTGTGTAGTCTGGATACAGTCTTCCAATTTCCAAAAGTGATTACGGAAATGGCACGTTTTATCAGTAGTTGGTGCGAAATTATTGCTTTAGCAGCTATTGGTTTACGTCTTAATCTAGTAGAATTTGTCCGCGCGGGAAGAAAGTTAGCAATCTATGGCTTAGCTGTGCTCGTTTTCCAAGTGGGGATTGCATTGGCTTTGATTCGTCTATTATTAACCTAGAAAAATAGCTAATGTGGTATAATAACCTGTACTGAAATTCTATCAAGAATAAAAAGATAACCTTATATTAAGTAACAAAGGAAAATAAAATGACTATCGTATACGATGAAATTATGGTTCGCTATGGTGAACTTTCAACAAAAGGAAAAAATCGTGGCTTTTTTATCAATCGTCTAGCCAACAATATCAAAGAAGTTCTTGCTGATTTGACAGACTTGAAGATTACAGCGCAACGAGATCGCGCCCATATCGAGTTAAATGGCACGGATTACGAAGAAGTTTCGCGACGTCTAACTAAAGTTTTTGGAATTCAAAATTTTTCAGCATCCATCAAAGTTGAAAAATCAATTGAAGGTCTCAAAGCAGCAGTTGTTGATTTGATGAAAGAAATTTACCATGAGGGTATGACTTTCAAAATTGCAACACGTCGTGCGGATCATAGTTTTGAACAAGATTCAACAGAGCTAAATATGACTTTAGGTGATGTTGTCTTTGATAATTTTGACTATGCCAAAGTACAAATGAAAAATCCAGATATCACTCTCCGTGTCGAAATTCGTCTTGAAGGTGCTTATCTTAGTTTCGAAACACTTAAAGGTGCAGGAGGAATGCCTGTAGGAACAGCCGGCCGCGGTCACTTGATGCTTTCAGGTGGGATTGATTCTCCAGTTGCAGGTTACTTGGCTCTTAAACGAGGTGTAGAAATTGAGGCTGTTCACTTTGCTTCTCCACCCTATACAAGTCCAGGTGCTTTGAAAAAAGCTAAAGATTTAACAGCAAAATTAACAGCTTTTGGTGGAACGATTACTTTTATTGAAGTTCCTTTTACTGAGATTCAAGAAGAAATTAAAGCTAAAGCACCACAAGCTTATTTGATGACTTTGACTCGCCGCTTTATGATGCGTGTAGTAGACCGCATTCGTGAAGACCGTGGAGGAAAGGTTATTATTAATGGCGAAAGTTTAGGACAAGTAGCTTCGCAAACTTTAGGTTCAATGTCTGTGATTAATGAAGTTACAAACACTCCTGTTATTCGACCTGTGGTCACAATGGATAAGATCGAAATTATTGATATTGCTGAAAAAATTGATACTTTTAATCTTTCAATTTTGCCATTTGAAGATTGTTGTACTGTATTTGCCCCACCCTCACCAAAAACAAATCCCAAATTGGATAATGTTTTAGCCTATGAAAAACGTTTGGACGTTGAAGGTATGGTAGATCGTGCAGTTGAAGGTATCATGATTAGCCGTATTACAGGCGAAAACTGGGACAAAGCAGAAACCAATGAATTTGACGATTTACTTTGATTTTTGAAAACTGTATCATTAGATGCAGTTTTTAGTCTCTTTGTAGGTAAATAGAAAGAAAATAAATGAAAAATAGAACGAAAGTGCTGCTCACCATTGGTTTATTTACACTCATGTCAACTTTAGACGGCTCGATTGTAAATATTGCCTTACCAACAATGGCGCGTGAGCTAAATGTGTCAACTTCACAGATTACGTGGGTGGTCACAATTTATTTGATCGTTATCAGTGCAATCATCCTTATTTTTGGACGACTTGCAGACTTGATTGGGAAAACAACCGTAACAAGATGGGGCTGGACGATTTTTATTGTCGGCTCGTTATTGGCTGGCCTAAACATCGGCTTAGGCTTGCCATTCCTACTTTTTGCACGTGTAGTCCAAGCTATCGGAGCTTCCATGTTTATGGCAACAAGCTTCGGTATTGTGGCGCAGGTTTTTCCAGTGGAGAGTCGAGCGCGTGCGATGTCTATCACTTCCATGTTTGTATCTGTCGGCTCGATTGCAGGACCAGCTTTGGGGGGGCTAATTTTACAGATTGCCTCTTGGAATTATATTTTTTGGATTAATGTTCCGATAGGGATATTGGCTTGGATTTTTGGAAGTCGGGCTTTACCAGAAGATGAAGGTCAAGGCTCTATAAAAGAAGTTGACTTATCAGGTGGTTTACAAATGACTGCTGTAATCGTTCTTTTATTCATGGCTTTGAATTTTGGCCAAACTTTAGGATGGAATAATCCGCTCTTACTTCTCGGCGTGGCTCTTGGCTTTATACTTTTTGTTAGCTTTATTTTTACGGAGCGCCGAAAGGAAAAACCATTACTTGACTTGGGGATTTTTAAAAATAGACTCTTTTCTTTGAGTCTGCTGATGTCACTTTTAAACTTCACTGTTGCGATGTTTGCTAGCATCTTGCTTCCGTTCTATTTACAAGATTATCGGGATTATGCACCTGGTGCAGCTGGCTTTATCATGATGGCTTATCCAGCTGCCATGCTTATTGTGAGTCCAATAGCGGGTGCACTTGCAGATAAAATAGATAAGGAAGTAATTACTTTTGTGGGGATATCAGGGATTGTTCTTTCTCAGGTTGGTTATCTTCTGATTCGAGCAGACTCGCCACAATGGTGGGTAGTTGCAGTTCTCTTACTCCAAGGTGCCTCGATGGGTGCTTTCCAAAGTCCTAATAATGCTCTGATTATGGAGACAGTAGAGCGTAAGTATCTAGGGATAGCAGGATCTGTAAATTCCTTGATTCGAAATATGGCTTTTGTTCTAGGAACCTCTGTAGCAACCATTATCCTGTTCCTCTCTATGTCTAGTCAACTTGGCTATAATGTAAGGACTTATCTTCCTGAACATCCAGATACTTTTCTGCAGGGAATGCATATGGCTTTCGTATGTTCGCTTGTTCTAACAAGTATTTCTTGGGCTTTAGCGGGAATTCGTCTTTTAGGCCGTAAAAAAATAAAAGAACACCTGAGCAAAGTTTAAAGCTCGGTGTTTTTTTATTTTCATTTATTTGCTGAAAGTTCATTATTTGTTTTTCTTTGAACCTTTTTACGCCTCTTTTCAATAAAGTCGTAGAGTAATGTATGATGGTTGCTTGCAAGGGAATAATCCTCTAGGGTATTCACATTTTGACGTAAGACCTTTGCTTCACCAATTGTTAACTCTCCACGGGATTCATACTCAAAGATTGCTTTACGTTCTAGGTAGTAAGCGCGCATCATTTCTTTTAGATTATTGGGCTGCGCACGATGCAAAATACCAGTAATATAGCCACCACGGGCAACAAATTCTGCGGAACGTAAACGTTCTGCTTGCAAGTAATGAATCAAACGGTCATCGTAAACAGATTCAAGATTATCTAAAGCTTGAAGGACCAACTCTGTATTAGAAAAGTAAAGTTCGGTAATTTCACGATGTGCTGTAGCATTATCTGGCCGTGTTTTACGGAAACTGAAGTCTAAACGAATGATTCTTGAGAAGAGAAAATGAAGCACACGGATGGAAATAGCCGAAGCAAACTGGATACTTGAAACCAGATTATGCGCTACAGACTGTTCCATCGAATGAAGGTAGCGCTGATAGGTACGGTAGGTGTACATGGAGATTTCATTTTGTCTCAAAGCATTTTCCAATCCCTCAGCTTCAAGTCGGACGATAAGCAGTTGTAATTCATTAAAGTCAATTGAAGTATTCGAGCTTTCTTGCTCGATGATGAGTTTTTGGATGCGATCTTGATAACTGTCGATGGCGATATTATAACCAAGACGGGCTTTTTCTTTCGTGACTTGCTTTAAGTCATTTTCTAACTCACGAATAACATCGGCTAAGATAGAAATTTTTACTAGATTGTCAACTTTGACAACCTTCTTGGCAGCAATTAAAGGTAAAACAAATAGTCCGGTTAAGAAACTGAGTGCCGTAACTGCCGCACAGAGGAAGATAATCAAGCTATGAGGAATATCCACTGTCCGTGGCAATAGAAGGACAGTAGCGATGCTGACGGTACCTTTGGAACCAGCAAAAGTAAGTAACAAGATATCATTCCAGTAAGCAGTAAAGCTTTGATTACGGCGTAGAGAAACATAACGATAGTAGATAGCCAAGATCAAAAAGCGCAGGGTAAAGAGACCGATTGTTAAAAGTAGTACCATGAACAAAAGGGATGTTGTAGAGTAAAGCGGATCCGCAATGAGCGGAAAGACAAGTTGATGTAACTCTATCCCAAGGAAAAGGAAGACCGTTGAATTTAAAACGAAGGTCAGCAAATTCCAGATTGTATTTTTCACTTTTGTGACTTGGGCATCGAAAAGCGTTGTCCTTTTAAGACCGTTGGCTTGCATGACTCCGGCGACGACGACAGCAATAATCCCAGAAACCTCAAGCATATCAGCAATTAAAAATGCAGATAAAGGAAGCATAAGCTCCAAAATAAGGTAACCTGTAACATCTCGAGCATCGACATCTTCAAGAATTCTGAGAATAAAGGACTTCATCCAAACCAGAATGAAACCGACAAGTGCACCACCGATTGCAGAGACTACAAGGTCAGCAGAAGCGTGTGTCAGGGAAAATTCTCCAGTGACCAGTGCAAGAACGGTAATCTGGAAGGAGATGATACCAGAAGCATCATTAAGAAGACCTTCACCTGTAAGAATACTCATGACCCGCTTGGGGAAACTGAATCTTTCGGATAGAGCAGCAACAGCGATTGCATCTGTCGGTGCTAAAGAAGCCCCTAAGGCAAAACAAGCAGCCAAAGGTACAGATAAGTAAAAGAAATGCGTTAAGTAGCCTAAACCAATAGTTGTGATGAAAACTAAGGGGAAGATAAGCATTAATATCGTTCGAGTATGTTTAAAGATATGTTTGACATCTGCCTCTTCACTTTCACGGAAAAGCAAAGGAGCAATGATGAAGCCCAAGAAGAATTCTGGGTCAACCTGCAAAAGTTTTGATGCACCTAAAAAGCCCAAACATAGCCCAATCACAACTTGAATCAGCGGAAGAGCCAACTTTGGGAAAACTTTATTGATGATATTTGAAATAACTAGAGCAAGAAGAAAAATGATGACATAAAAAATAGTATGGAGCACAAATTTTCCTTTCTTTCGTCTATTTTAGAGCAAGAAGCTGCATTAAAAGTACAGCATATTGGTTATAAGGTTAAAAGGTTACTTTATCTTTTTGAAAAGGTCCTTTTTTTGATTAATCTTCTGATCGATTTTGGCACAGCTCTTTTTACTTAAGAGCGCGCGACAGCGTTTGAGCTCAAGTTCTGTTAATTGACGTTTAAGCTTCTCTTTTTTAGTGAAGTCTGATTCACCGCTGTCGATATATTCAAGCCTTTGCTGCAGAAGAGATTGTTTATACTTGAGAGCCTCAATTTGATGTTTCAGCTTTGAAATTTGTTCATAACTAGCATCTTGCTGATGGAAATCCTTAAGTTTTTGAGACAAGAAAAGTTTCTTCTCTTCGAGAAGATGGAGTGATTCAAGTATTTTGTGTCTTTTTTCCTCTTGTGAAACTGGAGTATAAATCTCACTTTTTTCAGAATCAGAGGGTTCTTCTGTCATTTCTTCTTTTTCTAAATACTGTTCACGTAAATCTCTCAGCATTTGTTCAAAATCTTTATCAGGCATGCTATTATCCTTATAATCTTGTTCTTAAACTCTATTATATCATGATTCAATTAGAAAAATAATGCGTTTGGATTAAAAAAGCAACAGAGAATTCCCTGTTGCTACTTAAATATTAGACATTAACTTAATAAGTTAAGATGAAATTTTTCTTTTTACCACGGCGAACAACAGTAAGTTGATTGTCAATTTTATCTGCATCGGAGAAGCTGTAGTCCAAATCTTGAACGCGTTCTCCATTGATATAAATCGCACCGTTTGTTACATCTTCACGTGCTTGCCGTTTTGAGTTTTCGATTCCTGCAGAAATCAAGAGTTCAACGATATTGAGGTTATCATCTGCCTTGACTTGATATGTTGGTACATCTTTGAGGCCAGAAAGAATTGATTTAGCATCAAGAGCTTTCAAATCACCACCGCCAAATAAAGTTTCCGTGATTTTTACAGCTTGCTCGTAAGCGGCTTTCCCATGGACAAGAGTCACAACTTCGCGTGCCAAGACTTTTTGAGCTAAACGCTCGTGACGTGCAGCCTCAAATTTCTCACCAATTTCAGCGATTTCTTCAAGAGATAAGAAAGTGAAAATTTTGAGCATTTTTACAGCATCATCATCGTTGACATTCAACCAAAACTGGTACATTTCGAAAGGTGATGTTTTATCTGCATCAAGCCAGATGGCGTTTCCTTCTGATTTACCAAATTTTTTACCTGTTGAGTCTGTAATCAATGGAATAGTGATGACATGTCCAGTTTTTCCAGCCTTACGACGGAGCAGTTCAGTTCCTGCAGTCATATTGCCCCATTGGTCAGAACCACCGAGTTGTAATGTAATACCATGACGTTGGTTAAGCTCGTAGAAATCGTAACCCTGCATGATTTGGTAAGCAAACTCGGTGTAAGAGATACCTGATTCGATACGGCTCTTCACTGAATCCTTACTCATCATGTAGTTAATTGTGTAATACTTACCGACATCCCGAAGGAAATCAATAAAGGATAAATTTTCGAACCAATTATAGTTGTTTTCCATTTGAGCTTTATTTTCGCCATTTTCAAAGTCAAGGAAACGTTCCAACTGAGCACGAATTTTATCTGCCCAAGCCACAACAGTATCTTTAGTTTGTAAACCACGCTCGGCATCTTTGAAAGATGGATCGCCAACAAGTCCAGTAGCGCCGCCAACCAGTGGATAAGGTTTGTGCCCAGCCATTTGTAGACGCTTCATTGTAAGAATTAAGACCAGATTACCAAGGTGTAAACTGTCAGCAGTAGGATCGTAACCAACATAATAACTTACCATGCCCTCAGTTAAAGCTTCGCGAAGAGCTTTTTCATCAGTGGTTTGGAAAATAAGACCACGTTCTTTTAGTTCGTCAAAAATATTCATGTTACCTCCTAAATTTAGTTAATACTGACAGTTTTATTATAGTTTCTCTCAGTAATTAGATTAACGTTCTCATTATATCAAAAAAAAAGGAAAAATAGGGGCGAAAAAAGAGACTAAGTTTGGTATAATATGTATTATGAAAAAAGATCAAGAACAGTCGAAGGAACGTGCACAGGCACGTTTGCAGGCTAAAATGGAGAAGAAGCGTGCCAGCAAAACGCAGGAAAAACGTAAAAATTCTCCGAAAAAGCCTCAAAAACCTAAAAAAGTTCAAGCAGATACAGAAGAAGGAAAAACAACACTCCAGACTATTTTTACAGTTGTGCGTGGGGTAGTTGTCATTTTTGGTGTGCTTTTACTTTTAGTTGGTGTATTTGGAGCTGCAGCAGGCGTGGGGTATTTTGCTCGTCTTGTTGAAAATACGAAGGTCCCAGATAAGGAGCAACTTCTCGAACAGATCAATAATATCCATGGTGTCTCCGTCATGAAGTATAGCAATGGTGAAAATATCTCTGACATTTCCAGTGATTTAGTAAGGGTAAATGTGCCGAGCAACCAAATTTCCGAAAATGTGAAAAAAGCCTTGATTGCAACAGAAGATGAAACATTTATGGATAACAGAGGAGTTGTACCAAAAGCAGTAATTCGTGGTGTTCTGGGTGCCGTAGGTGGAGGGACAAGTTCTGGAGGATCAACAATTACGCAACAGCTGGTAAAACAGCAGTCTCTTGGAGACAGTGTCACTTTTCAACGTAAGGCAAGTGAGATTGTGTATGCGCTCCAACTCAACCAATATTTGAGTAAAGATGAGATTTTAACGGATTACCTTAATGTTTCACCTTTTGGACGTAATAACCAAGGGAAAAATATTGCAGGTGTTCAAGCCGCAGCGAAAGGTATTTTTGGCAAGTCTGCTAAAGATTTATCGGTGCCAGAAGCAGCATTCATCGCTGGGTTGCCACAAAGTCCTATTGTTTATTCTCCTTATAATGTGGACGGTTCGCTCAAATCAAAAGAACTACTCTCTTATGGCTTAGCACGTCAACAAAATGTTTTGTTTAATATGTATCGTGCAGGGTATTTGACTAAAAAAGATTATGAAAAATATAGTGCTGTGGATATTTCCCAATCATTCCTCCCTTCACAGCCACAAGATTCTGTAGCACATGGTTATCTTTATAATGTTGTGTATAGTGAAGCCCTTGATCACGTCTATGATTATCTGATCAAGAGGGATAAGGTTTCGGCAACAGACCAAGGAAACGATAGCACAAAACAAAAATATCGTGAGTTGGCTGCTCAAGCTTTACAAACAGGTGGATACACCATCACAACCACGATTAATCATAGTGTGTACGATGCTATGCAAAATGCAGTAGCGCAGTATGGCGGTATTTTACAAGATGGTACAGGTGAAGTGCAGACCGGGAATGTCCTCATGGACAATAAAACAGGGGCGGTACTTGGCTTTATTGGTGGCCTAGACTATGCAACCAATCAAAATAATCATGCTTTTGATACCAAGCGTAGTCCAGGATCTTCGATTAAACCTATCTTAGCTTATGCGCCAGCAATTGATTTCGGATTGATTGGATCAGCCAGCATGTTGAGTAACTATCCGGCAAGTTTCTCTGATGGCACTCCAATTTTGCACGTTGGTGAAACAGGAACTGGAATGGTAAGCCTTAATGAAGCTTTAGGCGTATCATGGAATATCCCTGCGCATTGGACCTATCAAGCCATTCTTGACTCTGGCAATAGCGTGGAACCTTACATGAAGAAAATGGGCTATTCTGTGCCAGATTACAGTGTCGAATCTCTTCCACTCGGTGGTGGTATTGAGCCAACCGTGGTGCAACATACCAATGGATATCAAGCCTTGGCTAATGGTGGTGTTTATGAGCCACATTATGTTGTCCAAAGTATCAAAGATGACTCGGGTAAAGATATCTACGAGCATAAGAGTCAAGCAGAAAGAGTCTTCTCACAAGCAACTTCAACCATTACTGAGGATCTTTTACGTAATGTTTTAACCTATGATGTGAGTCGCCGAACAACAAACTTTTTACAGGACTTACAGGCCATTAATCCAACGCTTGCAAGTAGCGTAGACTGGACAGGTAAGACAGGTACTTCCAATGATTATGTAGACGGGTGGCTCATGCTTTCAACGCCTAGAGTATCCCTTGGGGGGTGGATCGGTCATGATGATAACACGTCGATGGGCAGCAAGACCGCTGCGGTCAATAATGGTACATATATGGCAAACTTAGTCAATGCTATTGCAGCAGCTGATCCAAATGTCTTTGGTCCTGGTGAAAAATTCCCAGAACCAAGTAAAGATCCAGATGTGATTAAGAGCACTGTTCTTAAGTCTACTGGTCAAAAACCAGGTACTGTAACTGGCGGCAATCTTAAAAATGTTAAAGTTTCGGGCGAAACAACCACAAGTTATTGGGCTAAAAATGGAGCCCCTGTGACACAATTTAAGTTCGGAATTGGTGGTACAGAGGCGAATTATAATGACGCCTGGAATAGAATTTTAGGAACTAAAAAATAGTAAAAAGAGAGCGATATTTGCTCTCTTTTTTGGGTACTGGGGATAGCTTATGTGTTTGAGGTACTATGCTATAATAATGTTATGAAGAAGATTCTTTATAAAAGCTATATTGACACACCTATTGGTCAAATGTTGAGTATTAGTGATGCACAGTTTCTTTATCGCTTAGACTTTATAGAGACTGAGGCCTTCAAGAGGAAGCTTGAAAAGCTAGATGTTTCTTTATTAGAACATCCCACCGCGGTTTCATGTCAGGTTGAGGAAGAACTGCAAGAGTATTTTGATAAGAAAAGAAAAAGTTTTAAACTCCCTTTAGCTACACAAGGTACAGAATTTCAGCAAAAAGTATGGAGAGAGGTTGAAAAGATTCCGTTTGGGCAAACAAGAACTTATAAAGAAATTGCACAAGACCTTGTACAGCCGCAAGCCAGTATTGCGGTAGGCGCAGCAAATGCAGCCAACCGTTTTGCGATCGTGATTCCTTGCCATCGTTTGAAAAAAAGTTCGGGGCAATTAGCTGGGTATGCTTGGGGATTATGGCGTAAAGAATGGTTGTTGAACTTTGAGGAGGAAAATACATATGATGAATGAGAGTATCCCACTTTCTGTATCACGCAATGCTAAGGGGCAGATTATCCAGGTTTTTTTTGATGACCAACACGAAAAGATGACTTATGAAGCCCTTAATAAGAGCCAAAACTTTGTCTTGACCACAGGGACAGCATTTCAACAAGCTGTTTGGTTGGAACTTCCCAAAATTCCTGCGGGAACGACGATAAGCTATCAGGAAATGGCTGCGCGTGTGGGGAGCCCTAAAGCACAACAAGCTGTAGGTCAGGCTTTAGCACGTAATCCTTTGCCTGTCATTTTACCATGTCATCGCGTCACACGTAAAGATGGCAGTTTGGGCGGTTTTATGGGCCAGGAAGCAGCAGTAGATATTAAGCAAAAGATACTCAACTATGAAAAAAGCCTTGACCTATAGTCAAAGCTTTTTAGGTTTAAACAGCTTTTCTCATGCTTTTTGGCAGGTAACGCTGCGGTTTTTCTGATTTTTTATAATGAAGATAAGTCGGATAGGTGAGGCAGATGACTGAAAGTCCCCAAAGTAAGCCGCCCAAAGTATCTGAAGGATAATGAACTCCAAGAAGTACACGTGAAAACATCGTTAAAAAAGTTAATCCCATAGCGAAAAGACCGATCAGGGTCTTACTCCATACAGAAGTAAGAGAATGTAAAAGGATAAAGAAGAGACAGCCAAAGAGCACTACTGCAAAGGTTGTATGTCCACTGGCAAAGCTTTTTCCTGGTTCATCTGTAAAAGCAGCAATACGGTGAATATCAGGACGGTCACGGCCAATAACTAACTTAATTAGAGTATTTCCTCCCACAGCAATTGCGGCTACAAGAGCTAACCATATTGCTGAAACCTTGTCTTTGATAAAGATGATACCGGCAATAACAAGACCTATTACAGCGCCCATAGTGTCGCCAAGAAATTTAGCAATGATACTTGATATTTGAACAAGAAATTCATTATTTTGAAGGTGCCAAGCAACGGTTTGCAAATGTGAATCAATACTTGGAATGGGCGCGTGTGTATAAGAAAGTTTTACAATGGCAGTCAGAGTTATAAAACTCACCAGAGTAAGTAAACCAGTAGTATAGTAAAGTTTTTTATTCATAAATTTCCCTAAATTCGTATTTGGTGCTTTTTGATTTTACTTTTTCTTTCTGAAATAAAACTGAATAATTAATTTAAAGAAAATAAAAAAGAGGACATGTCCTCTTTTTATTAATAGTTTTTGATGTCCGCAATTTTTTCTTGATTAAGAGTTGTAACGATAGCCCGGATAAAGTTTTGCGCTTCTGTGAAATCATCCATGTTGAAGATGGTTTGATGGCTATGGATATAACGAGCACAAACACCAATAGTTGTTGAAGGCACGCCTTCGTTTTGCAAGTGAGCTGCACCAGCATCGGTGCCACCTTTTGAGATATAAGCTTGTGTCTTGATACCATTAACTTCTGCTGTATTAAGAAGGAAGTCCTTCATGCCAGGAAGCATGATATGACCTGGATCGTAATAACGAAGAAGTGAACCTTCGCCCAGACGGCCATTATCATTTCCAAAAGTATCGGTTGCAGGAGAGCAGTCAACAGCAAAGAAAACTTCAGGTTTAAATTGAGTTGTTGAAACATGGGCACCACGAAGGCCAACTTCTTCTTGGACGTTTGCACCGATAATCAAGGTTACTGGCAGTTCTTTATCTTTAAGATAGTCTAAAAGTTCTAAGACCATAAGACAACCGTAGCGATTATCCCAAGCCTTACTGATGACATTTTTACCATTGGCAGTTAAAATTGCTTCAGATTCAGGAACGATAACATCACCTTGGCGAATCCCAAATTCTAGGGCTTCTTCTTTACTCATGAAACCACCGTCAAAGATAATATCTTCCACTTGTGGCATAGCTGGTGCGCCAGCTGCTCCTCGTAAAAGGTGTGGTGGCAGGCCACCAGTCACAACAGGTATTTTTTTACCTTCACGTGTGAATAAAGTAAAGCGTTGTGCACTAACGACCAAGGGATTCCAACCACCAAGTGTAACCACACGTAATGTACCATCTGCTTTAATTGAAGATACCATGAAGCCGACTTCATCCATGTGGGCCGCAACCATGACACGAGGTGCATTTTCTGTTTTACTTTCTTTAGTGACAAAGATACCGCCCAGACCATCAGTTTCAGGCGTGTATCCAAGTTCCACCATACGTGCACGAAGATAGTCACGCATTGGCGCTTCATAGCCACTTGTTGCTTGAATTTCAGTTATTTCTTTAATTTTGTTAAATAGAGTCATATCGTCTCCTTTGATTTTTTGTACTCTCTTATTGTAGCATTTAAAAGCAGCATATAGTAGTATTGATATAGTAACATTTAATAAATATAATTTTTAAAGATAGATAAGTTTTAGGTTTTTTTAGAAAATGAGAACTTATCTTGAAGAGAACAGTAATTATAAGTACTAATATAGTAGAATTTATGTTAAAATTTTTTATATGAAAAAATATTTGAAAGTTGGTTTAGGGCTGCTGGCTGGTGTAGCTAGTGCGCGTGTGCTCTATCAGAGCTACAAACACGTTGAAGAAAATTTGCGGGCAGAGGTTATTCAAGCAGTACGTGAAGCTTTTGCTGACCGAGATATTCAAACAGTATGGATCTTTGAGGATGCTGATCGCGGAGCTATTTATAAAGGTGGCGTGATTTTTGGAGAAAACCACAACATCAATTTTGAAATTGATGGAGAAACCTTAGAAATTACAGAATTAGGAGAGGAGTATTTATGATTATTCCAAAAAATTATGAGGAACTGGCTGAAATTGTAAAATCAGAAGGTAAACATGTCCTGTTTTTCACTGCAGGTTGGTGCCCAGACTGTACTTTTATCAAGCCAAAAATGCCAGAATTAGAAGTTGAATTTTCAGATTTTGATTTTGTAGAAGTTGATCGTGATGAATTCATGGACTTAGCTATTGAATGGGGAATCATGGGAATTCCTAGCTTTGTAACACTTGAGAATGGTAAAGAAACAGGACGCTTAGTCAATAAACTGCGTAAAACTAAAGAAGAAGTTAGTGAATTTTTGAAGGGTGTAGATAAATAAAATGATTGCAACGTATAATAAAAATGTTGGTGATGTTCTCATGATAATTGTAGCAAATAATGAGGGTGCAGAAGTAACTTACGAACGTAAGGCAGATGTTGCGCGTATTTTCCGTGAAGATACAGGGCAAACAGTGGGCTGGAACATTTTTGATATCAAAAAAGACTGGTCAGATTTGACACAAGGACAAAATAATTTATCTGAGCGTCAAGTAGCGGAACTTAATGTAAAACTTAAAGCTGCTGGTTTTGACGAACAGCTTACATATGATGGTCAACCTAAATTTGTAGTTGCTGAGATTCTGACAATGGAAGATCACGCAGACAGCGATCATTTGCATGTGTGCCAAGTAGAAGTAGGGTTAGATGCGCCTGTTCAAATCGTTTGTGGTGCGCCTAATGCTGTTGTTGGCATGAAAACAGTAGCAGCATTGCCAGGTGCAATGATGCCTTCAGGAACTTTAATATGGCCAGGTGCATTGCGTGGAGTCCCTTCTTACGGTATGCTCTGTTCAGCACGTGAACTTGATTTGCCAAATGCACCGCAAGTCCGTGGAATTATTGAGTTGAATGCAAATTTAGAAGCTGGATTAGCTTTTGATGCAGCAAGTATGTGGCAAGATTAAATATAAAATAACAAAGATCTTAGTGAAAATTGAGGTCTTTTTTCGTACAAAAAATAAGGAGGTGCTAAAATGAATAAAATGTTACTTGTTGGTCGACTCGTTGCGGACCCAGAGCTCAATAAAACATCCAGTGGAAAAAGTCTCTTGAGGATAAATCTTGCTGTCAAAAGACGTTATAAAAATGCTTCCGAGGAAAAAGATACAGACTTTATCTCTTTGGTCTTTTGGGAGAAGCTAGCGGAACACTGTACATCGTATGCTAAAAAAGGAGCCTTACTTGCCGTGGAAGGGGAGATACGTACCAGAAGTTATGTAGATAAACATGAACAAAAACGTTATGTGACAGAGGTACTGGTGAAAAATTTTGATCTTTTAGAGAGTCGTGCAACCATTGCCATGCGACAAGATTCTATAGAAAACAATGACATTGACTTAAAAGAGGACGAATTACCATTTTAAATTGAAAAAAGCGTTTTCTTTTGATAGGATGAAAACAGAACATCGTGGAGGAGTAAAATGGCAAAGGCAAAAACAAAAGAAGAGCTAGTCTCATTTTCAGAAGAAAACTGGCGTAAGATGTTTCATTTAATCGACACATTGCCTTTAGAAGCACAAATGGCATCTTTTGCGTTTGGACAAGAGAAGGGGAAAGAGGCACATTGGGTGCGAGATAAGAATATCCGTGATGTGTTTGCCCATCTTTATGAGTGGCAAGTACTTTTACAAAATTTTGTAAAAAGTAATGTTGCAGGAAACACACAAAGCTTTCTACCTGCGCCTTATACTTGGAAAAATTATGCGACAATGAATCAAGAAATCTGGAAGAAACATCAATCAACTTCTTATGAAGAAATTAGAGAAAAGCTTGAGGCAAGCCACGTAAGAACTATTCAGTTGTTGCAGCAATTTTCAGATAAAGAGCTTTATACGAAAGAATTTTACTCTTGGACTGGGACAACATCCTTGTCTCAGTATTTTCAGTCCTCTTTAGCTTCACATTACGACTGGGCCTTGAAGAAGCTTAGGTTACATAAGAGAACGATTTAAAAATAAAAAAATAAGTTTTTTTCTTGACTAATTTTGACCTTCGCGGTAAAATAAGATATATAAATTAGCACTCCTACTTAAAGAGTGCTAAAATAACATAAAATGGAGGAATAACATGTTGAAACCCTTAGCGGATCGCGTTGTATTGCGTATAAAAGAGGAAGAAGAAAAATCTTTAGGTGGGATCGTCTTGGCCTCAGCAGCACAAGAGAAACCACAAGTTGCAGAAGTTGTGGCAGTAGGCCCAGGTAAAACAACTCCTCACGGTACAGTTATTGCGCCAACAGTACAAGTTGGTGATGCAGTTCTCTTTGAAAAGTTTGCTGGTACAAATGTGAAATTTGAAGGCGAAGATTTCTTGATTATCAAAGAATCTGATATTCTTGCGATTGTTTAAGGAAAATAAAGATAGGAGATAATAAAAAATGGCAAAAGATATTAAATTTTCATCAGATGCTCGTTCAGCAATGGTTCGTGGTATTGATATTTTAGCAGATACAGTAAAGACAACACTTGGCCCTAAAGGTCGCAATGTTGTTCTGGAAAAATCTTACGGTAGCCCACTTATCACGAATGATGGTGTAACTATCGCAAAAGAAATTGAATTAGAAGATCACTTTGAAAACATGGGTGCAAAATTAGTCAGTGAAGTTGCTTCAAAAACTAATGATGTCGCGGGTGATGGAACTACAACAGCTACAGTTTTAACCCAAGCGATTGTTCGTGAAGGATTGAAGAATGTAACTGCCGGAGCTAATCCAGTAGGCATTCGCCGTGGTATTGAGTTGGCAACTGAAACTGCAGTTAAAGCGCTCAAGGAATTGTCTATTCCAGTATCTGGTAAAGAAGCGATTGCACAAGTTGCCTCTGTATCTTCTCGCTCAGAAAAGGTCGGAGAGTATATCTCAAATGCCATGGAAAAAGTTGGTAACGATGGTGTTATTACTATTGAAGAATCAAAAGGTATGCAAACTGAACTTGAAGTCGTAGAAGGTATGCAGTTTGACCGTGGCTACTTGTCACAATATATGGTAACAGATAATGAAAAAATGGTTGCCAACCTTGATAACCCATACATCTTGATCACAGATAAGAAGATTTCAAATATCCAAGAAATTTTACCATTACTTGAACAAATCTTGAAAACAAATCGTCCATTGCTTATTGTGGCGGATGACGTTGATGGTGAAGCATTGCCTACCCTTGTGTTGAACAAAATCCGTGGTACTTTCAATGTCGTAGCTGTTAAGGCTCCAGGATTTGGTGATCGCCGTAAGGCACAACTTGAAGACTTAGCAATCCTCACAGGCGGAACAGTTATTACTGAAGAACTTGGTTTGGAGCTTAAAGATGCAAGCCTAGACGCGCTTGGTCAAGCCAACAAAGTAACTGTTGATAAAGAACATACAACAATCGTTGAAGGTGCTGGTTCAGCAGATGCCATTGCTACACGTGTAGCAACAATCAAAGCTCAAGTTGAACAAACCACTTCAGAATTTGATCGTGAAAAACTTCAAGAACGTTTAGCTAAACTTTCTGGTGGAGTCGCTGTAATTAAAGTCGGTGCCGCTACAGAAACTGAACTTAAAGCTCAAAAACTTTTGATTGAAGACGCACTTAATGCAACACGTGCCGCCGTTGAGGAAGGTATTGTTGCTGGTGGTGGTACAGCACTTGTTACAGTTATCTCTGCCCTTGACAGTCTTGAAGAAGAAGGCGATGTGCAAACAGGTATCACAATTGTACGACGTGCACTTGAAGAACCAGTACGCCAGATTGCTGCAAATGCAGGTTACGAAGGTTCAATCATTATTGATAAACTCAAATCAGCAGAAAAAGGTATTGGCTTCAATGCTGCAACTGGTGAGTGGGTTGAAATGATTGAAACAGGTATTGTAGATCCAGCTAAAGTAACACGTTCAGCTCTCCAAAATGCGGCCTCAGTAGCGGGACTCATCTTAACGACTGAAGCAGTAGTTGCTGATAAACCAGAACCAGCTGCACCAGCAGCTCCAGCAATGGATCCATCAATGATGGGTGGCATGATGTAATAATAAAAAAAGACACGAGTTTGTGTCTTTTTTTTTTGCTGTAAATACGGTCTAAATATCATAGAGTTTACTTGCATGCTCATGGCTAGTATCAATGATGTGGACGTCGCGTTTAGTATCAACGTCATGTTGAGCTAAGAATCCATCCATTGTCATATGTGCAAGTTCTTGAATATTGTTATTCAGACTAAGGTGACCGAGGAAGATGCGCTTTGTTTTATTTCCTAAAACATTAAAAGCAGCTTCGGCACCATCTTCGTTAGATAAATGACCTTGATCACTAAGAATACGTTGTTTTGTTTTCCAAGGGTACCCCCCCATGCGGAGAATCTCAATATCATGATTGCTTTCCATAAGATAGCCGTCAGCATTTTCGATTGTGCCGCGCATGCGATCACTTACATACCCTGTATCGGTAAGTAATACGAAGGATTTATTATCCTTCATAAAGCGATAAAATTGGGGCGCGATAGCATCATGGCTCACACCAAAACTTTCGACATCGATATCGCCAAAAGTCTTGGTTTTACCCATCTCAAAGATATGCTTTTGGTCATTCGCAATTTTTCCTAGTGAGTTTTTGCTATCTAGTTCTTGCCATGTTAATTCATTGGCGTAAAGTTGAATGCCATGTTTACGGGCAAGAACACCTATTCCTTTGATATGGTCGCTGTGTTCATGTGTGATTAAAAGTGCATCGATATCTTTAATATCCCGGTCAATCTCTGCTAATAGACTCTCGATTTTCTTTCCAGAGAGCCCAGCATCCACAAGAATTTTCTTTTCTGGCGTTTCTAAGTAAAAAGAATTTCCGGTACTTCCTGATGCTAAAATTGAATATTTAAATGCTGATTCAGTGCTCATTCAGCAAAATCCTCCCAGTCGTTATTTTCTTGATTAATTTCATCACTGTAAGGGAAAGACAGGGTGAAAGTTGAACCAGTTTTACCATCAGAAGTGACTTGTATGTCGCCTTTGTGGAGTTTCATAATATCATAAGCAATAGATAAACCTAAGCCCGTACCACCGATTTGACTATTTCTAGAGGCATTATCAACACGATAAAAACGATCGAAAACTTTGGCTAAAGCAGGTTTTGGAATACCCATGCCTTGATCCGCAATAGAAGTAAATACTTTGTTATTTTCACACCAAACGCTTACGGTGATTATGCCTCCTTTTGGGGAATACTTAAAAGCATTATTGATGATGTTGTCAATGACTTGTGAAAGCTTATCAGTATCTATTTCAAGCCAAATTTCTTGTGGAGGCATTTGTCGAATAATTTTAAAGTTAGTGTAATTTTTTTCGATAATTTGATCAAAACGATCAAGGACATAGTTTATAAAGTCAACGTAGTTAATAATTTCAGTATGAAGCTTAACTTTATCTTGGTCCATACGAGAGAGTTCCAAAAGTTCCCCAATCATCCGAATCATTCGATCTGTTTCGTTAAGTGAAACATCTACAAAATTACTGGCAATTTCGGGATCAGCGAGTGCCCCATCATTTAGAGCTTCTAAATAGGCCTTGACAGAAGTTAGTGGTGTGCGTAACTCATGCGAGACATTGGAAACAAAAAGGCGGCGATCTCTTTCTGTTTTTTCTTGTTCTGTTGTATCATGTAGAACAGCAATAATCCCAGAAATATAACCTGACTCGCTACGGAAGAGCATAAAGTTTACGCGGAGGGTAACAGCTGCACCTTCACAATTGACAGTATTAATTGTTAATTCAGGCTCTTTTTGCAGTAACTCATGAAAAGAATATTTATCGGAGATTTTTAAAATATCAACTAAGTCTTCACCAATAATTACCTCACTTGATTGATCAAGAAGGGCCAGGGCAGCGTGATTAGCGAGATTAATTTTCCCGTGTCGGTCTGTAGTGATCACACCATCTGCAAGATAGGTTAAAATACTCTCCAGTTGGTTACGCTGATTTTCTAAATGTTCTTGTCGATCCTCAATTTCTTGCCCCAGTAATAACAATTTATTATAAGCCACAGAGAGTTCATTAGTTTCCTTAGAAACTTGGCGGTTTTCATAATTATCATGCAAAAAATTATCTACCTGATGAGATATCTTATCTGCGGATTGAGCCAAACGACTGAGATACCAGATAAGAAGACTTAAAGTGACCAGATAAAAAATGAAAAACTGCAAGAGTGCAGTAGTATGAGTTAAAAAATACGTACTATTTGCTAACTCAAAAATGCCAAAAAGAAGTAGATGAATCACTACTCCTTTAAGTACTATTGAATTAAAAAAATTATTCATGAGGTTCGCTCATATAATATCCAACGCCACGACGTGTAGATACGTATTGAGGGCGGCTTGGAGTATCTTCAACTTTTTCGCGAAGACGTCGAACAGTTACGTCAACAGTACGAACATCACCAAAGTAATCGTAGCCCCAAACTGTTTCAAGTAATGTTTCGCGTGTGATAACTTCACCGAGATGTTGTGCAAGATAGTAGAGTAATTCAAATTCGCGATGTGTTAAGTCAAGTTGTGTTTCATTTTTGTATGCAGCATAATGTGTTGGGTTGATACGTAAATTACCAATCACCAATTCTTTTTTAGAATCTTTTGGTTGTTCAACAGGAACATTTGTCATGCGGCGTAGGTTTGATTTAATACGAGCAAGTAGTTCACGGTTTGAAAATGGTTTTGTGATGTAATCATCTGCACCAAGTTCGAGGCCGATAACTTTATCAAACTCTGTGTCTTTGGCAGAAACCATCAAAATAGGGACTTCGGAAGTTTTACGGATTTGACGTGTAACTTCAAGGCCATCAATTTTTGGTAACATCAAATCAAGATAGATAAGATCGGGTTTTTCTGATTCAAAGAGTTCAAGAGCTTCTTCACCATCAAAAGCAGTGACTACTTCATACCCTTCTTTGACGAGATTAAATTTTACAATATCTGAAATTGGTTTTTCGTCGTCAACAACAAGAATTTTTTTCATGATAATCCTTTCGCTTAGATGTATATAATATTAATTGCTTTTCTCATTATACAATTATTACAGTAGTATAGCAAGGTAAAGCCTTCCATAATATAGAATTTTTACAAAAGTGAAATCATTTGTAAAATAAGAAACTTATATAGTAAACAATATTTATAAAAGAACATTTTTCCCATATTTTTTCTTTTTATTTTTGCTATAATATAAGATATGAATGGAATATTAATTAGTTTGGAAGGGCCAGATGGGGCCGGTAAAACAACCGTTTTACAAAATATTCTTCCCGAACTAGAAAAATCGTCTTATAAAGTCCTTCCGACACGTGAACCTGGAGGTGTACGTGTGGCAGAAGAGATTCGAAATATAATTTTAAGTACAGAAAATACAGAAATTGACAGTAAGACAGAGCTGATGCTGTTTGCTGCGGCACGTCGCCTACACATGCAAACAAAAATGCTTCCAGCACTGGCTGCAGGCAAAATGGTAATTGTTGACCGTTTTATTGATTCATCGGTTGCTTATCAAGGTTACGGACGTGAACTTGGTGTTGAACCTGTAAACTGGCTTAATGAATTTGCAACAGATGGTCTTAAACCGGATTTGACATTATATTTCGATATTGATACAGATGTTGCACTTGAACGAATTATGAAAAATAGAGCAGATGAAGTCAATAGACTTGATCTCGAACGTGCTGAGATGCATCGTAAAGTCAGACAAGGTTACTTAGAAATTGTTAAGAATGAGCCTGAGCGCTTTGTCACGATTGATGCCAGTCAAGAACTTGACAAAGTTGTTGCAGACACGTTAACAGTCATCAAAAAGAAATTTTGTTTGTAATAAAATTTCAAACTTAAGGAGTTTTCATGAAAATTGCAGATATTCAACCAGCACTTTTTGAACGCTTTAAGCATATTTTACGTGTGAATAAACTGAGCCATGCTTATCTTTTTAGTGGGGGATTTGGTAGTTTGGATATGGCTATTTGGCTAAGTCAGGCTATTTTTTGTGAAAATTTACAGGACAATTTACCTTGTGAAAACTGTCGTCACTGTCGTTTAGTTGCTAGGAATGAATTTAGCGATTTACACATTATTCGTCCGGAAGGTCAAACTATAAAAACAGGACAAATTCGGGATTTGTCGGAAGTTTTTAGTCAGTCTGGATTTGAAGGCGCTCAGAAGGTGGTCATTATCACGGAAGCTGAAAAAATGCACAGCAATGCGGCAAATGCTCTACTTAAATCCATTGAAGAACCTGATAATGCAACACATGTTTTTTTACTCACAGAAAATGAAAATTTAATGTTGCCCACAATCAAATCACGGACACAAGTTTTTAGTTTTCCGAAAAATAGCGCCTATATGCAAGAAATATTGGAAAAAAATGGCATTTTAAAAACACAAGCAGAATTACTGAGTCGGGTTTGCAGCTCGGCAGAAGAAGCCCAAGAGTTAGGTGGGTCAACTTGGTTTAATGACACATTAAAGAAACTGCAACAATTACTGAAATTAGTTAAGACGGATCGACGAGAAGCTTTTCTTTATCTGACAAGTGTGAGTGAAAATATTGAGGATAAGGAGAAACAAAGTTTGGTCTTTTCCCTGCTCTTGGAACTTTTTAATCAAGAAAAGATGCCGGATTGGGTTCAAAAAACCTTTTGGGCAGAAAAAATGTGGAAAAGCAATGTTCGCTTTGGATCTTGTTTGGAATATATAGTGCTGAAATAGGAAGAAGATAATATGATTTACGAAGTAGAGTTTACACATGGAGAACAAAATACCTTTGTAAGTGGTCATGAAGCATTTGCACCCAGAACTCCAGTCATTATTCAAAATGAAAAGGGCAAGACTTATGGCCGGGTAATGAAACAGCTCCCACAAGATAAAAATATCGATACATCTGGAGAGATTGTTCGTGCAGTAACAGAAGTAGATGAAGAGTTGATTCATACGACAGAACAACTTTCGCAACAAGCCTGCACGAAGATTCGCCAGATTGTTGCAGATTGTGGAATCGATATGAAGGTTACAAATGCAGCATATAATTTAAACCAGAGTCAACTTTTTGTGTCCTTTACGTCGGAAAATAGAGTGGATTTTCGAGCTTTACTTAAAGAATTAGCAGCGACTTTCCGTACGCGTATTGAGCTTCGTCAGATCGGGGCGCGTGATGCTGCAAAAATGTATGGTGGTGTTGGTCCTTGTGGACGTCCGCTTTGTTGTTCAGAATTTATTTACGAATTTCCTAACGTTTCTATTAAGATGGCAAAAAATCAGTCGCTCTCTCTGAAGCAGAGCAAATTGAATGGACTCTGCGGGCGTTTAATGTGTTGCTTGTCCTATGAAGATGAATTTTACCGAGAAGCGCGTAAAAATTTTCCTGATTTTGGTGAATACATTACGACTTCAGAGGGTGAGGGGAAAGTCATTGGGCTTAATATTTTGAATAACAAAGTTAAACTTCGCTTAGATCATACTATAAAAGAGTTCGATGTTTCAGAGGTAAATCTTTGAGAAGGATTGACGTAGAGGTAAGTTATGGGGGAAATGATGATTGATAAAAATGAGATTTATGTGCAACTTGGGCTGTTGGAGGAAAGTTTGGCTTATACATTAGGCCAAATTTCCACAGTACGCGATGCATTGGATGAATCTTTAAAGGAAAATGCGACAATTCGTATGGAAAATGAAAAATTACGAGAACGCTTGGCGCATATTGAGAAAAAGGAAGAAAAAGCCAGTTCAAAATCAAAGGATGAGCCTAATCCAAACCTGATTCAAATTTTTAATGAGGGGTTTCATGTGTGCCATTTGCACTATGCAGAACGATTGCAAGATGGTGAAAACTGCTTAGACTGTTTGGAGCTTTTGTACAGATGATAAATATACAACGAAGTTTTAAAGGTGAAAAAAGTGCAGGCAAGCTTTACCTAGTGCCAACGCCCATTGGTAATATGCAAGATATGACTTTACGGGCTTTGGAAACGTTACAGAATGTGGATTTGGTAGCAAGTGAAGATACACGCAACACTCAAAAATTACTTAATCATTTTGAAATTAAGGTGGCTCAGGAGTCTTTTCATGAGCACAACTCCTTTGATAAAATTCCGAAGCTTTTAGATTTTTTGATGTCAGGTAAATCGCTAGCACAGGTCTCTGATGCGGGTATGCCTTCAATCTCTGATCCAGGTCATGATTTAGTTGTGGAAGCTATTAAGCGAAATATCGATGTGATTGCTCTGCCAGGGGCTTCAGCTGGAATAACAGCTCTTATCGCTTCCGGTTTAGTCCCACAACCTCATATTTTTTATGGCTTTTTACCCCGTAAAAAAGGAGAACAGAAGAAGTTTTTGGAAACCAAAATGGCTTATCCTGAAACGCAAATTTTTTATGAATCACCTTATCGCGTTGCAGATACTTTAGAGAATATGGCACAGGTATATGGGGACCGAGAGGTTACCTTAGTACGTGAATTAACAAAAATTTATGAAGAATATCGTCGAGGTAAAATTTCTGAAATTTTACTTTCGTTAAAAGAGCAACCGATTAAGGGAGAGTGTTTGATTATTGTCGCTGGCTTCGATGGTGAAGTTAAAGACGATGTGAAAGATAAAACCACACCGTTAGAAGCTGTTCAGCTTCTTGTTGCATCGGGCATAAAGCCTAATGCTGCCATTAAGCAAGTAGCGAAAGAACGGGAGTTGGTACGTCAGGAGCTTTATGCCCAGTATCATGACTTATAAAATAAAAAAGCAACTGCAGGTTGCTTTTTTATTTTATGAAGGTCCTCCTTTTTTATAAGCATAGAAAAAAGGAAATTGTGTAGATTATGTTAAAATCAAAGCGTAAGTAAAAAGGAAGTGGAGATATAATGAAAATAAATAAAGTTATAACCTTAATGGCTTTGAGTGCAGCGGGCGTTACTCTGCTAGCGGCGTGCTCGAACTCAAATAAAAGCACAACTGCAGGTCAAGAAAAAACAACCACTGTTAATGTGGCAATCTCTGGCTCATCAAATCCTTACGAGTATACGAAGGATGGGCAGCTGACAGGTTATGAATATGATATTCTCAAAAAAGCAGATGAAAATTTGCCCCAATATAAATTTGACTTTAAAACATATGATGACAGTGCTATTCTTGCAGCCTTAGATGCAGGACGCGCAGATATTGGTGTGAATATCTACGGTAAAACGAAGGCGCGTGAAGAAAAGTATCTCTTTAGTTTCCCAACAACGCAAGGAATTAATGCAATTTTCTCTAATGATAAAGATAAGATTACAACCATTGAAGGACTTGTAGGGAAGAAAACAGAAATTCCAACAGGAACCAACTACGGGGATATTATGGATCAGTGGAACACTACACATCCAGATAAAAAAATTACTGTAGATTACTCCAAACGTGGACTTGCGGAGCGCTTACAAGCACTTTCTGATGGTCAAATGGATTTTATCTTTGCTTCAAAATCAGCAGCGGAAAATCTGGTCAAAGAACATGCTGTAACAGGTGTATCAGACACAGTACCTACCGATCTTGAAAAATATCCTGAATTCAAGACATATACTTACTATGTCCTTGATAATAGTCAAACTCAACTTCAAAAAGATCTTAACCAAGAGATTAAAAAGATGGCTGAAGAGGGTTACTTGAAAGAACTTTCTCAAAAATATTTTGGGGGAAATCAAGTTCCTGGAATGGAACAATACAAATAAAAAGTGCATTTAGCACTTTTTATTTGTATTTAACAATGTCCGTCGACATTTTCATTGATCCAATGCTGCGTTTGTTCATCAAATATCCTTAGATGAGGGTTTTTATGTATAAAATCTAGAATGGCTTTTCTGCTTAAACCACTGTATTTAATTGCAGCATCGACAGTGACAATATCCATTTTTTCAATTGCTTTGCGTAAATTGTCCATGACTTTATTATAACTTTTTTGGTGAAATACCAGTAACGAAAGGACAGATTTATCCTATTTATCTAGATATTATGGGCAAAAAAAGAATTGCTACTTGATTTTCACTCTCAAATTTTATAAAATTGTCAAGTACCTTTGCGTACTCTAATGGAGAATTTATAGTTATGACTACAAATAAAATGGGCACAGGAACCGCTCATTCCAAATTAATTTTGATTGGAGAGCATTCGGTTGTTTATGGGCAGCCTGCAATTGCGTTACCTGTTACTATTCTGAAGACAACCGTTACAATTTCTTCTATCAAATACGGACAATATATTGAAAATAATGAATCGCGGCGCAGATTGGATGTGTTAGGAGACGAATTTGAGGGGGTACGCCAACTTATTTTACGCCTTTTGGAAAAATTTCATTCTGTAAAACTTCCGTTTTCGCTGGAAATTGATTCGAATATTCCTTTAGGACGAGGACTTGGAGCATCAGCAGCTCTAGCAACAGCAATCACACGTGCATTTTATGATTTTTTTGATGCGGAGCTCACAGATGAGATGCTCTTATCTTTTGCTAATTTCTCGGAAAATATTACACATGGCCGCTCGTCAGGAATTGATGTCGCAACAGTTAACTCGGAGTTGCCTCTTTGGTTTATTAAAGGCCAAACAGCAGAATCTTTTGACCTTAATCTATCAGGTTATCTGGTTATTGGAGATTCTGGCGTGCACGGATTTACCAGCCAAGCAATCAGCATAGTCAGAGAGAAATTATCAGAGAATAAAGTCAAAGCCCAAGGACATATTGAAAAGCTAGGCCAGCTATCGAAAGCCTCAAAAGATTTTCTCATGACGAATAAATTAAAAGAGCTGGGTCAAGTGATGAACCAAGCGCATGAAAATCTCTCTTCACTCGGTGTTTCACACCCGCGCCTAGACATCTTAGTGAATACAGCACTGAGAAACGGTGCTCTGGGAGCAAAACTTACAGGCTCAGGTCTAGGCGGCGTAATGGTTGCTCTAGCAGCTAATGAAAAAGATGCGATTCGTATCAGCCAAAAGCTCTTGAAAAATGGTGCCAAGAACACATGGATTTACTCTGTTTAAAATAAAAAAATAACGAAACCTTAAGTGTATACATGATTCTTAAGGTTTTTCTTTTTCATGAAGCTAGCATGAATACTCGTTTATAATGCATGCTACTTTTAATTATGCTTAGAAAGCATTATAATATAGGCAAAGTAAGGAAGGAGAAACTTGATGAATTACAAAAATATTTTGGTTCCCATTGACGGTTCAGACAACTCATATAAAGCGCTCCGAGAGGCGATGGAAATTGCGCGGTTAAACGACGTGGAACTCTCAGTCCTAACGGTGCAAGATGACGGGAAGTTATATGGACATGCCCTGCCTATTCTTAAGCACAATTATACAAAAGCTTCCGAGATGATTTTGCAAGAAGCAGTGGCTATTGTAAAAGACAATGTCAGAGTTCAAACCTTTGTTGTAGTGGGTATCCCTAAGAAGCAAATTGTTGAATTTGCAACGGAGCAGAAGTGTGATCTCATCGTTATGGGGGCTACAGGTTCTAATTACTTTGAGCGTATGACCTTGGGTTCTACAACAGCTTATGTTGTTAACCATGCACCTTGTAATGTTACAGTTGTGAAGTAAGTATTACATCAAAGATTCTCTTTTCTTCTTTCGAGAGGTATGTATAAAAGTAGCCACCCTATCAGGTGGTTTTTTGTGAGAACTTTATGTAGTAGAGAAATAACTTTTAAAAACGACAAATGGCTAAATTACGCCACCTTTGTTATAATAGGAGAGATTAACCTACAAGAGGAAAAATATAAATGAATGAATTTACTGTTAGAGCACATACGAATATTGCCTTGATTAAATATTGGGGGAAAGCAGATGTAGCGCTGAATATTCCTACAACAAGTTCTTTATCAATGACTTTGGATCAATTTTATACGACGACATCTGTGACTTTTGCTGAACAGGATCAACTGATTTTAAATGGTGTGAACACAGATGCTACTCGTGTACATCAATTTTTAGAAATGCTTCGTGCAAAACATGGCACTTTTCCAGGCGTTTTAGTCACTTCTGAAAATCATGTACCAACCGCTGCAGGGCTGGCTTCCTCAGCTTCAAGCTTTGCCGCGTTGACAGGTGCAATGTTTGGACTCCTCGAATTACCAGCTGATTTGACCGAAATGTCACGTATCGCACGTCGGGGTTCGGGTTCAGCTTCGCGTTCGGTTTTTGGTAATTTTGCGGTTTGGAACAAAGGAGAAGACGATGCTTCCTCTTATGCAGAAAGCTTTTATGATGAAGATGTTCACTTGTCCATGATTGTTGCCGAAATATCAAGCGCTCAAAAGAAAATGTCTTCGACACGTGGGATGCAGCTTGCTCAAACTGCTCCGACTTACAGCGCTTGGGTGGAAAAATCGGCACGTCAACTTGAAGAAATGAAGAATGCTATTCGTCAGGCAGATATTGAAAAGATTGGTCTGATCGCACAAGATAATGCCTTAGGTATGCATGAACAAAACCGTCTATGTGTTGAACCTTTTGATTACTTTACAGAAGATACTCAACGTATTATTTCCTTTACGCAAGAATGCTATAAAGCAGGACTCTTAGCTTTTGTCACTATTGATGCTGGACCAAACGTTAAAATCATCACAGACAGAGCGACAGAAAAAGTCCTTTTAGCAAAACTACGGGAAAATTTCCCAGATATTACTTTTGACATTGCACATGCGGGGGGCGGACTTGAGTACTTATAAAATAGCAGTGCCTGGAAAACTCTTTATTGCAGGAGAATATGCGGTTACTCGTCCAGGAGGGCTAGCTCTGGTAACAAGTCTTGAAAGTGACTTTCAAGTGGTTATTTCAGAAGCAGAGGACAAAAGTCTTTTGGAGACAAATGTAGCAATGCCCGCTCACATCTTCTCAGTAAAGGAATTTAAACCTGAACGCAGCGGACCGTGGAATTTTGTTATGACGGCAATCGAATATGTGAGTAAAGAAGTTGAATTGTCTCGAGAATTTCACTTGGAAATCAAAAGTGGTCTGGGTTTTGGTGAAAGCAAGAAGGGCTATGGTTCATCGGCCTGTGTCGTTGTCGGTGTGGTCAATGCGCTCAATCTTTTTTTTCAGCTTAATCTCCCTTTGAAAAAACGCTTTGAGATTGCCGCTCAAGCACATTATGATGTGCAAGGAAGCGGATCACGTGGTGATGTGGCTGCGATTATGTATGGAGGCAGTATTTTCTATGAAAATCATGAGCGAGTTCTTCCTATGAGTATCCCTTGGCAACCTTATGTTGTCCAAACCAATCAGGCTGCTAAGACTGTTGAAAAACTTAAGCACAAACTTTCTGATGCATTTTATGCTAAAAGTGATGAGCTTGTTATTGAAATAAGTACAGCCATTGATATGCAGGATTTCGCTCTTTTTAAAGAAAAACTCCTTGAAAATCAACTTTTACTTATCGAGAACCAAGCAAAAGGCTATATGACTGATCAACTGGCTTTGGCTCTAAATATTGTGAATAGCCAACCCGAATTTGCTGGAAAAATTTCAGGAGCAGGCTTTGGCGAAAATATTATTCTTTTTGCTGAACATGAAGAGAAAATAGCAGATTTGAGGGACGCTCTTGAAGCAGAAGGCATGAAGCTCGAGAAAATAAGAATAGGAAAACAAAATGAGTAAAGAAATTCACGGACACCGGAAAGATGAACATTTGTCACTTGGCTTAAAGTACTGGCGCGAAGGTCGAAATCGCTCAGAGTTTTCTGCTGCATTACGGATTGTTCCTAATGGTTTACCAGAAATTTCTACGCAAGAAGTTGACTTGTCTGTTACTCTTTTGGAACACAAGTTTGAATTTCCCTTTTATATAGAAGCGATGACAGGTGGCTCCAAAAAAGGCGATAAGATTAACTTAGAGCTTGCGGAACTTGCGGCTCATCATCATATTGCAATGGCAGTTGGTTCTCAATCTATTGCTTTGAAGTATCCCGAATTGGAGGAAGGTTTCCGTCAAGTGCGTCAGCATAACCCAAAGGGGTTCATTTTTGCAAATATCGGTGCAGGTCATTCTTTAGAAAATGCGCAAAAAGCTGTCGAAATGCTTTCTGCCGATGCTTTAGAAATTCATATCAACACTGGACAAGAGTTAGTTATGAAGGACAGCGAAGGGGATCGTTCTTTTTACTGGCTTGAAAACATTAATCGTATTGCTGAAAAATTAGATGTTCCTGTTGTGGTCAAAGAAGTTGGCTTTGGGATGAGTCAAAAAATGTTTAAGCAGCTTAGCCAAACAGCGGTCGCAGGGATTAACGTTGGTGGTAAAGGTGGGACTAACTTTGCTTGGATTGAGAGTGGACGAGGGCACAGCACCTTAGATTTAGACGATTTTGGCTTTACAGGTCCTGAGAGTCTTATTGAAGCTCAATTTGCACAAAACATTAAACCACTGATTGCTACTGGAGGAATTGCATCAGCCAGAGATATCTTACATGCTCAACTTTTGGGTGCGCCTTTAGCCAGCTCTGCTGGGCATATTTTATCCATTCTAAACGCACAGGGTTCTCAAGCCGTCGATGAAATGTTTAGACAATGGAAAGATGATTTGATAAAGCTCTATACTTTGGTCGGAGCACGGGAGTATAATGATTTAACGGATGTTGAATTTATCTATACCCGCGACTTGAAGTATTTTCGGGACGAGCGAAAAGATAAGCAGATAATTTTGTAAACGGTTCTTATTTCTTTATAATAATAGTATATTAAAATTTAAGGAGAATACTATGGCTTATACACTTCCAGAATTACCTTACGCATATGACGCTTTGGAACCTTTCTTTGATGAAGAAACAATGCATTTGCATCATGACAAACATCACCAAACTTACGTTAATAATCTTAATGCAGCGATTGAAAAACACCCAGAATTCTTTGATAAAACTGTTGAGGAATTAGTGGCTTATTTGGACCGTTTGCCAGAAGATATTCGCGTTGCGGTACGTAACAACGGTGGAGGTCACTTGAACCACACAATGTTCTGGGAATGGCTTGCTCCAAACGCAGGTGGTGCACCAACAGGTGATATCGCTGCAGCAATTGATGAAGCTTTTGGTTCATTTGACGACTTTAAAGCTGAATTTAAAGCAGCTGCTACTGGACGTTTCGGTTCAGGTTGGGCTTGGTTAGTTCTTGATTACGGTAAACTTAAGGTTGTTTCTACAGCAAACCAAGATAACCCAATTTCTGATGGTCAAATTCCAGTACTTGGTCTTGACGTTTGGGAACATGCTTATTACTTGAAATACCGCAATGTTCGTCCAGATTATATCGAAGCTTTCTTTAGCTTAATTAACTGGGATAAAGTAAACGAACTTTACGCTAAAGCTAAATAATATGAAAAGAGCACCTCGGAGGTGCTTTTTTTGCTTTTCTGCTTTTTTCAATAAGAATTGGAATTAAAAAGGCGAACCCTGTTTTATAAATGCACTATTCATGCTATAATAGGAGCTATGAAATTTACAGAATTTAACTTTAAAGATTATATCAATGAAACGCTTGAGGCAATTAAGTTTGTTTCGCCGACTCCTGTACAGGAAAAACTTATCCCTGTGGTAATGTCAGGCCGTGATTTGGTAGGGGAATCAAAAACAGGTTCAGGAAAGACACATACTTTCTTGCTCCCTATTTTCCAACAATTGAACACGGATCTTGATGAAGTCCAAGCTGTCATTACTGCACCATCACGTGAGCTTGCCACACAGATTTATCATGCTGCTCAGGAATTTGTCAAATTTAACGATGCGATTCGCGTGGTTAACTATGTTGGTGGGACAGATAAGGCGCGTCAAATCAAGAAACTTGAATCTTCTCAACCGCATATCGTTATTGGTACGCCAGGTCGTATTCAAGATTTGCTTAAATCTGGGGCTTTGATTATTCATACGGCGTCTATTTTTGTTGTAGATGAAGCGGACATGACTTTGGATATGGGCTTCTTGACAGATGTGGATAAAATTGCAGCCAGCTTCGGTAAAAAAGTACAGATGCTGGTCTTTTCTGCAACTATTCCACAAAAGTTACAGCCTTTCCTTAAAAAATATTTGAATAATCCTGTGATGGAAAAAATTGCGAATAAAACTGTAATTTCAGACACGATTGAAAACTGGTTGATTTCGACTAAAGGCGCATCACATAACCAAATTTTATTACAGCTTTCAAAGGCGACAAATCCTTATATGGCAATGATTTTTGCCAATACAAAGGGACGTGTTGATGATATCCATCATTTCTTGGTCAACAATGGCGTCAAAGCAGCGAAAATTCATGGTGACATTCCACCACGTGAACGTAAACGTATCATGGCAAGCATAAAGAACTTAGATTATCAGTTTGTTGTAGCAACAGATATTGCAGCACGGGGGATTGATATTGAGGGTGTAAGTCATGTCATTAATGATGAACTGCCACGTGACCTTTCTTTCTTTGTTCACCGTGTCGGCCGTTCAGGTCGTAATGGTTTATCTGGAACGGCAATCACACTTTATAGCCCTTCAGATGATACAGCTATTCGTGAGATTGAAAAAATGGGCGTAACGTTCCAACCAAAAGCTGTGAAAAATGGTGAGATTGTTGATTCTTATGATCGTGACCGCCGTGAAAAACGTACAGCCAAGACTGGAGAGTTGTCTAACAAAATGCGTGGTCAGTTGGCTAAGAGTAAGAAAAAAGTCAAACCAGGCTATAAACGTGCCTTGAAATGGGCGATTGAAGAAGAAAATACGAAAAAACGTCGTGCAGAGCACAATAAAAATGCACGTAAGCAACGTGAAGCCCGCAAACAAAAATTCTAATGAAAAAATTCTTTCGAGTTTTAGGGTTAATCTTTGCTTTGGGGATAGCCTATGGCCTTTTCTGCTTCTTTTTGATACGGAGTGATGCAGGTCAACGAGGAGAGCAAGCACAAGATTTCAAGACAATATTAGTCTTAGGCAGTAAGATTGAGCTGGATGGTCAGCCTGCGCCTACCACGAAAAACCGTCTTGATACTGCCTTGACACTTGCTAAGAAAAATCCTCGAGCCCAAGTCATCGTCACAGGTTATCGAAGTTCAGCTTCCCCTGTATCTGAGGCTGAGGGAATGGCAACATATCTTAAGGCACACGGTATAAACTCTGACCGAATCATTGAAGAAAAGAAAGCGCGAAATACTGTTGAGAATTTCGCGCTTTCTCAAAAGTATGTGAATGGGAAGACACTGATCGTGACAAGCGACTTTCACCTTTATCGGAGCCTTTACTTAGCTTCGAAAGAAGGATATAAAGATGTTCAAGGTTATGCTGCGGTGAGTGAGACCCCAGTTTTACAGACTGTGGGCAATTATGCTAGAGAGTGTTTAGCTCTGGGTTACTATTTGATCAAATATACATTATTTTAAGCTATATAAAGGAGTTTTTATGTTTCAACCTGAACAAATAAGCAAACTTAATGAGCTCGAAACCTTGGTCCTTGATTTTATTATTAAATCTCCTGACAAGGTTCAAAAAGCAACGATTCGGAGCTTGGCTACTCAGTTGCACGTTTCTACTACAACAATTGTAAGAATGAGTACGAAGCTGGGTTTCAATGGTTGGTCTGAGCTAAAATTCTTTTTGAAAAATCAAAGCAAACCTAAAACGGCAGAAGAGCAACATTATGACAACATGCTCGAATTTGATATGTTTTTACGTCGTATGAATTCTGAAAGCTATCAAAAGCGCCTGACTGAAGCAGCCAAGATGATTGCTAAAGCAGATTACACCGTTTTTATGGGGATTGGGAATTCTGGATCTTTGGCTGATTATGCGTGTAAATATTTTGTGAATGCAGGCTTGCGTGCCTTTGTGATTAACGATCCTTTCCAAGCTATCCAAATCAATGGCACAGGCAATGTTATTGCTTTAATTTTATCCGCATCTGGCGAAACGATTCAAATTATCAATAAAGAGTTAGAATTTAAGCAGGAAGGTGCGCAAATTATTTCATTGACAAATAATGAAGACAGTACAGTTGGGCGACTGGCTGACTTGCAACTCTTTTACAATCTCACGCCGGAATGGTCTAAACTTTATCCTCTAGGAAACTTAACGACCCAGCTTCCTGTTGTTGCGGTTCTCGAAGTTTTGGCCCATAAAACGCTTCATTTTTTAGAGGATTAGCGCTCGATTTGTTCCAAAATGTGAAACATGTTTTAAAAAACTTGCAATTTTTGCAAGTTTTTTTATATTTATTTCGAAAATTATAGTCATAAACCCTTGATTTAAGCCATTTTTATCTTGTTTCAGTCCAGGAAAAGTGTTTCCTAAATTCATTTGAAAGCCTTTTCAGAAAACGCTATAATATTCTTGAGCTCAAAAGAATAAGGAGAAAAAAATGGCAGATAAAGTTATTGCACTGGCATGTGCAGCAGGTATGTCAACATCATTGTTGGTAACAAAAATGCAGCAGGCAGCAAAAGAAGCTGGAAAAGATTATGAAATTTTTGCTAAATCAGTAGCAGAGATTGATAACATGTTAGCAGGTTCTGGTTCGAACAAACCAGATGTCCTCTTATTAGGTCCTCAAGTTGCTTATATGAAAGCAGAAGTCACAAAAAAAGCAAATGCCGCAGGTGTTCCTTGTGATGTGATTAAGATGCAAGACTATGGCATGATGAATGGCAAAAATGTAGTTGCAGCTGCAGATGCCCTAATGAATTAAAAATAAAATTTTTGGAGTAAAAATATGAATAAATTTATCAATGAGAAATTAATGCCTCCGATGATGAAATTTTTGAATACAAAAGCCGTTACAGCGATTAAAAACGGTATGTTGTATCCGATACCTTTCATTATTATTGGAGCAATCTTCCTCATCTTAGCAAACTTCCCTCAACAAAATGTTGCGGACTGGATTGCACAAATTGGTTGGGCCCCTATTTTTAATCAAGCCTATGCTGCTTCATTTGGTATTATGGCCCTCTTTGCAGCTTTTGGTATTGCTTATTCTTGGGTGAAGAGTGAAGGATACGAAGGGGCCTCTGCTGGTTTGACTTCTATTATTGTCATGGTGATGCTTCAACCAAGTACTATTTCAACAGTGACTAAAATTGCTGACGGTTCTGCTGTTGTGGGAGAATATCAAGTAAATGGTGTTATTGATGCAGCTTGGCTTGGTGGTAAAGGAATGATCCTCGCCATGCTTGCTGGTTTATTGGTTGGTTGGTCTTACTCATGGTTCATGAAAAAAGATATCCGTATCAAACTTCCTGAACAAGTGCCTGCAAATGTATCTGATTCATTTGGTGCTCTAGTGCCAGCTTTCGTTATTACTTTTGTAGCAATGCTTATCTACGCTCTATCTGTATTGGCAACTGATCAAACACCTATTGAATGGATTTATACTTTAATTCAAACACCTTTACAACATGCTACAGATGGACCACTTGGCGTTTTCTTAATTGCATTCTTACCTGTATTTATCTGGTGGTTTGGGGTGCATGGTGCCACAGTTATTGGCGGTATCATGACACCGTTGCTCTTGGCTAACAATGCCGATAACCTCAAATTGTTCCAAGAGGGTAACTTATCACTTGATCATGGGGCACATATTGTTACGCAAGCCTTTATGGATCAGTTTATTACGGTTACAGGTTCAGGAATGACTTTCGGTTTCGTTATCTTTATGATTTACCGTGCACGTTCTGTTCAAATGAAAACCATTGGTAAGTTAACATTGGCACCAGCCTTCTTTAATATCAATGAGCCTGTCCTCTTTGGTATGCCGATTGTCTTAAACCCAATCTTAGCTTTCCCATTCTTAATTGCACCACTCGTTTCAGGATTTGGAACTTATGCGGCTATTGCGCTGGGAATTATCCCACCGTTTAATGGCATCTTTGTTCCTTGGACAACGCCACCGATCCTTTCTGGTTTGATTGTTGGTGGTTGGCAAGGTGCAGCATGGCAAGCCTTGATGATTTTCATAACAGGTGCGATATATTGGCCATTTGCTAAAAAATACGATGCGATTCTTGTACAACAAGAAAAAGAAGCATACGAAGCAGAGCGAGCTGAACAAGCATAGCAGTGAGTTGAGATTAAGCATTGACTTAATCTCTCTTCTATAATCGTAAGCTCATCAAGAGTTATATGAGCTCACGATTATAGAGGAGAACTGAGCGTTTATAAAAGGGGAGGATTTTAAAAATTAACGAACACGCTAGTTCAAACCTTGTAAAAGATTTAAAATTAAATCAATATAATTTGAGGAAAGAGAGAAGAAAAATGACTTTAAGAAAAGATTTCCTATGGGGCGGTGCTGTTGCTGCTCATCAACTTGAAGGCGGCTGGAATGCAGGAGGCAAAGGGGTTTCTGTTGCCGATGTTATGACTGCTGGAGCAAACGGTGTTGAGCGTCGAATTACTGATGGTGTCTTGCCCGGCGAAAATTATCCTAATCATGAAGCCATTGACTTCTATCATCGTTATAAAGATGATGTCAAACTTTTTGCAGAGTTGGGTGTGAATTGTTTCAGGACATCTATTGCATGGACCCGTATTTTTCCAAATGGAGATGAAAGTGAGCCTAATGAAGAAGGACTACAATTTTACGATGATTTGTTTGACGAATGTTTGAAAAACGGTATTGAGCCAGTTATCACGCTTTCGCATTTTGAAATGCCTTATCACTTAGTTACCGAGTATGGCGGCTGGCGTAATCGTCGGTTGATTGATTTTTTCGTAAGATTTGCTGAAGTAGTAATGACCCGCTACAAAGATAAAGTTAAATACTGGATGACGTTTAACGAGATAAATAATCAAGCAAATTTTGATCTGGATTTTGCACCCTTCACTAACTCTGGTTTGAAGTTCGTGGCAGGCGAGAACCGTGAAAAGATTATGTATCAAGCAGCCCACTATGAATTAGTGGCCTCTGCTAAAGTTGTTGATTTAGGGCATAAAATTAATCCTGATTTTGAGATTGGCTGCATGATTGCGATGTGCCCGATTTACCCTGCAACATGTAAACCCGAGGATATGATGGCAGCACAAGTCGCTATGCAGCGTCGTTTATGGTTTACTGATGTACATGCGCGTGGGCATTATCCAAGTTATATGCTCAAGTATTTTGAACGTAAAGCCTTTGATTTGGACATTACCCCAGAGGATATTGAAGATTTATCCAAAGGAGAAGTAGATTATATCGGCTTTAGTTATTATATGAGTTTTGCCATTAAAGATCAGGCAGAAAAGATTGATCCAAGTCTTAAGTTAAATTACATGCCAAGCACAGCTGAAAAAACGGAAAATCAAGAGAATCTGGGAGCGCCGACTTTTGATTATATTGAAAACCGAGATTTGGTAAAAAATCAATATGTTGAAGCATCAGAATGGGGCTGGCAAATTGATCCCTTAGGTCTACGTTATAGCATGAACTGGTTCAATGAACGCTATGAAAAACCACTCTTTATTGTCGAAAATGGTTTTGGTGCTGTGGATAAAGTAGAAGAAGATGGTAGCATTCACGACCCATACCGTGTGGAATATCTAAAAGCACATATTGAGGCAATGAAAGATGCTGTGGAATACGACGGTGTAGACCTAATGGGCTATACACCTTGGGGCTTTATTGACCTTGTCTCTGCAGGGACGGGAGAGATGAAAAAGCGCTACGGCTTTATCTATGTAGACAAAGACAATGAGGGAAATGGTAGCTTGGAACGCTCGAAGAAAGATTCTTTTGAGTGGTACAGTCAAGTCATTGCCTCAAACGGAGAGAAATTATAATGGAACACAGAAAACTTAAAGCTTTCCCTGATAACTTTTTATGGGGCTCGGCCTCAGCAGCTTACCAGGTTGAAGGTGCGCATGACGAAGATGGAAAAGGTCCATCAGTTTGGGATAACTTTGTCCGAATTCCGGGCAAAACTTTTAAGGAGACAACAGGAGACATTGCTGTTGATCACTATCATCGTTACAAAGAAGATGTAGCACTTATGGCTAAAATGGGATTAAAATCTTATCGTTTTTCAATTGCTTGGACCCGTATTTTTCCTGAAGGTCGGGGCGAAATTAATCAGCAAGGTTTACAATTCTATATGGATTTGGTTGATGAATTGATTGCCAATCATATCGAACCGGTAGTTACTCTCTATCATTGGGATTTACCGCAAGCTCTTGAAGAAGAATATCAAGGTTGGGAAAGTCGCCAGATTATTGAGGATTTTGTGCATTATGCGCAAACGCTATTTACAGCCTTTAAAGGAAAAGTGAAATATTGGGTGTCTTTGAATGAACAAAACATCTTTACACAACATGGGTGGATCCTGGCTACGCACCCACCTGGAAAGGTAGATATGAAGCTGTTTTATCAAGTCAATCACCATGCAAATTTGGCTAATGCAGCTGTAATCAATGCTTTTCATGAAATGGATATGTTAGGCCAAATCGGTCCTTCCTTTGCTTACACACCAAACTACGCGATTGATGCTAATCCACTTAATGTTTTAGCAGCTGAAAACGCAGAGGAAATGTTTGCGAATTTTTGGATGGATGTGTATTGCTATGGCGAATATCCTATTGTGGCTTTGAATTATCTTAAAGAAAATGGTCTGATGTTTGAAACTGAAGAGGGAGATTTTGAACTTCTAAAGTCAGCCCGCCCTGACTTTTTAGGGATTAATTATTATCAAACAGCTGCCAATGCCTGGAATCCGCACGAAGGTGGAGTCACACTTGGCAAAATGAATACTACTGGAGTCAAAGGATCTGGTGGTGAACAAGGTATTCCAGGTCTCTACAAGCGTGTCACTAATCCTGCCGTTGAACGTACCAACTGGGATTGGGAAATTGACCCCATAGGACTGCGTATCGCCTTACGCCGTATCACTAGCCGTTATCGTATACCTGTAATGATTACAGAAAATGGTCTAGGTGAATACGACAAGCTTGAAGATGGAAAAATTCATGATGATTACCGCATCAAATATCTGGAAAGTCACGTTAAAGCTATAAGAGAAGCTCTAACGGATGGGGCTCAAGTAATTGGGTATCACACATGGTCTTATACTGATTTACTCAGTTGGCTGAACGGTTATCAGAAGCGCTATGGTTTTGTCTATGTGGATCAGGACGAAAGTATGCAAGGCAGTCTCAAAAGAATTCCTAAAGATTCTTACTATTGGTATCAAGCACTCATCAAGGAGAATGGGAACAGTATCTAAAGTTGTTCTCTGCCTTTATGAAAACACTTGCAAAAAATCGATGAAAGCGGTATACTTAAGACTATAAAAAGAAAAAGAAGGAAAAATTATTATGGCTGATAAAATAATCGCTTTAGCTTGCGCAGCAGGCATGTCAACATCTCTTTTGGTTTCTAAAATGCAAAAAGCAGCAGCAGACAAAGGATTAGACTACGAAATTTTCGCAAAATCAACAGCAGACATTGATAATATGCTTGCTGGAACTCCTAAACCAGATGTCCTTCTCTTAGGACCACAAGTAGGCTTCATGAAGGCAGAAGTACAAAAGAAAGCACAAGCTGTGGATGTACCAATGGATGTGATCAAAATGCAAGACTACGGTATGATGCGTGGCGATAAAGTTCTTGAAGCAGCAGAAGCCTTGATGAAGTAAAGGAATTTAAAGATAACGAAATAAAAGGGGATGTAATGAACGAAGAAAGAATGGAAATTGTGATGGGAATCATCATGCATGGTGGAAATGCCAAAGGCTTAGCCTTTCAAGCAATCCAACAAGCAAAAGAAGGAGATTTTGAAGCAGCAGAAAAATCACTTCAGGAGTCGAACCAAGAGTTGCTCCAAGCGCATGATGTTCAAACAGATATGCTAACAAAAGAAGCACAAGGTATTCATACAGAGATTGATCTCTATATGGTACACGCACAAGACCATTTGATGAACGCAATTACTTTCAAAGATTTGGCTACAGAAGTTATTAGCCAGGAAAAACGTATTCAAGCTTTAGAAAAAGCTGCAAATTAATATCGATAACACTTTGAGAAAAAAGAAAAGCTCTAAGAGAAATTGCTTAGGGCTTTTCCTTCAGTTTTGAGTGGAGAAATTTGAAAAGCTGCAAAAGTTCTTGCTTTTATCCTTAAATTTCGGTATAATGATTAATATTGTGGCGGCATAGCCAAGTGGTAAGGCATGGCTCTGCAAAAGCTTGATCGTCGGTTCAAATCCGTCTGCCGCCTTTTGCAATAGATTGTATAATACAAAAAACTGCTGGATTCGGCAGTTTTTTTTTGCTTTAAAATCGTTGGGCATTTATTACGATTTTTCACTTTAAAGAACCGCGCTAAGTATATAAAAATATGAGTGCATTTAAAAAATAATGAGTTACCGATTGGAAGTGAACTTAGCTATTAAAGCTATTCCAAGTCTAAAGGCTATTTTTTTAAAAAAATAATTAGTTTTTTATTGACAAAACTAATTAAAAGTTTTATAATCATTTTTGTTAGTTTTTATAACGAGTAAACTAAATAATAAAAGGAGATACCAATGGAAAGAGAAATAAAAGCCAATAAAATAAAAAGTAAGGATTTTTTGAAGCTTATTGCTAAGAGTAAACCAAAATATTCCTACTTTGCGATAGGTATGTTGTCAGGTATTCTAGGAGCTATATTACAACTTATTGTGCCCCAAATGATACAGCCACTTATTTCAGGATTTGCACAAGGAATTGATTATGGTCTTTTAGGGAACGTCGTTCTGGTCTATATCCTTTCTGCTTTACTGGGCGCGGTGGGTGCTTCAGTTCTTGGTTTTTTTGGAGAAAATGTAGTAAAAAGATTGCGTTTAACAGTGTGGAATAAGATGGTTCATCTTCCTGTGAAGTACTTTGATGAAGTCAAAACAGGAGAAATTGGGAGTCGCTTGGTCAACGATACAACACAAGTGAAAGATCTTTTAGCGAATACTGTACCTCAAACTTTAACAAGCCTTTTGCTTCTTGTCGGCTCAATTTTTATGATGTTTCGTATGGATTGGCAGATGACTGTAGCAATGGTGATAGCCGTACCTATTGCGACATTGATTATTATGCCCTTGGCCACTTTTGGCCGAAAATTTGGAATCCAGCGTCAAGATGCTCTTGCAGGATTTTCTGGCACAGCAAGTGAAGTGCTTAGCGAAATTCGTTTGGTCAAATCTTCTAATGCAGAAGTTCAAGCGACAAATTCGGCGGAGAAGAATATCAATAAACTTTATAAAATTGGTCTCCGTGAAGCAATTTTTGATGGTTCCATGCAACCAATTATGATGTTGTTAATGATGTCAACAATCTTTGGCTTACTGCTTTATGGGATTCATCGGGTTGCCATCGGTGCAATGACAATGGCAACTTTGATGAGTTTCTTGATGTACCTTATGAACATGATTGGGTCTGTCCCAACTCTAGCGCTTTTCTTTACCGCAAGTTCTAAAGCATCGGGAGCCACAGCTCGTCTGAATGAAGTTTTAGAAGAAGAACAAGAGCAGTTAAGTCTTGGAGAAAACCTAGATATTGAAGGCCAAGTTTTACGTGCAGAAAATATTAGTTTTTCATATGATGACTCTGAAGAAATATTGAAAAATATTACTTTCGAAGCGAAACCAAATACTATCGTTGCCTTTGCAGGGCCTTCGGGAGGTGGAAAATCAACTATTTTCTCTATTTTAGAGCGTTTCTATAAACCAACAGGAGGAAAGTTGACAATGGGTAATTATGATATTGAAAACTTAGCCCTCAAAGATTGGCGTAGCCAAATTGGGTTTGTTTCACAAGATTCAGCGATTATGGCAGGAACTATTCGTGACAACTTGACTTACGGTTTAGACGGTACATACAGTGATGCACAACTATGGGAAGTGCTAGACTTAGCTTTTGCACGAAGTTTTGTCGAAAATATGCCTGACCAATTGGATACACAAGTGGGCGAGCGTGGGGTAAAAATATCCGGCGGACAACGTCAACGTTTGGCTATTGCACGTGCTTTCTTACGTAACCCAAAAATTCTTATGCTCGATGAAGCTACAGCTAGTCTGGATTCAGAATCTGAAGCAATGGTCCAAAAGGCATTGGACAGCCTGATGAAGGGAAGAACAACTTTAGTCATCGCCCACCGGTTATCGACAATTGTTGATGCAGATAATATTTATTTTATTGAGAAAGGAGCAATTACGGGAGCAGGTAAACACAGTAATCTTGTAAAAACACACCCACTTTATGCACAGTATGTTCAAGAACAATTGACCGTTGCATCATAAATAAAAAAGCTGCTCAGAAGCAGCTTTTTTTATGTGGATTAATCTTTGGCACCATAAACGGATCTTGCATCTAAGAGTTTGTCTTGAAGATGAACTTGATAAAATTCTTCTAAACCAGGAGTAACACTTGGAGTAACAGCGTTAAAGTCTCTGACTTGTTGGATAGCTTGGGGCGTTGGTGCCGCAGTAATCTGAGGTAACTTTGGCAGCAGTGGTTCGTGGGACATCGCTGTACCTGAATAACTAAATGGAGGAATGTTCCTTCCTTGATTCATATATCTGATTGTGTTGTTCAAGAGATAGACACGCATATTGTTTTCTTGTTCAATGGGCGCAGCTGGAACATAGTATTTCCCACTCATATCGGGGCTTCCGACCCAAACGGCGGTTGAAACACCTGTAGAAGTAGCTGCCATCCAAGCATCAGGAGCACCTTGACTACGTGCAGGTTCTGTTGCAGTATCGGGAAAATTGGAGAGCCCAGATTTTGTGGCGAAAGCATTTGGCCATTGAGGTTGTGCAGCCAAAGGCTCAGATCCATTGGGCTGTGTAACATTTTGCATGAGATTGACGAGCGACCGAGCGGTTGCAGAACTCATCGCACGTTGTGACTCAGGTTGAGAAAGAGGTAACTCTTGGCCATTTACAGTGACAGAAGCAACAGCTGTAGGTGTAACGCGCACACCATCATTACCAATCGCAGAATACGCCGAAGCGGACTGCAAAGGAGAAAAATTATAGTCAATAGACATTGATTCTTGGTCATATTTGAGGGAAGCAATACCTAATGGCTGCATAATACTATTCTTTTGGTCGTCATTCGTCATGTTAAAAGTTTGTAAAGCTGCCGAGTTTAACGAGTTACCAAGGGCAAAGCCAACAGGAACAGGACCATAATTATTACCACCGTAATTCATTAAGGGAGTGCCATCAGCGTAAGTTGTAGCATTACCATTTAAAGTACTGTTTTCGCTGATATAGCCATATTCAAGGGCGGGCGCATAGTCGAGCAAAGGTTTTATCGTTGAACCCGAAGAACGACCAGAGGAAATCGGCAATTGTGGATTGTCCGAGTTTGTATTTAGAGCTAAAATATGACCTGTTTGGGTATCAACAACAGATATTGCTGTCAAAGTCCCTTCTGGTAAATCATTACGTGGGATATTTGAGACATCCGGCGCGGTATGGTTAGCCACGCTCTCCAGATAATCCAGATGTGCTTTAGTTGCATAGGTTTTAACGACTACTTTGGCATTCCTTGGTAAAGCAATTTGGCCGAGTTCTTTTTGCACTTGTGCAATATAGGATTGATACGCATGTGGAATACCTTGGGTATAGCTTGGTTTGAGTACGAGTTCTTTTTTTACAGCCTCTACGCTGTCTTTGTACTCTTGATCAGAGATGATTTTGTTGGACTTCATGACAGAAAGCACAGTCAATGCGCGTTGTTTCCCAGCACCTTCAAAGTCTTGTACGTAAGTTGAAGGGGCTTGGCCGAGACCTGCTAAATAAGCAATCTGAGCAATATAAAGAGGTGTTTTCTCTGAGGCAATCATTGGTGTCGAAAAAAGATTATTCCAAGCTGCACCAGGACCGATAGTTTCTGGTGTCAGGCGCAAAGTGTCGAGATAACTTGTGAGAATCTCTTCACGGGAATAGCGTTCAGCAAGACTGTGGGCATCAATTAATTCAACGATTTTCCGAGACAGTGATTTATCAGCAGTAAAACCACCATGCGCAAGATTTTTTGCTAATTGTTGATCAAGGGTTGAGCCTCCACGGGCACCGTTCGCGAGATGTAATTTCGTAAGTACTTCTGATAAGACTGCATTAGTCACCCCTTTGATGGAATAACCCTTGGTTTTCCGAGAATAGAAGTCGCTATCTTCAACGGCAACTAAAGCTTTTGTGTAAAGTTCAGGGATGTTTTTATCCTTACCTGAGAGTTGTGCGGGAATATATTTATAGATATTTGAAGAATCCTGAAGCGCTTCTCCATTAATATCCGTAATTGTAAAGGATTGGGAGATGGCTTGAGGGGAAGGTTTGAGCTCAATCGTATGTGCATGATGTGATTCTTTATCGAGAAGATAAACCGCCCCAACCGCTCCGACAGCTCCTACAAATAATAAAAGTAGAAAAAGAACGGCAAGTGTGCGGAGAATTATTTTCTTAGCCATTAGTTGTCTCCTTTGTTTTTAACTTTTGATTTGCTTTCACCTTTTTTGTCTGTTTTATCTTCATCCTTTTTGTTGGTATTGGACGAAGGTTTCTTTTCTTCAGCTTTTTTCTTTGTTTGAACAGTAATCGTTTCACCTTTTAGAATACGATCAAAGTCAGAAGGATCAGGAACTTGGCGGGTTACAATAGAAGTGTCTTTGTTCTCATCAGTAGGCTCCACTTCAATTTTGTAATTCGACCCGGCTTTTTTTCTTATATCTGCAAGTGTTTGACCTTTAAGATTAGGCAGTTCTATGCTGGAATTTCTCAATTGTTCTGACTTTTCGACTTTTTGTTGGAAGTCCGTTAACTCTTTGATACGAGCTTCAACAGTTTCCTTCTGGCTAAGATAAGCATTTACCTTGTTAAATACGGGAAGAAAGTCTTCCATGAGTGAGTTATTGGTAGAAATTTTATCAAATTGAAGCTTTGTAATAGTCGAATAATTATTTGTGTAGTTTACAAACTGTGTGAAATTATTGAGGAGGGAGTTTGCATCATGGAGCGTTTGAACAGAAGCAGAAATAGTCGACTTAGAAACAGCATTGTTATCTTCGATATAGGACTGAATACTCTTTTCAGTTTGTTTCGTTAACTGATTTGCATCTTTAATAAACTGAGGCAACTGCTCAGCTTTTAAAGTTTTAGCCTCTGATTGGAGCTGATCAATGGCGCGATTAAGGCGTGCATTCTCATAAGTTTGTGAGAGTTGAGTCATCTGCTCATCACTTGCCCCCAGTGCTTGTTGTAATTCTTCTTGATTTTGTGAGAACTGATTTTCAGGAAGCTCGCCATTGACAATACTATTAACACGTTTTTCGTTCTTTCCAAGCTTTTCTGCCAGTTCACTGGAAGCATTACTCAGGTAGATGTCAAGTGCATTATTTTTTAATTTTTTGACATAGTCGTTATCCTCAGGCAGGATATTGGTTGTTTCGATAATCTCTTTCTGGGACATTGACTGGAAAACAGGATAATCACGAAAAAGTATCTGTCGACCCAGAATACCAGCTGTTATGATGATGATACTGAGCAAGACTGCCAGTACAATCACAACCTTATTAAAAATCTTTTTCTTCATTAAAAACCTCATAAAAATTAAGCTTAACATAAGCTATTGAACTTCTCCATTATAACAACTTTCTTACTCAGAGGAAACCGAAAAATATGATAAAATTACTAGTATGAATATCGAGTCAAAGATCAAAGAGTTAACGGAGTTATTAAACAAGTACGCTCACGAATATTATACCTTGGATACACCCTCGGTTGAAGATGCGGAGTATGATCGCCTTTATCGTGAGTTAGAAACACTAGAACACGATAATCCACACTTAGTCCGTGCCGATTCGCCGACCCATCGTACAGGGGATGTCGTGCTATCAGGCTTTGAAAAATATAATCATGAATATAATCTCTACAGCCTAGCAGATGCTTTTTCGCGTGAAGAACTGGAAGATTTTGATGAACGTGTCCGTAAAGTTATTCCGAAGCCTGAATATATCTGTGAGTTAAAAATTGACGGTCTTTCACTTTCTCTTAAATATACAGCAGGTAAGCTTGTCGTAGCTGCGACACGTGGAGATGGAAGTGTAGGAGAAAACATTACGGAAAATGTTAAACGCATCAAAGATGTCCCATTGGTATTAAAAGAACCCATCGATATTGTGGTGCGAGGTGAAGCTTATTTACCACGTAAGAATTTCGTCAAACTCAATAAGGAACGTGAACTCGAAGGCAAACCTTCGTTTGCGAATCCACGTAATGCAGCAGCCGGAACTTTACGGCAGTTAGATACGAAAGAGGTGACCAAGCGTGGCTTGGCAACCTTCCTTTATCAAGAAGCGAGTCCTGCGACAAATGACACTCAAGAAGAAGTTTTGGAGTACTTAGAAAAGCTTGGACTTGTCGTCAACAAAGAACGTGTTTTTGCGCGAAATATTGATGAAGTCTGGGCCTTCATTGAGCGTGTGGCTTCTCTTCGAGATGACTTGGACTATGATATTGATGGCGTCGTTATTAAAGTGAATAACCTAGCAGAGCAAGAAGAGCTAGGTTTTACAGTCAAGGCTCCTCGTTGGGCAATTGCTTATAAATTTCCAGCCGAACTGGCAGAAACGGAAATACTCTCGGTAGATTGGACAGTTGGACGCACAGGAGTTGTCACACCAACAGCAAATATGGTTCCTGTGACCTTGGCGCAGACTACAGTATCGCGTGCTACATTGCATAATGTTGACTATATTAAGGAAAAAGATATCCGTCTTAAGGACAAAGTCATGATTTATAAGGCGGGGGATATCATTCCAGCAGTGCAACGTGTTCTGTTTGAGAAACGACCAGAGGATTCTGTAGAAATGGAAATCCCTCAGTATTGTCCAGAATGCTCATCTGAGCTTTTGCATTTTGAAGATGAAGTAGCCCTGCGTTGTATCAATCCGCTTTGTCCAGCGCAAAATCGTGAAAAACTTATTCACTTTGCTAGTCGTGGTGCGATGAATATTTCTGGTCTAGGACAATCAATAGTTACGCAACTTTTTAAAAATAACTTAATCAAAGATGTGGCAGATATCTATAAGCTGCAGTTTAATGAATTAGTAGCACTAGATAAAATCCAAGAAAAATCGGCAACCAAGTTATTAAATGCTATTGAAGCTTCAAAAGAAAACTCAGCAGAAAAGCTTCTTTTCGGTTTAGGCATCCGTCATGTGGGCTCAAAAGCTGCCAAATTATTAATGGAGCGTTTTGGTAGTCTTCATACTCTGTCGGAAGCGAGCTTAGAAGAAATAGCCGAAATTCCAAGCCTTGGTTCAGTGATTGCTAAGGCTGTAACCAGTTATTTTGCAACAGAAGGTGCGCAAGTTTTGCTTCAAGAATTAGCAGAAGCGGGAGTGAACTTCGAATATCTTGGTCTTAAACCAAAGACAGATAGTGTTTTATCAGGAAAAACAGTTGTTTTAACAGGCAAATTAACGGCTATGACACGAACAGAGGCTAAAGAGAAGTTGGAAGCTTTAGGCGCAAATGTCTCCGGTTCCGTTTCTAAAAAGACAGATTTAGTTGTAGCTGGAGCAGATGCAGGATCAAAACTGACTAAAGCACAAGATTTGGGTATAGAAGTTTGGTCAGAAGAGGAGTTGCTGAAATTATGAAAGCAAGATTGATTTACAATCCAAGCAGTGGGCAAGAAATCATTAAAAAAAATGTCGCAGATATTTTGGATAAGTTAGAAAGTTTTGGCTATGAAGCCTCTGCTTTTCAGACGACGCCAGCCCCACAGTCAGCTCAAAAAGAGGCAGCCCGTGCTACTGAGTCAGGATTTGATCTCATCGTAGCAGCTGGTGGTGATGGAACTATCAATGAAATTGTCAGTGGTATGTCTCCGTTTGATAAAAGACCTAAGCTAGCTATTATCCCCACTGGAACAACCAATGATTTTGCGCGTGCGCTTAAAATTCCTCGCAATAGACCCTTGGCAGCTGTTGAAATGATTGGTAAAAATCAGACCTTGAATATTGACGTGGGACAAGTTAACGATGCTGAGTATTTCATTAATATTGCGGCTGGCGGAAGTTTAACAGAGCTAACTTATAGTGTACCCAGTCGTTTGAAAACAGCTTTTGGTTATTTGGCTTATCTTGCTAAAGGAGTTGATTTATTACCACAAATTCGGAAGCAAAAAGTAAAAGTCACGCATGATGATGGCGTGTTTGAAGGTGAAATTTCAATGTTCTTTGCAGCGTTGACCAACTCTGTTGGAGGATTTGAAAAAATCGCACCAGATGCCAAACTAGATGATGGTCTTTTTACCCTTATTTTGGTGAAGACCGATAATTTGTTCGAATTACTTGCTTTGATTTCCATGGTGATTAAAGGTAGTCACGTGGATGATGTCAATATTGAATACCTGAAATCAAGTCAAATCAAAGTCGAGCCTCTCACAGATAAGAAAATGATGATCAATGTGGATGGAGAATATGGAGGAGATGCCCCAGTGACTTTTAGAAACCTCCATGGGCACATCGAAATTTTTGTTAACCTTGATGAAATCAACAATGACCATTATCTAGGAGATGAGGAAGCCGATCTTGAAGTGGTTGCTCAGAAATTTGCTGAGGAAGCCGAACAGCTCAAAGAAGAAGTAAAATAAAGTTAAAACTGTACATTTTGTACAGTTTTTTTGTGCAATTTGTACATTGTTCAACGGAAGCGTTTGCATTAAAATAAAGATAGCTTAAATACAGCAAGGTAAAGGAGAATCAATGACAACACTTAAATTAGACAAGGTCTATAAAAAATATCCGAATGCTACACAATATTCAGTGGAGGATTTTAATTTAGATGTTAAAGACAAAGAATTCATCGTCTTTGTTGGACCATCAGGCTGCGGGAAGTCAACAACTTTACGCATGATTGCAGGCCTTGAAGATATCACAGAAGGTGAATTTACCATTGATGGTAAACTGATGAATGATGTTGCACCAAAAGATCGTGATATTGCTATGGTTTTCCAAAACTATGCCCTTTATCCTCATATGACTGTTTTTGACAATATGGCTTTTGGACTTAAGCTGCGAAAACATAAAAAAGAGGATATTAAACAACGTGTAGAAAATGCAGCAAAAATTCTTGGGCTGACCGATTTACTCGATCGTAAACCTGCAGATATGTCTGGTGGACAGCGTCAACGTGTGGCTATGGGACGTGCCATTGTTCGCGATGCTAAGGTTTTCCTTATGGACGAGCCTTTGTCGAACTTGGATGCCAAGCTCCGTGTTTCTATGCGTACAGAAATTGCTAAAATTCACCGTCGTATAGGAGCCACAACTATTTATGTCACACATGACCAGACTGAAGCGATGACCCTTGCAGATCGTATCGTCATTATGAGTTCAACACCGAACGCTGACAAATCAGGGACTGTCGGACGTATCGAGCAGATCGGAACGCCGCAAGAACTTTACAATGAACCAGCGACAAAATTCGTTGCTGGCTTCATCGGTAGCCCAGCGATGAACTTCTTAAATCTCAAGATTGAAGGTAATAAACTCATCGGGAAAGGCATTAGCTTAACACTTCCAGAAGGCCAACACAAGCTTCTTAAAGAAAAAGGATATTCTTCAAAAGAAGTCATTATGGGGATAAGACCAGAAGATATCTCAGCTTCAATTCTTGCCGAGGAGGCTTATCCTGAAGCACAAATTGAAACTGAAGTCACTGTCTCAGAACTTTTGGGTGCTGAAACAATGCTTTATCTTAAGGCAGGAGATACAGAGCTTGTGTCACGTGTAGAAGCAAGGGACTTCCGCCAGCCTGGCGAAAAAATCACTGTTACACTTAACCTTAATAAAGCGCACTTCTTTGATAAAGAGACCGAAATACGTATTACGGAAGGTTAATAGAGTTCTGATAATTTTTTATCCACAAAAGCAGATTCTTATTACGGGTATCTGCTTTTTCTAGCTCTTTTTGTCAAAAGTGTTTGACACTCATCACTCATGGAGCCTATAGTTAAAAGTGCTAAAATAGAAGTAGTCAAAAATTTAAGCGTAAGAGCTCTTGGATTTTCAGGAATATTTCCACAGAAAAAACAAATGACACCGTTTCTTCTGATGAAAAACCAAATAAATGCTTTTACATAAGGACTTTATCATGAAAAAAACTATGGATGGGAATATGGCAGCCGCACATGTTGCGTATGCTTTCTCTGAAATTGCAATGATTTACCCCATTACGCCGAGTTCACCAATGGCTGATTATACAGATGCTTGGTCGATATCGGGCCGCAAAAACATTTGGGGACAACCTGTTAAACTGAGCGAGATGCAATCAGAAGCAGGTGCTGCTGGAGCTTTGCATGGTGCCATAAAAGCGGGCGCTCTAGCAACAACTTTTACCTCATCTCAGGGACTTTTGCTGATGTTGCCCAATATGTACAAGATGGCAGGTGAACTTCTTCCGGGGGTTATTCACGTGGCAGCGCGTGCAGTCGCTACAGGTGCACTAAATATTTCAGGCGATCATTCGGATGTTATGGCAGCGCGATCGACAGGCTTTGCCATGTTAGCAGCATCTAGTGTCCAAGAAGTTATGGACTTGTCAGCTGTATCTCATTTGACAACGCTTGAAGCATCTGTGCCCTTTTTAAATTTCTTTGATGGTTTTCGCACTTCACACGAAATCCAAAAAATTGAGGTTCTAAATTACGAAGACCTAGCACAACTTATTAACCAAGAGAAGTTAAATGCTTTCCGTCAACGTGCGATGAATCCAGATCATCCCACAGTTTCGGGAACCAATCAGAACGCTGATATCTACTTCCAACAGCGTGAAACGGTCAATCCTTATTATGAAGAACTTCCTGCACGTGTGCAAAAATATATGCGTGCAATAAACCATTTACGTGGGACGGACTATGATTTGGTAGATTACTATGGAGCACCAGACGCCGAAGAAGTTATTGTAAGTATGGGATCTGTTGCAGGAACAGTTAAACAAACTGTTGATTACCTGAATCATCAGGGGCGTAAAGTAGGGTTTTTGAATATCCATCTTTACCGTCCATTTCCATCAGAAAATTTTCTTGAAAAATTACCTAAAACTGTAACTTCACTTGCTGTACTTGACCGGACAAAAGAAGCAGGAAGTAATGCTGAGCCTCTTTTACTTGATGTTAAAGATTTGCTATTTGAGCAAAATATTTCTGTTATTGGCGGACGTTACGGCATAGGTGGTAAAGATACGCGACCAGAGCACATCATGGCGGTTTTCGAGCAGCTGAAAAATAAATCTGTGAAGAAAAGTTTTACTATCGGCATAGATGATGATCAGACACATCTTTCCTTACCACTTGCAGGGGACTTGGACCTCACTTCAGCAGATACTTATCAAGCAAAATTCTGGGGCTTTGGTTCAGATGGGACTGTAGGTGCGAATAAAGCTGCTATTAAAATCATCGGTGACCATACGGATAAATATGTTCAAGGCGCCTTTGAGTACGATTCGAAAAAATCGGGTGGCCTGACCGTAAGTCACTTGCGTTTTGGTGACAGTCCTATTCAGTCGGAATATATGATTTCGCATCCTGACTTTGTAGCTTGCCATAATACAACCTATGTGCGTCAATACGATTTAACAAAAGGCTTACGTCCTGGAGGGATTTTCCTCCTCAATACAAGCTGGACAGATGAACAACTTGATCGAAATTTACCTGCTCAGCTTAAAAAGTATATTGCGGAAAAAGCAATTCGTTTCTATACAATTGATGCTGCGAAAATAGCACAATCGACTGGCTTAGGACGTCGCATTAATACCATCATGCAAGTGGCTTTCTTTAAGCTGACCGATATTATGCCATTTGATAAGGTTTATGAGATTCTTAAGGAGGATGCGCAGAAGTATGCCCGTAAATCTCCTAAGATTGTAGAGCAAAACTTACAAGCGATGGATGCAGCTCTGCATCATTTACATGAAGTAAAAGTACCTACCTCATGGGCGGATACAGAAGAAAAAATTATTAAAGCTGCTCCAGCAGATACAGCGCGTAAACGCTATGTCTTTAACTTTTTAGACAAGGTCAATGCTTTTGAAGGTGATCAATTAACTGTTCAGGATGTGGCTACAAATGTAACGGCAGGAAACAGTCCGCTAGGGATATCTGCTTTTGAAAAACGTGGCATAGCTTTGGAAGTTCCTGAATGGAATGGTGCTGCATGTACTCAATGTAATGAATGTTCATTTGTCTGTCCTCATGCTGCCATTCGTCCTTTCCTCGCAGATGAAGATGAATGGAATGTGGCGCCAGAGGGCTTCAGTGTGATGGATTACCGTGGTAAAGACGGCTTGAAGTACCGGATTCAGGTCTCTATCGAGGACTGTACAGGATGCGGCCTTTGCGTGGAAGCTTGTCCGAAAAAAGGTCAAGCACTTAAAATGGTACCCTATGAGAGTCAAAAATCTCAGGCTATCAACTGGGCTTTTGGGATGACACTGAAGCAAAAGGAAAATCCAGCACGCTCTGGTACTGTCGCTGCTACACAGTTTAACCAACCGCTCTTTGAGTTTTCTGGTGCGTGTTCTGGATGTGGTGAAACACCTTATATCAAGCTTCTCACACAGATGTTTGGTGATCGTATGATGATTTCTAATGCTACAGGATGTTCATCTATTTATGGTGGAACACAAGCTGCCCCTTACACTACTAATAATGCAGGTCAAGGACCAGCATGGTCAAATTCACTCTTTGAGGATAATGCTGAATACGGTTATGGTATGTGGTTTGCAAGTCAAACAAGACGACAAAAACTTGCAGCGCAAGTTAAAGTAGCACTACCTGAGATGTCGGATACCTTAGCACAATTAGCTGAAGATTGGGTGGCGCATCTGGAGGATTCTGAAGGCACACGCGCACGCGCCGAAAAGTTCAAAGCTTTGCTCAAAGAAGAAAAAGAAAATTCAGCTCTCCTGCAAGAAATATATAAAGAAAAAGACCAATTTGTAAAACCTACACAATGGATTTTTGGTGGAGATGGTTGGGCCTATGATATTGGATTTGGTGGTTTGGATCACGTTATTGCCAGCGGCGCAGATGTAAATATCCTCGTTATGGATAATGAAGTTTATGCCAATACTGGTGGTCAAGTTTCCAAAGGGACACCAGCAAGTGCGATTGCACAGTTTGCTTCAGGGGGTAAAGTTGCTGCGAAGAAAGATCTTGGCTTTATGGCCATGACTTATGGTAACGTTTATGTGGCACAAATCGCAAGCGGTGCAAACATGATGCAAACAATCAAAGCCTTTGATGAGGCGGAAAAACATAATGGTCCTTCTCTAATTATTGCCTACACACCATGCATAACCCATGGGAACTATGAGGGCATGAGCAAGGTGCTTGATGAAGCAAAAGCCGCAGTAAACAGTGGATATTGGCAACTTTACCGATATAATCCAGCACTTGAAGAAGTAGAAAAAAATCCTCTTACTTTGGATTTTAAACGTCCAGATTTTAGTCAAGTCAGAGAATTATTGGTGAAACAATCTCGTTTTGCCAATCTTATGAAGGTCAATGCGGAGCAAGCAGAGTTGCTTTATGCAAAGGCTGCAGCAGATGCGAAGAAAAAATTCCTACGATATGCACGAATGTCGGGAGATTACGAGAAATTTATTGCCCGTGAAGCAAAGAATTCTAATAAAAATGAAGAAAAACCGGTTCGCGAAAAAAGAGAACGAAAAGAACGCTCGGTAGATCCTGAACGTGAAGCAAGACGAGCAGCACGAAAAGCAGCACGTCAAGCAAAATCATAAAGTCTAAAAGTGGCAATGCTAAAATTGTCACTTTTTCTTTGAATGTAGAAGATAACATAAAGAAAAGGATTTTTGTTATAATGAAAAAGAGTAAGTCAGTGAGGAGGGCAGTATGTGAGTGATTTTAGTCAAATTTTTAATCTTGACTTCTGGCAAAAGATATTAGAACTAAACCAATCGCCTTGGCGTGTGTTCATTTCAATCATTGACATCGCTATAGTCAGTTTTTTTCTTTATTTAGCTATGCGTTTTGTACAAGGTACAAAGTTGGTGAGCCTAGTACGCGGTGTCATTATTTTTGTTCTCATTAGGATAGTTGCTGGTTTGATAGGTTTGACCACGTTGGAGTGGCTACTTAACCAAGTGATTACCTATGGTGCAATTGCTGGTGTTATTATCTTCCAGCCAGAAATACGTAGAGCTTTGGAAGGCTTAGGTCGGACGACCAATAGGTTATCCGGAGGACGCAATCGCTCTATCAATAGCTATATAGATGCATATGAAAAATCTTTTGCCTACATGTCTGAGCGGAAAATTGGAGCACTTATTGCTATTGAGCGAACACAAACACTAAGTGAGTATGCTTCAACAGGGATAAGGTTAGATGCAGATATCTCCAGTGAGTTGATCATCAACATCTTTATTCCTAATACTCCTTTACATGATGGTGCTGTGATTATTCAAGACGATAAAATTGCTGTGACCAGCGCTTATCTTCCCTTAACTGAGAAGACTGGGATATCTAAAGAGTTTGGAACCCGACATCGTGCGGCTATTGGTTTATCAGAAGCTTCAGATGCTTTAGTTCTTGTTGTTTCGGAAGAAACAGGAGGGATATCTATCGCTTATAATGGCGAGTTGTACGCAGATATTTCAAAAGAAGTGTTCCATGAAAAACTTATTGCTATTTTGGGACCAGAACAAACAGGAGGCAAAAAATAATGAAAAATAGTTTTTTCGCTTCAAAACTTTTTACAATCTTAGCTTCCATCTTCTTTGCAGTGATTTTATTCTTTAATGCTAGCTCTGCTGCATTGAGAAATCAAGGAAATTCAACAACTGGAGAGGTTTATACAACAACGATTTCCAATGTACCTATTGAAATCAAGTATAATTCAGATGAATATTTTGCCAGTGGTTATAATAATACTGCAAATGTCTACCTGACGAGTTACAATCGTGTTCAAATTAATACAGAAGAAAACCCTGACTCACGGAACTTCTATCTTGTGGTGGATTTGTCTAATGCAAAAGAAGGAACAGTTACGATGCCTGTGCGTATTCAACAACTTCCTAATGGTATAAACGCACAAATTGAACCGACAACCTTGACTGTTCGTCTAGAAAAGAAAGCCAGTGCTGAATTTAATGTTACGCCGTTGATTGAACAAGCGCAGCTTCCAGATGGTTTCAAAGTTAATGACATCAAGCTAAGTCAAGAAAAAGTCAAGGTGACAGCAGGTGAAACAAGTATCAAACAAATTCATGCCATTCAAGCAGCCTTGCCAAGTGATGCATACTTGAATGATGATTACTCTGGTACAGTTACCTTACATGCAGTTGATGCTGATGGGAAATTACTCCCCGCACAAATCAGTCCAGCGACAGTGCAAATGAAAGTGAGTGTGGAGAAGCCCTCTAAAACAGTCCCAGTTAATGTGAAGAAAACGGGCACGCTTGATCAAAGTCTCTCAGATATGAAGACTACGCTCTCGCAGAAAACAGTAACAATTTCAGGTGAACAGAGTGCTCTCGATAAGATTGACAGTGTTGATGCGACTGTAGACATATCTGACATTAAAGAAAAAGAAACAGTGAATGTCGATATCCAAGCAGATGGGGCAAGTGTAAAACCTAGTCAAGTAGAAGTCACATTGACTCCAGTAAAAAAATAAAAAAATAAATAAGTAAAAAAGAAAAGAGAAGAATAAAATGGGTAAATATTTTGGAACAGATGGTGTTCGCGGAGAAGCTAATGTAGAGTTAACACCAGAAATGGCCTTTAAACTTGGGCGATTTGGTGGCTATGTCCTTAGCCAACACGAAATTGGAACACCAAAAGTATATGTAGCGCGTGACCCACGTATTTCTGGGCAAATGCTTTCAACTAGCCTTATTTCAGGTCTCTTATCAGTAGGGATTGAAGTTTATGACTTGGGTGTTATCGCTACACCAGGTGTTGCTTATTTGGTACGTAAAGAAGACGCTTCTGCGGGTGTCATGATTTCTGCCAGTCACAATCCAGCCTTAGATAACGGAATTAAATTCTTCGGAGCAGATGGTTTTAAACTTGATGATGATAAAGAGTTAGAAATCGAAGCATTGATTGATGCTGAAGAAGATAAATTACCGCGTCCTTCTGCTGAAGGCTTAGGGATTTTACACGATTATAATGAAGCTGTACGTAAATATCAATCCTTCTTGAAAACAACAGCTGAAGGAGATTTTGAAGGTTACAAAATTGTACTCGATACGGCTAATGGTGCATCATATACATCTGCCCGTGCTGTATTTGCTGATTTAAATGCCGAACTCACAGTCATCGGTGAAAATCCAAATGGCCTTAACATTAATGACGGTGTTGGCTCAACACATCCAGAGAAAACAGCAGACACAGTCGTTGAAACAGGTAGTGACATCGGTTTGGCCTTTGATGGTGATGCAGACCGTCTTATTGCAGTAGATGAAAATGGTAACATCGTAGATGGTGACAAAATTATGTTCATCGTTGGTAAGTATCTCCTCGAACAAGGAAAATTGGCAAAAGATACTGTAGTTACGACTGTTATGTCTAATCTTGGTTTCCACTTGGCGCTGGAAGATGCTGGTATGAACTCGGTTGTAACGGCAGTAGGTGACCGCTACGTCGTTGAAGAAATGCGTAAAAACAACTATAACTTTGGTGGCGAACAGTCAGGTCATATGGTTTTCTTGGACTACAATACAACTGGGGATGGCCAACTTTCAGCGATTCAACTTGTAAAAGTAATGCGTGAAACGGGTAAAAAATTATCAGAATTAGCGGCTGAAGTTACAATTTATCCCCAAAAACTTGTAAATGTTCGTGTAGCAAATAACGCTGCTAAAGAAGGTGCAATGGATATTCCAGCTATTCGTGAAGTTATTACAGCCATGGAAGAAAAAATGAATGGTAAGGGGCGTATTCTCGTACGTCCAAGCGGAACAGAACCACTTCTCCGTGTTATGGCGGAAGCACCAACAGACGAAGAAGTAAATGAAGTAGTTGATACTATTGTAGAAGTAGTCAAAGAAGAGATTGGTGTAAAACTATAAAAGAAAAAGATTCGTAAGGAATCTTTTTTTGGTGCAATATTCACCGCTCAAAACAGGACAGGCGTGATTACTGAATTTCACGCTGTGAGTTGTGCTATAATAAAGCTATGAGATTAAAAGTTAATGAAGAAAAAATGCTCACATTTGCTGAGCGTTTAGGTGGCCTTCTTCAGGCACAAGATATTATTGTTTTGACAGGTGAACTTGGCGCAGGTAAAACAACCTTTGTAAAGGGTTTAGCTTTAGGTTTAGAAATTTCACAGATGATTAAGAGCCCCACTTACACCATTGTGCGGGAATATGACGAAGGAAAGCTACCTTTATATCATATGGATGTTTACCGTGCAGTAGATGATCCTGATAGCTTTGACCTTGACGATTATCTTTTTGGCGAAGGAGTTTCTGTTATTGAATGGGGCGAGTTGCTAGGTGAAAATTTACCTGATGCGTATTTAGAAGTAAAGCTTGATAAATACGCAGAGGGCTTTGCAACAGATGCTGAACGTGTCTTGGAGCTCTTTCCACACGGGCAACGCTATGAAGCATTACTAGGAGAATTATGAGTACAGAGTTACTGATACGCGAAGCAACTCCTGAAGATAGTATAGCACTCATTGCTTTTCTTAATCAGGTAGGGAAAGAAAGTCATTTTTTGACTTTAGATGAAGCTGGGATTCTTATGTCTCCCACTCAAATGCAAGATTACTTGGCGCAGATTCTTACGAAAGACAATAATGCTTATTTTCTGGCCTTTGTTGGTCAAGAAATTGCTGGTGTGCTGCATATCACAGCAGATTTTCATTATCGCATACGCCATATTGGGGATATTTTTATTGCTGTGAGTTCACAATTTCAAGGTTATGGTATTGGTTCTTTTCTATTTGAAGATGCTCTTGAATGGATTGAGGAAATGGATGTGATAAAGCGACTTGAATTAACTGTTCAAAAGCGTAATAAAGCAGCAATTCATTTATATAAAAAGTTTGGTTTTGATCTTGAAACAATTCAAAAATACGGTGCACGTGATGAGGATGGACAGCTGATAGATGTGTATCAAATGGTCAAGTTTTTTTAAGCTAAACAAAGCGGTCAAATAGGAAAAAAATGTCTATTTAGTCGCTTTTTTCATTTCTTGTTGTTTATTTGTTGAAATTTGATATAATTTTACTATGAAACTTTGGAAAAAATCGCTGTTGATGATCGTTGGGATCATCGCCTTAACGGCTGGAGCAGCCACTGTCTATGTTTCGACAGTTTTAGATAGCACAACAAAAGCATTCTCGAAAACCTATGCTGAAGTTGGAAGTACAGATGCGGGGAAAATTATTAAGGCAACTGAGCCATTAACAATTTTACTCATGGGTGTCGATACTGGCGGAGCTGGTCGCGGAGGATCAACAAGCTGGGATGGAAATTCAGACTCACAGATTGTGATGACGCTTAATCCCAAAACGAATACAACAACGATGGTATCTCTTGAACGAGATGTTATGTCTAACATTTTGGATGATAAGGGTAATACTATTTCGACACAGAAGATGAACGCCGCTTATCCAATGGGGTATAATGCAGGAGGACTGGAAACAGGTGTGCAATATGCCATGAAGACGATTGGAGAACAAGCTGGAATCAATGTTGATAATTTCCTCATGATTAATTTTGATGGTCTTGTCAACTTGGTTAATGATGTGGGTGGTATTGATATTGACAATACCACTGGACAGACACTTTATATCTCTGATACAGAGCCGGAGTACACTGCGAAAGTTCCACCAGGCAAACAACATATTAATGGTGATCAAGCGCTTGTTTATTCGCGTGATCGTCATCATTTACCTAATGGAGACTACGGCCGTGCAGCGCACCAACGTGAAGTTATTTCAGCAGTAGTGACAAAGCTCTTAGCGTTGAATAACATTACTCAATATCAAAAATTCTTGGATGATATTAGTGAAGACATCAAAACAAATATTCCAATCAACGGTTCAACATTAACTTCTTTACTAGGTTATAAGGATTGTTTTAATAAAATCGTTTCGATTCAATATCAAGGGATTGATTATATGAATCCAGGAGATGGTGGATCTTATCAGCTTTTGTCTACAAATACGACATTAGCAGTTCAAAATGCTTTACGTAACTCACTGAAAAAAGAGACTAGCAATAGTTTGAGTAATAATTTGATCACTTATGAAACATTAACAGGTAATATACCTGACGCTTATTTCATGCCTTCAGCAACAGTGACAGAAAATGGCAAATCAACGGTTTATGGTATTGATGTCAATGGTTCTTTTGTGAATCTTGATAGCAGCAATTCTGCTACCTATGTTGCGACAGATGGTAGTGCAGCGACAAGTGATAAACCAAGCTCATCTGATAAAACGAATTCCTCTGAGGAAAATCAGACTGGTGCAACCACCCCAGACCCTTACGGGGCTTCAGTAGACGATAGTACAGCATATGGAACTACTGACCCAGGAATGGGAGGTGCTAACGCAGATGATACAACTGCCTATGTTGATCCTTATACAGGACAATAATTGCTTCAATTAGAAAAATATGATAGACTAGACAAGTAGTGAAAAATTCTACTTGTCTATTTTGGTCCGATAGCTCAGCTGGATAGAGCATTCGCCTTCTAAGCGAACGGTCGAGGGTTCGAATCCCCCTCGGATCATGGTGCCAAACCTCGCTCCGCCTTCGTGGCGGGGCATTTTTTATACTCATTTTTGTGTTTTGAGCCAAATTTGTGCCAAATCTATATTGTTTTATTCTATGCAAGATTCCGACAGTAGTAATCTAACTGTCGTACGGTTATTATCAGTACAGTGAGTAAAAATCTCGTGGGCGTTTTTAACACGTTATATAGACACATGGCGTACATTTGTGAAATAGGCTCTAACCTCATCAATGTAAGCTCTAAGACACTAAAGGGCTTTCAAAATAGAGTGAGGATTATGTAGAATGGTGAGGAAACTCTAAATTATGTTAGACAAATATATTCTTGATTTTGCTATAATATAAGCATGACTAGATATATGGCAACGATTGCTTATGATGGCACAAATTTTGCAGGTTTTCAAACTCAAAATAATCAACGGACTGTCCAAGAAGAAATTGAAAAAGTCTTGACAAAGCTAAATTCTCATCAGCCTGTAATATTGCATGGTTCAGGGCGTACTGATTCAGGTGTTCATGCACATGCTCAACGGATTCACTTCGACTTACAAGGGCAGCGAGATGAAGAACGTTTACGTTTTGCTTTGGACACGCAAACCCCATCAGATATTGCCTTTCATGAAGTCACACAAGTTGAAGAGGACTTTCATGTTCGCTTTAACAAGCATGAAAAAATTTATGAATATTTTCTGGAAAATAGTAAAGTTCGAAGCCCCTTTCATCGCCTTTATCGTGCACATTTTCGTTATAAACTTGATGAAGATTTGATGCGACAAGCTCTAGCGGATTTGGTTGGTACGCACGATTTTACTGGCTTTACAGCAGCTGGTGCTACAGTTGAAGATAAGGTCCGAACGATTACTCAAGCTGAAATCGTGAAACTCGACAATGAAAATTATAAATTTATTTTTCGTGGTAACGGTTTTCTTTATAAACAAGTGCGTAATATGATGGGAACTGTTATCAAGATAGGGAATGGGCGGATGCCTGTTTCCCAGATTAAAAAGATTTTAGAAAGTAAAAATCGTGACCTAGCAGGTCCGACTGCTGCCCCAGAAGGGCTCTATCTCAAGGAGGTAATTTATCTTGACTAAAAATATTGTTGCTGTACATGACATTTCTTGCGTGGGTCGTTGTTCCTTAACCGTGGCACTCCCGATTATTAGTGCGTATGGTATTGAGTGTCGATTATTGCCAACAGCGCTTTTATCAACACATACAGGAGGCTTTACAAACTTTACTTATCTTGATCTTACAGATGAAATGCGCAACATTATTCAAGCATGGCAAGAACTAAATCTTCAGATGGATGGAATATACAGTGGCTTTATGGCCTCTGCTGAACAAATTGACGTGCTCAAAGGCTTAATTGATATATATAAAGATGAAAATAATTTGACCATTATTGATCCGGTTATGGCAGACCACGGGGAGCTTTATAGTGTGTTTGACATGCACTTTGTAGAAAAAATGGGTGAGCTTTTGCCTTATGCAGATGTCCTTTTGCCCAATATCACAGAAGCGTGTCTCCTCACAGGAACTCCTTATCAAGAAGGGGTTCAGACAGAGGGCTTCATTGAAATGCTCATTGAAAAATTGCAAGCACGTGGGGCAAAAAATATTGTTCTGACAGGTGTTATGCTTGATGAAAAATACATTGGAGCTGCTGCAGCAAGAAGCACCGGACAGATCGACTATGTTTTGGCAGAAAAATTGCCAGGGGCTTATCATGGCACTGGAGACATCTTCGGTTCTGTTTTATCTGCAGAATTAACTAATGGTAAAACTTTAACCGCAGCAACACGAGAAGCTGTTGACTTTGTAGTTAAATCAATAAAAAATACACCGAAGTCTGCTGATAAGCGTTACGGCGTAGAATTTGAACAGACGTTAAAAAGTAAAAGAAAGCAGGATCAATGAAGTACTCAACTAAAAAATTAACCCTGTTAGCTCTGTTAGCTGCTTTGACATTTGTCTTGGGTTATTTCACAAAAATACCTATTCCTGGTGGTTATTTTACCTTACTCGATGCGGGTATTTTCACGACAGCGATGCTTCTTGGAAAACGTGAAGGTCTAATTGTTGGTGCACTAGCAGGATTTCTCAATGATTTTATTGCGGGATATGCGGCATACATGTTCTTTACTTTAGTCATTCATGGACTCCAAGGTTATTTAGGTGTCATAACAAAAAGCAAAGTACTTAATTACGTGTTGGCTACTGTGGTTATGGTCGGCGGTTATTTTATAGCAGATATGTTTATTGTTGGAAGTTTGGCCGTGGCAGTACCAGATATGGCAATTAATGCTGTGCAAACCAGTGCTGGCTTTGTCCTTGCTTTACTTCTCACAGAAATTCTTAAGAAATCAGGTGCGCTTCATGGACTTAAAACAAATTAAAGAAGAAACAAAAATAATTATTGAAGATGTTATTGCAAAAACAGAGATAAAAGCTGGACAGATTTTTGTCTTGGGCCTATCTAGTTCCGAAGTCAATGGCGGTACAATTGGCAAAAACTCCTCAGCTGAGATTGGCGAAGTAATTGTTGGAACGATTTACGAAGCACTCAAGGTACGTGGAATTTATTTAGCTGTCCAGGCTTGTGAACACCTTAACCGTGCTTTACTTGTAGAGCAAGAATTGGCGGATAAAAAAGACTTGGAAATTGTTTCTGTTGTACCACAGCTCCATGCTGGAGGAAGTGGGCAAGTGGCAGCTTATAAGCTGTTTAAGGCACCAGTAGAAGTTGAGCATATCACGGCATATGCTGGCCTTGATATTGGTGACACATCTATTGGCATGCATGTGAAGCATGTCCAAATCCCTGTGCGACCTGTCTTGAAAGAACTTGGCGGAGCGCATGTCACAGCTCTTAAATCGCGTCCTAAGCTTATTGGTGGGGAACGTGCAAGTTATGAGTAAGTAAAAGTCTGGATAAGTGCCTTACTGGAAATTTTGCATATCAGTTGGTAATAAGGACAAAGTGTGAGAAAATGAATTTAACATTAAAGAGGGAGGTGCAGATGACATTTAAAGTCGAAGTAGTTGACCTCAGAGAGAAACCAGTTGCTCGCGAGTTCGACTGATATTCACTAATTTCTAAAAGGAGGATAGGAGTTCTTATCCTCTTTTTTACTCCAGATAAAATCTAGGACCTTGACAAAAAAATCAAAATCATATAGAATAATATTCGGGCACCGCTTTTTGCGGTAAAGTCAGAAGCTCCCTTACAAAAGGGAGCTTATTTTTTTATTTCGTGACTCACATTTGTGGCTAAAACCACTAAATGTTCGACGGCAAGCTTTACGGAGTTTTGCCTAAGCGCCTCGTTAGGAAAAATAAAAATAATTATTTTTCTGTCACATTTCCCCAGGCTTAATATAGAAAACAGAGGAGATTTCACATTGGCAACTAAGTATATTTTCGTCACAGGTGGTGGTACATCATCAATGGGTAAGGGTATTGTTGCAGCGTCTTTGGGACGTTTGCTCAAAAACCGAGGCCTTAAAGTAACTGTACAAAAATTTGACCCATATCTTAATATTGATCCAGGGACAATGAGCCCTTATCAACACGGTGAGGTTTTTGTTACAGACGATGGCGCTGAAACAGACCTTGACCTTGGACACTATGAGCGCTTTATTGATATCAATCTTAATAAATACTCAAATGTAACTTCAGGTAAAGTTTACTCTGAAATTTTACGTAAAGAGCGTAAAGGGGAGTATCTTGGAGCCACAGTTCAAATGGTACCTCACGTTACAGATACATTAAAAGAAAAAATTAAGCGTGCAGCAACAATGACTGATGCAGATGTTATCATCACTGAGGTTGGTGGTACAGTAGGTGATATGGAATCTTTGCCATTCATTGAAGCTTTACGTCAAATGAAGGCAGAAGTGGGTTCAGATAATGTGATGTATATTCACACTGTACCAATTCTTCACTTGCGTGCAGCTGGTGAGTTAAAAACAAAAATTGCACAAAATGCGACAAAAACATTGCGTGAATATGGTATCCAGGCCAATATGTTGGTGCTTCGTACAGAAGTTCCAATCACACGCGAAATGCGCGACAAAGTAGCCATGTATTGTGATGTTGATCCTGAAGCAGTTATCCAGTCTCTTGATGTGGAACATCTCTACCAAATTCCATTAAACTTGCAAGAGCAAAACATGGATCAAATCGTTTGTGATCATTTGAAACTTGACGCCCCTGCAGCTGATATGACCGAATGGGCAGCAATGGTTGACCATGTGATGAACCTTAAGAAAAAAGTCAAAATCGCTTTGGTTGGTAAATACGTAGAGTTACCAGATGCCTATATCTCAGTGACAGAAGCCTTGAAACATGCGGGATATCCAGCAGATAGTGACATTGAATTGGACTGGGTGAATGCAAATGACTTAGACGATAGTAATGCTGCTGCACGTTTGAAAGATGCACATGGTATTATCGTCCCTGGTGGATTTGGTGAACGTGGTTCAGAAGGTAAGATTTCGGCTATCCGTTATGCCCGTGAAAATGATGTGCCAATGTTGGGTATTTGTCTTGGTATGCAAATGACTTGCGTGGAGTTTGCACGCAATGTTTTAGGCATGAAAGGGGCGCATTCTTACGAATTAAACCCAGAAACACCATATCCAATTATCGATATCATGCGTGATCAAGTCGATGTTGAAGACATGGGAGGGACTTTACGCTTAGGTCTTTACCCATCAAAACTTAAAGCAAATACTAAAGCACGTGCGGCTTATAACGATGCGGATGTTGTTCAACGTCGTCACCGCCACCGCTATGAATTTAACAATAAATACCGTGAACAATTTGAAGCTGCGGGCTTCACATTCTCTGGTGTTTCTCCTGACAATCGTTTGGTTGAAATCGTTGAGTTGACAGACAAGAAATTCTTCGTGGCTTGTCAATATCATCCAGAATTACAATCACGTCCAAACCGTCCAGAAGAACTTTATCAAGCCTTTGTTAAAGCTGCAGTGGAAAACATGTAAAAATAAAAATCCCTACTGAAATTGGGGATTTTTATTTTTACTTTTTAATATTTTTTCCTATCACAATTTGATATACTTGTTGCAATACTGAGAGGAGAAACAATGTCAGAATATCAACGTATGATTTCAGGGCAACTTTACAGTGCATCCAAGATTGAAAAAGAGTATGATCCACAACCAGGAAGAGTACTTGCCCAAAAGATAAATCAAACCAGCCTAATGGATCAAAAAGAAATTATTGCTTTAGAGAAACAATTGTTTGGGAGTACAGGAAAATCTATTTATGTGAATCCGCCACTTCAAGTCGATTATGGTTTTAACACACACATTGGTGAAAATTTTTATGCCAATGTGGATTGTACCTTTTTGGATGTTGCGCCCATCACTATTGGAGACGATGTAATGTTTGGACCTCGCGTAAGCCTGATTACACCATTGCATCCTATCGATGCAGCTGTTCGGGTTCGAGGGCTTGAATATGCAAAACCAATCACTATTGGCGATCGTGTATGGCTCGGTGCAGGTGTTATTGTGAATCCAGGTGTTAGTATTGGTGAGGGAACGATTGTAGGGTCAGGAGCAGTAGTTACTAAAGATCTGCCCGCACATGTCATCGCTGTGGGAAATCCGGCACGTATTTTAAGAGAAATTAGTGAGACAGATCAAGAGTATTGGGAGCTACAAGAAAAGGATTATTATGACACAAAAAAAGCAGATTAAAAACCTGCTTTTTTTGATCGGTCTTTGAAAGAGAGATTAATGCTTTGGTTCCACAACTCCGACTTTACTAATGAGTAAAACAAAAAGTCCGAATACCAGTGAGACAACCAAAGTGCTAAACGGCTTGTCAGCTACCCCAGCGAGTGCGGTCATGATGTAACCTACAACTTCGCCGATAACGGCTGACCAGAAAAGAGTTACAAGTACTTTCATAATAATTCTTCTTTCGATTTTTCTTCAAAATAAAGTATAATACTATTAGAGCTAAAATTCAAGAATTATGCGAAAAAAGTATAAAAACAAGGGAGAAAGGGGTCATATGTTTGCACAACTCAACACCAAAACAGAGTACAGTTTTTTAGACAGTGTTGTCCGAGTGGATGATTATCTGAATATGGCAGAAAAAATGGGCTATAAACAACTCGGCATTTGCGATGTTGGAAATCTACATGGTGCTTATCGCTTTGCTATTAAAGCGCAAAAGAAAAACATACAGCCCATTATTGGAATTGAGCTTGTTTTTGAGCTAGAAACCTTACCTGTTTCCTTTAGTTTTATTGCAAAAAATACTGAGGGTTATAAAAACCTTTTAAAAATATCCTCCAGCTATAATTACGGACGCCACCGTTTTTCTGATATTGAGAGCTTTTTAAAAGATGTGGCTTTGGTGGTACCCGAGTCTTATGCAAATCTCTCTGCCCTTTCACAGATTCAGGCAGAAGTATATGTGGGAGTCTTGCCTACTAGCACCGAGCAAATATCACTTCAGTTTCCCCCCCTTCCATTCAACCCTGTACGCTACTTGTCACAGGCCGATAATGAAAGCCTTGAAGTTCTGCATGCGATACGTGACTTAATACCTTACAATCAAGAGTTGACGTTATCAAATGCTGAACTTTTACAGAGGCCAGAAGTCTATGAAAAATTATATGCTAAGAATTATCCTCAAGCTTTAGATAATCTTGAAAATTTAGTGGAAAATATTTCATATGACTTTAGTGAAAAGTTAGGATTACCTCAGTTTGATAAACAAAGAGATGCTGCGGAACTCTTACGCGAAAGAGCAGAAGCCCATCTGCCTGTAGGAGAAGTTTACCGCACACGTCTTGAACATGAACTTTCGGTCATTCATCAGATGGGTTTTGATGATTATTTCCTTATCGTTGCGGACTTATTACGCTATGCAAGTGAAAATGCTATCTACTGTGGGATGGGGCGCGGCTCTGCTGCTGGTTCATTAGTAGCTTACACATTGGGGATTACTCATGTTGATCCTGTGGCAAATAATCTCTTCTTTGAGCGTTTCCTAAATCCAGAACGTGTCGCGATGCCCGATATCGATATTGACATGCCCGATACCAAACGTTCCGAGTTACTTGCTTATATGAAGCGACGATATGGAAGTGACCACGTGGCGCAGATTGTAACTTTCTCGACCTTGGGTAAACGTCAAGCTTTACGTGATGTAGGAAAAGCTTTTGGAATGAATGAGGCTGAGCTCTCTTCTCTTACACGGATGCTTGGACAACGTTTTGGTTCCCTTCGTGATGAATACGAGGAAAACCCTAGGCTTAAGGCTGAAGTTTTGCGCGATAGCCGTTTGCAAAAAGTATATGAGATTGCTACTCGGATTGAGGGATTACCCCGTCAAACCTCAACACATGCTTCAGGCGTAGTGTTAAGCCAAGAATCTTTGGTCAATTACGTCCCTCTAAAACCATCCGATGATTTGGCACTCACACAGTATGAGGCACTGGATGTCGAAGCAATCGGGCTTTTAAAAATCGACTTTTTGGGTTTACGTAATTTAACGATAATTGAGCGTTTGTGCGAATTAGTACAACAACGTAAAAACGTGCGTATTGATCCCTTGCACATTGATTTAGAAGATGAAAAAACATTAGCACTTTTTCGCGCTGGAAATACTCTAGGTATTTTTCAATTTGAAAATCCACAGATGAGACGTTTCTTGCGTAATCTAGCCCCAACAAAGTTTGAGGATATTGTTGATGCGACATCTATTTTTCGTCCAGGCCCTTCACAGTTTATTCCACAATTTGTTGCTCGACGTCACGGACAGGAAAAAGTAGAAGTCGTTGACGAGACTCTGACAGAAATATTAGCCCCGACTTATGGCATTATGATTTATCAGGAACAAATCATGCAAGTTGCACAACGCTTTGCTGGCTTCTCTTTGGGTAAGGCTGACTTGCTCCGCCGTGCAATCTCAAAGAAGAAAGGAAAAGAATTTGAAGAGCTCCAAGCTGAATTTTTAGCAGGTAGTCTGAAGCTTGGGCATACTGAAGCACAAGCTATGGAGATATACCGTCTGATTGAACGTTTTGCTAACTATGGTTTTAACCGTTCCCATGCCTATGCTTATGCTGCTTTAGCTTTTCAAATTGCCTACTTCAAGGCGAATTATCCCGATGAATTTTATGAGGTCCAACTGCGAGATCGCAAAAGAGAGAGTATGATTCAAGACGCTTTGGATAATGATTTCCAAATGGAGCAACCTTTCATTAATCGGATGCCCTATCATGACAGAGTAGAAAATGGAAAAATTGCCTTAGGCTTAGCAAATGTACGGACCATTCCACGAGATATGGCATTCTGGATTGTTGAACATAGACCCTTTAATGATTTAGCCAATCTTGTAAAAAGTTTACCGCAAAATTTCCAGAAAGAAGATTATTTACTTCCTCTTGTGCAAATTGGAGCCTTTGATGAGCAAGATAGGAACAGAGGGAAGCTTGCCCAGAACTTACCGACTTTGATTGATTATAACCAAAATATCCAACTGGATCTTTTTCGAGATTCTGCCTTAAAATTCTCTTTTCAAGATGCAGAGGATTATCTACAATCAGAGAAATATGAGTTTGAAAAGCAATTTTTAGGCGTTGGGATTACGCCTCATCCTTTGCAATCTTTAGCGCTTAAACTGAAAACAAATTTTACAGCACTGACCGAGTTGCAAAAAAATAAGCGAGCGACTGTACTAGTCGAACTGCTTGCCGTGCGTACCCACCGTACAAAGACTGGGGAGACAATGGCTTTCCTATCGACAACTGACAGTAAGGAAAATTTTGATATTACTCTTTTTCCAGAAAATTATCGGCGGTTTATGGCAAATCTTGAAAAAGGAAAATTTTATTTAGTCTCTGGGAAAGTTTCTGAAAGAAATGATGCTTTGCAAATGCTTGCTGATCGTGTTATTGAAGTAGAAGACACACAGCGTAAACTGTGGCTAAATCTTGAAGATGCAAGTCATAATTCACGCGTTTCTCAAATTTTACGTGAATTTCCTGGGGGGATACAAGTTATTCTGCATTTTGCTGATACAAAAAAAACCACACAGACTCAGGTCTATGTGGAAGAAAATGATTTACTTTTGAATAAGTTGAAAACCTATGTCTTAAACGCTGTTTATAAATAGCGTTTTTCTTATGAGCCAACATAACCATAGATGGAGAACCACATCAGCATTGCGGCACCCAGAACAAAAAGATGCCAAACCACGTGAGCGAAGGGGAATTTGTAACGATAAATAATAGCGCCGACAGAGTAGATCACCCCTCCTCCAACTAAAAACCAGAAGCCATAGGCAGGAAGAAGTTGCCAGAGAGGGTAAATAGCAAAAAGAATAACCCATCCCATAACGATATAAAGAACAGTTGAGCCACGAGGTACTGTGTTCCATCGTGGAAGATAGATAGCTGTAACGACGATTCCTAAGATTGCACAGAGCCAAACAAGTGCTAACATCCCCCAGCCTAACCAATTTCCTAAAGTAACGAGGCAGTAAGGTGTATAAGTCCCAGCGATGAGTAAAAAGATACCGCTATGATCAAAAACTTGAAAAACTTTTTGGGCGCGTGTAAAGTGAAGACTATGTGCCAAAGTTGAAAAGAGAAAAAGCAGTACAAGAGAGGCACCATAGATTGAAAAGGCAACAATCTGTATCGGTGAGTGATTGGCTACTCCCTTAAGGATGAGTAAAACAAGTCCTGTAATAGCAAGACCAGTTCCTATCCCATGTGTGATGGCATTAAAGACCTGGTCGACAATTTGATAAGCACGAGAAGCTGGCTTTTCCATTGATCTCCTTCTTTCCACAATAATTTCGCTTTCCAAAATCAAAATATTTATAAATTTGAAAAAGAGCATTAGCGAAATTGCAGTTCATTTGGTATAATATTAATATATATTAACATAGATTGTTTAGAAAAGAAATCGAAGTCTTTTTATTTTGATTTGGAGAAAATATGACAATTAAAATTGTGACAGATTCATCAATAACGATTGAACCAGAATTAGTAGAAGAACTTGATATTACTGTAGTTCCATTATCGGTAACTATTGACGGTACAACTTACCTTGATTCAGACTTACCCTTGGACTCATTTATGGAAAAAATGAAGGCTTCAAAGGCGTTGCCTAAAACAAGCCAGCCTCCTGTAGGGGTCTTTGCAGAAAAATATGAAGAAATTGCCAGCGAAGAAGATGCGATTATTTCCATCCATATCACTGAAAGTTTAAGCGGTACAGTACAAGCAGCGCGTCAAGGAGCGATGCTTTCTGGTCGTGATGTAACAGTTCTTGATAGTGATTTCACGGACCAAGGTTTAAAATTCCAAGTAGTGGAAGCTGCACGATTAGCTAAAGAAGGTCTCGGAAAAGAAGAAATCTTAGAGAGAATAAATCATGTACGTGAAAATACAGAACTTTTTATTGGGATTTCGACGCTCGAAAACCTGGTTAAAGGAGGACGTATCAGTCGTACAACAGGGATCGTAGGAAGTCTTTTGCATGTACGTATCGTGATGGAGCTTAAAAACCGTGAGTTGGGTGTAATGACACGAGGACGTGGAAATAAGACCTTTACAAAATGGTTAGATGAAACAGTAGAACATATCGCAAGCTCTGGGCGCAAGATTCGTGAGATTGGTATTTCACATGTAGAAGGTCTTGATTTTTCTAATAAAGCGAAGGAAGCTTTGCAAAAATTTGTAGAAAAACCTATTTCTATCTTAGATACGAACTCTACCATTGCTACTCATACAGGACCGGGTGCTTGGGCTGTTATGATTGATTATGAATAAAAAACTGAAAATTATTCTTGAACTTGCTGGCTTTTTGCTAGCAAGTTTACTTGTATTCTGTTTGCTTTCTTTGCTGAGTGCTCCAGCTGGCAACCGTTTAAAAGAAGAAGTACAGAATCAAAATAATACCTTGAATTACGTGGCGTTGGGAGACTCATTAACTGAAGGTATTGGTGATGCAACAGGCCAGGGTGGTTTCGTCCCTCTTTTAGCAAAAGAGGTAGAAAACCAAACCACAGAAAAAGTAGAGTTACAAAACTTTGGTCATGCGGGTGATACCAGTACACAAATCTACGATAGAATACAGAGCCGAGATATTCAAGCAGCTATAAAAGATGCGGATTTTATCACTTTAACTGTTGGTGGCAATGACGTCATGAAAGTCATCCGAGATAATGCTGCTCATCTTTCAAAACTTAAAGAAAAAGATTTTGAGCAACCTGCGCGCAATTATCAAACAGAACTGAAAAAAATATTTGATACTATTCGGCTAAATAATCCTAAGGCTCATGTCTATGTTTTAGGTATTTATAATCCTTTCTATATGAATTTTCCTAATATAACGGCCTTGCAAACAATCATTAATAATTGGAATATCGCGACGGAAGAAACTGTAAAAGAAGAGAAAAGTACAAGCTTTATTGCCATTAATGATTTGCTTTACAAAGGAATTGGAGGGGAGAAAGGTATTTCTGAAAATCAATCCCAAATCAATGACCTCCTTTATACAGCAGATAGTTTCCACCCCAACAACATTGGCTATCAAATCATGGCTGATGCAGTGTTCAAAGAATATCAGGTGATCAATGAAAAATAAAAAAACAATCTGGAAATGGCTCTTTCTTGCCCTATTAGCAATTAATCTAGGAACTTTTGCTTTCATTTCGAGTCGCGTATTTAATGTACGAGATCAACAATCTTTAGGACAAGGAAGTAAGCCTACAGAGACGACAGAAGTTGCCAAAATAACGACTGATCGTAACCAATTAAACCAGCTTATTAATACTTATTTGCAAGATTTTCAGACATCAGAGATGAGCTACAAATTCTATTTATCGAACAGTCAAGCTGTATTAGAAGCCTCGTACCAACTTTTTGGTCAAAAAATTCCGCTCTATATCTATTTCGAACCTCTGGCTTTAAATGATGGTTCTGTTGCGCTTCAAGTGAAGAACGTCTCGGCAGGGACATTGAACTTACCTACAAGCGCTGTTCTCGCTTATGTGAAGTCAAGTATTAAACTTCCAAACTTTGTCGAAGTTTTGCCGACGAAGGACCAAGTCATATTACATTTACCACAACTTGCCTTAGCAGATAACTTATACTTAAAAGCAAATCAGCTAGATTTAGTCAGTGGAAACTTTACTTTTAATTTGATGATTCAACCTTAAAATCAGCTAAAAACCGCAGAAAAACGCTGTTTAGGCTTGCAAAGGGACACAACATTTGATAAAATGAAAAGTGCCTAATAAGAACAGGTAAAACAAAATATGGAGGACATTTTTAAAATGGCTAACAAACAAGATCTTATTGCTGAAGTTGCAGCAAAAGCTGGATTGACTAAAAAAGATGCTGAAAAAGCAGTTAACGCTTTCGGTGAATCAGTAACTGAATTCCTCGCAAAAGGAGAAAAAGTTCAACTTATCGGTTTCGGTACTTTCGAAACTCGTGAACGTGCAGCTCGCGAAGGACGCAACCCACAAACTGGTGCAGCTATCCAAATCGCAGCAACTACAGTTCCTGCATTTAAAGCTGGTAAAGCTTTGAAAGACGCTGTTAAATAATCTAGCGTAGAAATACTGATACCGTGGTTAACCATGGTATTTTTTTATTGTTGATGTTATTCTAAAAGTTTTCCATCCCGTGTCGATATTTATAGGAAAACTAAATGATGGTGAACAGTTGTGCTCCTAACGATTTTCAAGCTGTAAAAAGCGCGAAAAAAGTGATAGAATGTAAGGATGAAAAAAGCTTTCTTTTATTTAAGCTAAGGAAGCTGCTAAATGTTATTCAGAAATGGGGAAACTAAAATCATTTACTTTGATAATTCAGCTACTACAGCTATAAATCCAGAAGTTTTACGTACATATACAGATGTAGCCACTAAAATTATGGGAAATCCCTCGAGCTTGCACAGTTTAGGAACGACTGCAACACGTCTTTTGGACGCTTCACGCCGCCAGATTGCGGATTTACTTCATGTTAAATCCGAGGAAATTTTCTTCACCAGCGGTGGAACAGAAGGCGATAACTGGGTCTTAAAAGGTGTGGCATATGAAAAAGAAAGATTTGGGAAGCACATCATTATCTCAGCCATAGAACATCCTGCAGTTAAAAATACTGCAGCATGGTTAGCTACGCAAGGCTTTGAGATTGATGAAGCACCTGTTGATGAACGGGGATTTGTTAAAGTTTCAGAACTTGAGGCATTAATCCGCGAAGATACAATTTTGGTATCTGTCATGGCCGTAAATAACGAGATAGGCTCTATTCAACCAATTAAAGAAATCGCTAAACTCTTGGAAAATCGTCCTACCATTTCTTTCCACATTGATGCTGTCCAAGCCATTGGTAAAATAGCTGTTGAGGACTTTATGTTGGAACGTGTGGACTTTGCAACATTTTCAGCACATAAATTCCATGGTCCACGAGGAGTAGGTTTCCTTTACATCAAATCAGGAAAACGCCTAGCCCCTCTTTTACATGGCGGTGGTCAGGAAAATAACAAGCGTTCGACGACTGAAAATGTGGCTGGTATCGCTGCTACAGCTAAGGCGCTTCGTCTTGCATTATCAGATTTTGATCATAAAGTTGAAAAAATTTGGCAAATGAAAGCGGTCATCTTCGAAGAACTCTCTAATCAAGAAAAAATTATCCTCTTTTCGGAAATGGATGACTTCGCACCAAATATATTGACCTTTGGAATTCGCGGAGTGAGAGGAGAAGTTGTTGTTCATGCTTTTGAAAAACATGAGATTTTCATCTCAACAACATCTGCCTGTTCTTCTAAGAAAAATGCTGCTGCCGGTACACTCATGGCGATGCATGTCAAACCTGATCTTGCAACCAGCGCTGTACGTGTCAGTCTGGACCATACAAATAATATGTTAGAGATTGAAGCCTTTCTTACAATCTTCCGCAACATTTATCAAGAAATGCTTAAAGTGGCGAATTGATAAAAGAATAAAAGCCCCGATTAAGTGTCGGAGCTTTTTTATCTGTTGTTTAAGCAAAGAGTTGGCTAAAATACAACTATTGATTTTTCTCTTAAGTTAAGAGTTTAAGAATTAAAAATCATACAGTTCGGTAGAGAGATAGCGTTCGCCATTGTCTGCAGACAAGGTCAAGACTTTTTTGCCTTTTCCTAACTCCTTAGCTACTTCAAGGGCAGCCCAAATCGCTGCACCACTTGAGATCCCTACAAGGAAACCTTGACTAAAACCAATTTTGCGAGCAGTAGCAAAAGCTTCTTCCACCGGGACATCAATTACTTCATCATAAGAAGAAGTATCCAATGCTTTCGGGATAAATGGAACACCAATCCCTTGAAGTTTATGTGGCTGTGGTTGACCGCCTGTTAAGACAGGAGAGCTTGCAGGTTCTACGGCATAACTTTTGAGCTTAGGATTAGATTTTTTCAGCACATGTGTGACACCAGAAATAGTACCCCCGGTACCAGCACCGGCCACGAAAGCGTCTAACCCGGTTTCGCCGAAAGCTTCTAGTATTTCTACAGCTGTTGTGGCTTCATGGGCAGCTGGATTAGCCGGATTGTCAAATTGAAGGGGGAGGAACCAGCCTTTTTCTTCTGCAAGACGTTCTGCTGTGGCAATGGCTTCATTCATCCCTCCAGCAGCAGGAGTTAAAATAAGTTCGGCACCATAAGCTTGAATCAATTTGCGGCGTTCGAGTGAGAATGTTTCTGGCATGACAATTACAACCTTGTAGCCTAAAGCAGCGCCAACAAAGGCAAGCCCAATACCTGTATTACCAGAAGTCGGCTCAATAATGGTTCCCCCTGCTTTTAGAAGCCCATCACGCTCTGCTTGACGAATCATATTGAGTGCAATGCGATCTTTTACAGAGCCTCCAGGATTAAATGCCTCGAGCTTAACATAAACTTCCGCACTGTCTTCAGGAAGATTTCGAAGTTTAATAATGGGTGTTTGACCAATAAGTTCAGTAATGTTTTCATAAATTTTAGACATAAAGTTCTCCTTTTATCTTTGATGATCCTGCTTCTTATTATAAAACCTACTTTATCAGTTTTACATAAAAAAAGCGAATGAACGCTATAAAAATATAATATCAAGGGTTATATAGTTTTACATTAGATAATAAATAGTATATACTTAGGAATAATGAATATTTTATTTATGGAGTTTTTAAAATGAATACAAAACACAAATTTTTATTTGGCGCAGCAGCTGTAGCTCTTACAAGCCTTGGGGCTGTAAAAGCTCAAGCAATGTCAGTACAAGAATTGGCTGAAGCAGCAACTCCAGTCGCAAACGAGTATGGTCTTTATCCATCAGTTATGATCGCCCAAGGTATTTTGGAAAGTAGTGCGGGACAAAGTGCATTGGCTGTGAACTATAACAATATTTTTGGAGTGAAATACACTTCAGGAAATCCAGTTTATTTGCCTACCCAAGAATTTCTTGACGGACAAATGCATAATGTCGTGGAGCCTTTCCAAGCTTATGCTTCAGTTGCGGAGGCTTGTGCAGCACAAGCACGTTTATTACGTGGATCTTTCTTGTATTCAGGTGTTTGGCGTGAAAATACAAGCTCTTATCAAGATGCAACTGCTTGGTTGCAAGGACGCTATGCCACAGATCCAAATTATGCTTCAAAATTAAATGCAGTTATTGCACAGTATGGATTAACAGCTTATGATGGTGGAGAAGTAGCCACAACTTCAACAACAAGCTATGTGACAACTACAACTTCTACCGATACAAGCTCATATGGTACACAAACCTATACTGTTCATGAAGGTGATACAGTCTACGATATTGCAGAACATTATGGTGTGTCAATGGATGCGATCCTCTCACAAAATGGTCTTTCAGCTATAGATCATATCATGCAAGGCCAAGTCCTCCAAATTCCATCAGCTGGAACTACTGCAACGACCACATCAACTACAAGTGCTACAACGATGGCTACAAGTACCGTTTATAGCTCTTACACTGTCCAATCAGGCGATACATTAACATCAATTGCTTCTGCTTATGGAAGAACAGCAGATGATCTTGCTGCAATAAACGGTATCACAGGGAATATCTATCCTGGACAAACATTATCTGTATAATAAAAAAATATCTCTCTCAAGTAGAGATATTTTTTATTGAGTAAAATTTCTAGAAGTTTATTAAACCTAATAAAAAAGCCCCTATGGGCTTTTTTATATTAGAAAAATGGATTATAAAGCTTTTCTTTTCCGATTGTCGTTCTTGGACCGTGCCCAGGATAAACTGTATAGTCTTCGGGAAGTGTAAAAAGTTTCTCCTCAATAGATTGCAGTAGTTGACTGTGATTTCCAGTGGGGAGGTCTGTTCTTCCAATTGCATCGGCAAAAAGTGCGTCACCAGAAAAAACAAGTTTTTCTTCTTCAAAAACCAGACTGATCCCTCCGGTAGAATGCCCAGGAGTATGACGCACGTGGAAACTCAGCCCAGAGAGATTATAAGGGGTATCACAGTCATAATATTCATCTGCATCACTCTTACAAATGACAGGTGAAGGCATCATTAAGGCTGAAGCATTGAGCTCGGGTTTTTTTAGCCACTCTTTTTCATTTGCATGCAGATAGACTTTAGCTTTGGGATATGCTTCCTTGAGAGCATCGAGTCCCATAATGTGGTCAAAATGTGCATGCGTGAGGAGAATAGCAGTTAAAGGTTTGTCAATTTCGTGGAGTTTTTCAATAATTTTTTCTGGTTGACTTCCAGGATCAATAAGTATACTCAAAGCAGAATTGCTCAGGATATAAGCATTTTCCTGAGCAATTTCACTAACGATTTTCTCGATTTTCATAAATTAATTTCCTGTTACACTAAGGTCAGAACCTTGTTTTACGACATCACTTGGCATTTGCCAGTCTGCAACTGATGTTGGATCAGGATATAAATCCGTCATCATTGCTTTGAAAACCTTAGCAGCGACGTACATATTTTCACCATAGACAGGCTGTAGTCTATTTTTATATCCTGTCCATACAGCCATAGAATATTGTGGTGTGTAACCAACAAAGTTTTCGTCTGGTGCCATTGAACCACCTTGAAGCTGAGCTTGAGTGATTCCAGCTGTTTCAAGTGCTTTTGGATACTCAGCATCATCGTAGTTGGAAGTTCCGGTCTTCCCTGCTTCAGGAAGGCCAGGAGTTTGCGCATAAAGACCTGTAGAAAGAGCAGGTATTGTTCCGTCATTTCCTTTGATAACATCTTTGAGAATATCGGTAATGAGGTAAGCAGTTGAGGACTTCATCGCACGTGTGCGCTCTGGCTCATAAGTCTTTGTCGAGCCGTCAGGCATCACAATTTTCGAAACATAGTAAGGTTTTGTGTAGATACCATCGTTCGAAAAAGCAGCATAGGCAGCAGCCATACGTTCAGAACTTGCACCATATTGAGAATCCCTGCTTCTTGAGTTGCTTGAAATCCCATTAGCGAAAGTCATAGTTCCAGGTTCAAAAATAGGGTCACCTTTGTCATCATATTTTCCTGTTTCTACAGGATACTTAAATCCGAGTTTGTTGGCAAAAGCGGTCGCATTATCTAGTCCTACAGCAGCTAAAGTTTTAATGGCTGGGATATTACGTGAAAGTGCTAAAGCTTGTCGTACGGAGATATTTCCCAGATACTGATTGTCCCAGTTATTCAATTGAATATTTTGAGCATCGGGATAGAAATAGGGACCAGAGTCAGAAATGGTTTGGGCAGTGCTTGTATAAATGCCATTTTCAAAAGCTGGTGCGTAGTCGATGAGTGGTTTCATCGTTGAACCCCAGTCACGAGTAGGTTCTGTAGCTTGATTTGAGCCAAAAGGAACGATTTCTTGCTTACGTCCACCGATTTGGGCAGCAACGCCACCTGTCTGTGTATCAATCAAAGTTGAAGCAACTTGAAGTTCGTCATCAGTGAATGGTACAGAATCATTGGTATTGACAATGTTGAATAGATTTTCCTGCGCTTTGCTGTCAAGTGTGGTATAAATCTTTAACCCAGCATTCGGTGCGTCTGTCCCTGTTTCTCGACTGGCTTGTTTAATGGCCTCATTGATGAAGTCATTGGCATAGTCAGGGATATTTACACCACTCTTCAAATCTTGCAAACCATCATCGATCGGTGTATTGATGGCTTCATCTCTTTGCTTCGCCGTAATTTTACCATTACGGTACATCGAATTGATAACCAAATCACGACGATATTTTGCTGCTTCTGGATTTTTATAAGGATTATAAGTATTTGGCGCTTGTGGCATACCCGCGAGCAGGGCTAATTGTGCGATAGACAACTCGGTTAAGGGTTTGTTGTAGTAAGCTTGAGAAGCTGTGCCCATACCGTAATAACCATTTGCCATATTGACTTTATTAACATAAGCGGTAAATATTTGCTCTTTCGACCATTTTTGGTCCAGCTGTAAGGCAAGCCAAGCTTCTTGAATTTTGACTTTCATGTTTTGGTCTGCGGAGTCTGTGGAGAAGAAAGACAGCTTAATTAACTGCATATCTAAGGTAGAACCACCTTGGATATGTCCGCCACGCAAGTTATTAACTAAAGAACCAGCAATACGTATTGGGTCAACACCACGTGTATTGAAAAAGCGACGGTCTTCAATCGAGGTTACAGCATTAACGAGCATGACAGGGATATTATCAGTCTGTACCAAATCGCGCTGTTCAGCTCCAAGGGTGGCAATTACTTTCTCGTCCTTGTCATAGACTACAGTTGATGGTGGTGACTGTAATTTACTCATGTCTAATTTTGGGGCATCTTTAGCGTAATAGATAAAGAGTGCACCAGCAGCAACAAAAGTCAGGATGATTGTTGAAAAAATAAGAATTAAAGCCCATTTCAATGTCGAAATGAGGGACCTTTTGACTGTTGTGTTTGTATTTCGATTCATTTTTGATTTTTTTCGTTTATTAGTAGGAATTTTAATTCACCTCGCAAAGTTGATTAACGATATCCAAGTATGGAATCCTAGGAATCTGATTTGATGAAATTTGGTAAGCATGTTGCTTAATGTAATCAAGAGGGATAGATTTCAAACCTTTTTTCTCTTGATAAAAACGAATCAAATTCTCAGAAGGCAAGTAGTAAGTTTCGCCCAAAGACGCAAAGTGTAAAAGAACAAAGGCAATCCCTTTTTGTTCAAGAACTTTAGACATATGGACGATTTGATGCTCATGAAAATTTTTCAGAGGAAAACTTGTCTTCTGATGGGTTTCTTTGGCTTCAAAATCAATATATCTTCCTTGGTAGACGCCAGAATAATCTGTCGTTGAAGCCTGTCTAAAGTAGGCTTCGGTAATTTTAGCACGGCTACGTTGGGGATAATCCACCTTTACAATTTGTATAGGCGTTGGTTTTTTATGGATCACAGCGATATCATGTGCGAGATAATAATCATTCGTCGCATTAATCTCTGCTTCAAAGTTCATTCCACGTTTACCAAATTTTACTGCCGATTTAGATTTTACCATATTCGGAGCACTTTTCGCAGTGTTATGCACCACTTTTTTCTCCGTTTGTTTTTCTGAAAAAATTTTTCTTTGTTTATTTAATCCTTGAGGATATTTTAGCATGTGTGTGTTTCCATATATTAAATTGTTACTTCTATTGTATAATGTAATTATAGCAAAATATTTGTTTTTTGATTATTATTATTGGGTTTAGAGTATTATTAAATAAAAACTAACCAAAAAACTAACCAAGCAATGAAAATGTGTGTAATAAAATTTATAAAATAAAGACCGTGAAATAATAATTCTGCGGTTTTTACTTTGTAGGTTTGATTGTGATAAAATATTAATATAAAGCATTATGGTAAAATGATTTAAAATTTGTCTATCCGCACTATAACAGTAATTGTGATAGAAGGGGTATTAAATTAACCAAAAAACTAACCAAGCAATTAAAGTGTGTGTGTAATTTGTCGAATAAAAAACTGCTGAGTTTTAATAGCTTAGCAATTTTTTTACTGTGTGGATGCAAAAATTGAAAGAAAAAAATATTTATAATATATTCTTTTTTAATACTTAGCGATGAGAAAGAGTTACTAAATCATATATTTTGTGATATTTAAAAAGTAAATGGAGAATATATAGTCAATATAATCATTGAATAGTACTTTAAATTTTAAATGATGGTGCAGTTGAAATAGTGCGATGATTGGTACAAATATTACTGAAAATTTAAGCTTAAATGTTATAATGTTGTGTAGAATTATATGATTACCATATGAATATAAATATAAAAAAATTATCATGTGGATATTTTAAGGTAATAAGTTAGATAAATAGAATAAGAGGAAGAATGAAAGGTATATCATTATTTTCTAGTATAGGAGTTGCAGAGTACTACTTAAAGTCTGCAGGAATAGATATGGTATTATCATGTGAACTTGAACGATTACGTGCAGAAGCTCATAAAGATATTTATCCTGATACAGATATTATTATAGGAGATTTGACGAGGGACAGAGTAAAAAAAGAAATATATGATAAGGTATTGAATCAGAAAATAGATTTAATTATTGCAACTCCTCCGTGTCAAGGAGTCTCATTAGCAGGTCTTAATAAGAAAGAAGAGGATTATCTAAAAGATCCTAGAAATTATTTAGTATTAGAGGCATTAGAGGTTTTTGATAAATTAAAAAGCAATTATTTACTTATAGAAAATGTTCCTCGTTTTAAAAAGATGGTATTTCCATATAAGGGGGAATTTTTGTCACTGGAAGAATTATTGAAAGTGAAATATGAAAAATATTATAATATTGAAGTTGTAGAATATAATGCAGCAGATTTTGGAGTTCCTCAGACTCGCTTTAGAATAGTATATAGAGTATGGAAGAAGGGTTTAGATTGGAGAGTTAGTCCAAGTGGAAAAATAGTTTCATTGGAGGATGCTATAGGTAATTTGCCAATTTTAGAATCTGGGGAGAAGAGTAGTGTAAAAAATCATTTTTCTAGAAAGCATCCTGATAATCAAATTTTATGTATGAGGCATACACCCACAGGGAAAAGTGCATTTGATAATAAGCATTATTTTCCGAAAAAGGTTGATGGTGAGAGAATAAAAGGCTTTAATAACACATATAAGCGTATGCGGTGGGATGTTCCAGCTCCAACAGTGACAATGAGAAATGAGATTATTTCTTCTCAGGAAAATGTTCATCCGGGAAGACTCAAAAGCGATGGTACATATTCTGATGCAAGAGTTCTATCATTAAGGGAATTATTGATAATTTCTTCTTTGCCTGGAGATATGGACATTCCTTCAAATTTAAGTGAAAGACAATTTAGAACATTGATAGGTGAAGGAATTCCTCCACTGATGTTAAAAGAAATAGTAAAAGGTATTAAATGAAAAACAATATAAAACTGTTATCGCTGTTTTCTAGTGCGGGTATTGCTGAAACCTACTTTGAAGAAATTGGGTTTGATGTCAAAGTTGCCAATGAAGTGGTTCCAGAACGAGCAGATTATTATAAGAGACTTCATCCTAATACATATATGATAACGGGCAGTATAACTGATGATGTTATATATAACAAAGTAATTAACTCTGCAAAAAAAGAGAAAGTAGATATGATTATAGGTACTCCTCCGTGTCAAGGAATGAGTACCCTAGGAAAAAAACAATATTATACTGATGCAAGAAATGAACTTTTTTGGTATGTTATTAAAGCGATTCATGATTTACACCCGAGCTATGTATTAGTGGAAAATGTTCCTAAATTTTTGAAAATGAAGTTTACATATGAAGAAGGGGAATATTCATTTATTGATATTCTAGAACAAGAGTTTGGTGATTTATATACTATTGAAGCAGATATTCTGAATGCAAAAGATTATGGAGTACCACAAAGTCGTCCTCGTGCTATTGTAAAATTATTTAAAAAGAAATTATCATGGGCATGGCCTGAAAAAGACGATAAGATAATTACTCTTGAAGAATCTATTGGTAATCTTCCGAGTCTCGAGGCAGGGGAAAAAAGTTCACTAAAATGGCATAATGCCTTAAAAGCTAGCGAGATGAATGTGCATGTGATGAAGCATACTCCAGAAGGAAAAAGTGCAATGACTAATCCTATACATTATCCTAAGAAAAAGGATGGAGTAAAAGTTAAGGGGTTTCATAATACATATAAGAGAATGAAATGGTCAGAACCTTCCCCAGCTAGAGCTACAAATAATTTTATGATTAGTGGCCACAATAATGTACATCCAGGTAGACTAAAAGATGATGGAACTTGGAGTGATGCTAGGGCTCTAACCTTGCGTGAAATAATTATTGTTTCCTCTTTACCACTTGATTGGAATATCCCAGAACAGCTAGATGAAAAAGAAGATAAATTTGTTCGAATGTTAATAGGAGAGTCGGTTCCACCATTACTTAGTAAGAAAATTGTAGAAATGATAAAAAAATAAATTAAGTGGAAAGAGACATTTTAGAATGATTGAATATAATAGATATGATTTAAAGCAAAAATGGACAATAATGAAGTACATGAAAGATTTTGATTTAATGATTGTTTATGCTTACGCACTTCGTAGAAATGCAATATTGACTGATAAAGGCATCACAGAGATGTTAGAAGAGATGGAAAATGAAGGCGTATATTCTCCTCGACAAAAGATTAGTATTGACACAGGTAAGTTTAAGATTATTCAAATAGCTTGGTATATGTTTGGTTTTTATGCTAAAGGAAAAACTAAAAAGCAAGGCGATAAAAAATTTGTTTTCAGTCCTTTGGGGAATTTGTTACTAGATAACATTGGAGATTCAGAAAAGGTATCTAAAATTTTTTTGACGATGTTAATAGGTAATCCGTTTCGTCAACCTTTTTCAAAAATGTCAGGAGATTTTAATATTTTTCCATTTCGCCTCTTGTTTAATTTATTGGTTGATCCTCGACTTTCTGGAAAATTATATAATGATGAAGTTTTTTTTCTAGTTATGTTTATTAAACGATGTGATAAACTGACATATGAGGATTTAATACAGGATATATTAGCTCTAAGAAAAACTTCGGTTGAAGAAAAATTAGTTGAATTTAAAAAACAAGAAAGTGTATTGGCTAACTCTATACATGAGTGGAGCTATGCTTCTCAGTTATTTCAAGGTGCAGGTATATTAGATATTGTTGAAGGTGAAAGTGTGGGAAGCTTAGTTCAAGGGAATAATACTGGCCATAGAGCTTATAGGACTAACTATGTTAGCTTATCACAAGAAGTATTTCCATTTGTGAAAAGACTATTAGAGAAATATCCATTTTATGAAAAGCCTTATCCTGAAGGAGAAGATGCTCAAGGGAAGTTTATGGAAGATATAGTAATGTCTTTTTATAGCTTTTATCCTAAGGAATTATTGACTGAAATTGGTGAAACCATTGGTGAGGAAAATCAAGAACTTCTTGAAATTGTTTCTTCTATAAATAGGTATTCAAGAAATGAAAAACATAGAGATTATGATTTATTTGAAGATGCTTTAGCAGACGCATTTAATTTATTTAAAGATGTTTCGGCAAGAAAAATTTCAGGAGCTGGTGAACCAGATGTTGTTTGTATCTATGATGTTTCAGAAGTTCATAAAAAGAACTTTACTATTGAAGCGAAGTCTACTAAAAATAAGCTACTTGAAGTTCATTCTTCAAGACTTAAACAACATAGAGAGAGGCATTCCCTTTTATACACTATTGTTGTTACACCTGATTTTACCCCAGCGTGTATAAGGGATATTAAAAATGAACCAATTACAATAATAAAAGCTTCTGTTATAACTAATTATTTTTATCAAAGTATTAAAAGATATGGTAGAGAGTTGAGTTATAAAACTTTAGACAAGTTAGTTGAAAAATCTTTAGGGTACGACCTAACACCAATTTTAATAGAGTATATTTATAGTGAATTCGGTGTATCATATTAGTTTGCCCAAGCCTAATTATAAAGGGATTTTAGTCAGATAGATAGCCGTTTAAAATAAAAGTAAAAAGTCTTAGAATGACTTTTTACTTTGTAAGTGTGATTATGCTAAAATAAAGCTTTATCTTAAAGTTTGTATTTACCGCAGTAAATGAACCTTTCTGATAAAGGAAGATTAAAACTAACCAAAAAATTAACCAAGCAAATGAAGCAGTGTGTTTAAAATTTATAAAGTAAAGAGCCGTTATTATTAACGACTTTTTATTTTATAAATTTTATTTATGGTAAAATATATATTAAGAGTATGTTTTTATATTAAAGATGGAGAATAAAATGTTCGAGTTTATTGGAGAACTAATAAAAAAGATTAATTTAACCCTATTAATGGCAATAATTTTTTTAGGGACTTTATTAATAACTTATCTACCTAATCAAGTTATTTTAAAAATTGGATTGGAATCTTTTAAAAAAGATTATCAAATGTACATAGGATTGGCTTTGGTAATATCTGGATTATATTTAATTTTAATAGCACTTGGAGTTTTGTGGAGTATTGGTTTTGAGCTAATTTTTTCTCCTAAAAAAATTGCCTTGAAGTATTTAGAAAATACAATATCAGTTCATGAAATAACTTGGTTAGTTAGATATTTTTACAATGATGATAGTAATAGTTTTAACATGGCAGCTAGCGTGTCAATGTCTGATGGTATGCGAGTTCCGTTAGAACAAAAGCATATAATCTATCGTTCAGCTGAATTGAGTGATAATAGAGGTCTATTTCAATATAATCTTCAACCATATGCAATTTCATTTTTAGAAGATAGCATACAGAATGGTAGTCTAAATATCAATTTAACACATGATGGTTCCATTCGTGTAGAATTTATTAGAAATAAGGTAGGAAAATGAAAAGTAAAAAATATTATATTATTGGTATTATCGGTTTAGTAGTTTTAATTTCCGTATTTTTTGGAATAAAACAAATAAAATCAAACAATTTGGATGGAACGTATTATTCTTATTCAGATTATGATAAAGAAGATACTAAATATTTTGATACACCAAAAATTGTTATAAAAGGTGATAAATTAACATATACTTCAGATACAGAGGGACAAGGTGATTCTTCTTGGGATTTAGATCTAAAGAAAAAAACTATGTCATATGCTGGAGAAGCTAGTACACCTTATACTATAAAAGGTGATATTTTTAGTTTTTATGGACAAGATTATGTAAAAGAAGGTTCAGAAACTTACAAAAATGCTCGTAAAAAATAAATAAAACTGTTGGATTAAACCAGCAGTTTTTTTGATTGCTTTTTATAATATTCATTCATTACTAATTCTTCCAATAAGGTATTTTTAGTGAAATGTGCATATTCTAATTCTAAAATAAGTTCGTTTAATGATAGGCGTTTTAAAAAGGACACACAGGATACTATATTTATAATATTTCCATTACTTATTTTAATTGGAGAATTATTATTAGCCGCATTTCCTGAGTTTTTTTGGATTACGAGATTTTTTATTTTATTAGAAGCAAGATGATTATTATTTTTTAGTCCTAAAACTAGTTCCAAAGCTAGTGGTCGAGGTAGTTTTAAAATATGATATAAATAATTCATAAGTCGATTATGCAAAGCTTTGTGACTCATGTTAGTTACTAAGATAATTTTGCTAAAAGAATAATTTCTGTAAAATAATGATTCCAGTTTGTCGGTGGGGCAAAATAAGATAGAAGCTATGATATTCGCCTCATCCTCATAAGGTAGTATTTTATCAGGATAATTTCCATAGAATTTTGAAGCAAAAATTCTTTTGTTTGCTTCCATATTATGAAAGTATAAATGGCAAAGTTCATGAAGTATTGTATAAATAACACGTGAACGTGGCATAGTTTGGTTAATCATAATGACTATTCTTCCATTTTTAGGAATAGTGATACCTGCGAGGCGATTAACCATTTTCTTATTTACAAATTCAAAGTTAGAATTTTGTACTAGTGCTTCAAATTTATTTATTTTGTGTGAAGGAGTAGACCCAAAAAACGTGAAAAGAATATTATAATTCATTTCAAAATAGAAAATAATATCTAATGGAGTTATTTTAATTTTAGGCTTTTTTAATGTTTCAGAAATTTGATCTAGTAACAAATTTGCTTTTGTGAGGCATTGTTTATAAAATTGAGAACTTGAAGTTCGATATTCGAATTTTTTCATAATGATAATCTATTTTTTCCATTTAGAATCATCATTTAATAGTCTTTTAGCTATTGCCATCATTTCTTTAATAGCTTCATCATATTCAGCTTGTTCTTCTAAACTCATGTCTTTATTATCAAGGCGAAAAGCAGCGAGAAGTTCATTTTCTTCTTCAGTTAAATCATTATCTATTTTTTGTTCTTCACGTCCAAGAAGGTAATCAGTACTTACATTGAAATATTTAGCTAAAGCATTTAAGCGGTCAGTTGTAGGACTGTTTTTTTTGTAGTTATAAAGAGTGTTTTTGGGTAACTCTAATTCTTTTTCGATTTGATTTAATGATTTTTTATTTTTTTTTGCAAGTAACTGCAGTCTTTCATAGAACATAAAATATTCCTCCCAAAAAAATCAAAAAAATTTGTACTTAATGCTTGACAAATTTTAATGAATACATTAAAATATAAATATAGTTAATGAATGCATTAACTGTTTTGAAAACATAAATAAACAAATAGCCCCAATAAATGGAGCATTTGTAACATTATAAATAACTCAATTAAGTAAAACAAAAAAGTTAAACCTAATTGTGCTACTAATAGTACATGAACACTACTATTATAGCATGAAGAAGTATTTGCTTCAAGTGTGATTAATTGACTGATGGTGGGTACGCAACAGTAAAGTGAGATAATGTGTACAATCTGCAGGTGAATGAAAGATACGACTGAGCGGAGCAACTTCAGAGAGATAGGAGAGCCTAGAAAATCTGAAGGAGTATAAAGGTGGCAGAAAACTGCCCTTTGGGATATAGGATTCATGCTAGCATTATGCAATAGCAGAAGAACTCGTGTGAATCGGAAACCAAACCAACTTTCATTGTGTTTGTTATCCTAAAAGTCCGTGCCTTTCTTGCTCTTGGTGACAAGGGGTTAACAAGTCACTCAAACAAAAAACTAATAAGACTGCTGAGTTTCAGGGTATAATATCCACGCTTTCTCAGCTAAAACAAAAATATTTAAAGAAATAGTGATAATGTTGAATGATATATTACATTATCTGGATATTGAGTTTCAGGGTATCTTCCACGCTTTCTCAATTCAATCAAAAATATCTAAAGAAAAGAAAGAATATCTGACCTTCTGAAATAATAGATAGGGCTTGTTCTGAAAAACAGTAAAAACTTAAGTCAATGAACAACTAAATAGATTGTGTTTGTTCTTTTTATTTATAAAGAGAAACTTAAGTCAATGAGTTGCTCCTAGAGTAATGTTTGTTTTACTGGCAGTAATGTATGATGAAGATATTTTAATAGTATATGTTATAAATTTTAAAAAATCGGCTTTTATAGCTGATTTTATAATGACTGTTAGTTTAATGTAAAACATCTTTGGTTTTCATCAGAGTACCAAAGAAAATATAGGTTCGATTCCTGTACGGTCAATAGTGAATGTCTAATGGCTTCACACTCTCTTTCTTCTTGGTCGTGGAAAGAGCTTTTTTTGTTTTTCAAACCTTGAACTATTTGCTAGTACGGCAGACGGAGGGCGGTAGTCGATAAGCACTGAAAATCAAAATATAACGCAAAGATAAAATCTAAAAGAAAGTAGGACAGTTTATAGAGTTATAAAGCTATGGTATAATCAAAGTAGAAAAAGTAAAGGAGATAAGTTATGGCTATGCTGAATATATCACGTGAGGAAATGGTTACCATTTCTAAAAGAGAATATGACGATATGCAGGATGAACTGCGAAAACTCCGTAATCAAGTTATCCTAGATGGTAAACTTATGGAGGGCTTATCTTCTGCTTACAGAGAAGGGACAGTAGATGCTGATGAAGCATTGGGAAGATTAAAGGTTAAAGATGAACAACGTACGTTTATCGACTAAAGCAGCTCGTGACCTAGAACGCTTAAGGGACTTCCTTTACTATCAAACAAGGTCAAGACAAGTTTTAAGAAAATTTGATAGAGAGTTTGAAAATGCTAAGGATAGTATTTCAAAAAATCCATCAGGTTATCCTTTACTTGAACACAATAAAAAAATACGTAAAAAATACCAATGGAAATATTGGTATTTTTTTATTGATTATTCAGATGAAGTTGTTATTCAAAGGATTTTTCATGAGAGTGAGAACTGGTTGAATAATTTAGAATAAGAGAGGAAACTATTTGACAGAAATAGAGCGACGTTGCAATTTGATATATGATAATTTTCATATGGACTGTTGTTTACGTTATGACCAAAGAACAGCCTTGCAACTGTCGTATAAAAAAGCGATAGATCAGTTACAAAAAATAAAAGCTTCCAGTAATGACTGGGGCTTTTTGAATGCAGAACGGACTTTAACACGTGTTAAAGCAACATATAAAAAATTTATGTCTTAAGTAAATATTTATTGAGGTTATGAAAATATGATTTATGATTATTATGAAGTGCCAAATGAAGATGAAGAAAATGTTTCTTTAGTGATAATATTAATGGCTATGGTTATCTCAATTGTGTTATTACCATTATTAATTTTCAAATTCATATTTAACCTGAAAAAATGATGTCCTAACTTTGTCTGCTATGACATTAACTAGCAAAATATATTAATCTTAAGGAGAGAAAATGATTAAATTTCCAATTAAAGCCAAAAAATTACTCGGTGAGAAAATCATCGTAGATAAAAATGTTACAGTTGAAGCAAAACGTGGTGTTGAGCAAGGTTATACTCGTTACCATGCTTCCAGTAAAGAACAACCAGAAGGTTTTGAAATCCGTGTCGAAGGCTCTAGTGCCGCAAAACCTACACGCCGTCAAGAAGTTGTTTTGACAGATGTTAAACTGGCACAAGTTCGCAATCGTACCCAAAAAGGGAAATTTGTTTATGAATATGTTGTTTACGCTGAATCATTGAAATTAGTTTAAAAAGGGGAAATATATATGACATTGAAATTAAGTACAGTATTTGAAAAACAAAATGTATTGACTGAAGAAATCGCAGATTTTGACAAAGGGCTTGGAAAACTTACTTTCCAAACTGCTGTGCCACAAATGGTTTATGAAGATTATGAAGCTGAAGGAGGTGAAATTAAACGCCGTCCAACCAATGTAGTTGACTATTATGAAGTGAAACTTTATTCTGAAGCACTTGGTGAACAAATTGAAGTTAAAATGCCTGAATCCACAAAATTTGATGGTATTGAATTTGAAGATGAAGTCAAACTCGGCAATCGTTCTGCTTTCTTCTGGAATGATAAAGAAGTGACGACTTACAATGGTCAAACACGTACAAATTACTATGATGGTGTGAAGTTCCGTGCCGATAGTATTGAAAAAGCAAGCAAAGTTAATCATTCCAATCAAACTGCTGCTCCAAAACCTGAAAATAAATCAGAAAATAAAGCTGCAGACCAAAAATAATAGCCTATGGGACAAAAAAATGTGTCTAAGGGTTCTCGTTTAAGACTGTCTGATAAATATGACCGTCAAAGTTTTGTAGGCATTGTAGGGCTTATTTTGAGTAGTCCTAGTGCAGCTTTTTATAAAGATTTTCAAGCAATGGATTCTAAAATGCTCGCTCTTGTTTTGACAGGCATTTTTTTTATTGCTTTTTCTTTGGGATTTGGATTGCTGGTATTCACGTATGGTCATTTTAGAAGTTTTTCTATGAAAAATTATAAAAGGCTTTTATTGAATTATCTTGTGCAACACAATCTTATTGAGAAAGTGACGGTTAAAACAGATAAAGGAACAAGGGAACGGCATAAACTTGCTCGAATCTATGTAAAACAGCCCAATTCTTATGAATTACATACTTATTTTCCAATTGATGGAGGTACACATCAAGAAAAATTCTTATCTCTTTCTGCAGAATTAGAAACAACCTTCTTTGCGGACTTTCAAGAACAAAATTTTATTGATGAAAATAGGATTTTGGCTAAAAGGTCTTATGTAGAATATGTGTTTGCGATTGATGGAGAACGAAATAGAATTGGTGTTGATGATGTTGTTATCGATAAGAAATTAGGTTTGAAACTCATGAATGGAGTGTACTGGAATTATGAATCAGACCCACATTTACTGATTGCAGGGGGTACAGGTGGAGGTAAGACAGTACTCTTAATGTCCTTGCTCTCAGCCTTGGCTCGTGTAGGTAGAGTGAGTATCTGTGACCCTAAGCGTTCAGATTTTGTCGGTTTAATAGATGTTCCAGTTTTTAAAGACCGTGTTTTCATCGATAAAGAAAGTATGATGAATTGCTTAAGGCAAGCTGTTGAATTTATGAATCAGCGCTATGATACCATGACCAGTCATCCAGAATATAAGCCAGGCAAACGATATTCAGATTATGGATTGCCTCCTGACTTTATTCTTTTTGATGAATGGGCAGCCTTCATTGCAAGTTTATCTTATCAAGAATATGATGAAGTGATTCAATGGGTCACACAAATTGTCTTAAAAGGTCGTGCTTCAGGTGTATTTCTTATCTTGGCTATGCAACGCCCTGATGGGGAATATCTTAAAACAGCGCTACGTGATAACTTCATGAAACGTTTGGCGGTTGGTCGTTTAACGGCTTCCGGTTATCGTATGATTTTTGGGGATGAAAACGAAAAGAAAACCTTTAAATATATTAAAGGGAAAATCGGTCGTGGTTATGTTTCAAATAATGGTGAATTGGCACGTGAATTTTATAGTCCACTTGTGCCGATTGCGGAAGGGTATGATTTTATCTCAGAACTTGCAAAACTTCCTGTGTTGGAAGAAGTTCAACCTGTTCAGCTAGAAGCACCTCCTATCTCAAATATTGAGCAAGAACGTGCAGAAGCAGGACAATTAGAAGAAAAAACTTATACCATCACATCTTTAAGCCGCAAATTGGAACAGCCAAATAAAACTGTAAAAACAGTGATTGAGCGTTTAGCTGCAGGGGGATTTTCTATTCGAGAGGAAGCTCCTTATACTGAAGATGATTACTATGCCATTCAATCTGTCTTTTCTGCCAAAGAAGCAGGAGAGTTGACCTTGAATGCGGCTATTGATGAAATCTTGGCGGATGAAGCGGAGTACAAAAAAGATTTTGAGAATTTTAATAAGCCTACGGCTTAGATTTATTCAAAAAAATTGATAAAACCTGCAGTCGGCGGTGCGTAAATTATAGGACTTGTCCGTCTGTCCGAAGGACGACTTGCCAAAGGCAAGCAATTTTCCACGGTCGTACTGCCCTCACAAACGGTAGTGCGTGACAGCAGTTTCCACTTATTAAGGAGCTGTTTTTCTCTATTTGGATTTAATGCGTGCAGTAGCGTAAGCATAGCTCCGTGCGAAGCGTAAGGAGTGAGCGTGCGAATGCACGGAGTGGTGGCGTAAGCCGCCACTCGATAAACCCCCAGAGTGCTAAGACGAGTGGTTTATAAAAATGATAAAGGAATGTTGATTTTAAGCTATTTTGAGATTTTGAAAATTACGTATTTCAAATGATTTTTTTATTCGAGCTACCATTTTAGCTACCAAAATGAAAAAATGGTTGTATAATCTGTTATACAACCAAAAGTTGTGGTATAATGAATTTAACGAATAGAATTTGGAGTGTACATTCACAACAGATTCAAATGAGCTATGGGGAGCTGTAGCTCATTTTTTTGTACAAAAAAACTGCCAGATTGAGTAGGTCTGACAGCTTAAAAATGTGGAATTAATGGCGCTTTTTATGTCGATTTTTTAAACAGTCCTTGATTAATTCGAGGACGACACCCACCACAATAGGTGCGACTACAGATACGAATAGAATTTGAAGCATACATTTCACCCCCTTCCTAGGCAGAAATGCTCCAAGAAGGTGCGCCAAAAGTAATTATAGCATATCAAAGCAAAAAATCGCCTAAGTTGTTAAACTTTGGCGTTTTTTGATTTTCTCACTCCACGTGATAGTGGTTGAGCCGTAGGCTCAAATGTAGGAGATTATGGCTTATTGCTGAAATATGTATCTATGAGCTCTCTAACTGCTTTCATATCCTCTTCTGTGGGGCTATATGGTTCGAGGTCAATAACATAGCTTTGCCCTGTGAGATAGTCTGGAGTTACTTCAAGTGCTTCTGCTAGTTTTTGTATAGTGGATTCTTTTGGAGTTCGAACTCCTCGTTCCCAGTTAGCATAATTTTGATAACTAGTATCCAGTAGCTTTGCTATTTCAGTTTGTGTCAAGCCTTTTTCTAATCGAATTGCTTTTAATCTGTCTTTGAGCATAACAAAAATAGTTCTTTCTTGACACCCAACCAAAAAAGTTGTATTATTTAATTACAATCATTTTGGTTGGGTTTGGCATATTTTGATTATTTAAACTTAAATTAAAGGAGGTGGTGCTTACTGCATGTAAAACACTCTAAATAAGCAAAGGGACTAAAAAGCCCCCAAACTAAATTAAACTAAACTAATTATATCAGAAAAACTTTAGAAAAGGAATGCGGTTGTATGACAGAAACAGAAGATAAATTAGATGACCTTATGCGAGGTATTGGAGTTATTGCTAATGTTATGCTTGTTGGTCAAACTACTTTTGGAGATGATGAAAACTTCACTAATAAACATATTGAGTTATTTTCTTCAATGTGTGAAATGACATCAGTATATGCAGACCATTTACAAAATCTTGCGGGAGAGGTCGAAAAATCTCAACATATGGAAAAAAAGGCTATGATTCAAAGCATAGATATGTATAAAGAGACTTTGTCTTTAAAAAAGTTTCGTGAAAATGGGGAAAGTTCCCCTTATGCAAACACTGAAAAAGAAGTGACTGATGAATTATCAAGAACTAGCTGATAGACTTAATCGTCCTTATAATACCATTCGTAAATGGAGAGGAGAAATAGAAAAAATCTCCGGTTATCATTTTAATCGTATAAAAGTGAGGAATGGTAGAGGGAGAAAAAATCGAACAACTTATGATTTTTCAAAAGATGATTTACAGGACTTCTTGGCACTTGAAAAATTGTTGTTGGACGGTAAAAGCAAAGAATATGCTATTTCTGAGATATGGGGCAATCTTGCTGAAGAAGAACGTTCTAAACAAGACGATAGATTATCAAGATTAACGCGTAATTTCAATATTGCAAAAGGAAAAATTAAGACTTTGGAAGATAGAAACCAAGTCTTACAGAGTGATGTTGCTACTCTACATAATCAAGTAATGGCTCTAACGAAGCGAGTTGAAGCACTCGAAAATAAAGGCTTAAAGAATATATTTAAAAAACAATAATGGAGGTGCTAAAATGGCACAAATCACAGTAAATGTAAATAAAATCGCAGACGATATCGTTAAACAAATTCAAAATGCTAAAGAGCTGTATGTAAATGCTGATCCAGTAGAAGCTATGAAATGGAACCCAGACAAAAAAGAAAATGAACCCAACGGTTGGAAAACTGAAATTCAAATTATGGAACCAGGTTCTGAATACTTGCGTCAAACATTCTTTATCAAATCAACTGAAAAGCCAAGAGTTGCTATGAACGATAAGGTTTCTGTGGAGATTACGAACCATGGGGCAATTACAGACCGTAAAGGGGTTATGCTTTGGTACAATGGAACACTTAGAAAGCTAGGCTAATTCTTGTCAGTGGGCGACATCTTAGACAAAAGGGAGCGTTGCCCCAAAGGCATTAAGCTCCCTTTTGTCGTAAAGAGATAAGGCGAACACGACCGACAAGAATTAGACTAGAAAAATGAGAAAAAGAAAGTATGTTTTACAAAAAGTATAATGTGCCAGTGCCAAAATAAAATGTACTTTGTAATATTACGGGTGCTCGAAAACTCCGTCATAGAGTACCCGAAGGGATTGCGAAGCTAAAAAGAAATATTAGTGTAATATGGCACAGTAATCTAATTTGTGCCAAATGAAAATTTATGAAAATGAATATTATGAATTGTATCGACAATTTGGGGAGGGGGTTATTATGTGGGACAGTCGAAGAAAAGAACCTATAGTATAACCTTAAATTATGACTATGAAATTCATGATGAACAAGGAAATATAAAGTCAGATATGACAAAAGAGCAATGGAAAGACAAAGTAATTAAGATGATTAATCAGAATATTTCTGATAATGATTGGTGTGCTTATGCTTTCCATGATAAAGATATACTATCAGACGGATTACCGAAGCCTTTACATGTTCATATTTTAGTTAGTTTTCAAAATGCAAGACATCAAACTGCTGTTATGAAAATATTCAATGTTTCAAGACCAGAAAATTGCCAAAACACAAAGAAAATAGCCAATTCTGCGAGGTATTTAACCCATAGAACAGAACAAGCTATGATAGACGGTAAATATCAGTATGAAGTCTCTAGTGTCCACACAATCAACTGTGATTACCTTAAATTGATAAAAGGGAAAGAAAAAATAAATGTTCAAAATGAAATAGAGGAATTTGTAGCCGATATTTCCGAACAAATTATGAATGGGGAGTTGTACTTACCTAAAATTCGAGATTTATTTTTTAAAGAATTTGATCGAGCTTTAGCTGATAAACTTTATAAAAGATACCGTAGAGAATTTGAAAAAGACTTTCAAGAATACTTACAGCATAAAGGCGAAGAATATAAGGTTAATGGGAGAGATTTATCTACGGTATATATTTGGGGAGTAAGTGAGGGCGGTAAGAGTCATTTAGCTAAAAGAATGGGATTGCTACTCACGGATAGATTGCACTTGATACCTGCTTCTGGTAAAAATAAGACCTTCGACCCTTCTGGTTTATATCAAGGCGAAGAAGTTTCTATATTTAATGAGATTTCTGGTAAAGAGTTCAATAATAAAGAATTTCTAGGACTTGCAGACCCTAAAAATTATAGTCCGATTAACTCACGTGGTAAGGATAAGCATTGGCTAGCAAGGTATCTATTCTTAACGAGTACGGATAGTAGAGAAACATTTATTAATAATCTAATGCCAAAGTTTGAACAGGCAGAGAGCTTTGAGAATAGGCAGATAAAAAGACATGAAATAGCACGACGTGTCCCTTATGAAATACAGTGTGTTTCCTTGGGATATATGAAAACTAAATTTTGTCTAGGGGTATATGACAATCAAAATCAAGAAATGTTTTCTATTGGGTCTGTTATTTGTGAAAAAATAGATGATGACGAAACAATGAAAAAAGCTGCATTAGAAATTTTACAAAAATTTGGATTGAAGAAAAAAGAAATTAAGGTTTGAAAAATGAATAAAGAAAAATTTGATAAAAATAAAGTCTTAACACTTGCGGATTGTTTATTTATTAAGAATGGCTGGGTATCTATGCCTTTGGAGATTGCGTCAAATATTGCGGATGAGGCTGTAAATAAAGGGTATATTCATATTTGGCAACATTTAGAATTAGACAAAGAGGTTTTAGGTAGCTGGGTAGATGATACTTGCGGTGGGAATGCTGGACAAATTCCAGTTATTGATGCTTTTGACTTTTTGGAAAAAATGGCAAAATTTTCTAAAGAAAAGACTTGGGGGAAATGCGAAAATCAAGTTGTTAAGAGTAAAGATGGCGATATAAAAGCTATTTATTAATCAGAAATGGAGGATATGAAATGCCTAAAAAAATAGAAATTCAAACTGTGATACAGTACAAAGATTTAGTTAAATTAGGGTTTACTGTGGGAACTTCTCGAAGTTTGATTAAGCAAGCTAAACAAGTGATGATTAATCGTGGCTTTGATTTTTATGATAATAAGCGCTTAGGAACTGTTCCTCTTGAAGTTGTAGAAGAAATTCTAGGGACTAAAATTGCATGATAAAAACGAGTTACACAGGAGTAAGCAGAGATGAAAAAACAGGTAAATATGCTTATTATTTTAAGGCTGGAATAGATAGAGCTACAGGCAAGCCTTATCAAGAGCGTAGACGTGGTTTTAAGACTGCTAAAGAGGCTCATGAGGCTCGTATTAAGTCTATGAAAAAAGTTCATGATATGGGAGGTATGGCGTATACTCAAATGAATTTAAGCCAGTTTATTGATGAAATATACTTGCCTGATTATTTTTCTCGTGTGAGAGTAAATAAAATGGATAGGCGAACCTATGAATATGAACAGATAAAAGACTTCTTAGGAAAGAAAAAGCCTAAAGATATTACGGTCTTTGAAATTACACGCTATAAAAAATACCTATTAGAAACATATTCTAAAAATGGAGCAAGAAAGAAAATGGGATATTTGAATACAATTTTGAATATGGCTAAAAATTATGGTTTATTACGTGACAATCCAGTTGAAAAAGTAGGAAATATTCCCATGGAAAGGAAAGAGATAGATTTTTGGACAAAAGAAGAATTTCAAATATTTATTGATAGTCTTGACCGCTCTAAATATTATGAACACTTTATTTTTACAATGATTTGGTTATATTTCTTTACAGGTATGCGAGTAAGTGAAGGATTAGCTTTATATTGGGCTGATGTAGACCTTACGAAGCAAAGGATCACAATCAGCCATAATTTAGATTATGGAAATAAACAAAATTGGGAACGAGTAAACAAGTTAAAGACTGAAAAATCAAGACGTATTATTTCTATTGATGATACTACCTGTCAAGTATTAGCAGAATGGAAAGAGCGACAAAAAGAATTATCCGATAAATTTGATTTTGTTCTTTCTTATGATTTGACCCCTAATGATGCTCATTTTGTACGTGATATGCTTACAAAATATAGCCAACGTGCTGGAGTTAGAAGAATACAAGCTAAAGCACTTAGACATTCTCATGCTTCACTTCTAATCAATGAGTATAATGTTACTCCCCTACTTATTCAAAAGAGGTTAGGGCATACAGATGTAAGAACGACATTGGGTATTTATAGCCACCTCTACCCTAATGCGGATGAAGAGATAACAGAACAGCTGAAAAATTTGGTGAAATTTAGGAAATAGTGTACTCTGAAATTGAAAAAATATTATCAATTAAAACTATTTGTATATTTGCATTTCTAAATAGAATAGATATAATTAAGAGAATGAATTGTTAATATTTTAAGGAGAGTTTTATGGCTAATAGTGCAACTAAATTGTTACAAGATACTTTCATGAATATGTTAGAAGAACAGTTGGGAAAAGCTGAATCACAGGAAGAAGCTGATGAGATAATAAAAAAATTTGAAAAAATAGACATAAGTAAAATTATTGTTGAAATGTTTAATACAGTGGCAGATGATACAACCCGTTATATGCGAGATACTATGTTTGAAAAAGTTACAGTATTTCGAGCCGATGAACAAGAATTTTTAGCAAGGCAAGAGCAAAAATGGTATAGGGCTTTTGCGGCATCTGAATCAATGTATATTATGACATTAGAGGGTGCAGAAGCATATATTGAGGAAGTAAATCAGTTACCACAAGAACAATTAAAAGAGCGTTCTTACACTTTCACTGCAATGTTACATATACATGGGAGAGCAATGCAACAATTTCTTGAAATTATCACATTGATGAAAAATGGCTTTGCAGATGGGGCATATGCAAGGTGGCGTTCAATGTATGAGCTTGCTATTATTTCATCATTTATTACTGAAAATGGAGAGAAAGTTGCAAAAGCATTTATAGATTCATCGTTTACCGATGATAGGTATGAATGGGCTCGAGCAAGTGATATATTTCCTCCTTCAAAAAGATACATAAGCTTTAATGATATACAAAAAAACTGTAATATAGATAGTGCTAGTTGGCGACAACAATATGACTTAGCGAACAAAACTGTACATGCTTCACCTCAAGGAACTTTTAGTCGATTAGGGACTGGAGGAGGAGAAGATATTATTTCCGTGGGTAGAAGCGATTATGGTATTACTACAGCTGGAGAGCATTCAGCAATATCTTTAGCGCAAATAACATCTATGTTTTTTTCAATTCATATTACCGAAGATTCTGTTGTAGCCATAAAATATATTAAAAATTGGATTGATGTTGTTCGAGAAGAATATTTTAAAACTCACGATTATGTTTTTCCTGATGATGAAAAGCTTTGGGATGATAGTATGGTAAGTTACGAGAATATGGAAAATGGTAAGTCAGAAGAATAAGTAGTATATTAAAGTACTATTCTTGGCTACCAAAATAGCTACCAAAAATAAAAAACAAGGACTTGAACCCCTATGAAATATGAGGTTAAGTTCTTTTTTTATTGCGATTGGTAATGAGGGGGGTAAGAAGTGACACTACCTTAACAATCCCAGTAAACAAGCGAGTTCAGCAGGTGTCACCTGTTTGAAATTTATTGTGATATGACATAATTATTTGGAGTGGTTAATTGTAATTAGATGAAGGAGGTTGACAAAAATTGATGTAAAATCTGTAAGGAAAGGCGCTCATGTTACACAACAATTTATGTCTGATGTTCTTGGTATTTCTCTAAGTTATTATAGAAAAATCGAGAAGGGGATTAAACCTCTTACTCCTGAGTTAAAGGAAAAGATAAAAAAGGCTTTCTTTAAAAGATTTGATAGTCACTACAAAATTATTGCAACGATTGACTATGTGAATATTCGATTCCAAACTTTAAATGTTAATGAAGTGATAAAAGAAGTTTTGGGTTTGAAAATCGAAAACTTTCACTTGAATGATATGAAACGTTACAATTATTCCTTCTTTCTTAATTATGGGCATATCAATGTTTACTATCATGATAAAGACCCTAAAGCAGGTGTCTTGATTGAAATGAGTGGTCAAGCGTGCCGTGAATTAGAATATGAGTTTGAATATCACCAAAATAAGAAAACATGGTATGACTTCTTTTCAAATGCTATTGATTATGGGTTAAGAAAAGCGCCTGAAAATGAAAATTTTGTAAAAGTAACACGCTTTGACTTGGCACTTGATGAACAATATAACGAAAAAGAAGGGAACTTCGATTTGTTTAGCTTATTGAGTGCTGCACGTGATGGACGGTGGAATGGTCGTAAAAAGAGTTATGCGGCTATTTTGGGAGGAAGAAGAACTGCAGAGGGATTAGTCAATGATGGCTTATCTCTTTATTTTGGTTCAAAACGCACACACTTATTTTTTCGTTTCTATGAAAAAGACTATGAACGTGCAGAACAAGAAAAAGTTTCAGTCGAATCTGTTCGAGATCTCTACGGTTTAAAAAATCGTTATGAAATAGTCATGCGTAAAGAAATTTCAAATGCTTTTGTGGAGCGTTTCGTCAATGAGAACTTCAATTTTGCGGAAGAAGGGGTCAAGTTGATTAATGATAATTTGACCTTTTATGATAAAGAAGGCAATTTGGATATGGACTGGTATAAGTTGATGGGAACAATGAATGCTTATCACTTTACTGTGCAGCCTGAAGAACCTGATGTCAACAGTATGTTTCATTGGTTTGAAAATGGTGGCCCTGCTTCAACATATTTATTATTGAGTAAATATGATGAAATGATGGGAGATAGTCGTTTACAAGAAATCATAGAATCTGCGGAAATAACAGAAAGAAATGAAAAAATACTGGAACAACTCGAACTTATCAAAGGAGGCTAGCCATAGAAACTAATTTGAAACACTTTCACAAAATGCAGGAAAAGCGACTTTCAAATCATGCAAGGTTGCTGAAGACAACTTTAAGTAGTTATACGTTTGATAAAGAAAAGTATGATAATAAAGTTCATGATTCTTTGTACCTTCAACTTACAGATGAAGAATCGGCTCTAAGAACATTAGATGAAGTAGGATTAATGTTCCCTCATGAAGCGCAACTTTCAAGAAAAAATTATTATGAAAAACATAAAAATCAAAAAATAGGAACATTGCCCTATGGTTACAGGTTAGCTATTTATTTTTTAATTGATAATGGCTATGCGGAAGCAGTTTTGTAGTCCAGATATAAAGGAGGAAAATATTGAATATAAGTTTATTAAATTTAAAAGATCTGTACCTTAAACTTTCAGAAGAAGATTTTAAAAATGTTTTTTCTGTTATAAGTATGATGTTGAAGGAAAATATTAATTTGGTGGGGTGGGAATTGGTAGAAATCCCTGCAGAACAAACATATTGTTTTTATAATGCTCAAGCAGAAAAAGCGTTTGATTTTGAGGGAAATAGTCATGGTAATTTATGTCCACATTATTATACATATATTATGGTAAACGATGTAAATAAAATTCCAACAGAAACCATAAAAGAAGCTATTATTAAGTATCAAATATAGTATAGCTAAAATTGATAAAGCGCTTTCAAAGTAGTATAATTATTATAAACAGAAGATATCTATTTAATAAACGATATTAGAATTATTTTTTGTTGAATACTATTAAAAAGAGGTGATTTTTATTAAGTTTGAGGAAGCACTATTATTAACAGAAAAAGAGAATGTTATAATAAGTCTGGAAGATATTTCAAGAAGAAGGGATTTATCTGAAATTCTTCATAGTTTTCATTGTCCAGATGAAAACTGCGATGCCAGACTGACTTATAACAGAAGAACTAAAGGCGCTTATTTGAGTAAACATAAATCGGCAATACATTCAGCGGAGTGTTTGTTGTTTTCTGAAGAAATTAAGCGGCAAAAAGAAATGGCAGAGTATGAAGAAGTAAAAGGAAGAATATCTGAAGGGGGGCTCAAACGAAGAAAAAGAGTTACTAGTCAAATGATTAAAAATTTTCTAAACCCACCAGAAAAAACTGAAAGAAGGACGAAAAGGAAGAGACCTACACCACGTACTAAGGTAGATGAAGATACCGTACAACAAGTTACCACTAAAGTTATCTATGATTCTGATTCAGATGTAATTAAAAAAGAAGGTGAGGGAAAAGTAAGAGAACCTAGCTTTTATCAAATATATCTCCATCAGTTATCTGAGACTGATAGCTGGAAGAATATCACAACAGGTGCATATATAGATAAAGTTTCAGTGGGAACGTTAGAAAAACCATATGCAGAAATATCAGGATATTTTGAAGAACAAAAGGTTATTTTTGTGTTACCAGAAGCATTCTTCGTAAGTAATGAACGATCACTTAGTATACAACAATTATTAGAGCATTTAAAAGCTCTAAAAGAGTATATAGAGAATAATTCAGACAATCTTTTAATAGGTACGCTTTGTCAATCTAAAGAAATAGAATTAAATAATTTACTTCTTTATATTCCAGAACCTGATTTTATGGAATTTGTAACTAAAGGAGGTAGTGTATTTCCATCTTTGTCTGATTTAGTAGCAGCAATTTCTTCTGAAAGAATTTAAGTATCGTTTTATAGAAAGAGCATACAAGTGCTCTTTTTTTATATAAAAAAGCTGTTAAATAATGTGTTCAGCTTTTAAAAACAAAAAATAACATTAAAAGCAAGAGAATATGAATTCTATTTTTTATTTAGAACGGAGGTCAAAGTGTTATTTTATCAGAGAAAGAATGTACGGAATTAATGGAAAAAATTCAAGTCGGAGAAGAATTGACTGATCGAGAATATCGTTTAATATTTTCTAGTTTGGATAAACGCCTAGGTTATAATGCAGACGGTACAAGCCGTATTATAGAAGTTTTTTCAGAACGTTGGATTGCTGAAATTTTTGGATAAACATTTTTTATTGAATAATTTCAGATGTGTGAAGGCAAAATCAGAGGAGGGAAAAAATAGAAAGAATAGGAAAACAATATGCCAACACTATCACAAGAAATTAAATCACTTCAAGCAGAAGTAAACGACATTGAAGCACTCTTTGCTGCAGGAAACGCTTTTCAAGAAGCAGCTCAAAAGCTTAAAGGAAAAGGTAAAGTTTTACGAACAGTTGAAAATGACACAATAATTTTGGATGATACAATTGAAATTATTGCAAATCGCACAAATGATGTTATTAAAAACTTGGTTAAAGCTTCATCATCTTACAATTTTTCAAAAAAATCTTTCAATGAATTGAAAGCAAAACTTGAAGATGTACAAGCGCAAGCTCGCCGTAGCGCAAAATAAAAAAACAGCGAAAATAGTATAAAAAATGGGTGGGATTTTGCTTTCACACATTTGAAATTATATTAAAAAAAGTACCGTTAAACCCTGTATTTACAAGGGAAAAATGGTATAATAGTTATATAAATAAAGCCGAGCAATAATAGCTTCTCGAAGGTGTGGATTTGGGCAAAAACACCGTTTATTTTCAATAAAAAATGAAAATGGAGAAACTCTGATGCAATTAAACAAAAAACAAACTATTGTAGGTGTTAGCTTGGCAATTCTTTTGCTTGGTGGTGCTGCAGGCGCTACATATTCTCATAATGTTAAAGCTGAAAAGGCTAAACAAGTCCAACAGGAGAAAGAGAAAAAACAAGCGATTGAAAATGCAAAACAAGCAGATAAAGAATTATTGATAAAAGCTAAAGCAAGTCTTGCTGAAGCACAAAAAAGCCCTAGTGCTAATAATTTAGAACTTGCGAAAAAAGCTATTTCTCTTGTAAAAGATGATAAAGCAGCTCAACAACTGACGAAAGAATTAGACGGTATTAAAAATCGTGTAAAACTTGAAACGGAAGCTAAAAAAGCAGTTGCGGATTATCAAAAAAATGCTACAAACGCAGATAAATTGAAAAAAGCACAAACTGCTGTATCAAAATTGACTTCTGATTATAGCAAAACTTTAAAAGCAAAATTAACAAAAGATATTGCAGCTTCAAAAGCACAGGCAGATAAAGCCAAAAAAGCAGAAGAAGTTAAAAAATCAGCTCAAACTGCAAAAGCTGTAGACAATTCAAATCAAACAGCCAAAAGTAATGCTTCAGAAGTGAATCAACCACAAGCTGAAAATTCAGTTGTGACTGATCCAGCACCTGTAAATGATGGTGTAGCTGCAAATGATAATGTTAATGCTTATCAACCTACCCCTCAAACGCCACAAGCTCCTGCAGGTGGTGGAAACACCTCAAATCCTAATCCTCCAAGTACTGGTGGCGGTAATGCTGTAACACCACCAACAGGTGGTGGAAATGGGAACTCAGGAAATAATGGTGGCGGAAACGTTACACCACCTGCAGAGACATTTACTGGTTGGGTAAAAAATCGAGCAGGACAAACAGTTTGGTCACAAGGTGGTTTTCCTTCACTTGAAGCAGCAGCAAGTGCAGCAGCAGCTTGGGCAAATGCTCAACCTAATCCAGAGGACGCATGGTCATCAGGTGCTTATTAATATAAAAAAGAACGGTGGTTTCTTGCGAAACTGCCGTTTTTCTATTTCGCCCTCAATCAAGGCATAAAAAGGTTTGTAGGAAGAAGAGGATAAAAATAATTTGAAACATGAAGCCTAGAGCCACAACTAGGCTTTTTTATTTTGCGCAAAATAAAAAGATACATAGGAGAAAATTTATGTCTAAATTTAGAAAGAAAAAATTACAAAAAGCACTCACAGAAGAAAAACAAACCCGTTTTCGATTACGTAAATCGGGAAAACATTTTGTGACAACAGCTATGTTATTACTTACCGTAGGTGGGACAGTCGCAGGTCTTGCACAAGCAGATGTCATTAACATTAAACCTTTTTCAAATCCTTCACGTTCGCTTACTCTTCCTGATAAAGGGAGTGTAAATTATAAGTTTTCAGGTACAGGGACGGTCAAGTGGTCGAATGGGCATGACGCTTCCGCAAACTTTATGGAAGTTAACGGTGCGACAACATTCTGTTTAGAACCATTTGTAGATGTCTTTAATGGTGCTTATGCGACAAAGGCAGGGCAAAGTGAAGCAGTTTATCAATTGTGGAACAACATGACAGAGTATCAACGTAATCTTGTAAATAATATTACTTACATTGGTGAAGTGAATAATGCGGAAGCAGACAAAAACATTAACCTTGCGACACAGTTTGCTTTATGGTTGGTTGAAGCAGGACAAAATGAAGTTTCAGGACTTCTTCCTAAAGTTTCAGAGGTTGACACTTCAAAACTGAATAATGTTGTAGGTGGGAATAAAATTACAGGTTTAGAGTCTACTGGTGCGGATATATCTGAGGTTGTCAAATATGCGACTACAATTTTGAAACAAGCAGTCGAAAGTTCTAAAAATCCGGATTTTAACCCTAATCCTTTGACCGTTATTGCAGGTTCAAGTGCAACTGCCACAGATAAAACAGGAGTGCTTGCAGGCGGTGCAGGTGGATACGGTACTCCATTTGATAAGCTTGTTCCTTCAAAAGGGCTGAGTGCTAAACGTGAAGGAAATTCCTTAGTAGTTTCTGCCACTCCATCAGCTATTGGAAATGGTGGTAATGTTAAAGTTTATAACAACATTAATGAAAATTTTGTTCCACATTATATTTACGGCACAATTAATCCTGATGGAAAAGTTGGACAAACGTTATTCGCTACAACAGACCCAGCTCGTTTAGATGGGGAGTTGAAAATAAAAGTTATTGGCTTAGGCGAAGTGACACTTCAAAAAACTTCCACAAACAATGCTTTTGCCAATAAGAAAATGGCAGGCGCAGAATTTACACTCTATACTTCTGATGGCAAACCTGTGAAATGGACGGATGGACACGCAGGATATCCGATTACTTCTACCGCAGGTACGAAAGCTAACAATACAAATGTGGTATTGAAAATGGGTGAAGATGCGAAACTTGGTGTCAAGAACCTTGATTTCACCAAATCATATTACTTCATGGAAACAAAAGCTCCTGCAGGCTTTGCTTTAAATGCGGTTAAAATTCCTGTGACTTTTGATGAAAACTCTAAGTTTGATGGTACAACAAAGAACTATCAAGATGATGTAGCTACACAAGATATTCCTACAGGATCAACAACTTTAACAAAGGTGGATGCTGACACCGACTCTTCCGAAACACAAGGTGAAGCTACACTTAAAGGTGTTACTTACGGTCTTTTCCATGCGGATGGTAAAGCTGTTGAATGGTCTGAGGGACTGACAGACAAAACAGCAGGTTCAACTGAAAATCTTCCAATTATACCTACATTTGGTACAAAAGCAGATGATAAGAAGGTAGAGTTGACCATTGACGACTCTAACAAAGTTGGTGTTCAAAACTTACCGTTGAAAGAGAATGGCAAAGCTTTCTACTGGCAAGAGCTACGCACTTCATCAGGTTATTCTCAATCTTCTAAGAAAATTCCAGTAGTCTTTAATGATAAGAGTGAAGTAGATGTTGCGACAAATGACTTTGCGGATAAAGACAAGGCTTCAAACAAGGTTAATGTCTTTAGCTTCATGTTTAACAAATCGCAAGAAGTTAATGGCTCTCTTACAGGTCTGAATGGTGCAGAGTTTACACTCACACCTAAAGAAGGTACAAAGGGTAATCCGATTAAAGCCATCTCTGGTACAGGGGTAGACTCAAACGGCTTTACTGTCAATGGTTTAACAGTCTTTGATGGAAAATCCAATGAAGAAGCAGGAAACTCTTCTAAAGATGGTATTGCTATCGGTGACTATACTCTATCAGAAACAAAAACACCAAACGGCTTAAAACCAATTAATGATGTGGATGTTTCGATTGAAGATGAAGTGGACGATAAAGGCAATCCTTTATCTTATACTGCAACCTTTACAGATACGGTCACAGGGCAAGTGATTGATAAAATCAAGGTTGATGCTTCGAGCTTAGTTGATAACAACTTGATGTTTAAAGTTAATCTCGGTATCTTTACAGATAAAATGCAAGCTCAACCTAAAATCACAACAACTGCGACAGACAAAGCAGATGGTGATAAGACATTAGGTGTTGGTCATGCACAAGTCACAGACTTGGCGAAAATTTCAGACCTTCTGCCTAACACTGAATACACGCTTACAGGTACGGTGGTTTATAAAGGCACTGGAAAACCTGTCATGGGTAAAGATGGTAAACCTGTGACTGCAACGAAGAAATTTACCACGGACAAAGAAGGGAATGCGGAAGTACAACTGGACTTTCCACTTATTGACAATTCCCAAGATGAAAACAAGGAATATACTGTGACGGAGCTTGTGAGTGACAAAGAAGGGAACACGGTTGTAGAAGAAAATAACTTCAAGGAAAATCCTTCTCAAACGGTAAAAGTTGCGGATGCGGACGGTCACACCGAAGTACAAACGAAGGAACTTGAAGTCGGTAAAAATTCTATCACGGACAAATTCTATTATAAGGATTTGGTCGAAGGTACAGAGTACACGGTAAAAATCAAGCAAGCCTATGACCATAACTTGAAAAAAGTTATTGATGTGGATGGTGAGTTAACCTTTACCGCTAAGGGTTCATCAGGTACGGTTGATGTGCCTGTCAAGATTGATACAAAGAAATATGCAGGGCATAAGATTACCTTGTATGAGGATGCTTGGGTAGGCAAGGAAACGGAGAAAAACCGTCCTATCATCCATCATCACGATAAGAATGATGAAAGTGAAACGTTTACCGTTAAGCCAAAAACACCAACTCCTACACCAAAAACACCGGACACTCCAAAGAGTATTCTCCCTTCTACAGGTGAAGAAAAAGCTGTTTGGAGCTTGGTAGGTATTGGTGCAATCCTTGTAGCATTAACTGCTGCTCGTCGTGACAAGATTAAAGCTTTTTTTAACAAAGATAAAAAATAATAATAAATATTGACCGTGAAAAGCGGTGAAGTGGTGGGATGGTGGAAAAATATGGAGGTAAAACTTGATAATTTATGAATTGGCAAGGGAGTTAGGTGTGGATAGAGAATCGCTTCTTTTCTTTGCTCAAAAACAAGGTATTGAAGCGAAAAGTATAGCTTCAGAACTGACTTCTGATGATAAGGCTAAATTACTTCAAGCTTTTGATGAAGCAGGAGGAGTTTTAGAACCTGTTGAAGCTGTTTCAAAAATCACAGCACCTCAGGTCACTAAAAATGAAGTATCGCAAAAAAAAGGTTTTTTCAAATCAGGTCTTTCTAATTTGAAGAAATATGAAAAGCAGCCAAAAGAGCCTAAAATTCCTAAAACTAAAACAGTAAAGGAAGGAACAGCGTTACGCATTTATCGGCTTGTTGCTCTACTTGTTATTACTTTGTTTATTGGATTAGGCTATTCGGCTTATAATGCAAATATTCAAGTCACAGAATTAACAAAAAAAGTGAATGAAACGACTCAAACTTTGAGTGAGAATCAAAAAGTTCTCATGGATCAGAGCGAAAAATTGACAGGTCGTGTAAAAACATTAGAAGATGGTCAGAAAAAGTCAGAATCATCCTCAAAGAGTACAGATAAAAAGACTTCAGCGCCTAAAGGTAAAGTACAGCCGTCTAAAAATAAAAAATAGAAAGTGTGATTAAAATATGAGTATTGAAGATATTAAACGTGGTTTTATAGTGTTACTCGCTATTGTTGCAGGGGTAATGATTTTTAAGCATTGGAAAAATGGAGCTTGGGTCGAGATACTATCTGTTCTTGGAATTGGTGGTATTATGTGGGCGCTATTCTCAGGTAAAGATATTTTTGCTATGATGTGGCAATTTATTACTGCTATTCTAAAAGTATTTGGAATTCATATAGCGTGATTGTCTATGGAAAAACAAGAGAAATTACATTATGATTATGCGATTGGCTTAGAAACACCTTATTGGATACAAGAAATAAGGTTACGTGGGAAAGTTTACTGGACTTTTCAAACGCCCTTATCTGTTCCATTTTTAGGTGTCATGAGTTTAAGTGCAGTCGCAATTTTTCTTCTCATTCATCCGCTGCTGCCTGTCTTAAGATATGTGCCTTTTGTGCCAGTTTCGCTCTGTACGATAGCTCCTTGGTTTATAGGAAAAGCTTATGTTGAAAAAGAGCCCGATGGTAAAAAGATGCACTATTTTATTTATGGTACATTTCGCTTTATAAAAAATTTCGGTTTTGATAAACGTTGTATTTATGGTGAAGAACGGAGGGAAGAAGTGCAAGAAAAAATTGTATTTGAAAAAGTAATGCTTTAGAGAAAGCTAGAAAGAGGAATATGAAACTTAGTTACCCAATAGAACGTTATAAGGAGAATTTAGTCTTAACCAAAGAAAGAGAAGTGATGGCTTTTTACACAATCCCTTATTTTTCTTCTTCTCCAATCAATTTTAAGAAAAAAAGAGAAACAAAAGAAACGATAGAGAAAGCGGTAAGAAAATTATTACCTAATGTCTATTTTGAACTTTCTTTAGTATCACGTGATTTTCTTTTGGAAGAAAAAATGTCAGACCTTGCGGAAACATTCATATCTGAAAATAAAAAATCAGGAGAAGTTTATCTTAAAGAAGTAACGGAACGTTATAAAAAAGAGATGGAGATTCCTTATAAATATGTTTGGTTACTAGGGGTTTATCTCTCAAAAGAAATGAAAGATATGTCTTTCAAAGAGCTTATTAAAAATGCAATCACAAAACAAACAACAGCTTTGATGAACGCTTTAGGGCGATATGTTCAAGTAGGGGAGGATTGGTCAGAAAATTGGTATCATGCAGAAATGGAACTCAGACAAACTCTTTCAGCGTTAAAACCTGTGCCTTTGTCTGATGAACAAATGTATTATTACCAAAAACTTCAATTTTTACCTTATATCCCACATTTGTTTAAAGATGTACTGGAATCAAGAAGTATCAACAATATTACGGATACTATGATTTATGCGAATAATATGGGGGAGTTACAGTTTGTAAGTCCTTATGGTACAAGTTATCTTTCAATTTTACCTATCGGAAAGTCTACAGGAATATTGACCAACAATCATATTGATGAGATTGTTCAAAGTTTCAACTTTCCAATTGGTCTTAAGAAGAAGTGTCATTTTCCTGATATGAAGAGTACTTTTGGATATAAATCTAAAATGAGTCAAAGCTTAGTCCGTTCAAAAACAATTATGCGTGAAACTGCAAATACAGGAAATGTTATGCACGACCGTATTATTATTGGGCGTAAAGGTTTAAACGACATGGCAAAAAAAGTTCAAGCAAAAGAGCCTATTATTGAATATGGCGCTTTTTTATTTATCGCAGCTTCAAGTCGTGAACAGTTGAGAAGTCGTGTAAAAACTGCAATTGGTGCATTTGAAGGTAAATTTGAATTGGAACGTGCACGTATGGATCAAGCCTATCTTTTTCAATCGTTACTCTATGGCGCAAAATTAGACCGTACGACACGTTTTTGGTATCACTCTTCAGATTCTGCAGGTTTTTCTCAACACTTGCCATTTACTACAACAAAGAGCGGTTCAGATTCAGGTTTTCCTTTAGGTCGAGTAGATACAAATTATCACAAGTGGGAAAATTTAGACCAAGCTATTCATGCTTCAAGAAATATTGTTCTCTATAACCCTATGCTTGCCAATAAAGAAGGGATTGCAGGGAAGATTACTAATAACCTCTTAACTACTATTACAGGTATGACAGGGTCAGGTAAAACAATTCTCGCACAAAACCAATTTTTACAAAACGTTCACTCTAAAATTAAATCACTTTATATTGACCCTAAACATAAAGTTAGAGAACAATGGCAAAGTAAATTGAAAGACCCTGTGTGGTGTAAGAAAAATCCTGAGTTGGCAGATGTTGTTGAGCGTATCAATTATGTGACACTTGATTATCAGAAACCAGAAAATACAGGTGTTCTTGACCCTATTGTCTTTTTGAACCCAGAAGATGCTTTGACTGTGGCTAAAACCATGCTTAAGTATTTGGGTGAGGGAACGTGGAAAAAAGATGAAACCACAGCTATTTCTCAGGCAGCAAAGGAAGTTGTCAAGCGTAAAATTAAAGGCGAAACAGTTGGCTTTATGCACGTTATTGAACTTTTAAGAAAATCAAAAAATGAAGTTGTAAGAGCTGCAGGAGAGTATCTTTTTGAAGCAGTGGATGGCTCTATTTTGTCTTTAGCCTTTTCTTATGGTGATGTCAAGGGAATTTCTTTTGAAGAACATGGTACGCTCTTAGAAATTGCGGATTTAGAATTGCCTGAATCTGATTCAGATGATGAACTTTCAGAAGAAGAACGTAACTCTGTCGCAGTGATGATGGCATTAGGGACATTCTGTAAACGATTTGGTTCAATGAACGATAAAGAAGAAACAGTCGAATTTATGGATGAAGTTTGGGTGATTACAACTTCTAAAGAAGGTAAACGTATCATCAAAACTATGAAGCGTGTCGGACGTTCTCAAAATAATAAGTTAGTTCTTATTTCGCAGTCTGTCAATGATGTGAAAGATTCAAAAGATACAACGGGCGCAGGTGAACGTTTTTGTTTCTATGAGGACGGAGAAGAAGAACAAATTTTACGTACTTTGAAATTAGAAGTCAATGAAACTAATCTTCAATGGATTCGTAACATGAATCAAGGGCAATGTGTGTACTTAGATGTTTTTGGTAATATTAATCGTATTTCAATTGAAATCCCTGGAGCGTGGCTAGAATTATTCTCACCGGAAATTGATTCAGAACAATCTCAGTTAGAAAAGCAATACCAAAAACGTTAGGAGGTGAAATTATGAATTTTAGTGTTTTATACAAAAGCATAATGAATTATGGGATTTATCATGAAACTGTTCATGGTAAAATTGCAGAACCAGTTCCTATGTTTTGGAATTTCATCTCAGGCATAATTATAAGTATGCCTTTTCAAATATTTCAGATACAGGCTCTAGTCGTTAGTTTCCTTACAAATCTTCTTAACATTTCAGGTTCTTTGAAATCTGTTCAAGCAACTATGATGTCCAATGCTAAAGCCATCTTCTTAGGCTTTATTGGTGGCTCAAATGGTACAATTGCACAGGCTTCAGGGGCAGGAATGTTATTGGCTGTCACAGGTTTTTATTTGTTTTACCAATATACCAATGGTAAAGGGAATTTTATGCGTGCCTTTATACATTTGATGGCAGTTGTCGCGACTATGTTTTTCTTTTTTGGAAATTTTACCGTAACGACACAAGCAGGAAATAGTAAAACGGCTATGGGAGGTCAAATCCTCTTTGATACAGTAACCAATGTTGCGGATACTGCAAAAAAACAAATTACTAATGGAATGACAGGTTTTTCAGAAGCGGAGCAATCAGGTGATTTTATTGAGAATTATGTGGTTAAACCTACCGCAAATTTTATCAACACAGGAAATCCTGCAGGGATCGTTGATTCTAAAACAGGAGAAACATTTGATTATACAAAAGCTAAAGGGGATGATGGACAAAAATATGTAGACAAACTCTCTAGAAAAGATGATTATCTAAAAAATGATGGTAAACAGCTTGGTTTTCAAATTGCTGCAGGTTTTATGGGTGGCATTAACTTATGGATATATGCTGTTCCAATTATTGCAGTCAATTCTACTATATCGGCTCTTTCTCTTTTAGTTTGTGTGTTTATTATTCTGATACCATTGAGCGCATTATTAAGTTTTATTCCGTGGTTTAGAAATGCTTTCTTTACGACAATAAAAACAACGCTTGGTTTATTGGTTGCACCGTCTATTTTAAGTGTTATGCTTGGTTTTCTTTTTTTCTTAATGACACAAATTGATTATGGTGTATTAAGTTTGATTATCGGTAAACCACAAACCAATTTAGAAGCTGCAGTATCAGGGTTAGGCAGTATTGAGTTCCTTATATTTTTACCAGTAGTTTTTATCTTGAAAATAGTATTCATGATTGTATTATGGAAAAATCGGTCTGGTATTTCTCAAAAGATTTCAGGTACGAATATGGCTGCAGGTAATGCGGAGCTTTCACATATGAAAATGGAATGGGAAAACTTTAAAAATGGGTTTAAAGAAAAAGCAGAAGGCGGTGCTAAGGTTGCAGCAGGTGTTGCGACAGAAAATCCAGCTCTTATCGCTGATGGTGCTTCTATGGTTGCCCCTAACATGACGAAGGGATATAATCGTTTTCAAGAAATGAAGCAACAGCCTTCTGAAAATATGCAAGAACTTGATAAACAAATGGAAGAACAGAGTTCAAATGATATTCAAGTTTCAGATGAAACTCAACTTCAAGAGCAAAAAGCTTCAGAAGAAAATCAAAATATTGAAGTGCCGCCTGAAGAATATATTTTGACTGCAGAGGAAAGCAGTACAGAACTTGAAAATACGGAAAACTTTATTTCTGAAGAGAATCAAACACTTGAAAATGAAGAAACAACGGAACAAGTTGATGTTCAAGATTTACAAGACAATCCTGATATTGAGAAATCGTTTGCGACTGAAGAGAAACCGATTATTGAAGAGTCAATTAATCAAAGTGATTTAATCAGTTGGGAAGAAGCCAATTATGATTTACAAGAAGTGAGAGTGGAAGTATGAAGAAAATAGGGTTAATAATTGCAGGAATTTTTGTTCCTGTTTTTCTTTTCCTTGGACTTATCTTTGTTCTCTTTGGCTCAATGTTAAGTATTGGAAGTCAAGAAAATACACCAGATATTTCAGGAAATGGTACACCACCAGTTACAGGTCAAGCCCTTGAAGTGGCGACAAAAACGTATCAGCACTTGAGGAAAGAACATAAATTTACTTCTGCAGGTGCTTCAGGGGCGCTTGCGGTTGGTCAGCGTGAAAGTATGTTTAACCCACAAGCTATCAATCCTGCAGGAGGTGTTGCAGGTCTTTTTCAATGGTCTGGATGGGGGAGCTTCATTAATGGCGACCGAATTCATTCCGAGGGATCAATACAAGGCATGGACTTGTCGACTCTAACACTTGATAATGAGTTTAAACTTATGGATAAAGAATTAAATGGTTCTTATTCAAAAGTAAAAACTTTGTTAAGTAAATCTAAAGAACCTGTACAAGCAGCCAAAGATTGGTCGCTTTACTATGAAGGTGTCAGCTTATCTGATGGGCAAACGAACTTGGAAATGATTTCTCAGTTAGCGAATCAATGGTACGCCTACTTTAACGGTTCAGCTTCTTCAGGAGGAGATATAAAGCTCCTTAACGATGTACTTGGTCAAAAGGTAGGGTCAGGACAATGTTATGCTTTATCGGATTACTATGTGAATAGTATTAGCGGGTTTCATCTTCAAGGACTATGTGCCTTTAATATTGGTTCAGATAACTTTAGTGCATTTACTTCTCACAGTTGGAAGGTCATTATGAAACCAAAAGCGAGTGAGCTTGTAGCAGGTGCAGTTGTCAATTGGGGCTTTGGACCGGTCGCAGGTTCGGCAAGTGAGAATCCTTACGGTCATACTGGTGTTATCAGTACAGTAAAAGGAAATAGTTTTACAACCTATGAGCAAAATGTAGGTGGTGTACAAATTGTTCAGAAAATGGATAGAACATGGGATGACAGTATCACGAGTATTGCTATACCACCTAAAAAATAGTAGGGGAGATAAAAAGTGAAAAGAGTAAATTTATTAATATTTGGAGTTTCCTCATTGTTGTTACTTTCAGCTTGTAGCAATAATGAAATTGTTAAACCAGATAAAGTAGAAGTTTCATCTTCGCAACAAATAAAAAAATCATCTTCAGATGACAAGGTGGAATCGAATAAAACTTCAAAAAGTACATCAACTTCTGAAGATAAATTTGAAGCAGTAAAAGCAAGAGATATAGTCGGAGAATTTCTTGACAGCTATTACAATTATGATTCAGAAAACAAGCGTAATGAATTGACGAAAGTTTTTTGCACTTCAGAGGTTCAGAAGAAGCTGCACTTAGTTAAAGTGGATAAAGAAATAAAAATGGAATCATCCATCATTTCTTCAGATATTTATGAAGGAGAAGAAGGACAATACTTAGCTTTGGTTACCTATTCGCTTAATGGTAATCAAGTGACACCACAGGTATTAAAAATAAATGTTGAGCAAAAAAGCAATCAGTACTTAATATCTAGTGTTGATTTTCCATTAATGAATTGAGGAGGATATTTTGAGTACAAATAGAATAAGAGATGAATCGCATGACTCATTTCAATATGGTATGAACGAAGGACTTGTGCAAGCAGGTCTTTTTAATTTTGGGGGAAATATGAGAATCAAAGATAACTATGAAAGGTGACAAGTACGTGTAGGTTTTGATAATGTAGAGAAAAGTTTATTTGAAACCAGAACACACCTTTCAGGAGCAATAAGTCGTACAAATTTTGGAAGTTCAGGAAGTAAGGAGCTTCAGGAAGCACATACAGCATTTAAAGCAGTTGGCGGCTTGTTGTATGAAGCAACACGAAAGTTACGAGATATAGAAGATATGTTTTAAAGGAGAAGATATGGAAACACCAAAAATATATATTGTAAACTTAAACAGCTACAATAATGGCAATACAAGGGGCAAGTGGTACGAACTGCCAGTTGATATGGGAAGAGTTGAACGAGAATTGCAGCTTGATCCAGAGCATGGGGAAGAATATGCAATTCATGATTTCGAAAATTTTTATGGATTTTCAGTAGGCGAATATTCTTCTATTAGTGAACTTAATGATTATGCGGAAAAACTAGAAGAAATCTCAGATTTAGACCATCTCAAAGAATTTCTGGAAATATATTCAATAGATGATATTATTTCTTGTAAAGATGACTTGGAATTTGTAGAAGCTGAAGATGATGAAGATTTAGCAGCAGAATTGGTTGCACAAATGGGAGGAGTAGAAACTCTAAGCCAAGCAACTTTAGAACAGTATTTCAACTATGCAGCTTATGGTCGTGACTTAGCAATAAGTGATTATTCTCAAACATCACATGGCTATGTACGTAACATTTAGGAAATTAGTTTAGGCAGTGATAATTGCTGCAATGTAAAAATAAAATCGGTGAATATTAAGGGCGAGAGAAATCTTGTCCTTATTTTTTTATTATGGTCAATTATTGAATTGTGATTAATGGAGGGAATATGTTAGTAGATTTAAAAACAAAATACCAGCTTGCGACTATTTTTCAATGGTCTGTAAAAACGGTAGAGAAACATTTAACTGAAATGTCAAGAACAGAATATTCAAAGTATATCTTAGAGCCAAGCCGAGATTTACGGCGGATTAGTTTATCTGGATATTATCAGTTCATGAAATATAAAGAAAAGCAAAACAAGAAAATGTTATAATAAGTACGCACACATTTTCTTGCTTGCAAGCAAGGAGAATTATGTTTTATAAAAAATTATCAAGTGGAAAATACCGCTATTTTGAAAAATACTTTGATAAAAATCAAGGAAAATGGCGACAAGTTACAGTAACAATGAACTCGAAAAGCCGAGCTTCTCAAGCGGAAGCAAAAAACAGACTTTCTCAAAAAATCGAAAAAAAATTAAAAGAAAGACTGGAAGAAAAGGAAACCTTCAAAGAAAAACAGGAACTTACCGTTCAAGAAGTTTTTAATGAGTGGCGTATTATTCGCGATGAAGAATTAAAACTTTCTTCCATCAGTGTAGAAAAAAATGCCTTTAAAAAATTTTTGAGAGAGTTTGGCACAGAAAAAATTTCGAAAATTACTGGTATACAAATTCAAAAGTTCATTTTAAAGCAAAATTTAGCCCCCACTACACGCATATTACGAAAAACATACTATAATTTGTTGTTCTCTTATGCAAAGAAAGTTGCATATAGGAACGATAATCCAATGGATAATGTGGTTTTGCCAAGAATAAAATTATCTTATGAACAGATAATGAAGAAACAAAATAAATTTTTAGAACGTGAAGAAATTAGGAAAGTTCTTGATTTTTTATATAAAAATAAAGTACATTTTAGGAAAGCTTTAATTTATGAGTTCCTGTTTTTAACGGGACTTCGTACAGGAGAATTATTGGCTTTACGTTGGGAAGATTTTAATCCGGGAAAACAACTTATTCAGGTTAAGCATACTTTAAATATGAATGGGGTATCAGCGAAGAAGCGACAATTATTGTCTCCAAAGACAGGTCATTCATACAGAAGTGTGAGCTTAAATAACAGAGCATTAGAAATCATCAATATTTTAGCTGATCATTGTAAAGATGAAGAATTTATCTTTGTGGGAAATCAAGGACAAACATTAGACAGAAATACATTGTCAGTTGTTTTTAAAGAAGCTTGTACGAATGTTTTAGGTGAAAGACATTATACATTACATATGCTTAGACATTCTCATATATCTCTATTGGTTGAAATGAATGTCCCGATTAAAGCAATAATGGAACGTGTAGGACATTCGAATGAAAAGATGATTTTACAGGTATATAGTCATGTTACAAAGAATATGCAAGAAAATTTGCTTTTGAAAATGAACGAGATGGTATTTTAAAAACTAACCAAAAACTAACCAAAATTAAAAGGAGTAGGTAGGGATAGAGAGCAAATATTGATTCAAAAAAAACAAAAAAAACATCAATATTAACGACTATAGGTACATGGAGAAGTCAAGAGGCATAAGGGGTTATACGGACTTGTAAAATGTAATTATAGCAAATTATTTGCCTTTTGGACTGTAATAGTTAAAAGAACATATTATTGTAGAGATTCTTTTTAGTTTTATTGCTTGAAATTTTAGTGCGAGCACTAAGGACAGCTGCTTTATTTTATTGCATAAATTGATAGAAAATAGACTTTGGATAATCTGGGCAATAAAAATAAAGTACGAATATATATATTTAACAAGGAAGTTTTGGTTATGAAGACGCTGCTTATTACAGGTTATACAGCCTTTGACCTGGGGATTTTTGATGAAAAAGATATAAAAATATCGATTATCAAGAGAGCTTTTAAAAGAAGGTTGGAAGCTTACTTGGATCAAGGACTAAAATGGGTGATTTTTACGGGGAGTCTTGGCTTTGAATATTGGGCATTGCAAGTTTCTAAAGAATTACAAACAGAATACAATTTTCACATTGCTAGTATATTTCCCTTTGAAACGCAAGGACAGAACTGGAATGAGGCGAATCAAGACAAATTACGTGAATTTAAAGATGTAGATTATGTTAAATATGCTTACGAAGATTACGAAAGTCCAAGTCAATTTCGTCAGTATAACGATTTTTTGCTTGAAAATTCGGATGGTTCTTTAGTTTTATATGACGAAGAAAACGAAACCAAGCTCCATTTTATTACGGATAGGATGCAAAAGACATCAAATTATAATATGGAATTGATTAGATTTGAAGATTTACAAGAAATTTGTGACGATATGAACAATATGTAACATAGACATAAAATCTTACACAATAGTAAAAAAACGCACTTTTTTTAATCTATAATTTTTGGTATAATAAGTAACAAATAATAGCGCTGCTCAAGTTTAATAATTGGTTACAGCCTAGATAGAATGGGGAAAGAAAGTGGTTGATTTATACTTATCGCCTTCATGCACAAGCTGCCGTAAGGCGCGCGCATGGTTGGACAAACACAGTGTCCCTTATACGGAGCACAACATTTTGACACAGCCGATGACAAATGATGACTTACGTAAAATTTTGTCAAAAACAGAAAACGGAACGGAAGATATTATTTCAATTCGGTCAAAAATATTTCAAAAACTTGCTTTGGATCTTGATGAGTTGACAATTAATGAGTTGATTAATCTTGTGACAGAGTATCCGAACCTTTTGCGCCGGCCGATTATCACAGATGATCGTTTGTTACAAATTGGTTTTAATGAAGACGAGATTCGTGCTTTCTTACCTCGTCATTATCGTCGCGCGGAAATGAAACGTGCGGTAAACGACTTCTAACTGCATATGGGGGAGTGGAAATAATGAAAGCTAATTATCAATATCCACTTGATTTAAGTTGGAGTACTGCTGAAATGACTGCAGTGCTCTCTTTTTTCAATCAAGTCGAAAATTTTTATGAGAGTAAAGTGAACAAGGAAGAGTTTTTGGAAGCTTATAAGGCATTCAAGAAGATTGTTCCTTCTAAGATGCAAGAAAAACAGCTGGGACGAGAATTCGAAGAAAACAGTGGTTATTCGCTTTATCGTGCCGTCAAGGAGGTACAAGCGAGTGAAAGACAATTTGTTCGCTCTGAAAAAGCTTAAACAAGCAAAAACTTGGGTGAGAGAAGCTGGTGCTTTTCTTCGTGATAATATTCATCAAACTTTGGAAGTTTCGCAAAAAAGTAATTTTAGTGATTTGGTGACAAATTTTGATCATCAGGTTCAAGAAATCATCATTGAAGAAATTAGTAGGTCTTATCCTGAGGATAAAATTTTAGCAGAAGAAGCAGGACGAAATACTGCGGATTTTGATCGCAGTCAAGCAAATTTTTGGGTCTTGGATCCGATTGATGGCACGATAAATTTTGTTGTACAGCAAGACAACTTTGCTGTGATGCTGGCTTATTATGAAAAAGGGCAGCCACAATTTGGATTAATCCTTGATGTAATGGCGGACAAACTTTATTGGAATAATGCGCAAGAAGTTTTTTGTAATGATCGGTTACTTTCTTACAAACCTCAAGTTTTTGAAAAAAGTCTGCTTTCAATCAATTCAATGATTTATCGTAAAAATTTATATAACCTAACAAACTTTAGTTTGAATACTTTAGGAGTAAGGATGTTAGGCAGTGCTGGGATAGCTTATGCAGACCTTCTTGAGGGAAAAACAGTTGCTTATTTTAGCCGTTTGCAACCTTGGGATTATGCCGCGGGAGGTATTCTGACCGAAAAACTCGGTTTTGTGACTAAAACCTTTGAAGGGGAAAAACCCAATCTTACAGACCGCCAGTACGTTTATAGCCTACCTGCACATTTAGTTGAACAATTAATACAAGGGACAGACATAATCCTGTAAAGTTGACGAAAAGATTCATTGTGCTATAATTTAGGGTGTCTTTCAGAATAAAGAAATTATAGGAATGTATAAATGGATAAAATAATTGTCAAGGGTGGAAATACCCGCCTTAAAGGAACTGTAGAAATTGAAGGAGCAAAAAATGCTGTTCTGCCTTTACTTGCAGCGACACTTTTGCCAAGCGAGGGAGAAATTATTCTTCGTAATGTTCCTATCTTGAGCGACGTCTACATGATGAATAATTTAGTGGATCATCTTGGAGTGGATTTAGAGTTTTCAGAAGAAAGTAAGACCGTTCATGCACAAGCAGCTGCTAAAATAAAAACAAAAGCGCCTTACGAGTTCGTGAGTAAAATGCGTGCCTCTATCGTTGTAATGGGTCCAATTTTAGCTCGAAACGGGCATGCTCGTGTCTCAATGCCCGGCGGTTGCTCAATTGGTTCGCGTCCTATCGATCTCCACTTGCGTGGCTTTGAATTGATGGGGGCGGAAATTACTCAAGAAGCGGGTTACATTGAAGCTAAGGCTGAAAAGCTACGTGGTGCACATATCTATTTGGACTTCCCATCAGTAGGTGCCACACAAAACTTGATGATGGCTGCAACTCTAGCAGAAGGAACAACAACTTTAGAAAATGCAGCACGCGAGCCTGAAATTGTCGATCTTGCAAATTGGCTTAATAAAATGGGTGCAAATGTCAAAGGTGCTGGCACAGATACAATTATTATCAAGGGTGTTGAAAAAATGCATGGTGCGAACCATGCGGTTGTACAAGACCGTATTGAAGCTGGAACCTTCATGGTAGCAGCTGCGATGACACAAGGCGATGTGTTAATCAAAGATGCGGTTCGTGAGCACAACCGTCCCTTAATTTCTAAATTGATTGAGATGGGTGTGGAGTTTGTCCAAGAAGATGAAGGACTTCGTGTTCTTGGACCTGAAGTTTTGAAAGCTACAAATGTTAAAACTCTACCACATCCTGGTTTCCCAACAGACATGCAATCGCAAATGACTGCGGCTCAAGCTATCGCTAAGGGTGAATCAACAATGATTGAAACGGTTTTTGAAAATCGTTTCCAACATTTAGAAGAAATGCGTCGTATGGGCTTAACTGTCGATATTACACGTAACACAGCCATCATCCAAGGCACACGAAAATTACAAGGTGCACAAGTTAAATCAACAGATTTACGTGCAAGTGCAGCATTAATTTTGCTTGGTATGGTTGCGCAAGGTCAAACTACAGTACGTAAATTAAGTCACCTTGATCGTGGTTATTACCGATTCCATGAAAAATTAAAATCACTTGGAGCAGATATTGAACGTGTTCCAGAACTTGAGGAAATTGATGATTAAAAAAACGATTAAAGTATTAGGCGTTCGCCTTTCATTAGTCTTTTTAGTTCTTGTACTTGTCCTTATAGCAGGTGCAGCGGGCTTGATGTTAGGCTATGGTGTACTAGGCGGCGGACAAGCGTCCCGTGTTTTTAGTGGCGATCTATGGCAAGAAGTCATGCAACGTTTAAATCCATAAAAAGTTTGCTTTTGCAAGCTTTTTTTATCATTTAAATTCAAAGGAAAGAGAGAAAAATAATCGTTCAAAAAGTTGAATTCACTCAGTTTTTATGCTATTCTAGAAAGGTATGAAATTTCTGAGCTCAAGGCTCATAAATAAGGAGAAATAATTAATGACTGCAAGTTTTGAAAAAACTGGTGTTAACACTGGTACACTCTCATTTTCAATCGACCAAGAAACAATCAAAAACGGTCTTGACAAAGCTTTCAATAAAGTAAAAGGTAATATCTCAGTGCCTGGTTTCCGTAAAGGTAAAATCAGCCGTCAAATGTTTAACCGTATGTATGGTGAAGAAGCTCTTTATGAAGAAGCTTTGAATGCTGTATTGCCAACTGCTTATGATGCAGCTGTAAAAGAAGCAGGTATCGAACCTGTTGCTCAACCAAAAATTGATGTCACTAAAATGGAAAAAGGTTCTGACTGGGAGTTGACAGCTGAAGTAACTGTTAAACCTGAAGTAGAACTTGGTGACTACAAAAACTTGGAAGTTTCAGTAGAAGCAACTAAAGATGTTGCTGATGATGAAGTTGAAGCCCGTTTGTCACAAGAACAAAACAATCTTGCTGAATTAACTGTTAAAGAAGGTAAAGCTGAAAACGGAGATACAGTAGTTATCGACTTCGTTGGTTCTATCGATGGCGTTGAATTTGAAGGCGGAAAAGGTGCGAACCACAGTTTAGAACTTGGTTCAGGTCAATTTATTCCTGGCTTTGAAGAACAACTTGTTGGCACTTCAGCTGGTGAAGAAATCGATGTGAAAGTGACTTTCCCAGAAGACTACCAAGCTACAGATCTTGCAGGAAAAGAAGCAGTATTTGCAACTAAAGTTAATGAAGTTAAAGCAAAAGAAGTTCCAGAACTTGACGATGAATTAGCAAAAGATATCGACGAAGAAGTTGAAACATTGGATGAACTCAAAGCTAAATTCCGTAAAGAACTTGAAGATGCTAAAGCAGAAGCTTACAACGATGCTGTTGAAACTGCAGCTATCGAAACAGCTGTAGCAAATGCTGAAATCAAAGAAATTCCTGAAGAAATGATTCACGAAGAAGTTCACCGCGCAATGAACGAATTCCTTGGAGGAATGCAACAACAAGGTATCTCACCAGAAATGTACTTCCAAATCACAGGTACAACTGAAGAACAATTGCACGAACAATACCAAGCAGATGCAGCTAAACGTGTACGTACAAACCTTGTAATCGAAGCTATTGCAGCAGCTGAAAACTTTGAAACTACAGATGAAGAAGTTAAAGCTGAAATTGCTGACTTGGCTGCACAATACAACATGCCTGTTGAACAAGTTGAAAAACTTCTTCCAGTTGATATGCTCCAACACGATATCGCAATGAAGAAAGCTGTTGAAACAATCACAGATTCAGTTAAAGTTAAATAATCGTTTTATACAAAAATGAAAACTCAGAGCACATGGTGCTGTGAGTTTTTTTATTTTCTTTAAATAACGGATGAGCATTTTATAAATCAAATTTTTTGACTTCTAAGAGAGGGAATGGTTTAATAGTTTAAAAATATAAACGAAAGAATAGATAAAAATGAAATTTGAACATTTAAAACATGAATTGAGTGAAGTCGGTGACTTTTTAATTGCCTTGGGTGATGAAAAACGACAAGCAATCATTATTAAATTGCTCGAAGAGAGTGATTGTAAAGGGATACAAGTAGGCGATTTAATCGAGGCAACAGGTTTATCTCGCCCAGCGATTTCTCATCACTTAAAGATTCTACGTCAAGCAAAAATAGTAAACTATCGGTCAGAAGGAACAAAAAATTTTTATTATCTTGAACACGACACAGCAGAAATTATAAAATTGCAACACTTTCTAGATGAAGTGACAAGGATAATGAAAGGAAAGCAAGAAAAATGAAGAAAGTTTTGATTGTCGAAACAAATGTTAATCGTTATAAAAATACCAATGAAGCGACAGGGCTTTGGCTGGGAGAGAGCGCAGAGTTTGTTGATGAACTACAAAAAGAAGGTATTGCTTATGATTTTGTGAGTCCAAATGGAGGTTATGTTCCGCTTGATCCACGAAGCATGAAGTATATGGATGAAGCCATCTGGAACACTTATGATGATTATGACTTTGTCGAAAGAGCATTAAAAAACACCTTGAACCCTGAACAGATAGCTCCACAAGACTATAGTGCCATATATTTTACAGGTGGTCATGGTGTGATGTGGGATTTTCCAGATAATCCAGAAATACAAAAAATCGCGCAAGATATCTATACACATGATGGATACCTCACTTCCGTATGTCATGGTATTGCCGGTTTACTTCATCTCAAGGATCAAGAAGGTCATTATATTATCTCAGGGAAAAAAATAACGGGATTTACAACAGCTGAAGAAATCATTGCAGGCAAGAAGAGCGTTGTTCCCTTCCTCAATGAAGAACTTGCTAAAAGCCATGGTGCAATCTGGTGTAAAAAAAGGTTCTATAAAGATTTTGCCGTCCAAGATGGGCAACTTATAACGGGACAAAATCCGTTTTCTGTACGGTCAGTTGCTAAAATGCTTATAAAGGAGATTAAATAATGCAAACAATACTAGGAAGTAATGGACAGATTGGTCAAGAACTGGCTAAGGAACTTTTTAAAAAATATACAAAAGAAATTAGACTTGTGAGTAGAAAACCTCGTAAAGTAAACTCAACAGATCACTTATTTCCAGCAGATTTATTGAAGTTTGAAGAAGCCAGTGCAGCGATTGCTGGTAGTGAAATTGTTTATTTTACAGCAGGTTTACCTATGAATTCAGAACTTTGGGAAGAGCAATTTCCTCTTATGATGAAAAATGTTATCGAAGCTTGTAAACTACACCAAAGCAAACTGGTTTTCTTTGATAATACTTACATGTATCCTAAAAATTCAGAAGTGCAATATGAAGACACTAAATTTGCACCACAGGGAAGAAAATCAGCAGTACGTGCACACTTAGCAGAGATGGTCATTAAGGAAATGGAAAACCAAGCGCTCGAAGCTGTGATCTGCCGTGCGCCGGAGTTTTATGGTCCAAATCATACGCAGAGTATCACAAATACAATGGTCTTCAACGCTATTAAAGAGAATAAAAAAATAAAAATCCCCTTGAGTGCTACTCGTTTGAGAACATTGATTTGGACCCCCGATGCTAGCCGTGCAATGGCTCTTATAGGGAATGATGTCGATGCTTATGGTCAAACTTGGCATTTGCCATGCGCACCAAGTTTGACTTATCAGGAAATCATTACACTTTCGGAAAAAATCACAGGCCAAAAACTTCGATATACAACAATTAAGATGTGGCAATTTAAATTAGCCAGCCTTTTCAGTCAAAAAGCGAAAGAATTACAAGAACTTCTTCCACGTTATGCAGAGGATAATGTATTTAATTCAGACAAGTTTAAAAAACGTTTTCCAGAATTTGAAATTACAAGCTTTGAAGCAGGAATCAAAGCGGTTCTTTCAGAGAAATAGAAGTTTAAAACTTACTAGGGACTCGCCCTAATTCATTTGATATACAAGGGGCAAAATGATAAACTTTTAAAGGAAGTGGAAAGGGAGGAACATGGAAGAGATAAAAAACATTATTTTTGACTGGGATAACACACTCTTTCCTTTTAAAAAATATTGGGAAATAGCGCATCGTAAAGTTTTTTTAGATTTGATTGACTTCCAAGATGGATTTTCTATAGATGATTTTATGGCAAAATACCGTGAATTGGATGAGCAACTCTGGCCCTTGGTTCATGAAGGGAAAATGACGATTGCGCAGTTGCGCGAAGAGCGTGTGCGCCAGGTTTTAGATTACTATGCGATTCACTATAAAGAAAACTTTGTGCGTTTATTCTTTGATATCTTTTTGACAGCCTTGCTTGAAGAAATAGAAGTTGATCACGATTTACTGACTAAAATAAAAGAGCTCTCCCAGAATTACAATATAGCTATTTTAAGTAATGGTGAGAGTTGGGAACAAAGAGAAAAGATTAAGCGTTTTGGTTTTGAAAACCTCTTTCCTGTTTATATTTCAGCTGAAACGGGCTTTGCTAAACCTGATCAAGCAGCCTTTCGGAATATTTTGGAAAAGGAAAACTTTGAACGTAAAGCAACGCTCATGGTCGGGGATTTGGTTGAACACGATATCCTTCCTGCACAAGAGCTTGGCTTAGCTACTGCTTATATAGGATATAACGACAGTAAAATTGCAGATGAAAACTATAAGAGTATTCAATCCTTTCTTGAGGACTTTTTGAAATAAAGAAACTTGAAATTTCCTCTGTTTTCCTGTAAAATGATAGAGTTATCAGTGCCGTCTGTAGTGTAATGGATATCACGCAAGATTCCGGTTCTTGCGATGGGGGTTCGATTCCCTCCAGACGGATAATTTTTTATTTTGAGCGCTGTAAGACATTGTGAGAAGCACAATGTCTTTTACATTTTGATATTCTCATTTCTTGCTTAATCAATAAGTGAGAAAAATGGGAAACGGGCACCAAAGTAGAAAATGTTTTTTATTTGACTCCACCAATGGATAGAAAAGAACGTAATTAGAATATTGAGGAAGATATGGATATTCAATTTTTAGGGACGGGCGCAGGTCAGCCGTCACGAACGCGAAAAACACAAGCTATTGCTTTGAAGTTACTCGATGAACGTAACGAAATATGGCTATTTGATTGTGGTGAAGCGACTCAACATCAAATTTTGGAAACATCAATTAAGCCAAGAAAAATCACCAAAATTTTTATTACACATTTGCATGGCGATCATATTTTTGGTCTACCAGGATTTCTATCAAGCCGTTCATTCCAAGGTTCAAGTAAAGATGAGGACCATACGGACTTGGAATTATATGGACCAAAAGGTCTGAAAGACTTTGTGATGACAGCTTTACGCATGTCGGGGTCGCGCCTTGGGTATAAGATTCATTTTCATGAAGTTGAAATGCCTGGGAAAATCTTTGAAGATGACACTTTTGAAGTATATGCTGATACCTTGGATCATACAATTTTTTGTTTGGGCTATCGTGTAGTCGAAAAAGAGCGTCCTGGAGAACTCGATGCAGCGGCCTTGAAAGCAGATGGTCTACCTTTTGGCCCACTCTTTGGAAAAATTAAGAGTGGCGAAACAGTAGAGTATGAGGGAAAGGTATTTCATCCAGAAGACTATATCGGTGCAGATAAACTTGGCAAAGTGGTAACGATCCTTGGAGATACACGCCGGACACCAAGTGCTGTTCGTTTAGCTGTTGGTGCAGATCTTTTAGTTCATGAAGCAACTTATGAAGCAAAAGAGTCAAAAATGGCCCGTCGACATGGACATTCGACCTCAAAACAAGCAGCAGATGTTGCACAAGAAGCTGGTGTAAAACGCTTGTTGCTCACACATATCAGTGCACGATATGTCGGCCCACTCGTGGCTCAGCTCGCACAAGAAGCACGAGCTGTCCATCCTAACTCATATGTGGCGAAAGATTTTTATGAAGAAAAAGTTGAGTAAAAAGAATATAGTAATTACAGGTGCTAGCGGCGATATTGCACAGGCGCTTATTCAGCGTTTAGAGGGGCATAATCTTATCTTGATCAGTCGTTCCCTTCCCCAGCCAGTCATTCCTGATAAGGTGGATATTCTTATTAACAATGCAGGATTTGGGGAGTTTTCGGCGTTGACCCACTTATCAGATGAACAGATTGACGAAATGTTCAAGGTGAATACGTTAGATTTGATTAAGCGCACACGTGATTTACAACCGCAGCTGCAAGTCATTAATATTGCATCTATCGCAGGAAAATTACCTACAGCTAAGTCAACAGTGTATGCAGCTTCCAAAGCTGCTGTTCTTGCTTTTTCAGATGCTTTACGTTTAGAAATACCGGGTCTTATCGTGACAACAGTCAATACAGGACCGGTCCTTACAAAATTTCATAAAGGCAATGCTGACTATCTTGAAAAAGTAGGTAAAAATGCGGTTAGTGCAGACTACGTTGCGGGTAAAATCGAGCAGGTTTTAGGTAAAAATAAAAGAGAAATGAACTTACCCCTTCAGCTGGCTTTTGTTGCGAAAGTTCGTGCTCTTTTTCCAGCTCTAGTAGATAATATAGGAAATAAGTTTTTTAATTATAAATAAATCTTCAAACAGGCAGTCGAAGTGGAGGAAACTTGATTAAATCAAAATATATATGGAATTTAACTGAGTCAGACTTACCAGATGAATTTCTCAAGTTAAGTAAAAAATATAAATTAGACACACTGGCAGCGCAAATTTTGTGGCAACGCGGTATTAGGACAGAAGAGAAAATGCAAACCTTCTTAAAACCTGATTTGCAGCAGTTGCATGATCCGTTTTTACTGCATGATATGGAAAAAGCCGTTCAAAGAATTTTGACTGCAATTGAAAATGGGCAAAATATCTTAATATATGGTGACTATGATGCTGATGGCATGACGGCAAGTTCAGTGATGAAATCGGCACTGGATGAATTAGGAGCGGAGGTACAAGTCTATCTTCCTAACCGCTTTACCGATGGGTATGGACCAAATCCTGATGTTTATAAATATTTCATTCAAAATGAAGACATTGATTTGATTATTACCGTGGATAATGGGGTGGCTGGTCATGAAGCTATAGCTTACGCACAAAGCCAAGACGTTGATGTTATCGTTACTGATCATCATAGTATGCCAGAAGAGCTACCCGAAGCTTTTGCTATTGTGCATCCTGAACACCCCGGAGCAGACTATCCATTTAAGTACTTGGCTGGAGTCGGAGTGGCTTTTAAAGTCGCAACAGCACTTTTGGACTACATTCCTTCAGATATGCTTGACTTGGTAGCAATTGGGACAATTGCGGATATGGTTAGTCTCACAGATGAAAATCGCATCTTGGTGAGTCATGGGCTAAAAGTGCTAGCAAATACTGAGCGTGCAGGCCTGATGGAACTCATGCGTCTCTCAGGAACTGATTTTGAAAAGGTAAACGAGGAGACCGTTGGATTTCAAATTGCACCTCGTTTGAATGCTCTAGGACGCTTAGATGATCCAAATCCAGCAATTGAACTATTAACGGGCTGGGATGAAGAAGTGGTCTCTGAAATCGCGCAAATGATTGATGAAAAAAATAGCGAGCGTAAAGTAATTGTCGAGAATATCTTCAATCAAGCCCTCACAATGATGACAGATGAACCTGTACAAATTCTTTATCATAAGGATTGGCATAAAGGTGTTCTAGGGATCGTTGCAGGGCGTTTGCTTGAGCAATTTCACAAACCTATAATAATGTTGGCAGAAGAAGAGGGAATTCTCCGAGGATCAGCCCGTTCGATTGAAAACTTTAATATATTTGAAGCACTCAATGGACATCGAGAGCTCTTTATCGCTTTTGGTGGTCATAAACAAGCTGCTGGAATGACTTTTGCCTTGGAGAATGTGGAAGCAATTAAGCAAGTGATGCTTGATTTTATTCAAGACAACGACATTGATATGTCAGGGAAGAGCACACTAGAAGTTCAGGGAAGTCTGCAGTTTGACCAGATAAGCTTAGAGACGATTAGAAGTTTAGAAAAATTGTCTCCGTATGGCATGGATAATCCGAAACCTCATTTTCTTATTACGGATTACCAGGTTGAGCAAGCTCGGAGCATGGGAAAAGATAACAGTCATCTCAAACTTAAGTTAGTACAAAAGGGGCAACCTTTAGATGCGGTTTACTTTGGTCATGGGACAGAAAGTCTGGAATTTGAACAAAGTGATACTGAGCTTGTTGGCACCTTGTCTAGCAATACCTGGAATGGTACAACAACCGTTCAGCTTATGGTGGCTGATGCCAGAGTAAATGGTGTTGAACTTCTGGATATTCGAAGTCGACAAGTCGAATTGCCCAAAAATACAATACGTTTTGTCCATAATGAAGTGAAAAATGGTACAATAGAAGAAGTGCTTATTATTGAGGAAGCCCCAACCGATAAGGGTGCCTTATCGACTTTAACGGAATTAATACATGAGCAAGATTTTGAATTGATTTATTTCAAGAATACAATCAAACAAAATTATTATTTGACGGGATCAGGGACACGTGAGCAGTTTGCGCGTTTCTATAAAGCAATCTATCAATATCCTGAATTTGATATACGCTTTAAATTGAAAGATTTAGCAAATTATCTGAAGATACCAGATATCTTACTGATAAAGATGATTCAAATATTTGAAGAACTGAATTTTGTAACAATTGATAATGGCATGATGAGTGTGAATAAAGCAGCAGAAAAACGTGATATTGCTGAAAGTAACATTTACCAAGAGCTTCGAGAAATTGTTGCATTTCAAGAACTTTTCGCCTTATCCCCTGTCAAAGAAATTTATAAAAAATTAAAAGAGGAAGATGCACATGCAACTTAAAGATTACATTGCAACGATTGAAAATTACCCAACTGAAGGTATCGTTTTCCGCGATATCTCACCACTTATGGCGGATGGAAATGCCTACAACTATGCCGTTACAGAAATTGTGCAATATGCACGTGATAAAGAAATCGATGTAATCGTTGGCCCAGAAGCGCGTGGATTCATCGTTGGATGTCCGGTTGCTTTTGCGCTTGGTGTAGGTTTCGCACCAGTGCGTAAACCAGGAAAATTACCACGTGAAGTCATTTCAGCAGACTATGAAAAAGAGTATGGTACAGACACATTGACAATGCATGCTGACTCGATAAAACCAGGACAACGTGTTCTGATTGTAGATGATCTCCTGGCAACAGGTGGAACAGTAAAAGCTACGATTGAGATGATTGAACGTTTGGGTGGTATCGTTGTAGGTTGTGCCTTCTTTATTGAGCTTGACGAGCTTAAAGGACGCGAAAAACTCGGTAACTATGATTACAAAGTCTTGATGCATTATTAATTTAAGCCTCACCAAACAAGACTGAAAACGACATATAATGAAACAGCTTAAATCCGTTTACATATTGACAATGAAGCGAATTTAATATAATATAGAAAAAGAAAATCTGAAAGAGAGCAAAAAAGTTTGAAAATTGAAGCATTAGAAGGACAAAATATCGAAGAACTTTCAATGATTGAAGTTGCTCATGCAATTTTGGAACAAAATGGTAAGGAAATGGCTTTTGCGGAAATCTTGAATGCCGTTCAAGACTACTTGAAAAAGTCTGATAACGAAATCAAAGCCACAATTGCACGTTTTTATACAGAAATGAATACAGATGGAAGCTTTATTCCATTGGGAAATAATGTTTGGGCATTACGCTCATGGTACGCTATTGACGAAATCGATGAGGAAGTCATTGCCCTCGATGAAATTGATGACGAAGAAGAGAAAACAACGAAAAAACGTACAAAAGTTAATGCATTTGGTATCGAAGACGAAGTGGATCCTGAAGATGAACACATCGATAAAGGTAATGATGCAGATGACATGACTTATGATGATGAGAATCCAGATGACGAAAAAGATGAAGTTCAAGCTTATGATGCTGAACTTGCTGAAGTTGAACTGGATAACGTGGATGAAGACGTTGAACTCGATGAAGAGGACGACGATGATGACGACAACGACTCAGAAGAGAATTAAAATCTAAAAGAGTGAGGTCCATGGCCTCGCTTTTGTGAATATTACCCAACAAACTTACGCTTCGCTTTTCAAAAGGGAGAGAAGCGTGATAAGGAGGATTAACCTTGGTAGAAAAAGATACGGAGAAGTTTTCGAGAGAAAGTTTCAAAGATAAAATCTTGCGTGAACTTGAAGAAGGAAATCGAGCAAACACGGATGGGACTTTTGAAAACTATGCCCGTGAATCCAACAAAGAGCTTTCTTCAACCCCGAGTAGACATACTCGGCGAGAACGTGCTGATTTTTCGGATATTCAACGTCCAACACCGTTTAAGTTGACAGAAGAACTCGAAAAACCTGAAGCAGAGGAACAACCTAATATCTCAGAAGATGTAGAACTTCCTGAAAAAACTGTTTCGGATCAAGCGAAAACAAAAGGACCAGCACAAGAAGAACGTCCAGACTTTGCAAGTGTTCGCGAGCAAATGCTCCAAGCGAGCCAAGGGCAAAGTTATTCACGACTTAGACGTAACTCAAAAAATTCTGATGAAGTTGCTGATGAATATGAAGCACCTGAAGATGAAGGGACAGATACAGCAGAAGCTATTGTCGAAGAGACGGAGCATAGACAAAGAAGTCGACGCTCAGCGGTAAAAGCTGAAGTTGAATCTGAAGAAATCCAACCTAAGCCGAAAGTGAAAAAACCGAAGAAGAAAGTCTCTTCTGGGAAGATTATTGCTGTTATCGTAGCCGTTCTAATTTTGGCAGCAGCTGGAACTGGCTTTTATGGCTACAGTTTTATCAAAGAAGGGGTACAACCGCTCAATACTGCAAATACAACCAAGCGTGCCATTAATATCCCAGCTGGAGCAAGCAGTAAACAAATCGGAGATATCTTACAAAGAGAAGGTATTATCAAAAATGGTATGGTTTTCCAATACTATACTAAATTTAAAAATTTCAGCGGCTTTAAGAGTGGCTACTACAACCTTGCGCCAAGCATGAGCTTATCAGATATTGCGAGTCTTTTGGAGCAAGGAGGAACTGAGCATCCTGTTGAACCAACTCTGGGTAAAATTTTAATTCCAGAAGGTTACACATTGGAACAAATCGCTCAAGCTGTTACAGTGAACTCGGCTGATAAAAATGAAAAAACACCTTTTACAAAAGATGAGTTTATGAAGACAGTTCAGGATCAAGCCTTCATTGAAAAAATGAAGCAAGAGTTTCCAAAACTTCTTGGTAGCTTACCAAGTAAAGACAGTGGTGTGAAATATCAACTTGAAGGATATCTCTTCCCAGCCACTTACGAGTATACGAAAAAAACTACCGTTGAAAGCTTAATTGAGACAATGCTTTCAACAACAAATACACAATTGGAACCTTTGTATGAACAAATCGAAGCCTCCCAACTTACGGTCAACGAAACTCTGAGTCTAGCTGCTATTGTCGAAAAAGAAGCCAACAGTGATGATGACCGTCGCAACGTTGCACAGGTCTTCTTTAACCGTTTGAACTTGGGGATGACAATGGATTCCAACACAGGTATCTTTTATGCTGAAGGTAAGCTTGGAAAAGATACATCGCTTGATCAACAAGCTGCAATTAATACAAAATTAGACTCACCTTTCAATACATACCTGTATCAAGGTTTTGGTCCTGGCCCAATCGTCAGCCCAAGTTTATCGTCAATCAAAGCAGTGCTTAACCCAACTGCAAATGATTATCTGTATTTTGTAGCAGACGTTGAAGGTAAGATTTACTTTGCGCAAACACTTGAAGAACAAAATATCAATGTTCAAAAGTATGTTAATGATGCGATTGCGTCGGGTAATTAATTTAGAAATTTAAAAAGGATAAAAAATGGTAGAAAAAACTTTCCCCATGACCAAAGAAGGTCTGGAAAAACTAGAACAAGAATTAGATAACCTTAAATTGGTTAAACGCCCTGAAGTTATTGAGCGCATCAAGATTGCACGTAGCTATGGTGACCTTTCAGAAAACTCAGAATACGAAGCAGCAAAAGATGAACAAGCCTTTATCGAAGGACGTATCTCAACAGTTGAAACAATGATTCGTTACGCTGAGATCGTCGACAATGCTAACATCGATAAAAATGAAGTTGCGCTTGGTAAAGCCGTTGTTTTCCAAGAAATTGGCGATGATGAAGAGGAAGAGTACGAAATCGTTGGTACTGCTGAAGCTGATCCGTTTTCAGGTAAGATTTCAAATGAGTCTCCAATTGCCCAAGCTTTGATTGGTCGTAAAGTTGGTGATGTGGTAAAAATTCCATTGCCTATGGGTGAAATCGAAGTTAAGATTGTTGATGTGAAATAAAATAAAAAATCTGCTTTTTAGCGGATTTTTTTATTTTAGAGGTGTTTCAGCCACTATTTTTGGTAAAAAATAAAAATTTTCGTTATAATAGTCAATAAAGGTCAAAGATTGGAGGTTCTATGTCTGCCCAAAATACTTCAGATATTATCGAAGCTTATTTGCGAAAACTGCTAGAAGAGGCACGTGAGATTGAGATTAAACGTGCAGATTTAGCCAGTCAATTTGACGTGGTTCCTTCGCAAATTAACTATGTGATTAAAACCCGTTTCACCCCATCTAAAGGTTTTGATGTTGAGTCAAAGCGTGGTGGTGGTGGCTACATCAAAATATTCAAATACCATTATTCAGCAAAGCACGAGTTCTTGCTTGATTTAGCGCAGAAGTTGCCTACTAACTTGACTGAAAGTATGGCTCAAGATGTCTTGCAACTTTTATTTGATGAACACATTTTGACTGAACGAGAAGGCAATCTTCTCCTTTTGCTTTTGGCTGATAGTGATATTTCTAACAGTTGTCGAGCACAAATGATGATAAAAATACTACAGAGATTGGATCGTGATGATGAAATTTAATGAAAAGGACTATACACCACAAGTCATAAGAGTGCTTGAGAAGTCTGTTGACTATGCGCATAAGTTTAACTACGCTTGGGTTGAAAGCTCGCACTTATTGGCTGCCTTAGCTGAGGTCCCGGCTTCATTGGCATTTACGCTACTTAATTCAGAAAAAATTGATTTGGAAGAAATGTTAATCGACATTGAAGATTTTTCAAGTCAAGTGAAAACGAAGAAATCAGAAATAAAGCTTAGCCCAAGAGTTGAGACAATTATTGAGCAAGCACGTGCATTGGCTCAAAACAACGATAAAAACCGCATAGGGACAGAGCATCTCTTGTATATGCTTTTAGCAAATGATGCTGGCTTTGCAGGACAACTTTTACGTGAGCAAAACATCAATATCGTTAACCTCCGTAAAAAGCTAGAGCAAAAAGCATATCTACGTGTACCAGAACGCCGTAAAGCGGTGACACCAGCTTCGAAAAGAAACTTGTCAGGGAAAGTTTCCGAAACCACGACAACGCCTACTTTAGACACGGTATCGACAGATTTGACAAAAGCAGCCCGTGAAGGCAAGCTTGATCCAATGATTGGAAGAGAGCGAGAAGTCGAACGCCTCATCCACATTTTGAGTCGTCGGACAAAGAATAATCCTGTTCTTGTTGGTGAACCTGGTGTTGGTAAGTCAGCGATTATTGAAGGCTTTGCGACGCGTGTGGCTGCAGGGGATGTTCCTGTAGGTTTACGTGGCAGTCGTATCATGGCCTTGAATATGGCGATGGTTGTTGCGGGGACAAAATTCCGTGGTGAATTTGAAGATCGTTTGACAGCTATCGTTGATGAAGTGACACATGATAAAGATGTGATTGTCTTTATCGATGAACTTCATACCATTATCGGTGCTGGTGGAGGAATGGATTCTGTTAATGATGCTTCCAACATCTTAAAACCGGCATTAGCACGTGGTGAGTTTCAACTTATTGGGGCAACAACTTATCAAGAATATCAAAAATATATTGAAAAAGATGAGGCCCTAGAACGTCGTTTTGCCCGTGTTAATGTTGAAGAACCATCAGAAGATGAAACAGTTGCAATCTTACAAGGGTTAAAAGAAAAATTTGAAGCTTACCATGCGGTCAAATTTGAAGAGGGAACTTTGGAACGTGCCGTCAGCCTGAGCAATCGTTATATGCCAAGTCGTCGTCTGCCAGATAAAGCAATTGATCTCCTTGATGAAGCCGCAGCCAAAGTTAAAATTACGAGTAAAACAAATTACACCAAGCTTGACGAATTAAAAGCAGAGTTAAAAGCAGAAGAGCTGAGATTACAAAAAGCAGTTGTAGCACTTGATATTGTTGAAGCACAGGAGATTGAAAAAGATATTGAAAAGTTAACGCATAAAATTGATAACTTTACAGTATCGGAAAATGATAATCCTTTGGTTGAGGAAAGCGATGTTTATGCTGTCGTTTCCAACCTTACAGGAATCCCGCTCCAACAGATGACGAAAACTGAAAGTGAACGTCTGATTAATCTAGAAAAAGAGTTACATAAGCGTGTAGTTGGTCAGGAAGAAGCGATATCGGCTGTTTCTCGTGCCATAAGACGTGCACGCTCAGGTATCGCCGATACGAGACGTCCTTTGGGTTCATTTATGTTCCTTGGTCCGACAGGGGTTGGGAAGACAGAGCTTGCTAAGGCTTTAGCGGAAAGTGTTTTTGGAAGTGAAGAAAACATGATTCGCGTAGACATGAGTGAATTTATGGAAAAATTCTCGACATCTCGCCTGATTGGAGCGCCTCCAGGCTACGTAGGTTATGATGAAGGGGGGCAACTGACAGAGCAAGTCCGTAATAAGCCTTATTCTGTTATCCTTCTTGATGAAGTCGAAAAGGCCCATCCTGATATTTTCAATATCATGTTACAAATTCTAGATGATGGTTTCGTTACAGACACGAAGGGTCGTAAAGTTGATTTCAGAAATACGATTATCATTATGACATCTAACCTTGGTGCAACAGCTATTCGTGATGATAAAACAGTTGGTTTCGGTGCCAAATCAATCTCAACAGACTATGCAGCTATGAAAGCGAGAATCATGGAAGAACTGAAGAAACAGTACCGTCCAGAATTTCTCAATCGTATCGATGAAACTATCGTTTTCCATTCACTGACAGAAAAAGAGATTGAACAAGTCGTGAAAATTATGAGTAAATCTCTCGTATCACGCTTGAAAGATCAAAATATCAAAGTGAAATTTACACCTGCTGCTTTGAAAGTTATTGCTGATAAAGGATTTGATCCTGAATACGGCGCCCGCCCATTGCGTAAAGCTCTGCAACGTGAGGTTGAAGACACGCTCAGTGAGCAATTGCTTGCCGGCGAAATTCATCCGGGGGATACGATTTCTATTGGTTCTTCTAATAAAAAGATTAGAATAAGTGTTATTGATTGACTTGTAAGCGATTATATATTATAATTAAATTAGAAATAAAGAAAGGACGGTTCTTAAAACTTGACTGTCCAGCGCCTGCAAAACAGTGAAGGTTCAACACAAGAGCCGTTAAGGTAGACTCTATGATCAAATATAATATCCGTGGTGAAAATTTTGAGTTAACAGATTCAATCCGCTCATATGTTGAAGATAAGGTTGGAAAACTTGAAAAATACTTTAACGATGGTCATGAAGTAACAGCCTATGTAAATCTTAAAGTTTACTCCGACAAACGTTACAAAGCAGAAGTTACCGTTCCTGCTAAAAATGTAACTTTGCGTGCAGAAGATACAGCAGCTGACATGTACGCAGCTATTGACTTTGTTGAAGAAAAACTAGAACGTCAAATTCGCAAGTATAAGACTCGTGTAAACCGTAAATCTAAGATTAATGTTCCTACTGGACAAGCTTTCGGAGACGAGTTTGCACCACTTGATGAAGCTGAAGAAGTAAATGAAGATCAAGTAAAGATCGTCCGTACAAAGCATGTTTCTTTGAAACCGATGGACGCTGAAGAAGCAGTCCTTCAGATGGACATGTTAGGACATGATTTCTATATCTTTACAGATGCAGATACAGATAGTACTAATGTCGTTTACCGTCGTGAAGATGGCAACATTGGTTTAATCGAAACCAAATAAGATTTAAGTACCTAAACTGTATCAAGAAAAAAGTCAAGCAAAAAAGCTTGGCTTTTTTTGTTATCTCTGTACTTCTGTGACATTTATATCTGTAATCGTTTACCATAAATATAACAGTTTGACTTAAAAATCAAACTGTACTAGTAAAGAAAGTGCAAACATTCCCATATATCCCTTGAAATTAGTAAACTGTATGATATAATAAAAGCGTAATCTGAAACAGAAAGACCAAAGGAGATTTTCTACATGAAAACAGAAACTAAAGAAATCTTTGAGCAAGCCTGGGAAGGTTTCAAAGGATCAGACTGGCAAGATAAAGCAAGCGTTACGCGCTTTGTTCAAGCCAACTACAAACCTTATGATGGAGACGAAAGTTTCCTCGAAGGACCAACAGAACGTACGCTTAAAGTAAAAGATATCATCGAAACAACAAAAGCGCACTATGAAGAAGTAGGATTCCCATTCGATACAGATCGTGTGACTTCTATTCACAAAATTCCTGCTGGTTATATCGATCCTGAAAACAAAGATCTTGAATTAATCTACGGTATGCAAAACAGCGAACTTTTCCGTTTGAACTTCATGCCAAAAGGTGGTCTTCGTGTAGCAGAAAAAATCTTGACAGAACACGGACTCAGCGTTGATCCTGAATTGCACGAAGTGTTGGATACAACAATGACTTCTGTAAATGATGGTATCTTCCGTGCTTATACATCAGCTATCCGTAAAGCACGTCACGCACACACAGTAACTGGTTTGCCAGATGCTTATTCACGTGGACGTATCATCGGTGTTTACGCACGTCTTGCACTTTACGGTGCAGACTACTTGATGAAAGAAAAAGCACGCGAATGGGATGCAATCACTGAAATCACAGAAGAAACTATCCGTCTTAAAGAAGAAATCAATATGCAATACCAAGCACTTGATCAAGTTGCTAAATTTGGTGATCTTTATGGACTTGACGTTCGTCGTCCAGCCTTGAACACTAAAGAAGCTATCCAATGGATCAACATTGCTTACATGGCTGTATGTCGTGTTATCAACGGTGCGGCAACTTCACTTGGACGTGTGCCAATCGTTCTTGATATCTTTGCTGAACGTGACCTCGAACGTGGTACATTCACTGAACAAGAAATTCAAGAATTCGTTGATGATTTCGTATTGAAACTCCGTACAATGAAATTCGCGCGTGCTGCTGCTTATGATGAACTTTACTCTGGTGACCCAACTTTCATCACAACATCTATGGCTGGTATGGGTAATGACGGTCGTCACCGTGTTACAAAAATGGACTACCGTTTCCTTAACACATTGGATACAATCGGAAACGCTCCAGAACCAAATTTGACAGTACTTTGGTCTGATAAATTACCGCATGCCTTCAAACGCTATGCAATGTCAATGTCTCATAAACACTCTTCTATTCAATATGAAGGTGTAGAAACAATGGCTAAAGAAGGCTACGGCGAAATGTCTTGTATCTCATGTTGTGTATCACCACTTGACCCTGAAAATGAAAACGAACGTCACAACCTCCAATACTTCGGAGCGCGTGTTAACGTTCTGAAAGCGATGCTTACTGGTTTGAACGGTGGATATGACGATGTTCATAAAGACTACAAAGTGTTCGACATCGAACCTGTAACTGACGAAGTTCTTGACTATGATACAGTTATGGAAAACTTTGACAAATCATTGACTTGGTTGACTGATACTTATGTGGATGCAATGAACATCATCCACTATATGACTGATAAATACAACTACGAAGCTGTACAAATGGCCTTCTTGCCAACACGTGTTCGTGCGAACATGGGCTTCGGTATCTGTGGTTTTGCCAATACAGTTGACTCACTTTCAGCAATCAAATATGCAAAAGTTAAAACAATTCGTGATGAAAATGGTTACATCTATGACTACGAAGTTGAAGGCGACTTCCCACGTTACGGTGAAGATGATGACCGTGTAGACGATATCGCTAAACTTTTGATGAAGATGTACTACGAAAAACTCGCTTCACACAAACTTTACAAAAATGCTGAAGCTACAGTTTCACTCTTGACAATCACTTCAAACGTGGCTTACTCTAAACAAACAGGTAACTCACCAGTTCATAAAGGTGTATTCCTCAATGAAGATGGTTCAGTGAACAAATCTAAAGTAGAATTCTTCTCACCAGGTGCTAACCCATCAAACAAAGCGCGCGGTGGATGGCTCCAAAACTTGAATTCTTTGGCGAAACTTGAATTTGCTCATGCAAATGATGGTATTTCATTGACAACTCAAGTTTCACCACGTGCACTTGGTAAAACACGTGACGAACAAGTAGATAACTTGGTTCAAATCCTTGACGGCTACTTCGGACAAGGTGGACAACACGTTAACCTTAACGTTATGGACCTTAAAGACGTTTACAGCAAAATTATGGCTGGCGAAGACGTTATCGTACGTATCTCTGGTTACTGTGTAAACACTAAATACCTCACACCAGAACAAAAACAAGAATTGACTGAACGTGTGTTCCACGAAGTTCTTTCACAAGATGATGATGAAGTAATGCACACATCTAATATCTAATAAAATGCAGAAACAATCTATCCTTAGGATGGGTTGTTTTTTTTCTTGCTCTTATATTAAAAGCCGTATTTTTGATTTTTGTCATAAAGTGAACTGTATGTATCGTCTAAACCGTAAGTCAAATTGTTACGAATTGTTTCCCAATTTACCTTCCTATTTGACTTTTGTTATAATCACTCTATACAGAACAACACGAAAAAATTGACCGCTCTAACGGCCAGCGTGTCTTAGTTCTCTGTAGATGGTTTAATTAGAGACAATGGACGCTCTAAGCTTGTAAAAGCTATCGAAGAGGAATTTGAGAACCTACTTTAGTCAGTAGAATGATAGGGTAAAAACGTATGAATTGATGTGCTTTACATCTAATCTCATGCGTTTTTTTCTAGGAAGAAAAAACGTCTTCGTTTTGCAAGGTCGTAATTACTGAATATCGTTTCATGAGTTGTGCTATAATAAAGCTATGAATAAAGTAATCGGTTTGACAGGTGGAATAGCTTCTGGGAAATCAACGGCGGTTGATTTTTTGCGTTCTCAGGGCTATCCGATCATTGATGCGGACCAAGTGGTTCGTGAATTACAAGCACCAGGCGGCTCCTTATATCAGGCAATTCTACAAGAATTTGGCCCTGCGTACTTTGATGAGAAAGGACTTTTGATTCGGCGAAAATTGGGTGACTTGATTTTCTCAGATGATGAAGCGCGAGAAAAACTAGCATCACTCCAAAATCATATTATTCGCCAAGAACTCTATAAGAGACGTGAAGCACTTTTGGAGGATGATAGGGTTCAAAAGGCGATAATTATGGATATTCCTTTACTCATCGAGCAAGCTTATGATGGCTTTGATGAGATATGGCTCGTCGCTGCTCCAGAAAGTATCCAAATTGAGCGTATCATGAGCAGAGATAACATGACCAGAGAAGAGGCGGAAGCGCGTATCAAAGCGCAGATGCCTTTGTCAGAAAAGAAGAAGTATGCAACACGTATTATTGACAGTTCAGGAACAATTCCTGAAACGTATGAAAAAATCAAAGAACTGTTAAAAGCAGTAGAAAAGAGGGATTAAAACGAGTAAATCAACAAAAGAAAGAAAAGTTAATTGGAAACAAAATTTGTGGATCACATGGATTGGCTGTTTTATTGTAGGCTCATCTTTTTCACTTGTAATGCCATTTTTGCCCCTTTATATTCAAAGTCTAGGGGTGACGGGCTCCAATGTAGAGCTGTTTTCTGGTATTGCTTTTGCTTCAACAGCTTTAGTCTCAGGATTAGTTGCTCCTATGTGGGGGAAATTGGCGGATAAATACGGCCGAAAACCAATGATGGTGAGGGCTTCTTTTGCCATGACCTTTACCATGTCTGCAATTGCTTTTTCACACCAAATGGGTGGCTATTGGTGGCTTTTACTTATGCGAAGTCTCATGGGCTTCTTTTCAGGATTTATTCCTAACTCGACAGCAATGATTGCTTCTCAAGCGCCTAAAGAACGCTCGGGTTATGCTCTAGGTGTCCTATCCACCGCGATGATTACAGGGACTTTGATTGGACCTTCTATCGGTGGTTTATTGGCGCAGTGGTTCGGGATGGCAAACGTCTTCCTTATCGTTGGAAGCTTACTTGCTCTGGCAACGATTTTGACAGTCTTTTTTGTTCATGAAAACTTTGAACCGGTGGCAAAAGATAAAATGTTGTCTACAAAAGAAATTGTCAACCGCGTAAGTAATAAGCAAATTCTTTTTGGCTTATTGGTGACTAGCTTTATTATCCAAGTAACGACACAATCAATAGAACCTTTTGTTACGCTCTATATCAAAACATTAACAACAAGTACTAATAATTTAATGTTTATCTCCGGGCTTATTGTGTCTGCTGTTGGTTTGTCTGCCATGATGTCTTCAAGTACGTTAGGGAAATTGGGAGATAAATACGGCGCTCATCGGTTGATTTTAATCGGTTTAGCCTTTAGTTTCGCTATGTATTTACCGATGGCTTTTGTAAAAACACCACTCCAATTAGGACTCTTAAGATTTATGCTGGGATTCGGTACAGGAGCTTTGATGCCATCAGTTAATTCTCTTTTAGCAAAAATTACGCCTAAAGAAGGTGTGTCACGGATTTTCGCCTATAACCAAATGTTTTCTAACTTTGGCGTCGTCGTAGGTCCAATAGTTGGCTCAGCAATTGCAGGTTGGATTTCTTATCGCATGGCGTTTATTGTGACAAGTCTTTTCGTGGTTGTTAATTTCTTCTGGTCCCTAGTCAATTTCCGAAAATATTTAAGAAAGCGGAGCATCGTAGAATGAGAGTGAAAATAACTTTAGCTTGCACAAGTTGTAAGAGCAAAAACTATATTAGTAGTAAAAATAAAAGCAGCAACCCTGATAAAGTTGAAACAATGAAATTTTGTCCTAAAGAGCGTAGGGTTACATTACACCGAGAAGTTTAAGCGTTAGAACGCATTTTTCATTTGAGAATAACCATTTATTTTTAAAATAATTGCACATCTGTAAAAATGAATCTGAAAAAATGGTATAATAAAAAATGTTAAAAAATAATAGAAATGAAATGATAACTTAAAATGAAAGACGGATTGAAGAAAGCAAACTTCCTGAACTATTCTATTTTGATCCCCTACCTGATAATGTCAGCTGTAGGTATCGTTATGGTTTTTTCAGCAACGGTCCCATATCAGCTGGCAAAGGGACTCTCACCTTATAAAATGGCAATCAACCAAGGCGCATTCATGTTGCTCAGTTTTGTTGCGATTGCTGTGATTTACCGAATGAAGCTCCGTGCATTTAAGAGTAAAAAAATGATTGGTTGGGTTCTGGGTCTTTTGGTTTTAGCCATGTTTTATTCACGATTTGGACCAAACACTTCAGCCAATGGTGCTCACGGTTGGATTCCTATCCCAGGTGTAGGTACAATTCAACCTGCTGAATACGCAAAGTTTTTCGTTGTCTGGTATCTGGCTTCTGTCTTTTCTGAAAAACAGGATGAAATATATGAAAAAGATATCGCAGCAATTTTCAAAGGTAAAACCCTTGGGCAAAAACTATTTGGGGGATGGCGCTTTTCGATTTTATTGATGTTAGGTATTCTGGTCATTATGCCAGATTTGGGTAATGCATCGATTATGGCGATGATTACAGGAGTGATGATTGCTTCTAGTGGAATCTCATGGCGTTGGTTTAGTGGGTACGGTAAGATGATTTTGGGAGCGATGGTTGCTTTTATCGTCTATCTTTATGCTGTAGATGGGGATGTTATCCCTGGACACTATGTCAACGCACGTTTTAAAGCAATGGTTAATCCTTTCGAAGGCTTGTCAACATATGGCCACCAAATGGCAAACTCATATTACGCTGTCAGTAACGGTGGATGGTTCGGGCGTGGTCTTGGGAATTCTATTGAGAAAAATGGCTTTCTGCCCGAAGCGCATACGGACTTTATCTTCTCGATTGTTATAGAGGAGCTGGGACTAATTGGAGGAATTATCGTTCTGGGCGTATTGTTCTTTATGATTGTGCGTATCTTAATGGTCGGTATCCGTGCAAAAAATGCATTTAATTCGATGATCTGTATCGGGATTGGTTCAACCCTCCTGATTTCAGTATTTATTAATATTGGTGGGGCATTTGGAATTATTCCGGAAACAGGGGTAACATTCCCGTTCCTATCACAAGGAGGGTCATCTTTCCTTGTGTTATCACTGGGAATTGCTTTTGTGCTCAACATTTCCGCAGATGAGAAGCGTAGAGAAGTCAGAGAGCTTTCAAGTACGTATGCTAGAAATGTTTAATATTAAATGCTAAAGTTAAGAAAAAGCTAATCAAATTAGCTTTTTTTATAAAGTTTGTATGTTGTGAAAATTCATAATTTGGTTGCTGATGCTTTCTAATACTCAATGTCTCTATTTCGCTGAAGCAAAAAGAGCATTGAATTATAAGGTATCGTCAACCATATTACACAACATATTAGGGAATAAAGATAGGGGATTGTATGAAAAAACTGCTCGTTGCCAACCGTGGTGAAATTGCCATTCGTGTTTTTCGTGCCTGTAATGAACTTGGTTTGTCCACTGTGGCCATCTATGCAAAAGAAGATGAGTACTCTGTACACCGTTTCAAAGCAGATGAGGCATATTTAGTCGGACAAGGTAAAAAACCGATAGATGCTTATCTTGATGTGGATGATATTATTCGCATTGCTCTAGATGCGGGAGCAGATGCAATTCACCCAGGATATGGTTTACTTTCTGAAAACTTAGAATTTGCGACTAAGGTCCGTGAAGCTGGCTTAGTTTTTGTAGGGCCAGATTTAGAACATTTGGATATTTTTGGCGACAAGATTAAAGCCAAGAAAGCAGCGGATTTAGCGCAAATTCAGGGTATACCAGGAACTGATGGCGCTGTTGATTTAGAGGGGGCTCTTGCCTTTGCTGAAACATACGGTTATCCTGTCATGATAAAAGCAGCACTCGGTGGCGGTGGACGTGGAATGCGTGTTGCACGTAATGACGAAGAAATGCGTGATGGCTATGCACGTGCGAAATCAGAAGCACAAACAGCATTTGGATCAGCAGAAATTTATGTTGAAAAATATATTGAAAACCCAAAGCATATCGAAGTGCAGATTTTAGGGGATACACACGGCAATATTGTCCATCTCCATGAACGCGATTGTTCTGTGCAACGCCGCAATCAAAAAGTTATTGAAATTGCACCAGCTGTTGGCTTAGATCTAGAATTTAGAAATGAAATCTGTCAAGCAGCTGTCCAACTCTGCCAAGCTGTGGGTTATGTTAATGCAGGGACAGTTGAGTTCTTAGTTAAAGATCATCAATTTTACTTTATCGAGGTTAACCCACGGGTTCAAGTAGAACATACGATTACAGAAATGGTTACCGGTGTCGATATTGTTACAGCACAAATTCTTATTGCGCAAGGTAAGGACTTGCACCAAGATATCAAAATCCCTGCACAGGATGAAATTCCATGTTTAGGTGCGGCAATTCAGTGCCGTATCACCACTGAAGATCCCGAAAATAATTTCCTTCCAGATACAGGAAAAATTAACACCTACCGCTCTCCAGGTGGATTTGGAGTACGTCTCGATGTAGGTAATGCTTATGCAGGGTACGAAGTGACACCTTACTTTGACAGCCTTTTAGTTAAGGTTTGTACACATGCGACAGATTTTGAAGAGGCAGTTCATAAGATGCAGCGTGTCTTGCGTGAATTCCGTATTCGTGGGGTTAAAACCAATATCCCATTTTTGGAAAATGTTATCGATGATGAGCAGTTTACCAGTGGTCAAGCAACGACAACATTTATTGACAATACGCCGCAACTCTTCAAATTTTCTCGTAAACGTAATCGCGGTACAAAGATGTTGAAATACATTTCGAATATTACCGTAAATGGTTTCCCAGGTATTGATAAAACAGAGAAGCGTTACTTTGAGCCTGCTCGTCAACCTGAAATTGAGATCACTCAGAAAAAAACAACAAAGAATATCCTTGATCAAGAAGGTGCTGCAGCTGTAGTAGACTTTGTTAAGGAATCACATGAAGTCCTACTCACAGATACAACTTTCCGTGATGCACACCAAAGTCTGTTAGCTACACGTTTACGCCTACAAGACATGAAGGGGATTGCAACATCTGTAGACCAAGGACTTTCAGACCTGTTCTCTGTGGAGATGTGGGGTGGTGCAACTTTCGATGTTGCCTATCGTTTCCTAAATGAATCACCTTGGTATCGTTTAAGAAAATTACGTGAACAGATGCCAAATACACTTTTCCAAATGCTATTCCGTGGTTCAAATGCAGTGGGTTATCAAAATTATCCTGATAATGTCATTCAAGAGTTTATTCAAAAAGCAGCAGCTGAAGGTATTGATGTTTTCCGTATTTTTGATAGTCTTAACTGGCTGCCACAAATGGAAAAGTCTATCCAAACTGTGCGTGACACAGGGAAAATTGCTGAAGCAACCATTTGTTATACTGGCGATATCTTAGATAAAACGCGTCAAAAATATGACCTGGAGTATTATAAAAATCTTGCTAAGGAACTAGAAGCTAGCGGCGCTCATATTCTTGCGATTAAGGATATGGCTGGTCTTTTGAAACCCCAAGCGGCCTATGTACTGATAACCGCACTGAAAGAGACTGTTGATTTACCGATTCATTTGCATACACATGATACGGCCGGTAACGGTATTATCACTTATTCGGGTGCGATCAAGGCAGGTGTAGATATCGTTGATGTGGCGACAGCGTCACTTGCTGGTGGAACTTCGCAACCTTCTATGCAGTCCCTCTATTATGCTCTGGAACATGGCGGACGTCATGCAGCCTTGAACATTACTAATGCAGAACAAATTGACCATTATTGGGAAGATACACGTCGATATTATGCACCTTTTGAAGCTGGAATTACAAGCCCGCAAACAGAAGTTTACAGACATGAGATGCCAGGTGGACAATATACCAATCTTAAAGCACAATCTGCTGCAGTTGGCTTAGATGCTCGTTTTGATGAAGTCAAAGCCATGTATAGCAAAGTGAACATGATGTTTGGTGACATTATTAAAGTGACACCAAGTTCGAAAGTTGTGGGTGATATGGCACTCTTTATGGTGCAAAATAATCTCACAGAAGAAGATGTTTATGCAAAAGGTTCAGAATTAAACTTCCCTGAGTCAGTTGTTTCTTTCTTCCAAGGAGATTTGGGGCAACCTGTAGGTGGTTTTCCTGAGAAACTCCAAGAGCTAGTTCTCAAAGGTAAACAAGCTTTAACGGACCGTCCAGGGCTTCACGCGCCAGCCGTTGACTTTGCACAAGTGGAAAAGGAACTTTCAGATATATTAGGTTACCCAGCTGAAGAACATGAAGTTTTAAGTTATATTATGTACCCGCAAGTTTTCTTGGATTATCAAAAAATGCAAGATGCTTTTGGCTCAGTGACTTTGCTAGATACGGAAACGTTTCTCCACGGTATGCGAATGGGTGAGCAAATCGAGGTGCAGATTGAAAAAGGTAAAACTTTGATCATTCGTCTTGATGAGATTGGTGAGCCAGATGTTTTAGGAAATCGTGTTCTCTTCTTTAACCTAAATGGTCAAAGACGTGAAATTAGTGTAAAAGATCAGTCGATAAAAACGCAAGTTGTTGCGAAACGCAAAGCTGATAGCACAGATCCTCAACAAATCGGTGCAACCATGCCAGGTTCTATTTTAGATATTCTAGTGAAAAAAGGAGATCAGGTTAAAAAAGGACAGGCTCTAATGGTTACAGAAGCGATGAAGATGGAGACAACGATTGAAGCACCGTTTGATGCAAGGATTGAAGATATCCATGTGGTAGCAGGAGAAGCTATTCAGACGAAAGACCTCCTTATCGAGATACGTGAGCAATAAAAGAAAAACGTTCAACTCTTAGGTTGGACGCTTTTTTAGATAGAACGAAAAAAACACCCAGAGAGCAGTTCTGCTCACAATCAGGTGTTTTTTTTTATTTTTATTTCAAGCTATTGGCTTCCATGATTTCATCAATGAAACCATAGTCTAATGTTTCTTGTGCAGTCATCCAGTTATCACGTTCTGCATCGGCATGTACTTTTTCCATAGATTGACCAGAGTTTTCTGCCAAAATCTTTTCTAAAGTACGACGTGTTTTAAGCAAATGTTCCGCAGCAATAGCCATATCTGTTTGCTGTGTGCCGCCACCAGTACCTCCCATAGGTTGGTGAATCATGTATTCTGCATGTGGCAACATGAAACGTTTACCTTTTGTACCACTAGAAGCAATGATTGTACCCATAGATGCAGCGATACCCATAACGATTGTTTGAACATCAGACTTGATGAAGTTCATGGTATCTACAATCGCAAGTCCAGCAGATACAGAACCACCAGGTGTATTAATATAGAGGTAAATGTCCTTTGTGCTGTCTTGGGCATCCAAGAAGAGGAGTTGTGCGATGATTGAGTTGGCCATACCATCCTCAACTTGGCCTGTCAACATGATGATACGGTCTTTCAGTAGACGGCTGTAAATGTCATATGCGCGTTCACCACGGCTTGATTGCTCGATGACAGTAGGTACTAAATATCCCATAGATAAGTCTCCTTTTTCAATGTTTTATTCTATTATAAATCAAAGGTCAAAAAAGGTCAAAAAATAAGTACGATTAAAAAGGAGGAAATAGAGATATCTTTTAAAAGTAAAATGTTTCAAAGAAAGGAACACCTTTATCTGTCGGAGTATACTATAATAAAGGTAAGGAGATAAACAGATGAAAGTTGAACATATCGGAATTTGGGTAAGCGACCTAGAGAAGATGAAAAGATTTTATGAAACATTTTTTTCAGCAAAAGCTGGTCAAAAATATGACAACGCGAAAACAGGCTTCACCTCTTATTTTTTGCGTTTTGAAGAAGGGGCACGTATCGAGCTCATGCACCGTGCAGATATTGAAAAAGTCCTGCCAGAAGGTCTGGGACTTGCCCATCTTGCATTACAGGTGGGAGATGAATCTGAAGTAGACAAACGTACTCAAGATTTCTTAGACCAAGGCTTCCAAGTTTTATCTGGACCGCGGAGGACTGGGGATGGTTATTATGAAGCAGTTATTCTCGATCCCGAGGGGAACAAGATTGAAATAACCGCTTAGAGATAAAAATTTTGGAGAAATGAGTTTTAAAATATTAGTCATTTTGTTATAATAATGGTATGAATTCAGAACTTATTATTTCTATGATTATTGCTATGATTGCAGGTGCTTGGCTTTTTATCGCCGGCATGTATATTTACAAACGCTATGACGAAAATCGCTATAAGAAACGCTTAGCTGTTGAGAAACTGTTACGGGAAATTGAAGTCCGAAATACTTTAAATCAAAAAATTATCGAAATCTTGAACCGCCCGATTATTGGAGATGATGAAGAAATCGTTAATCCTCGGAGTGATGTAAAAGTGCCGTTTTATGACTATAACTTTTTGAAAAATTACACTTCAATGTATAATTTGTACATCCCAGCTTATTTCTTAAGTACTTTCTTCAAAAATCTTTCTCACCACTTGGCTGTTTTCGAAGACGAGCAGGATTTGAAAAATGGAGGATATATTTTCAAGGAAGCACGTCCTATTTTTGAGAATTTTTCCGTTGAAATTACGGAAGATATTGAGAACAAGAAAAAAGAGTTGGAAGAAGCAAAGAACATTTATCCATCTATGCTAAAACGCCAGTATTACAACATTTAAATACTTTTTTTTATTCTGTCCAAGAGGACAGAATTTTTTAGAATAAAAGGAGAAAGGGTCTTTTTTTTGTCTGTCAATTGTGCTATAATAGCAAATGCTAATACCGCTAGGTATTATAAATAAGATCATGGATTGTTCCATAAATATAAAGGAGAGAGGGATGCTTACTATTTATACGGCCCCATCTTGTACGAGTTGTAAAAAAGCTAAAACTTGGCTTACTTATCACAATATTCCATTTCAAGAACGTAATCTCATTGGCGACCCACTTTCAGCAGAAGAAATAAGTCGCATTCTCGAAAAGTGCGATGATGGTGTGGAAGGGCTTATTTCTAGCCGTAATCGCTTTGTGAAAACATTGGGCGTTGATTTTGAAGACTTATCGCTTTCAGCAGCTATCAAAATCATTTCAGAAAATCCGCAAATCATGCGCCGTCCAATCATCATGGATGAGAAACGTCTACATGTGGGATACAACGAAGAAGAAATCCGTGCTTTCTTACCACGTACAGTACGTATTTTAGAAAATGGCGGCGCTCGTTTGCGTAATGCCATCTAAAATCAAATGCAATTATTATAAACACCCCGAGTGGGTGTTTTTTGCTATCTAGCTTTAGCAAAGAAAATTTTTCTTTTTAAAATAGAGCGGTTTTTCTAAGAGAAGATTTACTTTGTTTTGGGTTATAATAGAAGAATGGATATTTTTGACACGCATACACACCTCAATTCAGATGAATTCATAGGTAGAGAAAAGGAAATTATCACTCAGGCACATGAGCAAGGTGTTCACCGCATGAATATTGTCGGAGTGGATCGTAAGACAAATGATTGGGCAATGAAAATCGCTGCAGAATTTACAGAATGCTATGCCACGATTGGTTGGCATCCTGATGAATGTGGAAGCTTTGATCAAGCTGCAGAGCAGTATCTTCTAGAAAATTTGCATAAGGATAAGGTGCTAGCAGTCGGTGAGATTGGTTTAGACTACCATTGGATGGTCGAATCAAAAGAATTGCAAGAGCAAAGTTTTCGTCGTCAGATTCAAATTTCGAAAGAAGCAGATGTTCCGTTTGTGGTACACACGCGTGATGCTTTAGCTGATACTTATGAGATTATAAAGTCAGAAGGTGTCGGTCCTCGTGGAGGAATCATGCATAGCTTTTCTGGGACTTATGCAGAAGCACAACAGTTTATGGATCTTGGTCTGATGCTTTCTTTCTCGGGTGTTGTGACATTCAAAAAGGCTCTCGATGTTCAAGAAGCAGCTGCTAAGTTACCTTTAGACCGTATTCTTGTTGAAACTGATGCCCCTTATCTTTCGCCAGTGCCTTATCGAGGTAAGGAGAATCAGCCAGGTTATACACGTTACACAGCAGAAAAAATCGCGGAACTCCGTGGAATTAGCTTGGAAGAAGTCGCTGAGCAAACCTATGCGAATGCACTGAAAGTGTTTGGTCTGTCCTCATGAAAGAAAAAATCGAAAAAGTCATCGTCGTTGAAGGACGAGATGACACAAGAAACCTGAAACATTTTTATGATTTGGATACCTACGAAACTGGAGGAAGCAGTATAGACGCGACCGATATCGAGCGGTTAAAGGTCCTTCAAGAGAAACGTGGACTTGTTGTTTTTACGGACCCAGATTTTCAAGGGGAGCGCATCCGTAAGATTATTATGCAAGCTATTCCCGAGGCGCAGCATGCTTTTTTGAAGCGAGAAGAAGCACGTCCTAAAGGGAAAGGTTCTCTCGGAGTAGAGCATGCAAAATATGAAGACTTGAAAAAAGCTTTAGGGCATTTGACAGGAGGTAAAAATATCGAGCCGACTGTCACGCAAGCAGATCTTATCGCTTTTGGTCTTATTCTTCGCTCAGACAGCCGCCAACGTCGTGAATATCTCTGTGAAGAACTTCGGATAGGTTATGCTAATGGCAAACAAATCCTCAAAAGACTCAATATGTTTGGAATTGAGCTCCAACAAATAGAAGAAATAATGAAGGGCTATAAATGAAAAAAGCACTTGAAATAAAAAATTTAAGAAAAGTCTATGATTCTGGCACAGAAGCCTTAAAAGGCATTGATTTAGCGGTTGAAGAAGGGGATTTTTATGCTTTACTTGGTCCTAATGGAGCAGGGAAATCAACAACTATTGGTATCATTACTTCGTTAGTGAATAAAACGTCTGGAACAGTTAAAGTTTTTGACTACGATATTGATAAAAATCTGGTACAGGCCAAACAACAACTCGGACTTGTGCCGCAAGAATTTAACTTTAATCAGTTTGAAACAGTTCAACAAATCTTAGTCAATCAGGCAGGATACTATGGTGTGCCTCGTAAGGAAGCACTCAAGCGTTCTGAAAAATATCTCACACAGTTGGAGCTTTGGGAAAAGCGTAATGACCGTGCCGGACGTCTTTCTGGTGGGATGAAACGTCGCTTGATGATTGCGCGTGCCTTGATGCACGAGCCTAAACTCTTGATTTTGGATGAGCCGACAGCAGGTGTTGATATTGATGTGCGCCGCTCAATGTGGGAATTTCTCGCACAGCTCAATGCCTCAGGCACAACGATTATTCTGACAACGCACTACTTGGAAGAAGCTGAAATGCTTTGTCGAAATATTGGAATTATCCAGTCTGGACAAGTGATTGAAGATACAAGTATGAAAAACCTATTATCAAAATTACAATTGGAAACATTTATTCTTGATATTAAAGCTGAAGGACAAACGCCAGAACTTGCTGGATACGAGATTAACTTGGTGGACCCACAGACCTTGGAGCTTAAGATTGAACGCAATCAGGGCATCAATGCTGCTTTTGAGCAACTGACTGCCCAAGGCATTCAAGTTCTTTCCATGCGCAATAAATCAAATCGTCTAGAAGAGCTTTTTGTTAAGCTTACTCATGAGGAGGAAAAAAATGTTTAAACTCTACTGGACCGCAGGAAAATCTCTTGCTATTAAGGAAGTCACACGTTTTATGCGTATTTGGGTGCAAACTCTTGTTCCACCAGTGATTACGACAACACTTTATTTTATTATCTTTGGTAAAATGATTGGTTCACGAATTGGTGATATGCACGGTTTTTCTTATATGCAATTTATCGTGCCTGGTCTCATCATGATGTCTGTTATCACCAGCTCTTACGCCAATGTCTCTTCAAGTTTCTTTTCGCAAAAATTCCAAAAAAATATTGAAGAACTGCTTGTTGCCCCAGTACCAACGCATGTGATTATTTTAGGGTTTGTAGCTGGCGGAAGTCTTCGAGGTATTTTTGTCGGAACACTGGTGACGATCATTTCGCTACTCTTTGTTCCTTTAGTCGTGAAATCTTGGCTCGTGATTATTGTAACTTTATTGTTGACAGCATTTCTCTTTTCATTGGCTGGGCTTCTTAACGGTGTCTTTGCGCGTTCTTTTGATGATGTCTCAATCGTGCCAACATTTGTTTTGCAGCCTTTGACTTATCTTGGTGGCGTCTTCTACGCTATCTCTATGTTGCCACCGATCTGGCAGGATATCTCTAAAGTCAATCCTATCGTCTATATGATTTCGGGCTTTCGTTATGGTTTTTTAGGCGTCCAAGATGTGGCACTTTGGATTAGCTTACTTGTGCTACTTGGTTTTGTCATTGTGCTCTATGCAATTTGTTATTACTTTATCGAGCGTGGTCGTGGTTTGAGGTCTTGAAAATTAAAAAGAAGCTAGTTCTTGAAAGCTAGCTTCTTTTTAGTTAAGAAGTTTTGTTAATATCATAAAAGTTCAGCAGAATACAGAGTGAGGAGTTGTCCTGTCAACATATATTTTCAGTAGATAAGGTTAACCTAGAGTTGCTCCAGTAATTCTGCTATAATAAAGCTATGATAACTTCAAATATAGATCGTATCTCAAACGTCATCCGCACGCAGGATATTCTACGTCGGCATGACTTTAACTTTAAGAAAAAATTTGGTCAAAACTTTTTGACAGACCATAATATTTTGACAAAGATTACAGCTACTGCAGAACTTTCAGATCAAGTCAATGTGATCGAGATTGGACCAGGTATCGGTTCGCTCACGCAGTATTTGCTTGAAGAGGCCGCAGAAGTGATGGCTTTTGAAATTGACAAAACTTTGATTCCGATTTTGGAAGAGACTTTGGCACCTTATGATAATTTTCAACTTGTGAATGCTGATGTTTTGAAAGTTGATATGCGTGAGCATATCAAGAACTTCAAAAATCCTAACTTACCTATAAAAGTTGTAGCGAACCTTCCTTATTACATTACTACGCCTATCCTCATGCACTTGATTGAATCCAAGATTCCTTTTACAGAGTTTGTAGTGATGATGCAAAAAGAAGTCGCTGATCGTATCGCAGCTAAACCAAGTACAAAGGCTTATGGCTCGCTTTCGATAGCGGTGCAATATTATATGGAAGCACAGGTCGCTTTCACTGTACCTCGCACAGTGTTCGTGCCAGCGCCTAATGTAGACTCTGCTATCTTGAAGATGACACGCCGTGAGCAGCCGTTGGTTGCTGTGAAAGATGAAGATTTCTTCTTTAAAACCATGCACTCAACCTTTGTTCACCGCCGTAAAACTTTGATGAACAACTTACAATCTGCCTTTGGTAAGGATAAAAAACCACAAATTACTGAACTTTTGGCTCGAGCTGAGATTTCGCCAACCATTCGTGCTGAAGCACTCTCAATACCAGAATTTGCACGCTTAGCAGATGCTTTACTTCCTCTCAAAGAAGGAGAATAAATAAAATGGATAAGCTGTCAAAAATTTTTCAAGCGATAAAAGAAGATCCGCAAAATACTCTATATACGGCACAAGGTATTGACCCACTTTACGCCGTACATCAAGAAGCAAAAATACTTATTGTAGGTCAAGCACCAGGAATTCGGGCACAGGAGACTCGCCTTTTTTGGAATGACCCTTCTGGGGATCGTCTCCGTGAGTGGCTTGGGATTTCTTATGAAGAATTTTACAGCTCATCCAAGCTTGCCATCTTACCTATGGACTTTTACTTTCCAGGAAAAGGAAAGTCTGGTGATTTACCGCCAAGAAAAGGCTTTGCGGAAAAATGGCATCCTTTATTAATTGCAGAGATGCCTCAGCTAGAGCTGATTATCCTAATTGGTTCTTATGCTATTCCTTACTACCTTAATGTCCCGAAACAGACACGAATTACTGATGTTGTTCGTAATTTCGAGCAGTATCTACCGGAATATTTTCCTCTGGTACATCCTTCACCACGAAATAATATTTGGTTGCGTAAAAATCCATGGTTTGAAACGGAAGTATTGCCAGAGTTGAAAATAAGAGTGAACAACCTCCTTGATTGAAGCAAGGAGGTTTAGTTTTGTTTAAGGAATTGTTAATATAATGCATATAAATAAAGGAAAGCGCTCTCCAACGGTGAATAGGTGAGCGCTTATTTTTTATTTAATTTCAAAAGACATGGTGACATGATCGATTCCAGCTTCTGTGAAGGTATCGCCTTGTGCTTGAAAGCCGAATTTTTCGTAGAGACCTTTGGCACTGAGTTGCGCATGCAAAGTTAAAAGTGTAATCCCAGCTTGATTACAAAAGTCAAGAAGACTTTGTAAGAGGACATTTGCATAGCCTTTGCCACGTTCCTCTTTTAGAACGGCCATTCGTTGGACCACAGCGTGTTTCTTATCCTCGCTATCCACCAAAAGACGAACAGTTGCTAAGGCTTTACTATCCTCGTAACCTACAAAGTGCACGGAATGTGCCTCATCAATAGGACTGCCGACTTCTAAATCAAAAGGAACACCTTGCTCCTTCACAAAAACAGTATTACGAATACGTAATGCATCACAGTATATTTCCGACATGGTGTCGCGGGTTTGCTTGACTTGCATAAATTTCCTCCCGAAATCTTGAATTTGCGTAAAAATCTTATTTCAATTATAATATAAATAGCTTTAAAAAAAAAGAAAGGGCGCCTTTTGCCCTTATTAGTAGGATATTATGTTTAAAAACAGTAAATTATTTTTTTGGACAGTAGAAATTTTAGCAGCGACCCTGCTTATTTTTATGCTCATGCAACTGGAATTTCTCTTCCAACCGGTCAAAACTCTTTTGGCCCTGCTCTTTATTCCCTTCATCATCGCGGGTTTTCTTTACTACATCTTCAAACCCGTAGTGACTTATATGGAAACCCGTTGGAAAATTAAACGTTTCTTTGCGATTTTGATTGTCTTATTTACCTTGTTCGGGCTTGTGGTTTGGAGTATTGCGTCCATTATTCCTAATGTCGTTTCTCAGTTAAGCAGCTTGATTGATGCCAGCACAAAAGCTTTTCCTGAGTTTCGTGATTGGATTGAATCTTTGCAAAACGATCCGCGATTTGCTCACATTTACCACCAGTTGGATATTAATAGTATGATTAGCAATATTAATGTATCTTATACCGATATCCTGAACAACTTGCTTAAAAATTTGACGGACAGTGTTGGAAGTATCGTAGGTATCATTTCCTCGGTAGTTATGGTTGCTATCTTAGTTCCTATCCTACTTTACTATATGCTAAAAGATGGTGAAAAGTTACTTCCTTCTTTGAAACGCACGATTTTTCGTGAAGATCCACTTGGATTCGTTGAACTTCTTGAGAAGATGAATGCGACAATTTCTCGTTATATTTCGGGCGTTGCTTTGGACTCACTTTTGGTCTTCATCTTTGTCTTTGTAGGTTATATGCTGTTCGGTATTCCTTATGCCTTCTTGTTTGCTAGCTTTTCAGCTATTACCAACTTGATTCCTTATGCAGGACCTTATATTGGCGTTTTACCAGTAATTTTCACTCTGGCGTTTACACAACCTTGGACAGCTGTACTTGCTGTCGCTTATGTTTTGATTCTACAACAGATTGATGGCAATCTAGTTTATCCTAAGATTGTAGGGAATGCTGTTCGCGTCCATCCTGTGACAGTCATGGTTTTAATGCTGGTTTCAGGAAGTTTGTATGGGATTCTAGGTATGATTATTGCCGTACCTGTCTACTCATTGGTTAAAGAAATTGTGAAGTTCCTTGCTGGGCTATGGCACAATCATCGTGAGCAAGAAAAGAAAAAAATATTTCAAAACGATTAAACTATGATATAATAGTTTTCATATTACTAAAAAATAGGAGTAAAAATGGCACACCCTGACCCCGAGAGCACCTCGATAATTTTACAGATTTTATTACTTGTTTTTCTTACGGCTTTGAACGCATTCTTCTCAGCAAGTGAGATGGCACTCGTTTCTCTATCGCGATCGCGTGTAGAGCAAAAAGCGAGTGAAGGCGATGAGCAGTATCAATACTTGCTAAGTGTAATCGATAATCCGACACACTTCCTGTCAACTGTTCAAGTTGGTATTACCTTCTTGAATATCGTGGCGGGTGCAAGTTTGGCTGATACTTTAGCTGTTCAGCTTGCACCGCTATTTGGTGACACAAGCTTTGCCCAAACCTTAAGTAAAATCATTATCTTGGTTATTTTGACTTTCTTTACTATTGTATTTGGTGAGCTTTTCCCTAAACGTATCGCACAGGCCCTTAAAGAAAAAGCAGCCTTGAAAATGGTTCGTCCTCTGATGGCGATTGGTGTGGTTTTAAAACCGTTCATTTGGTTGTTGACCATTACGATAAATGGGCTTGCAAGAATCTTCCCAATCAAGTTTGACAGCAGTGATGATGACATGACACGTGATGAGATTGAGTATCTCGTGCATACCGATGAAACTGCCTTGGATGATTCTGAACGTGAAATGATTACAGGTGTTTTCAGTCTTGATGAACTTGTAGCACGGGAAATTATGGTTCCACGTACGGATGCCTTCATGATTGATATCAATGATGATCCACGAGAAAATATTGAGAAAATGCTCAGCGAGTCTTACTCTCGTGTTCCTGTTTATGACGACGACAAAGACAATATTTTAGGGATTATTCACACCAAACGTATCTTAGCTCGAGGCTTTGCTGACGGTTTCGATAATATTGATTTCCGTGAGATGTTGCAAGAACCTCTCTTTGTTCCAGAAACCGTCTTCGTCGATGACTTGATGCTTCAGATGCGTAATACCCAAAATCAAATGGCTATTTTGTTGAACGAATATGGGGGCGTTGAAGGTATCGTCACACTTGAAGACTTGATTGAAGAAATCGTTGGAGAGATTGAAGACGAAACTGATATCGCAGAAGCAGAAGTTCATAAGATTGGTGAGAACATGTATGTGGTTCAAGGTAAAATGACCATCAATGACTTTAATGATGAATTTGGCACACATTTGGTCAACAAAGATGTAGACACAATGGCTGGTTTCTTCCTTTCAGAAACAGGGCAAATACCAGAAAAAGGTCAACAAGTGATGTGTAAGATTGATAACTTAGAAGATCATTTCTCGCTCACAAGTTTAGAAGTAGATGGAAATCGTATATTAAAACTTCGTGTGGAGTTCGATGTAGAGCTTCCTGAATAAAAAACAAAGATAGATTAGCTTTAATCTATCTTTTTGTTTTTACTGTCCTGACTTTCTCAAAAAAACTATGATAAAATGTAAAAGAAATAAAGATATAGAACAGAGGAGGAGATATGAAAAGAAAAGAACATCTGGCTATTGTTATAGCTATTTTTATTGCAACATTTATGACATCTGTTGAGGTTACAATTGTGACCACAGCCATGCCAACGATTATTTCACAGTTGAAAGGTCTAGAATTACAAAGTTGGGTTTTTGCTATTTATTTACTGATTTCAGCTATTGCCACACCAATCTATGGGAAGTTGGCGGATAATCTGGGACGGAAAAATATTTTTATCTTTGGCCTTGTTTCTTTTGTGATCGGTTCGGTACTTTGTGGTATCGCACCCAATATGCTATTCCTTATTATTTTTCGAGCGCTTCAAGGTGTGGGGGCCGGAGCGGTTATGCCTTTGACATTCACAATTATAGCTGATTTATTTGATTTTGAAGAGCGTGCAAAAATTATGGCGTTGAATAATACAGCTTGGGCGATTTCAGCTTTAGTAGGCCCGTTACTTGGCGGATGGATTGTTGATACGTTGGGTTGGCACGGGGTTTTCTTCATCAATGTGCCCTTGGGATTGATCACACTTTTGCTTACAATTTTTGGTTATAAGGATGTACACGAAAAAACAGCAAAACAACCGATGGACTGGGCAGGTATTGTCTCTCTATCTGTACTTTTAGTTTCATTATTACTGATGTTTCAAGAAATGTCAGCTTCCACAATCAATTGGCTATTAGAGCTTGTGCTCCTCCTTTTGATTGTTGCGGCCAGCATCATTTTTATTCGCACAGAGAAAAAAGCAGTCGATCCTTTATTTAATTTAGAAATGTTTAAAACAAGGACTTTCAGTATTCAGATTATTATTTCAATGCTTTTAAGTGGTTGCTTGATTGCTTTCAATATTTATTTTCCTATTTGGCTACAAGCCATTTACCGCGTTCCAGCCTTTGTTGCAGGTCTTGCATTAACACCTACATCATTGTTTTGGATGGTAACCAGTTTCTTTGTTGGTTTTCTTTTACGACGTTTTGCGCCGAAGAGACTTTATACAGTTTTAGTAGGTATTCTTATCCTTGTCTACATTCCCCTAGTTCTTTCAAGTGTTGCTTTCCCAATCGAAGGTTTTTACATTATTTCAGCTTTCACAGGAAGTGTCATGGGTGTTATACTCTCAACAACAACACTTTTGGCGCAAAAAATGGTGCCTGCTGAAATGGTTGGTCAAGCAAGTTCTCTCGTTGTGTTAGGACGAACTTTAGGTCAGGCAATGATGACCGGGATATTGGGGCTAGCATTTTCCTTAGGCATTAATGCAGGACTAAGTAAATTTCCTGAAGTAAGTTTTAAAAATGTTAACGAGTTTATCAGTACAGCTTCGAATGCAGTTGTTCCAGATAAAATTCATGGGCAATTAGAACAAATCGTTCTGGGGGCTCTACACAATGTTTTCTTCTTAGCTTTACTTCTTTGCATAATCACTTTTGTGGTAAATCTGTTTGATGATGGAAAATTAAGAGCTTAGAAAAGAAGTTGATAATAAGTAAGATTTGAGGTATGATAAAAGCATACTGAAGAAGAGGAAAAGCTTATGACTGATACAAATATTGAAGAAGCCAAAAAAGTAACCGGCCTAATTCATTCCACAGAATCCTTTGGTTCTGTAGATGGTCCAGGCGTACGTTTTATTGTTTTTATGCAAGGTTGTCAAATGCGTTGCAAATACTGTCATAACCCAGACACGTGGGCGTTGAAAAACGAAAAAGCAACGACACGTACGGTAGAAGATGTGATGGACGAAGCACTTCGTTTCCGGGGTTTTTGGGGTGAAAAAGGTGGAATTACTGTATCGGGTGGTGAAGCCATGTTGCAAATTGACTTCGTCATCGCTCTTTTCCAATATGCTAAAAGTTTAGGTATTCATACTACTTTAGATACTTCGGCTCGTCCATTTAGAACAGACGAATATATTACTTCTCGTATTGATGAGCTTCTTGATGTTACAGATCTTGTCTTGCTGGACTTGAAAGAGATTGATTCAAAACGTCATAAGGTTTTGACGGGACATCCTAATGAAAATATTTTAGAATTTGCCCGCTACCTTTCTGATAAAGGACAAGCCATGTGGATCCGTCACGTGCTTGTACCAGGTGAAACGGATATTGACGAAGATTTAGAAAAGTTAGGGGAATTTGTTAAGACCTTGGATAATGTGCTGAAATTTGAAATCTTACCTTATCATACGATGGGGGAATTCAAATGGCGTGAACTAGGCTGGAAATATCCACTTGCTGGTGTTAAACCACCGACAAAAGAACGTGTGTCCAATGCAAAATCAATCATGGGTACAGAAACTTATCAAGAATATTTAGAGAGAATTAGATAAAACTTGAAGGCCATATTTGGCTTTCAAGTTTTTTCAGTGCCAAGATTAAGGCAAGAACACTTCCAGTAATAGATTGAAAGCGTGCGTAAATCCTCTTTTTTTGATATAATGAAGCGAATATAAATATATAAATGAGGTAAAAGAAATGTCAGATAAAATTTTTGTCTTTGGCCATCAAAAACCAGATACAGATGCAATCGCATCATCTTATGGTTTCTCATATTTGAGCAACCATCGTCCAGTTGGAGCTTTGAATACAGAGTGTGTTGCATTAGGTACACCTAATGAAGAAACACAGTTTGCTTTGGACTATTTTGGTGTGGAAGCACCACGTGTCGTAACATCAGCAGCAGCTGAAGGCGTGGATACAGTTATCTTGACGGATCACAATGAATTCCAACAATCAATCGCAGATATCGCTTCATTAAATATCTTTGGCGTTGTGGATCACCACCGTGTGGCAAACTTCAACACTGCTTCTCCTTTGTTTATGACAATTGAACCTGTTGGATCAGCTTCATCAATTGTTTACCGCAAATTCCTTGAAGCAGGTGTTGAGATTCCACGTGAAGTGGCTGGACTCTTACTTTCAGGTTTGATTTCAGATACATTGCTTTTGAAATCACCAACAACACATGCAACTGACCACAAAGTTGCAGAAGAATTGGCAAAAATTGCTGGTGTTGACCTCCAAGAATATGGTATGGCTATGCTTAAAGCTGGTACAAACTTGGACAACAAGTCAGCAGATGAACTCATTGATATTGATGCAAAAACATTTGAACTTAATGGCAGCCGTATCCGTATCGCTCAAGTAAACACAGTTGAAATTCAAGATGTACTTTCTCGCTTACATGATGTCAAAGTTGCCATCAAGAAAGCAATGGAAGTTGAACATTATGATGACTTTGTCTTCATGATTACAGATATCGTAAATTCTAACTCAGAAATTGTCGAAATCGGGAGTCACAAAGATAAAGTTGAAGCAGCTTTCCACTTTACGTTGGAAGACGACCATGCTTTCTTAGCTGGTGCCGTTTCACGTAAAAAGCAAGTTGTACCACAACTTACTGAAGAGTTTAACAAATAATGCCTATTCGCGTTTTTAATGAAAATAGGCTGACCTGTCAGCCTTTTTTCTTAAAACTGATTAATTATCTGCAAGTACATGAAGATGTAACGTTGCGTCAAATTCATAAGGCTTTTGAGCAAGAGAGAAACTTAGATCGCCAGCTTGACAGCTTCATAGCTGCTGGCTTTATCTGGCGTAAAGATAAACGTTATGGCAATAATTTTAAGGTTTTTACTGATGCTGACTTTGATCTTTCTTCAAAAATAATGCCTATAGCTGTTAATATCTATGAAGCGCCATTTTTTGTGGCAGCTGGAAGTCAAGTGGAGCAGAGGCTTGAACAGTCAATTGTCCAGCAAAAGCTGAAAAATAAAACCAACACTATTACGTTACATTTTTCAAGTCGGTATGATTTGGCCACAGATAGCTTATTTAATTATTTTTACAAGGTAGCGCATCATTTGCCTCTCACAATGCTTGAACAAGAAGTCTATCAGCTTATGGGAGATGTTGATCCGGAGTATGCTCTGAAATACATGACTAGCTTTTTGCTCAAGTTTACACGTAAAGATGTTGTTAAAGCGCGACCAGATATTTTTATCAGGGCTTTAGAAAAATACGGCTATATCTCCGCAGTAGGTGAACGAGAGTTTGCGTCAAATCTTGCGTTTGACGACACACTCCAACTAGAAGAAATTTATTTTGATTCCCCTAAAGACTTCATCACTGCTCAAATCCAACAAACAAAGGTATTAAATAACTTCATTTCCATAGGAGGATAAAAATGAAATACGAAAAATTGTTACCCCGTTTCCTTGATTACGTCAAAGTAAACACACGTTCAGATGAAAATTCAACAACAGTTCCATCTGTCCCTGCTCTTGTCGATTTTGCTCATAAAATGGCGGATGAGATGCGCGAAATTGGTATCCAAGATGTACACTATCTTGAATCAAACGGTTATGTTGTAGGAACTATTCCAGCAACAACAGATAAAAATGTCCGTAAAATTGGTTTGATTTCTCACATGGATACAGCAGACTTTAATGCAGAAGGTATCAATCCTCAAATCCTTGAAAACTATGATGGAGAGTCTGTTATTAAGCTTGGTGATTCTGGTTTCAGTCTTGATCCAGCAGAATTCCCAAACTTGAAAAATTACAAAGGCCAAACATTGATCCATACAGACGGCACAACACTTTTGGGTGCTGATGACAAGTCTGGTATCGCTGAAATTATGACTTTGGCTGATTATTTAATCAATATTAATCCTGATTTTGAACATGGAGAAATCCGGATTGGTTTTGGTCCTGATGAAGAAATCGGTACAGGGGCTGATCGTTTCGATGTTGAAGACTTCAATGTTGACTTTGCTTATACTGTTGATGGTGGACCGCTTGGCGAATTGGAATATGAAACATTCTCAGCTGCTGGTGCTGTTTTGGAATTCCAAGGTAAAAATGTTCACCCAGGTACAGCCAAAAATACAATGGTTAACGCTTTGCAATTAGCAATGGATTACCATGCGCAATTGCCAGAATTTGATCGTCCTGAAAAAACAGAAGGACGTGAAGGTTTCTTCCACCTTTTGAAATTAGACGGAACTGTCGAAGAAGCACGCGCACAATATATTATTCGTGACCATGCAGAAGATAAATTTAATGAGCGCAAAGCCTTGATGCAAGAAATTGCTGATAAAATGAATGCTGAACTTGGTTCTGAACGCGTAAAAGCAACAATCAAAGATCAATATTACAATATGGCTCAAGTTATCGAGAAAGACATGTCCATCATTGATCTTGCCGAAGAAGCAATGAAAAACTTGGATATTGAACCAAAAATTGAACCTGTTCGTGGTGGTACAGATGGTTCTAAAATTTCCTTCATGGGCTTGCCAACACCAAACATCTTTGCGGGTGGTGAAAACATGCATGGCCGTTTTGAGTTTGTAAGCTTACAAACTATGGAAAAAGCAGTTGACGTACTTCTCGAAATGCTCAAACTCAATAATAAAGTTGAAAAATAAGGCATAATAAGCTAAAATAGTTCTTAAGGTTGGAAGGGTTATCTTTCCACAAGTTAATTTTTGAGCACTACAGTTTTCTAATAAATAAATCTATGAACAAGTCGCCTTCTGGCGGCCTGTTTTAGGTTTTTCTTAAAATTGTCGCACAATTATAACGAATTCTAGTTATGATTGTTCTATTCTATCTTTTATAAAAGACAGTATAATTCACTGTTGAGATTTATGGTAGAATGACTAGCTCGCCTTTACTTATGGTAATTATACAAGTGCTTTAAGCTACTTGATTTACAAATATTTTCAATCAGTCAATCTGATTATAAAAAAAGGAGGACATTTGATGTCTGATAAAGCAAAAGGGAAACTTTCTCTTGTCGGCTTATGCCTGATGATCTTCACGTCAGTATATGGATTTAACAACATCCCACGTGCATTCTACATGATGGGTTATGCTGCGATTCCATGGTATATCGTAGGAGGATTATTCTTCTTCCTGCCCTTTGCCTTCATGGTAACTGAACTTGGTTCAGCGTTCAAAGAAGAAAAAGGTGGGATCTATTCTTGGATGGAGAAAGCAGTTGGTCCAACTTTCGCCTTCGTCGGAACATTTATGTGGTACGCTTCATATTTGGTGTGGATGGTCAACGTTTCAAATGGTATCATGGTACCCATCACAAACATGATTTTTGGTAACTCGCTTCATGTACCAGATCCATGGATTCTCTCAATCATTGCTATGATTTGGGTTGCTGCAATCACTTTCTTTGCACTTCGTGGTTTAGATGCGGTTAAAAAATTCGCTACCCTTGGTGGTATAGCTGTTCTTTCATTGAATGCGATTCTCCTGATTTGTGCTCTGTTAGTTCTTGTTCTTAATGGACATCCAACAACACCAATTACTGCTGAAGCTTTTGTAACCAGCCTTAACCCTAACTTCAATAACAGTTCAGCGATTGGCTTTATTGCCTTCATGGTATTTGCCATCTTTGCTTATGGTGGTGTTGAAGCTGTTGGTGGTTTGGTTGATGAAACAGACCAACCTGAGAAAAACTTCCCTCGTGGTGTTGTAACATCAGCACTTATCATTGCCATTGGTTATTCTGTAATGATTCTCTGTGTTGGTTTCTTCATGAACTACCAAACAGGCGGCGCATTCTATGAAGGCGTAAAAGCTGGAACAATCAACCTTGGTAATGCGGGTTATGTAACAATGCAATATCTTGGTGAAGCGCTTGGAGCTGCCTTTGGTATGAGCCATTCAGGTGCGGTAGTTATCGGTTCAATCCTTGCCCGTTACATGGGTCTTGCAATGTTGCTTTCATTGATGGGTGCTTTCTTTACATTGATCTACAGCCCTGTTAAACAAATTATTTCTGGTACACCAGATAAACTTTGGCCAGGTCGTTATGGACAACTTGATAAAGAATCAGGTATGCCTAAATTTGCGATGGTTATCCAATTTGTCATCGTCTTTGTCATCATCTTATTGAATATGCTTATTAACCTTGGTGGTGGTGCAGAAGCAGCAGCGAAATTCTTTGCAATCTTGACAAACATGGCTAATGTTGCAATGACATTACCTTACCTCTTTATCGTCATTGCCTATGCAAAATTCAAACTCAATGACAACATCGAAAAACCATTCACACTTTACAAATCTAAAGGTGTAGCGATGGCGGCTGTAACGGTAACATTTCTAGTTGTTGCTTTTGCAAATGCCTTCACAGTAATCCAACCAATCACAGATTACTTTGCTTTGCCAGTTGCTGAACGTTCAGCAGTTCTTGGCGATACAATCCAAACAGTGGTATCAATGATTGCTGGTCCAGTTATCTTTGGTTTGGTAGCCTTCTTCATGATGAACCGCTACAAAAAACGTTACCCTGCAGAATATGCTTCATTAACAGATCTTTCTGAAGATGAATTACATAATGCCAAATAAAAAAGAGCAGCTTAAGCTGCTTTTTTTATTGGAAAACATAAAAATGCCGATGAGGCATTTTTTTAAAGAAATTGTTCAGCTACGGCTCTATCACCAGGATAAGGTACTCGCTTATCATTGACTAACTGGAACTTGTCCGCACCCTTTCCGGCAATAATAACAGCATCATCTTTATCTGTTACACGTTGAATAGCCTGTTTTATAGCTTCTGCTCGGTCTCTTTCGAAATCACAAGAACGAGAAACATAACTTGCGATTTCATCAGCAATAGCTTTAGGATCTTCGTGGTTAGAATCATCCTGCGTGAGGATCACTTCTAAACGTTCATGTGCTTCGATAACTTGGCCAAAATCTTTACGGCGACTTTCACCTTTATTACCTGTAGCTCCTAAAACCAAGACGATTTTACCGCTATGATGTGGTTCAACAACAGATACTAAGTTTTTCAAACTAATGCCATTGTGAGCATAATCGACATAAATTATTGCACCGCTTTTTGTAGTTAACATCTCCATGCGTCCAGGTACAACGGCTTTCGCTAAGCCGTTTTTAATTTGTTCGATTGTTGCTCCTAGATGTTGGGTTGCTAAAGCTGTAGCTAAGGCGTTTTCTTGGTTAAATTTTCCAAGCAAACGAATGTCAAAATGGTCAGCTATTTTACCACTTGTTGTAAAATCGTGTGCATGAGAAGCGATGATTTGATTGTCAGACATTTCGCCGTAAAAATCATGCGGGATTTCGAGTTCTTCTAATTCTTGTTTAATCACATTGAAGTGGGTCATTTCACTGTTGGCCACAAAGTAATCCGAATGATGTAAAAGTTGTCGCTTGCAGTAAAAATAATCTTCGAGTGTAGGATGTTCCACGGGGCCAATATGGTCGGGAGAGATATTAAGGAAGACGCCAACATCGAAGTTAATAGCATAGACACGTTCGGTTTTATAAGCTTGTGAACTTACTTCCATCACAAGATGTGTCATTCCATTATCCACAGCTTGGCGCATCATTTTGAGTAAATCAAGACTTTCGGGTGTAGTCAACTCAGATTTGAAGAAATTTTTCCCATCAAGAGTTGTTTCTGCTGTAGAAAGCAAAGCTGTTTTTTGCCCGTTCATTTCATCTAAGATTGATTTAGCGAAGTAAGCAGAAGTTGTTTTTCCTTTCGTACCAGTTAAAGCTAAAATTTTGAGTTCATTTTGTGGATAATCATAAAAGGATTGGGCGAGGAGACTCATTGCGCGTTTGACATTGGAAACAATGATTGCAGGAATCTCCACTTCATAGTCTGTTTCTGAAATGTAGAACGGTGCCGCTAAGTTTTCTAAATATTCCGCTTTAAAATTTAACCCTTTTGCAAAAAACAGGGTTGATGCAGAAGTATTTCGGCTATCATAGCTTAGTTGATCGAAGGTTAATTCTTCCTCCCAGTTATAGTAATATTCTTTTTCGAAGACGATTTCGTGAAAGTTATCATCTTTTTTCAGAATTTCTAAAACATCATGTATTTTGATCATGGACTTTTCTGCCTCCTTTATTTACACCATTTAACTCTGGAGAGAGCTAAATTTTAAGGCACTTCACTTAAGTGTGGTTAGGTGCTTTTTTCTTATACGTAGGCTTAATTATACCATTTTCACTTGTGTTTTTCTCACTTGGTAGACGTTTTAGTATTTTCTTTTACAGGGGACTATACCCTAACAGGAGGTATTTATCTTGGCTTTCTTGATTTTATTAAAGTCTCTAAGCTTTTAATTTCTTGTTCTAGCTTCTGAGCAATTTGATAGGATCCGCACAGTTCAAAAAAATATTGACATTTTTTCATTGTTTTTACAGCGCTTGTATCTCCAAAACTTACTTCAAAAAACGCTTTTTGATATATGAAATTTACTCTATCAAAAAGATCATCTTCTGGAATATTTAAAGTGCTAATAAAATACAGTAGTTCTTCCGCTAAGTATTTCTGCCTCTTTTTTATAAAAATCTCGAGGACGTTTATTACGGACCTTAATTGTGCTTTTTGAGTGAGAGGGTGAATGTTTCTGCATCGCGCTGTTTTAAGTATTTTATGGCTAAACTTTGATAAGGTACCTAAGTCAAGAAATACAGCTATGTCACTCAACAAATCAAATTCATATTCGCCCCATATTTTGATGTTCTTTAAGTAGTGTTTAATAACAGTAAGACTTTTAGGAGAGAGGTGGTAATGGGAATCTAGCTGCTTCATGGTCGCCTCTAATCGGAATTTATCAAATTCTAATCTTTGAGTGGAAGGCGAGCTTTGTATAAGTGATTTTTCATATCTTTGGATAATTTTTTGAAGATGGAGCATATTACTGTTTAGGTGAGCCATATGACGTTCTTCAAACCAGTCCCAGGGATTGAGTTGGACATTGAGATGATGGAAAAATTCATGAGGAGAAACGTTTATGTTATTCAAGAGATAGAGCAAAACAAGACAGGAAACATGGCTCCGTCCGTTTTCAAAATTAGAAAGTTGAGAAATGGAGATGCAGTCCTTCGCCGCTTCCTTAAGTGCGAAATTTTTAGAAGTACGAAAATAGCGATATGTTTCTCCTATGGGTAATGTTTTTTTCATAAATGACTCCTAGAATTTTAATATTTTTATGCTTTAAAACTGAGGTAAATTAACAATAAAACGCTTGGTTATGGCAATTTCTCCATTAACTAAGTTAACAAAGAACTGTCAATATATAGTAATTTAAGCCTAAGTTATAACTGTCTTTAGCTGTAATGTTGTTATAGACTAACTATAAGCGATATAAATGGATAGGATTGATTAAGTGCTTCAACTATTATTCGTATCTTTGCTGAAAAATTCACACATAAAATATCATAGCCACAGAAAGGAAAATTTAATGAAAAGACAAACTAAAAAAGCGATAGTTGGTATGATTGCGCTCACTCTCTTATTTTCGACAGTTGGACCGTCTGTGACAGGGCTAGTACAAGCGAATGATATTCAAGTAAGTCAACAACAAAGTGAAATTTGGGATTCGCTTGAACAGATTACCTTTGACGAATCTGACTTGGCTTTTTTACAACAAAAAGAAAAAGAATTGATGGCAAGTCAAAACGTGCCATTATTGGCACCGCGTGCTTTTTCTATCCGAATGGTTGGAAGGAATTTGGAAGGCTTGTGGCATCGTTCATCAGGGATGCGCAGGGCTTTAACGGCGGTAGGGTTTGGTTGGACACAGATTAAGGCTCTCGCGCGTGGTGTTTATGTCTATAGTTATGGCGCAATTGCGTCTAAAATAGCGACTGTTGCAGCATGGAATTGGGCACTTGGTGCTGTGATAGGTGTTTCAGCAGGTGCAGCTATCTATACAATGGGGAATTTCCGGCTTTTTTATTAATCATCCTTATGAATAAAAATAACCAAACTTATATTTTTAGCGCTCTAATTTTCCTTGGTGCTAGTTTTCTTATCATTGTTTCAGAGGAAAGTGTATTCACGAATTTGGATTCGCTTTTAGGGCTTCTTTTGATAATTCAGAGCAGTTTCATTCTGAATTACATTGGTATCTTCATCTTCCAAAACGTGGCATTCATGGAAAGAACAGCGGAGTTAAGCTATTACAAAAAACAACTGCCAAAAATTCAGACTCTTTCTTACCTGATGGCTTTATCTTTTTTTACTGTAGCTTTGTCCATGGATTTAACTGTAGTCCTGACAACGGTCTTCTTGATAGTGACGAATGCTGTAATCCGGGCTTATTTTGCCAGTGCTCGCATATTAAAGTTAATGGAGGTCGAACGACAGATAAAGGATTATCTTTTTGAAGGAATTTTGGGTTTTGCCTTCATTCTTCTGACAACTTGCTTTAATCGTTATACTGTGGCATTTTTTTCAATGCTTCTTTTGAGTCGAACATTCTGGAATTTTAAACGAATTGTAGATCACGATTCAAGTAAATAAACGTACACAACTACTCTATCTGAAATTTTCCCGTGGTATAGAGCTTGTCTATCCTAGATATGTTATAAACTTTTATTGTCAAAAAAGCCTACTTCATGGTAAAATAGAAAAATGAATAGTACAGAAATGACTGATAATCTCAGCATGGAAGAAAAGCTCCAGCAAATGGATGCAGAAACCAAGCGTAAAGAGATTCGAGACAATAAAGCAGCACAGCAAGATACAATGATGCGTGGGACCTTATGGTTTACACTAGCAGATATTTTATCTCGTCTTTTAGGTGCAATTTACATCATTCCGTGGTTTGCATGGATGGGAGAACATAATAATGAAGCGAATGCCCTTTTCTCAATGGGGTATAATATTTATGCACTTTTTCTTTTGATTTCAACTGCTGGTTTGCCTGTAGCTATTGCGCGTGAAGTAGCTCACTATAACGCGATGGGAGATGAAAATCTGAGTAACCGCTTAGTTCGTCAAATCTTTATTTTCATGGTTGGGCTTGGTGTTGTAGCAGCTGGTGTGATGTATATTGGTGCGCCCGCATTAGCAGTCATGTCTGGTGGGGGAGAAAACCTGACAGAGGTGATGCGCTCACTTTCTCTAGCCATTCTTATTTTCCCGGCTATGTCGGTCATTCGGGGATACTTCCAAGGTTTAAACGACATGAAGCCGATAGCATTGAGTCAGATTTATGAGCAAGTCGTCCGTGTAATCTGGATGTTGGTATTCACCTTTATGATTATGAAGCTTGGCTTTTCAGGTGGAGATTGGACACAAGCAGTTGTCCAGTCTACAACAGCGGCCTTTATCGGTATGCTCGGTTCTTGTGCTGTCTTGCTTTGGTATTTGATCAAAAACAATATGATCGGTAAGATCATTAATCCGGGCCCAAGTATTACAAAGATTAGTGCTTGGCGCCTGCTTTCACAAACAATCTATCAAGCTATTCCGTTTGTTGTTATTGGCTCAGCCATTCAAATCTTTAAAATTATTGACCAAGCGACCTTTGTTACGGTAATGCGTTGGGTATCAGACTATAGTGATACACAGCTTTTGGTTTTCTTCTCATACTTTTCTGCTAATACCGATAAGTTGACAATGATTCTCATTGGTGAAGCGATGACTTTAGGCGCTGTGGCCTTACCACTTATTGCTTCTAACTTTGTAAAGAAAAACTACAAAGAAACAGCGCATTTGATTTCTTATGATTTTCAACTGTTTGTGGCCTTTATGTTGCCTGCAGTCTTAGGAATGACGATTTTGGCTGCCCCAATCTATACACTTTTCTATGGTTCGGTAAACAGTTTACAGCTTGCACTCTTTATCTGGGCCGTCCTCCAAAGTTTCTTATTGGCCCTGTACACGATGGTTGCCCCAATCTTGCAAGCTTTGCATTATTCTAAGGTAGCGATGCGTTATTTCATTATCACATTGGTAATTAAATTGATTTTGCAAATACCATCAATTATGATTTTCCACTCTTATGGTCCACTTGTGGCAACAACGATTGCTTTTGGTTATGGAACATGGATTATCATTCGTAAGATTCATGAAGTTACAGGTTTCCGTGTGAAAAGTACATTAAAAGGAATCATTGGAATCTCGATTATTACAGCAATCATGGCTGTTGTTACATTTGTCCTTTATGGATTGATGTCGTTAATCTTACTTCCCCTTGCTCCTGGGCATTTCAAAGCTTTACTTGTAGTAGCTATAGCTGGAGGCGGTGGTTTCTTCACCTACATTTATATTGCAGCCAAGGCAGGTTTACTTGAAAAGTTAATGGGGAGCCGAGGTACAAGACTTCGTCAAAAACTTCATATTTAATAAAAATCTAAATAAAGCAAATTTCAGAATGCAGAGCTGTTCGGAAGTTTGCTTTTTCTTTTATGTTATAATATAAAAAACGTTTTCAGGAGGTTATAATGACACGAATACAAGATGATTTATTTGCAACAGTAAATGCCGAATGGCTTGAAAAGGCGCAGATACCAACTGATAAACCACGTATCTCTGCTTTTGATGAATTGGTATTAGAAAATGAAAAAAACTTAACAGCTGATTTGCAGCACATGTCTGTAGATCTTCCAGAAGATAATCCTGAACTGTTAGAAGCTATAAAGTTTTACAATAAAGCGGGGGATTGGGAAAGTCGTAATAAAAATGATTTCTCTGCCGTTATTAGAGAAATGGATAAGATAACAAGTCTTGATTCGTTCGAGGATTTTCGCACACATTTACTTGATTTAATTTTCCATTCACAAGCACCTTTGCCTTTCTCAATCAGCGTTGATGCAGATATGAAGGATGCAGTGCATCACTCTTTGGGCTTCACTGGTCCTGGGCTTATCTTGCCTGATACTACTTATTATGAAGAAAATCATCCTCGTAAAGCAGAACTGTTGAACTTTTGGCAAGAGAACTCCAAAGAAATATTAGAACATTTTGGGCAAAAAAATGCACAAGAAATCGCAGCTAAAGCTGTAGCTTTTGATAGTCTTTTGGTGGAATCAGCAAATACAGCAGAAGAATGGGCTAAATATGCGGAACTATACAATCCAATTCCTTTTAAAGAATTTGTAAAGCATTTAAAAAATATAGATTTTTATTCATTTATCAAAGGTTTGGTCAACACAGAACCTGAGAAAATAGTTGTCTTTGAAAATCGTTTTTATGATTCTTTTGACGAGATTATTAACGAAGAAAATTGGCCCCTGATTAAAGCTTGGATGCTGGTGAAAATCGCGCGTAAGGCAACCGGCTTACTTTCAGATGAATTACGACTTTTAGGGTCTGCATATGGACGTTTTTTATCGAATGTATCAGAGGCAAGGAGTCAAGAAAAACATCAACTCGATATAACGGAGAGTTATTTCAGTCAAGTGATTGGCCTTTATTACGGTCTAAAATATTTTGGAGAAGAAGCTAAGTCAGACGTTAAGCACATGACTTCTGAGATGATTAAAGTTTACCAAGAACGCTTAGATAAAAATGAATGGCTTAGTCGTGCAACGATTGATAAGGCTATTGAAAAATTGAGTGCAATTACTGTGTTCATAGGCTACCCGGACAAACTTCCAGAAATATATAGTCGTTTTAAAGTTGGAAATGGGAGTCTCTACGAAGATGCCTGTCATTTCGATGAATTGCTCACTGCACGTCACTATGAAAAATTTAGCGAAGAAGTTGATAAGAGCTTGTGGCATATGCCGGCTCATATGGTTAATGCTTATTATAGTCCCGACAGCAATACGATTGTTTTTCCAGCAGCTATCTTACAGGCACCCTTCTATAGTCTTGAACAGTCATCCAGTCAAAACTATGGCGGTATTGGTGCAGTAATTGCACATGAAATTTCGCATGCTTTTGACAATAACGGGGCGCAGTTTGACAAGTATGGTAACCTCAATAAATGGTGGACAGACAAAGATTATGAGGCTTTTGAAAAGAAACAAGAAGAAATGATTGCAGCTTTTGATGGCGTGGCGACCGAAGCTGGCCCAGCAAACGGTAAGTTGATTGTTTCAGAAAATATTGCCGACCAAGGAGGAATCACGGCAGCGATGACTGCTGCGCAAAAAGAAGAAGATGTTAATCTTACAGATTTCTTTAGCCAATGGGGTAAGATATGGCGTATGAAAGCCAGTATAGAATTTCAACAAATGCTTCTTTCAATGGATGTCCATGCTCCAGCGAAATTGCGTGCAAATATTCCACCGACAAACTTAGAAGAATTTTATCAGACATTTGATGTGCAAGAAAGTGATGGGATGTACCGCGCACCTGACCAACGTGTGAAAATATGGTAAAAGAATTTGCAGATCTTAAGCCAGAAACCCAGCGGATACTTCGGGAAATCAAAGCAGTTCCCTACGGGCAAGTGAGCTCCTACAGAGATATCGCACTGCGGGCAGGCCTTATAAATGGTGCGCGGCAAGTTGCAAGAGTGCTTCATGGTTTATCAGAGAGACATCGCTTACCCTGGTGGCGAATCATCAGATCGGATGGCACTATAGGCTTGCACGGTGAGGGACGTCTAGAACAAATTCGTTTGTTAAAATTAGAAGGTGTTGAAGTGTCGGACAAAGGCAAAGTTAGACCGAAAGAAAAGTATTTCAAAGGTGTTTAGACCTTGTAAATACAGTCGATAAATGATATAATATAGGGTAATGGTTTGTCGACAAATTCTGTGGGAAATATTGTCCCCACGGGTTTTGTAAGCAACGAAACGTCAAGTTTTCGTTGCTTTTTTGCCGTTTCTGAACTGTAAAAAATCTAAAAAGTAATGAAAAAGACAAACTACTGACTTTTCAGAATTTTTCATAAGAAACTTAAAAACGACAAATCTTGTATAACACATCCAGAAAAACTGGAAAAATAGAATGAGGAGAATCAACTTGGCAGGACATGACGTAAAATACGGTAAACACCGTACAAGACGCAGTTTTTCACGAATCAAAGAAGTAATTGGTTTGCCGAACTTGATCGAAGTTCAAACAGCAAGTTATCAAAACTTCCTTGACGAAGGTTTGGCTAACGTCTTCAAAGAAATGTTTCCAATTGACAACTTTGCGGGCACAATGGAGCTTGAATTTGTTGGATATGAAATGAAAGCCCCTAAATACACTGTGGATGAAGCCCGTGCTCACGATGCAAACTATTCTGCACCAATCCATGTGACTTTCCGCCTTGTAAATAAAGAAACAGGCGAATTGAAAACACAAGAAGTTTTCTTCGGTGATTTCCCACTTATGACTGAAATGGGTACATTCATCAACAACGGTTCTGAACGTTTGATCGTCAGCCAGTTGGTACGTAGCCCAGGTTCATACTTCCACCTTAAAACAGATAAAAATGGTTTGGAATCTTATGGTCATACAACTATTCCTAACCGTGGTGCGTGGTTTGAATTAGATACAGACGCTAAAGGTGTTGGTTATGTACGTATTGACCGTACACGTAAGTTGACATTTACAACAATGTTGCGTGCACTTGGTTTTGGTAGTGACGATGAAATCCTTGAACTTATGGGACCAAGTGAACTCCTCAATACAACATTGGGTAAAGATGTTCACAAAAACCCATCAGACACTCGTGTTGAAGAAGCGCTTAAAGACATCTATGATCGCCTCCGTCCTGGTGAACCTAAAACAGCGGACAGCTCTCGTGGACTTTTAATTGCACGTTTCTTCGACCCACGTCGTTACGACTTTGCACCTGTAGGTCGTTATAAATTTAATAAAAAACTTGCCCTTAAAAACCGTATCCTTGGTTTGACATTGGCAGAACCAATCGTTGATCCTGAAACAGGCGAAATTCTTGTTGAATCTGATACTCTCGTAACACGTGATGTATTGGATTCTATCGAAAATCTTTTGGATAATGGTCTCAATACAACAGTTTATCAACCATCTGACGATGCTGTTATCCCTGAACCAATTGAACTTCAAACATTGAAAGTTTACTCTCCAAAAGATCCAGAACGTGTCGTGACATTGATTTCTAACGGTCAAATTCCTGCTGAAAACCGTGTGTTGATGCCAGCAGATGTGATTGCTAATATCAACTACTGGTTAGGTCTTTCTGAAGGTATTGGTAAGGTTGACGATATCGACCACTTAGGAAACCGTCGTATCCGTTCAGTTGGTGAATTGCTTCAAAACCAAGTACGTATCGGTCTTTCACGTATGGAACGTGTTATCCGTGAACGTATGTCATCTTCTGAAAATGAAAATATGACACCTCAAGGATTGATTAACATTCGTCCTGTAACAGCTGCAATTAAAGAATTCTTTGGTTCTTCACAGTTGTCACAATTTATGGACCAACACAATCCTTTGTCAGAGCTTTCACACAAACGTCGTTTCTCTGCCTTAGGTCCTGGTGGTATCTCACGTGACCGTGCTTCATATGAAGTACGTGACGTTCACTACACTCACTATGGCCGTATGTGTCCGATTGAAACACCTGAGGGACCAAATATCGGGTTGATCAATAACTTGTCTTCTTATGCCAAAATCAATGAATATGGTTTCATCATGTCACCATACCGTCGTATTGATCGCGCAACAGGGACTGTTACAGATGAAGTTGAATACTTAACAGCTGACGAAGAAGACAACTATACAGTTGCCCAAGCTAACTCACCATTGACTGATGACAATAAATTTGTCAATGAAACAGTAATGGCCCGTCACGTTGGTAACAATATCGAAGTTGATGCTTCAACTGCAGATTACATGGACGTTTCACCTAAGCAGGTTATTGCCGTAGCTGCAGCTTGTATTCCTTTCTTGGAAAACGATGACTCCAACCGTGCCCTCATGGGTGCCAACATGCAACGTCAAGCCGTTCCATTGATTGATCCGCATGCACCTTGGATTGGTACAGGTATGGAACATCAAACAGCCCGTGACTCTGGTGCTGCTGTGATTGCTAAACATGATGGTACTGTTGAATATGTAGATGCTGACGAGATCCGTGTACGTCGTACATCAGGTGAGCTTGATATCTATAACATCATGAAATACCGTCGTTCAAACTCAGGGACTTCATATAACCAACGTCCACTTGCTGAACTTGGGGATAAGGTTGAAGCTGGCGATATCATCGGTGATGGCCCATCAATGGAAAATGGAGAAATGGCGCTCGGTCAAAACCCACTTGTGGCGTATATGACTTGGGAAGGTTATAACTTCGAGGATGCCATCATCATGTCTGAACGTTTGATCAAAGATGACGTTTATACATCTATTGCGATTGAAGAGTACGAGTCAGAAACACGCGATACAAAGCTTGGCCCTGAAGAAATCACACGCGAAATTCCAAATATTGGTGATGAAGCCCTTAAAAACTTGGACGAAGACGGTATTATCCGCATCGGTGCTGAGGTTGAAGATGGGGACTTGCTCGTCGGTAAAGTAACACCAAAAGGTGAAACTGATCCAACTCCTGAAGAACGCCTTCTTCGTGCTATCTTTGGTGAAAAAGCACGTGAAGTTCGTGATACATCACTCCGTGTGCCTCACGGTGGTGGCGGTATCGTTCACGATGTACGTGTATTCACACGTGAAAATGGTGATGAATTGCCATCAGGTGTGAACAAGTTGGTTCGTGTCTTCATCTCACAAAAACGTAAAATCCACGTTGGGGATAAGATGGCCGGTCGTCATGGTAACAAAGGTGTCGTTTCAAATATCGTTCCTATGGAAGATATGCCTTACTTACCAGATGGTACACCAATCGACATCATGTTGAATCCACTTGGTGTCCCTTCTCGTATGAATATCGGACAAGTTATGGAGCTCCACTTGGGTATGGCTGCCCGTACATTAGGTATACACATTGCATCACCAGTCTTCGACGGTGCGAGTGATGAAGATATCTGGGATACAGTTAAAGAAGCTGGAATGGCTGATGATGCCAAAACAGTCCTTTACGATGGCCGTACGGGTGAAGCCTTTGATAACCGTATTTCTGTCGGTGTCATGTACATGATCAAACTTCACCACATGGTTGATGATAAACTTCACGCACGTAGCGTTGGTCCTTACTCACTTGTTACACAACAACCGCTCGGTGGTAAAGCACAGTTCGGTGGACAACGTTTCGGGGAAATGGAAGTTTGGGCCCTTGAAGCTTATGGTGCGGCAAATGTCCTCCAAGAAATCTTGACATACAAGTCAGATGATGTTATTGGACGTACACGTGCTTATGAAGCTATTGTTAAGGGTGAACGTATTCCCAAACCAGGTCTTCCTGAATCATTCCGTGTCCTTGTAAAAGAATTACAAGCGCTTGGTATGGATCTTAAAGTCCTTGATGGTGAGAAAAATGTCCTTGATCTTCGTGAACTTGATGATGAAATTGAAGTTCGTCAAGAAAATATTGACATTACGCCAGAAATGCTTGAAGCTCAGGAGCAAATTGTTACTGAAGCAGTGGAAACTGAACAAGCATTGATTAGCGAAGCAAAAGAAGAAAAATAATTGTTCTTTTCTGTGAATACGAAGTTTATTTGGAATAAGAAATAGCTTTTCGGAATAAATTTAAGATAAAAACCTTTTAAGGTAAACCGCTGTGCAAGTGTGCTAGGCGGTAATGTAGAACTGTATTTTGATGGATAACTTCTATTTTAAAAATAAGTTCTACATTGCTGCCTAATGCACGAGTTTCTGTCTGCTAATTCAAGATTTGCGGGCAAAGTTGTGTTGAAAAAGACACAGCTAGCGGTCTTCACAGGAATGTTATGTCAACGGACAAACATTCAACAGAAAAGAAATAAATACAAAGAAAGTGGAGAAAACATTGGTCGATGTAAATAAATTTGAGAGCATGCGAATTGGTATCGCATCTCCACAAAAAATTCGTTACTGGTCATTTGGTGAAGTCAAAAAACCAGAAACCATCAACTATCGTACGCAAAAACCTGAACGCGAAGGTCTCTTCGATGAGCGTATCTTTGGTCCACAAAAGGACTGGGAATGTGCTTGTGGTAAGCTTAAAGGCGTTTTCTACAAAAACCAAGTCTGTGAACTCTGTGGTGTTCAAGTAACGACAGCTAAATCACGTCGTGAACGTATGGGACACATCGAGTTGGCAGCACCAACTTCACACATCTGGTATTTCAAAGGGATTCCATCACGTATGGGGCTAGCACTTGATATGAGTCCACGTGCTCTTGAAGAAGTTATTTACTTCGCAAGCTATGTCGTTATTGATCCTAAAGAAACAGATCTTGAAAAGAAACAACTTTTGACAGAACGTGAATATCGTGAACAACTTTTGAAAAATGGTTTTGGTTCATTTGTTGCAAAAATGGGTGCAGAAGCTATTCAAGATTTGCTTAACGATGTTGATATTGACGCAGAAGTTGCTGAACTTAAAGAAGAATTGAAAAATGTTAGCGGACAACGACGTGTGAAAATCATCCGTCGCTTGGATGTTTTAACAGCCTTCAAAAAATCTGGTAACAAATTAGCATGGATGGTGCTCAATGTCCTTCCAGTTATTCCACCAGATCTTCGTCCAATGGTTCAATTGGATGGTGGACGTTTTGCCACATCTGATTTGAATGATCTTTACCGTCGTGTTATCAACCGTAACAATCGTTTGAAACGTTTGATGGAGCTTAATGCCCCTAATATTATCGTCCAAAATGAAAAACGTATGTTGCAAGAAGCTGTTGATACATTGATTGACAATGGTCGTCGTGGTCGTCCAATCACAGGTGCCGGTAACCGTCCACTTAAATCTCTCAGCCATATGCTGAAAGGTAAACAAGGACGTTTCCGTCAAAACTTGTTGGGTAAACGTGTCGACTACTCTGGTCGTTCAGTTATTGCAGTTGGTCCAACACTTAAAATGTACCAATGTGGTGTCCCACGTGAAATGGCGATCGAACTCTTCAAACCATTCGTAATGTCTGAACTGGTTAAACGTGAAATGGCTGCCAACATCCGTGCGGCTAAACGTAAAGTTGAACGCCAAGATGCTGAAGTTTGGGATGTCCTTGAAGAAGTTGTTAAAGAACACCCTGTTCTCCTTAACCGCGCACCTACGCTTCACCGTTTAGGTATTCAAGCCTTTGAGCCAGTACTTATTGATGGTCGTGCAATGCGTTTGCACCCACTGGCTTGTGAAGCCTACAATGCCGACTTTGACGGTGACCAAATGGCGATTCACGTGCCATTGTCAGAAGAAGCGCAAGCTGAAGCACGTTTGCTGATGCTTGCTGCTGAACACATCCTTAACCCTAAAGATGGTAAACCAGTCGTTACACCTTCTCAAGATATGGTCTTGGGTAACTACTACTTGACAATGGAAGCAAAAGGACGTGAAGGAGAAGGTATGATCTTCTCTAATCCTGAAGAAGTTGAAATTGCAATGCGTAATGGTTATGTTCACTTACATACACGTATCGGTATTGCAACTCAATCAATGAATAAACCTTGGACAGAGTTCCAAAAAGGTAAAATCTTGATTACAACGGTTGGTAAAGTAATGTTTAACGCAATCATGCCAGAAGGGAATGAAATTTATCCAGAGGGTATGCCTTACTTGAACGAAAATACCGACGAGAATATCACTACTCAAACGGATGACCGTTTCTTTATGGAACCTGGTGAAGATATTCACAAACGTTTAGCTGAGATTGACACAGTATTGCCATTCAAGAAAAAACACTTGGGTAATATTATCGCTGAAGTCTTCAAACGTTATCGTACAACAACAACATCTGAGTTCCTTGACTTGCTCAAGAACTTAGGTTACCACCAATCAACATTGGCTGGTTTAACAGTTGGTATTGCGGATATCCCAGTGGTTCCTGAAAAAGCAGAAATCATTGGTGCAGCACACAAACGTGTAGAACAAATTACTAAACAATTCCGTCGTGGTTTGATTACTGATGATGAGCGCTACAATGCGGTTACTGATGTTTGGCGTGGTGCAAAAGATACACTTGAAAAACGCTTGATTGAAGAACAAGATTTGACTAACCCAATCGTTATGATGATGGACTCTGGTGCCCGTGGTAACATTTCCAACTTCTCACAATTGGCCGGTATGCGTGGTTTGATGGCTGCTCCTAACGGACGTATCATGGAATTGCCTATCATTTCTAACTTCCGAGAAGGTCTTTCTGTCTTGGAAATGTTCTTCTCAACTCACGGTGCGCGTAAAGGTATGACCGATACAGCCCTTAAGACTGCCGACTCTGGTTACCTTACACGTCGTTTGGTTGACGTCGCTCAAGACGTTATCATCCGCGAAGTCGACTGTGGTACAGACCGTGGACTCTTGATTTCTGATATTGCTACTGGTAAAGAAATGGTAGAACCATTGGTTGAACGTCTTGAAGGACGTTACACACGTAAAACAGTTGTACATCCAGAAACTGGTGAAGTAATTATTGGCGATGATCAATTGATTACAGAAGATATCGCGAAGCAAATCGTTGCTGCGGGTATCAAAGAAGTTACAATCCGTTCAGTATTTACATGTAAAACACCACATGGTGTATGTAAACACTGTTACGGTAAAAACTTGGCAACAGGTGAAGCCGTTGAAGTTGGTGAAGCTGTTGGTACAATCGCCGCTCAATCAATCGGTGAACCTGGTACACAGTTGACAATGCGTACATTCCACACGGGTGGTGTTGCGTCAAGCTCAGATATCACTCAAGGTTTGCCTCGTGTACAAGAAATCTTTGAAGCACGTAATCCTAAAGGGGAAGCAATCATTACCGAAGTTACTGGTACGGTTGAATCTATTGTGGAAGACGCTGCGACACGTACACGTGAAATCACAGTTAAAGGTAAAACAGATACACGTTCATACACAGTATCAATGGCCGATGTACTTATGGTTGAAGAAGGTGAATTTATCCACCGTGGTCACCAATTGATCCAAGGTTCAATTGAACCTAAGCACTTGCTCCAAGTACGTGATGCTTTATCTGTTGAAACTTACTTGCTCGGTGAAGTTCAAAAAACTTACCGTTCACAAGGGGTTGAAATCGGGGATAAACACATCGAAGTTATGGTTCGCCAAATGCTTCGTAAAGTCCGCGTAATGGATACTGGTGATGTTGATATCTTACCTGGTGGACTTATGGATATTTCTGACTTTGAAAAAATCAATGAAGAAGCTCTCCTTTCTGGTAAAACACCAGCTACAGCGCGTCCTGTACTTATGGGTATTACTAAAGCATCATTGGAAACAAATTCATTCTTGTCTGCCGCATCTTTCCAAGAAACTACACGTGTCTTGACTGATGCTGCAATCCACGGTAAAGAAGATCACTTACTCGGTCTTAAGGAAAATGTTATTATCGGTAAGATTATTCCTGCTGGTACAGGTATGTTCCGTTACCGTAATCTTGAACCGTTGTCAGATTTGTCAAATGCTCCTGAAGTAACTGTCTCAGAAACTGAAATTGAAGAAGTAAAATAAAATAAAAAATAGCGATGATGATATCGCTATTTTTTTGTAAAGAAAAACGGAAGAGAAACTCTTTTAAAGAGTTTCTCTTCCGTTTTATTATTAACAAATAATCTTGCGTTTTTCAGAAGTTAGAGTCAAAGTGTCGTTGGCTTGAATCGTGAAGGACTCTCCGTCAATTTGAACAGGCTGAACGGACTGTGAGGTTACTGCGGCTACTGTGGAAACACTATGGTGAAAAAGATTATTCTCTAAGTGTTTGCCTTTAAGCACACTAGGGATTAGCGAAAATATTTTGGGAATACCGTATCTGTCCAACTCGACCAAATGAATTTCTTGACTAAGATTAGTTGCTTCTGGTGCAATTTGAATACCGCCACCAAAATAAGGGTGCTTAGTAAAAGTTAGGAGAAAAGCATTATCAAATTTAAAAGCATTTTTCATGTTATAAACACTAATTTCAAAGGGGTTCTTGGTAAATAAAACATGAAGGGCAGTCAGAAAGTAAGAAAGTCTACCGAGCTTAAGGGAGTTCAAGATGGTTTTCATACGTCCCTCGTTAGTCGCCTTGACAATGGCTGCATCTAAACCGATTCCTACATTATTAAGCGCATAACCGGAGAATGATTGAGACTTATAGTGCATAACGTAAAAGTCTCTAGTCTTGTTGTGGCGAATATTCTTGAAGGCTTGAATAGGATCAAGAGAAAGCCCTAAGCTTCTGGCAAAGTCATTACCTGAACCTGAAGGGATATAGCCAAAGGAGAGGTCAACAGGTAAAGCATTGAGAGCCAAAGAAATGGTACCATCACCCCCTAAGATGATAAGCTGGTCATCTGTTGTTTTCTCTTCCAGGATTTTTTGGATAAAAGCTGCTTCTTGCCCAGTATGTTCGGTCGCAAAGAGTTTGTAAGAGAGGCCCTCTTTTTCGAGAAAAGGCAATAAAAGTTTCAATGAACGCTCCCCTTTGCGTGAGCCGGCATTGGGATTGGCAAGAATGTAATAAATCATATCACTATTTTATCAAAAAAATATATTTTAGAGGTAAATAACATAATAATTTCCAATGATACAAAAAATTTCGTAAGAGTAACAAAGGAGAAGAAAAAATTTTCTGATGAAATGGCAAAAAACGCGAACAGCCTTTTATATGTTATAATTAGAAGAAACAGTTAAATATAAGTAAAAATAATTCTGCAATGAAAATTAAAGGTTATGGTTTTCATTGGGAAGAATTAAGAATAATAGGTTAAAAAATATGCAATACGAAGAAATAAACGAAAAAACAATAAAGATTAGCCTAACCTTCCAAGATTTGGTTGATCATGATGTCAAACTCTCTGATTTTTTTACTAACCAATCAATGGTGGAAAATCTTTTTTATGAGTTGGTAGAAGAGCTAGGACTTGAGGAACGCTTCTCGTCAGGACTTTTAACCTTCCAAATTCAACCTTTCCCTAAAGGGGTGAATATTATTGTTACTGAAGAAAACATCGATATTGATCCCAATAATCTTCCAGATGATCCTGAAGAATTTGAGCAGCTCATGACGGATTTCTTTGGACGTGTGGAAGATTTAAAACAAAATGGCGGAGCAATGACAGATACAAGTACAACTGAAACTAAAGAAACACAAGTAGAAAACAAACCAGACCCAGATTTTGTCTTCTATTCCCTAGAATTTGAAAATATGTCTCAACTTTTGATGGCAGTAAAAAATGTTAAAATCGATGCAGAAGAGTCTGAACTTTATAGCTATCAAGACAAGTTTTACTTGATTATTTTAGATAATCAAAAATCAAAAGGAAAGACAGCTGTAAGTTCCATGCGTGCCCGAATGTTAGAGTACGGACAGGAAACGGTCAACAGTCGCGAAACACTACAAGAATATGGCGAGATATTGATCAACACTCGTGCTTTGGAAGTTCTCTCAAAAATTTAAGATATGATAGATACCATAAAAGAAATCCCGATTAAGGGAATTCCCTTCACAGTTGAGTTCTTCATTGTGCTCTTCGTGACATTCGGAATGTCCCTGGTTTTTACCCCATTGATGACCTTTGTTTCACGCCGGATAGGAGCAGTAGATAAGCCCAATAAGCGACGTGTCAATACGAAGATAATGCCTTCAGCAGGTGGCTTAGCTATTTTTGCATCCTTTGCAATTGCGACTCTTTTTATCCTTCCGATGATTGTTTACCCGCAGCTTCCGCTAATGAGTCCCAAACAGGTGACTGAAGGAATCAAGCCTCATTTAGTGACTTATATTAGCTACATTGCACCTTTTATTGTAGCTGGCGGTATTGTCGTCATAACAGGACTCATTGACGACATTAAAGAAATCTCTCCCAAGATGAAGATGGCTGGGTTGCTTCTCGCTGCGTCAATCACATGGTTTTTTACCCATGCACGCTTTGATAATCTTAAAATCCCTTTTGGAGGCCCTTTTCTTGAGTTCCCTACTTGGCTATCCTTTATTTTTACCGTTTTCTGGATTGTTTCGATTACAAATGCGGTTAATTTGATTGATGGACTAGATGGCTTAGCTAGTGGTGTCTCTGTGATTTCGCTTTTTACCATGGGCATTGTGTCTTACTTCTTTTTACCAGGATCAAGCATCTTCTTACCTATTACCATTTTTACCTTAGTTGCGGCCATTATGGGCTTCTTTCCGTATAACTATCATCCAGCGATTATCTATCTGGGAGATACTGGAGCTTTATTTCTTGGCTTTATGATATCGGTTGTATCGCTGCAAGGTTTAAAAAATGCGACGGCTGTAGCTGTCTTGACTCCACTTTTGATTTTAGGAGTACCATTAACAGACACTATCGTCGCAATGGTTCGCCGGAAATTGAACAACCAAAGAATTTCCAGTGCTGACAAAATGCACCTACATCATCGCTTGATGTACATTGGCTTTACACATCGTGGTGCCGTATTAGTCATTTATGGTATAGCTGGAATTTTTGCCTTTATTTCATTGATCCTACAAGTTTCAAGTCGGGTTGGTGGAATATTCTTAATTATTGCATTACTGCTTGGATTAGGGCTCTTTATTGATTTGGTCGGTATACTTGGTAAAGATCGTCAACCTTTCCTTAATGTTTTGCGGTTTATTGGGAGTTCTGAGTATCGAGAGCAAGTTATAAACAAGAAACGCAAAAGAAAATATAAACATGACAAAACAGAACGGAAATGAGCTTTTCGTCTGTTTTTTTTGTTATAATGGAGGGTGAAGTGTAAAAGATATTTTACTTATGAATTGAAGGAGTTAGAATGGCAACTTTAGAAATTAAAAATCTTCATGTAAGTATTGAAGATAAAGAAATCCTTAAAGGTGTAAACCTTACAATTAACACTAATGAAGTACATGCAATCATGGGCCCAAATGGTACAGGTAAGTCAACCTTATCGGCTGCAATTATGGGAAATCCAAGTTACACTGTTACTGAGGGAGAAATTCTCTTTGACGGCGAAAATGTCCTTGAACTAGAAGTCGATGAACGTGCTCGTCTCGGATTGTTTCTTGCGATGCAATACCCGTCAGAAATCCCGGGTATTACAAACGCTGAATTCATGCGTGCAGCCATCAATGCTAAACGTGCAGAAGATGACAAGATTTCTGTAATGGATTTCATTAAAAAATTGGATGAAAATATGGAATTACTTAACATGAAAGAAGAGATGGCGGAGCGTTACCTCAATGAAGGCTTCTCTGGTGGAGAGAAAAAACGAAATGAAATCCTCCAACTCTTGATGTTAGAACCAACTTTTGCTATTTTGGATGAAATTGACTCTGGGCTTGATATTGATGCCCTTAAAGTCGTCTCAAAAGGTGTGAATGCTATGCGTGGTGATAGCTTTGGTGCTCTTATCATCACCCACTATCAACGTTTACTCGACTATATTACTCCAGATGTTGTCCACATCATGATGGAAGGCCGTGTCGTTATGACAGGTGGAGCCGAACTTGCAAAACGTCTTGAAAAAGAAGGTTATGCTAAAATCTCTGAAGAATTAGGGATTGAATATAAGGAAGAAGCATAAGTTGAGGTCGTGTAAGTTATTAGGACAGAAAGTCTTAAATGACCAAACACATCATGGAGATACAATTAAATGAATGAAAAAATAAAAAATTTCTCGCTCATGCATGCTGAACCAAGTTGGTTATCAGAACTCCGTCAAACAGCTTTTGAGGCTATGACAGAGTTAGATATGCCTAATATTGAGCGCGTGAAATTCAATCGTTGGGGCTTGGATAATACAGAGATAGGGGATTCTGAGCCAAGTGGAAACGTACCAAGCTTTACAGAATTGCCTAACCATCCACTTTTGGTACAAGTGGGAAGTCAAAATGTTATGGAACAAATGCGCCCAGATTTGGCTGAACAAGGTGTTGTTTTCACTGATTTTGCCTCAGCAATGGAAGAAATTCCTGAGATAGTCGAAACTTATTTCGGCAAAGCTGTGAGTTATAAAGAAGATCGCTTAGCAGCAAGTAATGTTGCCAGTTTTAATTCTGGTGCAGTCTTATATATTCCGGATAATGTCGAAATTGAGGTCCCTGTAGAAGCAAAGTTCTATCAAGATTCTGAGTCAGATTTGCCTTTCAATAAGCACATCTTAATTATTGCTGGTCGCAACAGTAAGCTTGATTATTTGGAACGTTTAGAAAGTATCGGTGACGGAAATGTTAAGGTTACAGGAAATATTTCTATCGAAGTCATTGCCCTTGAAGGCGCACAAGTAAAATTTGCTGCAATCGATCGTTTAGGGGAACATGTGACAGCTTATATCAGTCGCCGCGGTCATTTAGCAAATAATGCCACAATCGATTGGTCTATCGGAACAATGAATGATGGCAACGTTATTTGTGACTTTGATAGCGATCTTAAAGGTGATGGCAGTCATTCACAAATCAAAGTTGTTGGATTATCTATGGGAAAACAAATCCAAGGGATTGATACTCGTGTGACAAACTTTGGCCGTAATTCAGTAGGACATATCTTGCAACATGGTGTTATTCTTGATCGAGGCACATTGACTTTTAACGGAATAGGTCAAATCATGCGTGGGGCTAAAGGGGCAGATGCGCAACAGGAAAGCCGAGTATTAATGCTTTCAGACCGTGCTCGTAGTGATGCAAATCCCATTTTGCTGATTGAGGAAAATGACGTAACTGCTGGACACGCAGCTTCTATCGGTCAGGTCGATCCTGAGGATATGTACTATCTTATGAGTCGAGGATTAGATGAAACAACAGCCAAACGTCTTGTTATTCGAGGTTTCCTCGGTGCAGTTGTGACTGAGATTCCAATTAAAGCTGTTCGTGATGAATTCATCTCTATTATTGAGAGAAAGTTGGCAATCTAATGATTGACTTAAAAAAAGACTTTAAAATTCTTAATCAAAAAGTTAATGATGAACCATTAGTCTACTTGGACAATGCAGCCACCACCCAAAAGCCACAGCAGGTGTTGGATGTTTTGACAAACTATTATGAGCATGATAATGCCAATGTTCATCGCGGGGTTCATACCCTTGCAGAGCGTGCAACTGCAGATTATGAGGCGGCACGTGAGAAGGTTCGAAAGTTTATTCATGCTGCGTCTACGAAAGAAGTATTGTTCACTCGTGGAACAACAACGAGCTTAAACTGGGTTACAAAGTTTGCAGAGCAAGTCTTAACAGCAGGTGATGAGATTATTATTTCTGTTGCGGAGCACCATTCAAACTTTGTCCCATGGCAACAAGTCGCTGAAAAAACAGGGGCTCTTTTGAAGATTGTTTATCTGAAAAACGGTGCTTTGGACATTGATGACTTAAAGGAAAAACTGACTGCCAAAACAAAGTTTGTAAGTTTAACCCACGCCTCAAATGTTTTAGGGTCGATTACTCCGATTAAGGAAGTTGCTGAGTTGGTTCATCACTACGGTGCTTACTTTGTTGTCGATGGCGCCCAATCTGTCCCGCATATGAAAATTGATGTCCAAGACTTGGATGTGGATTTCTTTGCTTTTTCGGGTCATAAAATGTGTGGTCCAACAGGAATTGGTGTTCTCTATGGAAAAGAGGCTTTACTGGATCAAATGAACCCTATCGAGTTTGGTGGGGAAATGATTGATTTTGTTTATGAAAGTCATTCGACATGGACAGAGTTACCGTGGAAATTTGAGGCAGGCACGCCAAATATTGCTGGTGCTATTGCGCTTGGTGCAGCCATTGATTACCTTGAAACAATAGGAATGGACGTTATTCATCGCTATGAGCAAGAGCTTGTGGCCTATGTTATGCCTAAACTAAAAGCGATTGACGGTTTAGAAATTTATGGACCAGAAGCAGTAGAAGAGCGAAGTGGTGTGATTGCTTTTAATATTCAAGGTCTTCATCCTCACGATTTAGCAACGGCTTTGGATATGGAGGGTGTTGCTGTACGCGCGGGTCATCATTGCGCACAGCCTTTGCTGCATTCCCTTGGGCAATCATCAACTGCACGCGCAAGTTTTTATATTTATAATACGAAGGAAGACTGCGATAAACTTGTGGACGCTCTTTTAAAGACAAAAGAGTTTTTCGGCTTATAGTATTAAGAAAAACGGAGAAAAAGAATGGCACTTTCAAAATTAGATAATTTATACCGTGCAGTAATTCTTGATCACTCTTCTGCTCCGCGCCATGCAGGTGAACTCCAGCAGGCTTGTGTTGTTGATTTGAACAATCCAACCTGCGGTGATGTCATTCGCTTGACTGTTGCGTTTACAGAAGATAAGATTAGCGATATTGCCTTTAGTGGGCACGGTTGTACAATTTCAACAGCATCTGCTTCAATGATGACGGAAGCTGTTATTGGCAAGACAAAAGCAGAAGCTTTGGAATTGGCACGGATTTTTTCAGAAATGGTGACGGGTCACGAAGATCCTGTGCAAGAGCGCCTTGGAGACGCTCAATTCCTTGCAGGAGTTTCTAAATTTCCGCAACGGGTAAAATGTTCAACTCTGGCGTGGAATGCCCTGAAAAAAGCGATTGAGACAGATGGTACTGCTACTGTATCTGAAACTCACTAGAATGCATATAAAGAGAGGAAAATAATGACAGAAGAAGTTCCAGTATTAGAAGAATATAAATTTGGTTTTCATGATAATGCTGAGTTAGTTATGTCTACAGGAACAGGTCTGACAGAAGATGTGATTCGTAAAATGTCGGCCGCAAAAGAAGAACCAGAATGGATGCTGGATTTCCGCCTCAAGTCCTTCGAAGCTTTCAAAAAATTAGAGCTTCCAGAATGGGGACCTGATTTATCAGACATTGATTTTGATGATGTAGTGTATTACCAAAAACCCACCGATAAACCAGCACGTACTTGGGAAGAAGTTCCCGATGAAATTAAGGAAACCTTTGAAAAAATTGGTATCCCAGAAGCAGAGCGTGCTTACTTGGCAGGAGCTTCGGCACAGTATGAATCAGAAGTTGTTTATCACAACATGAAAGAAGAATTTGAAAAGCTCGGTATCGTCTTCACCGATACGGATTCTGCTCTGAAGGAATATCCAGAACTTTTCAAAAAATACTTTGCAAAACTTGTCCCTCCAACAGACAATAAATTAGCCGCCTTGAATTCAGCAGTTTGGTCAGGAGGAAGCTTCGTTTACGTGCCTAAAGGGGTAAAATGTGAAATTCCTATCCAAGCCTATTTCCGTATCAATAACGAAAAATCAGGACAGTTTGAACGTACTTTAATCATTGTTGATGAAGGAGCTTCTATTCAATATGTGGAAGGCTGTACTGCACCAACATATTCATCAGCCAGCTTACACGCTGCTGTTGTGGAAATCTTCTGTGAAGAAGGTGGATATATGCGTTATTCAACCATTCAAAACTGGTCAGATAATGTCTATAACTTGGTAACAAAACGTGCCAAGGCAGAGGCAAATGCGACCGTGGAATGGATTGATGGTAACTTAGGCTCACGTGTCTCTATGAAGTATCCAGCTGTCTATTTAGACGGTCCTGGCGCACGTGGTACAATGCTTTCAATCGCCTTTGCTAACGCAAATCAAGAGCAAGATACAGGTGCCAAAATGATTCATAATGCACCAAATACAAGCTCATCAATTATTTCTAAATCCATTTCTAAATCTGGTGGAGCCGTAAACTATCGTGGACAAGTAACCTTCAATAAAAACTCTGCACATTCTAAATCACATATTGAATGTGACACGATTATTATGGATGATATTTCAAAATCAGATACAATTCCATTTAATGAAATTCATAACTCACAAGTTGCCTTGGAACACGAAGCTAAAGTATCTAAAATCTCAGAAGAACAGTTATACTATCTGATGAGCCGTGGTTTAACAGAAAAAGAAGCCACTGATATGATTGTGATGGGCTTTATTGAACCCTTCACAAAAGAGCTTCCAATGGAGTACGCAGTAGAACTTAACAGATTGATTTCTTATAGCATGGAGGGTTCAATCGGTTAATTGTTTCTTAGTGCCTTTATAACTGGCTTTACGGTTGTTTTTCTTTATTACAAGAAAACAAAGGGGCAAAGAAGGGGCATGAAAATAAAAAGCGTAAAATATAGTGCTATCAATGAATCCTACAATTATAAAAAGTGCCCCTTTAATTTTATGAGGGGCACTTTTTATTTTAGTTCATTTAACTTTTTAACTATATCAACTTTGACAGATTTGGTAACATGTGAGTAAATGCTTAGAGTAGTTTTATAATCTGTATGTCCTACTCTTTCCATGGCAGCACTCAGCGGGATACCTAATTCTGCAAGTAGGGCAACATGTGAGTGACGAAAAATATGCGAAGTTAAATGTTTATTGATTTTTGCTTTTTCTGCTGCTCGCCGTATCACTACATTTAAAGTATCTAAATCAATTGCTGAACCATTAACACTAAAGAATATATAATTATTTTTATTGAAATCTTTCCCTTTGACTGATCTATTAAGTTCCAGTAACTCCAGTTGTGATTCAATTATTTTAATAATATTATCTGGAATCGTTATTGTCCTGTAGGAAAAATCTGTCTTTGGAGTTGTTTTTATCTTCAATGCTCGATCATATGTTCCATTTATTGTTACGAGACCATTCTCTAAATCAATATCTTTAGTAGTTAAAGCAGCAGTTTCTCCATATCTTGCTCCAGTATAGGCCATAAATTCTACGAAATTTGCTAAATGATCTACTCTTGGAGTAATCCTAAGTATTTTTAATAATTGTTTTATTTCGCTTAATTCAAGGTAACTCTCTCTTTTTTCTTGGACTTCTTCAAATGATTTTACTTTTTTTGGTGATTTAACATAACTTGCTTCATTTTTATCAAGATACCCCATACGTACACCGAAATCAAGAATAGAATGGAATCGTTTTTTGAAACCATTATAGTAACTATAAGCATAGCCCTCATCCATCATTTCGTTAACTAACTTTTGAATTGTTCTACGTGTAATATTTCTTGCCGGTGTAGACTTCGGAATATTATCCTTTATTCTATTATCGTGAGCAATTAGACCACGCTTTGAAGAATCTTTAACTGTTGGGGACCAGTTCTTGAAATACTCTTCATATAGTTCCCAAAAAGTAATATTACTTACATCAGCATCTTTTACGTGCTTATCAATCTTTTCTTGGAGAAGACGTTGTGCCTCCTTTTGCGCCCTTGAAGTATTTTTGTCGAGTGTAATTGACACTTTCTTTAACTTTTCGGTTAAAGGGTCACGATATCTCTCAAAATATTTATATTTACCGTTTTCTAAAGCTTCTACCCACATTTGATTTCTACTCCTTTTTTCTGTAAAATAGAGTACAAGAAAACTTCACGTAATTCGTGTTGTTTCTGTACTAGATCTAAAGCCGCCCCACAGTCGCCAAACTTGGGCGGCTTTTTTATTTTTTAAGCTATTGCATTTTCCATCATTGCTAATGATTGGTTATATTCCTGGGCAAGTATCGTTTTGTTAAAACTTGCAGTTGGATCAATTTCTTCTATAATACTTTCTATTTGATTAATATCAACTTTGAAAAATTCTTTACGAAGATTTACTTTATTCACGCGATTATTAGTAAGCATACGATGTAGTTTATTCTCTAAACCAACAGCATCGTCACTGAATACAAAAGCATGGACATCAAATTTAAATGGAACTGATGCGCTACCTAGTTCATCAATTCTTTGTTGAGGTTCCAACCTTCTTGTCATACCTATTTTAAATATATTTTCACCAAATGAGCCAAGATTAGAAATAATATAAACATACCCAGCTTTACCTAAGGAGAGCTTAGCAATTTCTTCCTTCTTCGTTTCAACAGAGGATAACTGATTTTGCAATTCTAAAATACGAATTCTAAGTTGCTCAATTTTATTTGTATCTGTTTCATTTTCAAGTAATTGAGAATTCTTTTCAATCTCGGTTTTATATTTACTTTCTTCAATTGATAGTTTCTTTTTCTCAGCTTCCATCGCTTTTCGTTCTTCGGCTTCTTGTTTCATCTGTTCTTTAAGCTGACGCTGTTCTTCTTTTTCACGTTCACGGTAAATAAAATATTTATACTCTATGTCGAGTAGTTCTTTATAAAGAGGCTCTATTTCAAGAAGGAATTTAGTAATTGTAGGTAAAATTGTTTGATTACCATCTCCTGCAATAATAAGGAATTTATTTATTATTTCTTTTAATTTATCTTTTGAATCTGATAACTTATTAAATGATAAATTATACATTAAAATCTTTATCTCAGATTGTAGACCAATAATCATTAAAGAGTATATGGTCATATTCGACTTAGTAGTATAATTCTTTTCATATTTTTTGAGGACATTTGTGATTTCTTTACTTGTAGCTCTTGATAATTTTCTGAGCTCTTTTGAATCTTCTGAGTGAAGATGTAGATTTGAAACAGTATCTATCAATCCATCTTTAGCATAGACTTCCTTTATATTTTCATAAATTGCTTCATTATCATAATAGGGATATTCTTTATGGAGAGTTTTGATAAGTTGAAGTTCAGAACGGAACTTACGACCTTGTGTTTTTAGGCGATTATTCTCCTTTAATAGTTTGGTGTTTTCTTCAATTAGAGTTTCATTCTCTTTGATTGTTTGATGGTATTGCTCTGTGAGATTAGATACGTATATTTCGGCTTCTTTTCGAATATTTTCACTATCTTTATTCGCTGAATTAATTATTTCTAATCTTAAATTTTCGTTTTTTTGAGCAAACTCTTCAGAAACTTTTCTGATTAATAACTCTTGATCATCAATTAATTTTTGATTATCTTCAAGATTTATTTCAATAGTGTTTAACTGAAGCTTGAGCTTAACTAAATATCTATTTTTTTCCTCAATATCTTTATTTAGCGTAGTTAGTTGTTTTAATTTTTTAAATATATTCATCTGTTTTTAAATTTTTCTCGTAAATGTGGGAATTATTTTACTTGGTTTTCAAAGTAATATTGGAATTCTGACAAGTAAAGTTTCCTTTGTCAGAAAATATTCCCTATTATTTTATCTTATCAACATGCATAATCTAGTTGCAAAACTATTTTAAATATTTCAACTGCTGCATCATACTCTTCGTATGGCAAATTATATGCTTCAAGAAATTGATAAGTATTGATTTGTTCCACAACATCAAAATGCGAAATATAGTCAATAACACATTCCTTTAGTGACATTTTGCTATAGTCTTTTATCTGGCTATCCTCTTTGTTTAATTCTTTTATAACTTCTGCGTTTACTTTGCAAAGAAGAGAAAAAGAAGTGTCACAAGGACAGCCAGATATTTCAATAAACTTTTGAAAAAGCTCAAAGTTCCCTCCTTCAGTTATGAATATATTCCATAAAAAGAGAATTGCTTCTTTATTCGTTCGCTTCTCTTGTGAGCTAGTTGTATCGCACTCTCCAAGTCGATAGCTGTCATTATTTTTAATATGCATTAATTCATGACATAATTTGAAAGCTTTAACAGTTGTGGGATTAAATATCGTTATCTTTTTTCTATTGTTTGTTACAGCGTCTAAAGGAAAAGAGTTGTCCCCGATAACTTCAATTCCATATTTTTCTATTTCAAGGATTATACGCTCTATTAGTTCCTGTTCGTTCATAGAGCCCCCGATTAGTCTTCAAGACGTTTACCTAAAATAAGTTTTAATGCTGTTTTAACTTCATCAGTTAGTGGTTTACCATCAAAAGAAACCCATTCATCCCAATCAACTTTACTTTCATCTACTAAATCAGCAAGATCTACAGGTTCTTTAGTTACTGTGTTCTTTTTTCCACCTAGCAAGTAATCAACGGTGACATGAAAGTAATCAGCTACTAGTTTAACATTGTTAACACCGGGATTTTTTCTCCCCCATTGTCTTATAGTACCATTTGCGATTCCTAGCTTTTCTTCAAGTTGTCGAATCGAAATATGTTTTTGAGCGGCAAGCTCTTTTATTCTTTCGTACAAATCCATTAGTATCAACCTTTCAGAGGTAATACAAAAAATAACTGTAGAATAAAGATACTTTATAGTTGACATATACGTATCGATAGTCTATAATAGTTTTTGTAAAAATAAATTGTATTTTTAATAAAGAAACCCTAAATAAATACTAAATTAACAACGCCGCCAAGCAAGTTTTATATAGTGTTTTATAGGCTCTTTAATTATGCTTTTATTATAGATTATTGATACTCATATGTCAAGGATAAAATAGATTAAAAACTAAATTTTCTTTACAAAAACTATATTTTGAGAAAACGGAGGAGATTATGACACAAGAAAAATTTGAGCGCTATCGTAAAGCTGTAGAGGAGTTGAAAAAGAAGAAAGGGTACACTAATGCTTTTCTAGCAAGTATCGCTTCAGAGAAAGCAGATTCTAAAATTCCTGCTAGTCGTATGTCAAATGTTATGAGTGGTAAGGAAAACGGAAAAGCAGCATTAGTAATTTTAGCTGATATTGCCTTTATCTACGATTTGGATGTTTAGAAGGGGTAAGAAAAATGCCATATGCAAAAATAACATACCTTCCAGTTGATAAGAATGAAGATGCTGAATGGTGTGACAAAGAACACCTCATGCAGAAGTGGGAAGGGTTAAGTAAACCAACACTTACTGCTTGGCTAAAAGAAATGCGAGAAAGGCCAGAATTTAAAAAAGGAGTCTTAAATCCTACGCACAAAATAGTTTTTATTAACAAAGAAGTTTTTCAAGAATTTGTTCAATGGAAAGAAGCCACTCGGTATAGAAGTTACAAAAAATAAGGAGTTAAAATGTTCGGAGTAAAATCATCTCGAGAAAAAGAGCTTGAAAAAGAAAATGAATATTTAGCAGAATCATTAGTAAACTGTGAAGAAGCATTAGATGAATGGATAATCTATGCTGAAGGACTTAATAATGAAGTTCAAGAATTGAAGAATGAAATAGCAAGACTCAAAATATTAAATAATAATTTGAAAAATAAAAAATAGCTCCTGGCGGCAACCAGAAGCTGAGTAGAAATTTTTGCAATGTTTCTACTCTAATTATAACAAAAATTGGAGGAATTAAAAATGAGTTTACAGCTAATACCAATGGACAGAGAAACTGGTGAGGTGCTTGAGTTTCGTCCATCAATGATTAAAGAATTGGATAATAGCGATTTAACCGCATTTTTAGAAGCAGTAAAGGCTGCAGATAAGATGAAGAAAGAGGCGGAGAAAGAAGTTAAGAAGCGCCTTGATGAGGGTCAAAACTTTACTCGTTTATCTTATGGGAAGCAACAGTTTACCAGAGAAATTGTTATGGATAATACTGCTAAAACAGCGCTTATTAGAAAATATGGGCTGGATAGTGTCGAGCCATTGTCAGTTGCTAAATTGGAAAAGAAATATGGTGAAGATATTTATAAAGATATTGAACAGTTTATCATCCAAAAACCTAAGAAAGCAAAAATTGAATGGGACAAATAGGAGAATAATTTATGGTAGAAAATAAAACTCCGTTTGAAACGCTTTATTATATCGACGTAAGCAATAATGTGGAGACAAAAAAATCAGGAAAAACGACATTATCCTATCTAAGTTGGACCTGGGCATGGGCAGAATTTGCAAAAAGATTTCCTAATGCGACGTATGAAATTGAGAAATTTGAAGCTCCAGATGGCACAAAGAGACCTTATATTTATGATGAAAATACAGGTTATATGGTTTTTACAAATGTCACGATTGATGGACTAACTCATGAAATGTGGCTTCCAGTTATGGATGGGGCAAATAAAGCCATGAAATCAAAACCATATAAATATATGACTAAATACAATGGAGAAAAGTCAGTTGAAGCTGCTTCAATGTTTGATGCGAATAAAACTATAATGCGTTGTTTAGTTAAAAATTTAGCTATGTTCGGCCTTGGACTTTATATCTATTCAGGGGAAGACCTTCCAGAAGTAGATGAGGAAGCAAAAGAAAAAGAAGCTGCAGACTTTAAGAAAAAGGTAAAAGAACACGAGAAAAAAATAGATGCTTTAGAAACAACAGATGCCATTAAAAAATATTGGAATATGTTGCCTCAAGCGGAAAAACAAGCTACTAAAGAATTTGTTATTAAAAAGGGTGAAACCCTCAAGCTACTAAAAGAGAAAGAAGATATAAATGATAAATAATGTTGTGTTGGTCGGACGTATTGTCCGTGAACCAGAATTAAGATATACCCCTCAGAATACTGCAGTAGCTACTTTCACTTTAGCAGTAAATCGCCGTTTTAAAAATGCTCAGGGTGAACGAGAAGCAGATTTTATAAACTGTGTTATCTGGAGACAGCCTGCTGAAAACTTAGCAAATTGGGCAAAAAAAGGCGCATTAGTTGGTATTACTGGAAGTATACAAGTAAGAAATTACGAGAACAAAGAAGGTCAACGTGTTTATGTTACTGAAGTACTGGCTGACAATTTCCAAATGTTGGAAAGTAATTCAAATAAAACAGAAAAAGGGAAAACTAAATCTCAACAAGATAAAGATCCTTTTGCCGGGGCACCAATGGAAGTCTCAGATGATGATTTACCATTCTAAATGACAGACACTAGGCTTCGGTGCAGGAAGGACCGAGTAAGTCGGGCGCTATGTACTCAGGGAGACCCAGCGTTAACCTATTGTTTATGGAGGAATATATGACTCAAGAAACATGGAAAAAATTAGAATACATTAACTCTCCACGAATTGTTGGAAAAATTGTTGGAGAATATGAAATTAGTAATTATGGAAATATTCGTCAAGTATTGACAGATAATATCCGTAGAAATTTGAAATTAAACACAAGTTCAGACCAACGTCCAAGATATAGTTTTGTATTAGACAATGGCAAACGAGTAATGCCTTTTATGCATCAACTTGTGGCTCAAACTTTTATTGATAATCCAGAAGGGTTGCCAAATGTAAAACACATAGATGGGAATAAAACTAATAATTATGTCGGAAATTTAAGGTGGGCAAGTTGATGCAAAGTATTAAGAGAAAACGTGCTGGAGATAATTTTACAATTCTTAGTAATGAATTCTTGCGAGATGAAAACTTATCTCTTAAAGCAAAAGGATTACTTGCATACATTCTTAGCTTACCTGATGATTGGAAAATTTACTTTGAAGAAGTTGCTAATCATCATAAAGACAGTGCTAAAGCTGCTCGTATAGCATGGAAAGAACTTGAAGAACAAGGATATGCTAAAACAACAAGAGTAGTAGATCCTGAAAACAAACAAGTTAAGCAATGGAAAAAGGAAGTTTCTGATTTTAAAAACCCAGATTACCAAAAGCCACATGTGGCAAACCCAGAAGTGGGAAACCCACAATGTGGAAAAGGGCAGCTACTAAATACTAATAAACCAATTACTGATAAACAAAATACTAATCCTAATAAAGATAATATATCGGACAAGTCCGATAAAGAATCTGATTTAGAAAATAGATTTTCTTTGCTTTGGAAAATGTATCCAAATAAAAAAGGAAGACCAAAAGCATTAACAGCATATAAAAAGGCTGTTAAATCTGGTGTAACTGATAAAGAGATTCAAACTGGTATTGAAAACTATTTAGCAGAAATAAGTGCAAAGGGGACTTCAAAAGATTATATCAAACATGGGAGTACGTGGTTTAACGGTAAAGGTTGGGAAGATGATTATGACACAACACCTAGACAACAAGCCTTCACAGCGAATAATAAAATCGTGAAGCCAGCTCCTGAATGGTCTGGATATCAAGAACCAGAATATACTGATGAGGAGATAGCAGATGTCTTTAAGGACTAAATCACAGTGGCTTAAAACCCAACGAGCTGTTGACTCATTTATTAATGCTGCAGAGGATTGTTGTACTGGAGTAACACCAGAGCATTATAGAAAGTTTACAGATTGGTATTTTGAAAAGTCACGTAAAATAGCATTGAATTATATGACTTTTGTTTTGTATATTACTCGTTCTATTTATAGCGTGGATCAGCTCAACGAGATACGGCAAGATAAAACTTTGGGGAAAATAGAAGTTCTACCAGTAGATCGATGGATTACCAAAAATTAGAGAAAGGTAAACAATGTCAAAACCAACAAAAGCAGAAAAATTAGTCCAGGACAGAGTTTCTAAGGAAGAGATGGCCGCCATGAAAAGAGCTAGAGAAAATAATAAAGAAACTAAGTATTTTCACAAAGAGTTTCGTAAACAGATTGCGAGATTAGGTAAATGAAGTTTTCTTTTGAGCTGCAGAAGATGCCAACAACGGCACAGCAGAAAGGCGTTTCTTATAAAAACGGTAATCCTGTATTTTATAACCGAAAAGGAACTCAAAACTATGAGTTACAAGGTGCATTAAAAAAAGCAGCACCTAAGCTGCCTTTCCCAAAAGGTACACCGCTTATTCTAGATGTTGTCTTCACGTATGCAATCAAACAGAAGAAGTTGTGGGGCGAGTATAAACAAACGAGGCCCGATTTAGATAATCTCATGAAGAATCTACAGGATTATATGACTAAATTTGGATACTACGCCGACGACAGTCAGATAGTGGTTCTCTGTGCAAGAAAATTTTATGGAAACAAAAATAAAATTGAAATAGAAATAACTGAGTTAGATAGCTCAGGAAACTAAAAAATCATGCTAATTTCGCTACTTAAATATGTTTTGGATAGGGGATTGTGCCTTGTACATTTAAAACGTACGAGAGAGCGAAATACAAGCGTATAAGAAAGAGGAGAAATGACAAAAGAAATAGGAACATTATTTTTAATTTTGACTGTATCAATTGTGTCTTACACATGGTGTGCAATCCGAGCTAATAAAGCACGTCGATATCATGAAAGACAAGGGGATAAAGCTACAGAAGTATTAGAACAACTCACCAAGCTTCAAGGATCATCAGCAACTCCTTATAGAAAAACAGTTAAATGTGATAACTGCCATGAAAATACAGCAATGGCAACAGTGGACCATAAATTACTCTGTAAGTCTTGCTATGATCAGGTTGAGGTGGAAGAATGATAGTTTGGGCTTTATTTGACAGCGGAAACGGATGTTATAAACGCTCCGCTGATGAGTTAGTTGAGTAAAATAAAAAACTAGCCATAAGGCTAGGGTTTAAAATTTATCTATAACTATAACTCATTTGAGTTTCTTTATCTGGAAGAGTTAAACAATAGGCGAGTATAAAAGGTCCTGCATACGGGACAAGGAAGAGGAATAAAGTTCCCCAACGAAGGCCAGCGTTATTCAGTCTTCTGATTGTGATTGTAAGTGTAGGTATGAACGTTAACAAAAAATATAGAGCTGTCAGATATATGCTTCCCATTACAAGGATATCATCTGTTATACCTGTGCTATTACTTTGACGAATACCAACGCCGATTATCAGAGTAATAAATAGAGCAGTATAGATGATAAAGTGAGTAAGTATGATTTTCCAAAAATCACCTACATTACATTCATCTTTAAAGTTGGAAAATTTTTTCCAAAATGTTTTATATGTGTTTTTCATGTTTACCTACTTTCTATAAGTCTATTATACTTTCCAAGATAGAAGATAACACTTACAAAAGTGTAATAAAAATAACCCGTTTTAACCAAAATAAAAAAGCTCATTGGGATGGGCTTAATAAATGAGTTATTCTATCTAAATTAGAACATAAAGGGGGACTAATACATGGCAGATAAGTTAGATTTATTAATTAGTGATTTTATGACGGGTATGCTTCAAGTGAAGATAAATTCTCGTGAATTATGGATCACTCGTCAGAAAAAGGAAGAACGAATTGGAAGTAGTGGAACAAGTGAAAATACGGCACCTCAGGAACGAAGGATGATGATTATTGAAGAAGATAATAAACTTCAACAAATGATTGATCAGCAAAGAGTGCTCAATGAATTGATGGGAACTGTAAGTCCTGAAATTAGAACAATTATCACTCTAAGATTCAAAGATAAAAAACAATGGTGGCAAATTGGAGCTAGACTTTACATTGATGAACGGACTGCAAGAAGAAAATATGAGAACTTGAAGAGCCTACTTAGAGATTCTCTATGGTGTGATTTAGTATAGAAATCAGTGTCCGTTTTCTGTCCGTTCAGTGCCGTTTTTAAGTGAGATAATAGTAACATGAACAATTCAGTAAAACACAAATAACATGTTCGGTTGAGTAAAAAGTACTGAAATTGTTTCATAATCATTAAGATAATAAATTAATATAGATTATCTTATGACTTCAAAAATGGTAAGACTATAAAAAGTCGTTGGTTCGATTCCAACTTGAAGTCATTCCTAATGGAATTACAGCTGTATGTTTATTTAGGAAATGTAAGTGAGATGACGATAACACTTGCGAATATAATGAAACATAAATAACCTATGAGAAAGAAGGAGATATGACAACAGAAGTTGAAAAAATTTATGATCCCTTAGTAGGAAGCACGGTTGGTAGCGGAGAATGTGGTGCATTGACTAGTGACTACATGCTTCGTATGACGGGCGGTAAATATCAATGGGCAGGAGAACCTGGAGGAGGACAGTTGCCACCTGGGACAATTCCTGATAGTGCATGGACTGTGTACACGACGACAAATTGGGGTGCAATAGGTTTTGAAAAAATTGACAACCCCTCGTTTTCTCAAGTAAGGGAAGGGGATATGTTCTTTACATCTCCTGCAAAAACAGGGATATGGTCAGGACATACGGGTATTGTAGCTAATACTTATAACAATAACATTACGACATTTGAACAAAACTATACGGGAGTAAGAGTAGTTCAAAAAATGCCCAATCAAAATTCATGGTCTGTCTATAGTGGATTTGATGGCATAGTTCGTAAAAAAGGTAATTCATCTACTCCTTCGCCAGGAGGCCAGTACACAGGTGGGTCATTAACCAATGCAGGTAATACTATTTCGCAAGATAATATTCGATTAGTTATTAGTTCTGCAAGAAAATATAATATTAAACCTAGTTTTCTCATTGCACAAATGTTTGTAGAAAGCCATTGGGGTAACCCAAACATTTCTGCAGTGGGTTCTATTGATAATAACTGGAGCGGTATTTCTGAACCATTTCGTGCTCCAGCAGAACTTGGTATTTCAATGAGTCGTGGGACTGCTCGTCCTTCTAATGAGGGAGGCTATTATGTTCACTTTACAACAATGGGAGACTTCTTTAAAGCATACAGTTTCATATTGTCAAAAAGTAATGGCTTATACAATGTAGAAGGTGCGACTACTATTGAAGCATATTGTAAGGGATTGTTTAGAGTAGGTGGCGCAAATGCTGATTATGCAGCAAGTGGCTATGAACATTATCTCTCAATGCTTGTACCGACTTATAATGCAATCAACCAACAAAATCTAGGGAAATTACAATTAATAGATTCAAGTAATGACGATAATAATAACCAAGAAGGAGAAGAAGACGAAATGATTAAATTTAAAGTTATTGACGGTGGAGCAAAAGGTACAAAGGGTTATCTTTATAACGGTCGCTTTATTGTCGGTGGTGCGACAGGCGATTCTAATGTTGTTTACCATAAATTGACACTAATGGAATCAACAGGGAAAATTAATCCAATTTATGATGATATTAGTACTGGGGAGTATCAAGTATTGTGCTCTTTATTCCCATCACATAAAAATAATAAATAAAGTTAAGTAGCTAAAGGTGGTCTCGTAGTCAAGGTTCGATTCCTTGATTGGTTATATCAGGTACTTACAGGGAGTGCCTGACTCTAGAAAATACTTATAAACACTATCCTGTTGAAGCTGTCAGAAATGGCGGCTTTTTGCATATCTAAAGGAGGGAGGTATGAAACTAACTGAAAAACAGAAGAAATTTTGTGATGAGTATATTAAATTAGGTAATGCGAAGGAAGCAGCGATAAATGCTGGATATAGTAAAAGAACGGCAAAATCTATAGGAGCTGAAAACCTTACTAAACCTGACCTAAAAAAATATATTGACGAACGGATGGCTCAATTAGCTTCTGAGCGTATTATGAGCGCACAGGAGATACTTGAAAGACTTAGTCTGCTAGTGCAGAGATAACAGAAACGGTTGTAGTAGCTAACGCAGAGGGTTATTCGGAAGTTGAGAAGCCTCCTGACTTTAAAGTGCAAATACAAGCTATGAAAGAACTTCTTAAACGGTATCCAAGTAATGATAAACTTTTGGAACAACAGCTTAGAAAACTTACTGCTGAGGCTGATATGGCAGAACTTAAAGTAGAGTCAGCTAAAAATTCCTCTAATGAAACTGTGGAAGAAAAACTTGATACATTACTCGGTAAGATAAGCGGTGAATTAGATGATTAGCGACGTATATACAAAGAAGCAGATTGAAGTATTGAGACAAACGGTAAATAAAGATTGGTTTATTACATTGCTTCATGGTGCTAAACGTTCTGGAAAAACAAAGATCAATAACGATCTTTTTTTATTTGAATTAAGACGTGTGAGAAAGATTGCAGATGAAGAAGGAATAAAAGAGCCCATGTATATATTGGCTGGTGTTTCTTCGAGTACGATTCAGAAAAATATCTTGCAAGAACTTTATAACATGTATAATATTGAGCCGAAATTTGATAAACACGGTAACTTTAAACTCTTTGGTGTCAAAGTTGTTCAAGCATATACAGGAAATATTGGAGGTGTAGGTGCAATTCGTGGTATGACTGCACACGGAGCTTATGTTAATGAAGCTTCATTAGCAAGGCAAGAAGTATTTGGGGAGATTGTTTCTCGCTGTTCAGGTACTGGAGCTAGAATATTAGCTGATACCAACCCAGATAGTCCAGAGCATTGGTTGAAAAAGGAATATATAGATAAGAAAAACGAAAATGTTAGATCTTTTCAATTCCAACTGGATGATAATACTTTCTTGTCTCAACGTTATAGGGAAAATATTAAGGCAGCAACACCAAGTGGCATGTTTTATGATCGAGATATTAATGGACTATGGGTTTCTGCTGATGGTGTTGTTTATCAAGATTTCGATGCGAGCAAGCACTACATTCACTCTAAAGATTTGCCAAGCTTATCCACATTTTATTGTGGTGTTGACTGGGGTTATGAACACTGGGGTTCTATTGTTGTATTTGGGGAAACAGATGATGGTACAGCATATCTTATTGAGGAACACGCTGCACAGTTTGAAGAAATTGACTACTGGGTAGAAGTTGCTAAAGGAATTCAAGAGAGGTATGGGAAAAAAGTTCCTTTTTGGTGTGATTCAGCTCGTCCAGAACATGTTGCCAGATTCCAAAGGGAAAGAATAAATGCTTTTAACGCAGACAAAGCCCGACTAAGTGGTGTAGAAGCAGTTGCCAAACGTTTTAAGACAGAGAAGCTATTCATTTGCCAAGATAAAGTAGAAAAATTCAAAACTGAAATTTATCAATATATCTGGGATAAGAAAAAAGGTGAACCAATCAAAGAATTTGATGATGTTCTTGATGCTGTTCGATATGCTATTTACAACCAAAGTAAACCGAAGGCGAAAATTAAATCATTCAAGAGGGGGTTATAGTTGGATATTAAGCCAATTGAATTAATGACTTTTTCAAAAGATGGAGAAATTACTCCTGAGGTAGTGAAAAAGTTTATAGAAAAACACAAAGAAGAAATTGCACGCTATCAGTATCTAATAAACATGTATAAAGGCATTATGGATATCGCTTCTCAGAAAGAAAAGGATACTTGGAAGCCGGATAATCGGTTAGCTGTGAATTTTCCAAAATATATTGTTGACACTTTTACAGGTTACTTTAATGGGATACCCGTTAAGAAGTCTCACAAAGATTCTAAAGTGTTAGAAAAGCTGCAGTCATTTGATAATTTAAATGATATGGAAGATGAAGAGTCGGAACTTGCTAAGATGGCATGTATTTATGGACGAGCTTTTGAGTTACTTTATCAAGATGAAGTTACACAAACAAATGTTGTTTATAACAGTCCTGAAAATATGTTTATGGTTTATGATGATTCCATCAAAGAAGAACCGTTATTTGCTGTAAGATATGGATTTGATGAAGATGATAATCTCAAAGGAGAAATTTATACTCTACTGGAAACAATTGAAATTAGCGGTAAGGTCAGTGAATTAAGTTTTGGAGAAAGAACTTATAATCCTTATCCAGAACTGCCTGTTGTTGAGTTTTATTTTAACGAAGAGAGAATGAGCATCTTTGAATCTGTAATACCATTGGTTAACGCTTTTAATAAAGCAATCAGTGAGAAAGCAAATGATGTAGATTATTTCAGTGATCAATATCTGGCTTTCTTAGGTGCGGAAGTAGATGAAGAAGATTTGAAGAACATTCGCAGCAATCGTGTGATTAATTATTATGGGAGAGAAAACGAAAAAGGAAATATTGATGTGAGGTTCTTAGAGAAACCTGACAGTGACTCTCAAACAGAAAATTTATTGGATCGTTTAACAAAACTTATCTTTCAAATAACAATAGTTGCTAATATATCAGATGAATCTTTTGGATCATCAAGCGGTGTTGCATTGGCTTATAAGCTACAAGCTATGAGTAACCTTGCTTTATCTTTCCAACGTAAATTTTAATCTTCACTCAACAAGCGTTATAGATTATTTTGTAGTCTAACAACTAACGAAACCGGGAAAGACTCGTGGAAAGATATTGAGTACTCCTTTACTCGTAATGAGCCTAAGGATGTTAAAGAACAAGCTGAGACAGCTACACTTCTCATGGGAGTGACAAGTGAAGAAACTGCTTTAAGTGTTTTATCTGTTGTTCCTGATGTAAAGACAGAAATAGAACGAATTAATAAAGAAAAAGCTGATAATCCAGTGTTTGATACTGATAAAAAAGTGACGGAGGAAAGTAATGAGCAAAATTAAAGTGGAGGCCATTGTTAAGCAGCGTTTAATCTATAAATTAAGTATTTTAAAGATTTGGAATTACAGAAAATACTGATGAATTTAAGAGATTCAATTTTACAATAAAAGTTATTGCAGATGGATATTTAGATATTTTGCCATACAATAGTGAATCAAGTGGAGATTATGAATCATGGTGGAGAGAAATTAAGGTTGAGCATGGGAAGATAGCCACACCTTGGATGCCACACGAAAGTGAGGTTACCTCACAGGATTATCCAACATATATTGGAACTTACACGGATGAAACAATTGCAGGTAAAAAGACATTTACAGAAGAGACTATTTTCTCAAAAGTGAAGAGTTCTGATGATGCTAAAGTATCAACTTATAACGCAATAGAGGCACCTACTGCAAAAGTAAGTTACATGAAGAAGAATGGTGTTGTCTATGTAACAGGAGCAGGAAATTGGGGGAATTGGGGAACCGCAAATGTGAATGTCAAAAAAGGAACTTTTCCAACGGGCTTTCGTCCACCAGTTGATTGGCATGCAGGAATGGCTAGTCAAGGCGGGCAATCATTTATGACTGCCTTTATCACAACTGGTGGAGATTTAATGGTTAACAGTGCAGAAACTGGAGAAAAATATGGGAGTTTCTCTATGTGTTATCCAGCAGAAAATTAGAAAAAGGGGAAACATATTGGAATATAACTTGCTGGGAATCTCAGCATTAATTTTAATCATTCTGGGTCTAACATGGCTTAAGGATGGAGAAAAAATGGCCCCCCCATTGAAAAAAAGGATTGTCATTGATTTAGTGACAATTGCATTATTCTGGGGAGTATTTGAGTTTTATAACTTTTCTGGGGTAAAAGAATACAACAACGAAATAGCATTAGTGATCAATGGATCGCTAGTGTTTTTCTTTGCACGGATGGTTCAGTTGATCTGTCAAATTAATCCATTGTTTCAAGAACTCTTTGCCTATTTAAAGTCTAAAGGGTTAAAGATAGAAAACATTGACGAAAAGAAAATAGGAGATGAAAATGAAAAAAATTATTAAAGCAGCGGCAATTGCAATTATAGCTCTGACAAGTTTTGGAGCAACAAGTCATGCCTTCGCAGCAGTAGGTGACCAAGGAGTGGACTGGTCAAAATATAACGGATATCAAGGAAACTTTGGTTATGCCAGTGATGAATTCTCTATTGCACAAATTGGGGGAACTTATGGCGGATATTACGTGGACCAGTTGACTTATAACAGTCAAGTTCAAAATACTCTGGCACAAGGAAAACGAGCGCACACATATATTTGGTATCAAGTAGGTGGCTCCATTGAACTTTCAAAAGGAGTTCTTGATCGATACTTGCCACAAATTGCTACACCTAAAGGCTCTATTGTCGCTCTTGATTATGAGAGTGGGGCGAGTGGAAGTAAGCAGGCGAACACAGATGCTATTCTTTACGGAATGCGCCGTGTGAAAGAAGCAGGATATACACCAATGTATTACAGCTATAAGCCTTACACAATTGCAAATGTGGACTACAAACGCATTATTAAAGAGTTTCCTGGATCACTTTGGATTGCGGAATATCCAAACTATGAAGTAACTCCAACACCAAACTGGAATTTCTTCCCAAGCATGGATGATATTGGTATTTTCCAATTTACTTCCACTTATGTGGCAGGGGGATTAGATGGTAATATTGACCTTACAGGTGTCACGGATAATGGATATGATGGAAAAGTACCTAATCCAGCACCAACACCAAATCCAACTCCAGAACCTACTCCAGCACCGAGTCCAAGCAATAAAACTCACATTGTACAATATGGCGACACATTGAGCAGCATTGCTTATAGTTGGGGTACAAGCTGGCAAGAATTGGCACGTCAGAACGCTTTGAGTAATCCTAACCTTATTTATGCAGGACAAGCAATTAGCTATTCAGGTGGCTCAAATGCGGCGACAGGTGGATCTTATACTGTACAATACGGAGACAATCTCTCTGTTATTGCACAACGTTTAGGCACAACTGTACAGCATCTTGTTTCAAGTAACGGCATTCAAAACCCTAACTTGATTTATGCAGGTCAAACTCTAAATTATTAATATAAAAACACCCCTAGCCATAACGGTTAGGGGTGTTTTTGTTATTTTTGAGTAAGAGTGTCACTTTCTTTAATCATCTGAATAAGTCCCTCTGGTGTAAGGTCGGTATTGTTTATACTTACAGTATTCCAGTGTGTTTTGTTCATATGATAACCTGGGAATACACCACGGATTTGTCGAGCTTCTTCACCATGCTCTGGAGTAAGTTTTAAATCAATTAATAGTTCATTGTCTTTTTCAAAAATTAAGACAATAATTTTTTTATTCGATTTTTGTCTGATTGTTGTCCATAGGATTTTTTCTCGGATATTATTGTTAAATGGGTAATCCTCAAATGAAGTTGTTTGTTTTAAAACTAAATTAATTAATTCTTCTCGTGTCATCTGATTTCCTTTCTATTAAAGTTATTGTATCACAAAGTTAAGTGATAGAATTCAGTTGATTGAACGGGTGTTTTTGTTGTTTCTCCATGGAAGAATTCAAAAATTTGGGTTAAAGTATAAGGAGAGCGTTATGTTTTGAACTACTTTTTGTGTAAAAAGTATTATATAACCAATATAAAAAGCACGAAAAAAACGTCAAAAAATACGGAAAAAGTATCAAAAAGTACGAAAAAAGTTGCATTTTTTGTTGAAATACTACAAAAATTTGTTATAATACTTTTAAGGTAATAAATACGGATTAAAAGCTCAGTTGTTCAAATTGCTTTATCTGGTTTCATTTATCACCTCCTTTCTAAAGTGATGGGGAACACTATAATCTCGAAGATTTCACTCATTAACTTGAGTACCGTTGCGAGTACGATAACTCGATACTGTTTGTGGCTACTTTACGTAGCGAGAGGTGGCGGACACCATAAAAATTCCCCACAGGAATTATCACACCCCTAATCGGGGTGTTTATTTTTTATTGGAGTAGCATGGAAAAGAGAATAGGATTTAAGAAACCTACAAATTCAGAGTTTTTAATTTTACAAAAAGAGTTATTGACTATAAAGTCCGTGCTATCTTTTATTGATTCTGAGTTAATCGGTAAAGATATAATTATTTGTACACAGAAAACTGAAATTTCGTTTAAAATTGAGACAAGAAATATACCTCACTTGCTAGGAATACACTACGATAGAGGTGGGAAAGCTCTTTGGAAAGATTTTAAGAGAAAAAGACTTTCTACTAGAAATATGCTTATAAAAGCAGATGGGACCACCTTCCAAAAATTATCCGCTCTTCATTGTTTTGAGGATTTGTTTACTAAACCCTGTTTTCTTACAGGAAACGGGAAATTTGAGAAATTAACGTTTGATGCTTCAATCAGAACTAGTCGTCTTCTTTTAGCAATTGGTTTTAAATATTCTGATGATGATCAGATTTATTATCCGAATACTGTGTTAAATCTGAAGTCTAAAATTATTCCTGATGGTCAAAAAGTATTAGCTATTTATACGGAAGATCCAGAAAATGGTAAACTGAAATATCTGCAAAAGAATGCAAAATACAAATTGAAAAGATATTAAAAGAGATGGAGTGCATTCTATAATAAAAGTCTTACCAATGTGACTTTTATTATCAATTTACAAAACTTAATTGAGCTGATATAATTATTTTGCCCATAAATAGGGTATTCATCTAATACGTCCGCCTTGTGTGGGCGTTTTTTATTCATAGGGGAATTTTGGGGTTTTTTTGTAAAAATTGATTGATAAGGATAAGCGCTAGTTCCAATTTATCTGATTTTGTAATAAAATAAGAATGGAGGGATTTATGAAGAAAATAACACTATTATCCATACTGCTTTTATCTTCTTTTTCACTTATAGCTTGTTCGTCAAATAAGCAAGAAGATGAGAAAAAGACTGAACCAAAGAGTGAGGAAAAAAGTAAAGAAATAAAATCTAATAAAACCATTTCGTCAGAAGCTGTCATGGAAGGCAATATATCTGAAGGGAAGCAGACAACCACTAATAGTTCTACAATAGAAGGTGTTGGAAGTCAAAATAATTCTAGTTATAGTGGACAGAAAAATAGTACAGAAAATCCACAAAGTGAAGAAAGAGTAAATAAACTAGAACATTACAAAACATTAATTCGAAATGCTAAAGAAAAACAAAGTGCATATATAAATTCTATTAATGACCCTAAGATAAAACAATCTGTGCAAACTGCTGACAGTGCAGCAATTGGTGAAGCAACTCGTCTACAAATAGAAAATCCTAAGGAAGAGGATATTGTTGAAGAGGCTTTAAAAATAGTTATAGCAGAGGGGTAAACTTCCAATAGTAACTTGTTCTATTGTCGTTGAAATGAGTCTCTCTAAAAAAATTTAAGAGGTGATAATAACAGATGCTTTATTTTACCTATTTTTATATCAAAAAACAGAATAGTACAAGCAATAAACACCTGTTCTTAATAGGTTATTCCCTGCTTCGGTGGGGATTTTTTATATATAACTATAATATTATTTTTAAACAAAAAAATTTATTTGATAATCAAACTATGTTAAAATTGCAAAGGAAAAAAATAATTGAAAAGATAAATACACTATTCATTATCTTAACTACGTTTGCCAGCGTGGTTTTTGTTATTCACTTTTTAAGTATTTTTATTTCATTTGGTTGCCAAACAATATTAAAATAGCTATGTTTAAGAGTCTTTCTTAAAAACCACTCTGACTTTTCTGCTTTAAGACAGAGATTTTTTGTTTCAGAAAGAAAATGAGTAATTAGACCCTTCTCAGTCTGTACTAATATTACTCTTGACATCAGGAATTATTTGTATAAAAACACTGCTATTTTAAGTTTTTCACTTTGTTCGGGAACCAAATAATGGTATACTGATACAGTCCGGTTAGGACTTTTTCATAAAAATACTCCGAAGACTTTGGTATATAATATCAAGGTCTTTTTTTTTAAAAAGAATTAGATATGAATTGTCAAGTAGTAGAAAAGTGGACTCTACAATTGATGTTTCTATGTTCAAAAATGCTATTATTTTAAACTTTTTCATTTTGTTTGAGAATCAAACAATGTTAGAATGGTTAGGTCCTCCAAGGATAAATATATGACAAATACAAGTCCCCCACTGTTATACTGGGGGGCTTTTTTACTGTTGTCAAATACAACAATATGCTATAAAAAATTATTCAAAATTATACACTTAGCCAATTACTGAGTGGTTGTTATAAACAAATTTTTAGCATAGAACACTTGATAATGCTATACTGTTTAAGGCAAGTAGAAAAATTTCCTGAATATAAAACACGTTGCCAGCGTGTTTTTCAATATAATATTTGTGTTCCGGGAATCAGATTACAATTATATGAGCGCCTATAAAAGTTATGGGCGCTTTTTTATAATATTAACAGAATATAAAAATTGTCTAGAAAGGTACAGGAGAACCAATATTACTCTATGCATGTAAAACTATTTTTGTTATAATATCAAAGGCATAAGATAATAATTACAAAAGACTCCTCAAATTTTCGAGGAGTTTTTTGTTATACTCTAAGTACACAATTTAGTTATTCCAATTTATCCCTGCACTCTGTAGGGATTTTAATTTAGGGGGCAAAAAAGGGGCATAAGTATAAAACTTTAGTATATTTTCCACAACTTGTAGAAAAAGTTTGATATTTACAGAGCTTTATATAATCAACTTTTATAATTTTATACTATTATAATAGTAGAAAAATTAGATTGGAGGGTTCAATCGGTTAAAGAAAAAGCAAGGCTTTTTCCCGATTGAATCAGTAAATAGGGATTTTCGTAAGAAAATCTTCGCTCGTATCGGTTAAAGAAAAAGCAAGGCTTTTTCCCGATTGAATCAGCAAACGGAGATTTTCGTAAGAAAATCTTCGCTTGTATCGGGTAATAAATATGGCACAGGTTTTCCGATGAAAAAATATTATAAGTGTAAATATGCCCTTTGTGATTTATGAGGGGCATATTTATTTTATACTTTTTAAATTACAAGGGGCTATTCTAACCAGAAACTCAGATATGTATCAGATTTCCTGAACAAATAACACAACTTCCTACTTTTAACTTTTTGTGTTAAACTATTAAACAGTATGTAAAAGAAAGAGCAGTAATATGAGTATTATCAATGTAAAAAATTTATCCCATGGCTTTGGTGAGCGCGTGATTTTTGAAAATGTATCTTTCCGCCTCCTTAAAGGAGAACACGTTGGACTTGTCGGCGCGAATGGTGAAGGAAAATCAACCTTTATGAATATCGTGACAGGAGCCTTGCAACCTGATGAAGGAAAAGTGGAATGGTCTAAAAAAGTTCGTGTTGGTTATCTGGATCAACATGCAGTCTTACAAAAAGGACAAACGATTCGTGACGTTCTCTCAAGTGCCTTTCAGTATCTTTTTGATATTGAAGCGGAAATTAATGATCTGTATTTGAAAATGGGAGATGTGACTCCAGAAGAAATGGATCAACTTTTGGAAGAAGTCGGTGAACTGCAAGATATTCTGGAACAAAGTGACTTTTATCAAATTAACTCTAAAGTGGAAGAAATCGGACGTGGGCTTGGTCTTCATGAAATCGGTTTTGAGCGAGATGTTGAAGACCTTTCGGGCGGACAACGTACGAAAGTCCTCTTAGCAAAACTCTTGCTGACAAAACCCGAAATCCTGATGCTGGATGAACCAACAAACTATTTGGATGAAGAACATATTGCATGGCTTAAGCAGTATCTCTTAGACTATGAAAATGCCTTTATCTTGATTTCGCATGACATACCTTTCTTAAGCTCGGTTATCAACATCATTTATCATATGGAAAATGGCTCTTTAGATCGCTATGTTGGTAATTATGAGGCCTTTCAATCTGTCTATGAGATGAAGAAAAAACAAGAGTTGGCTGCTTACAAGCGTCAGCAATCAGAAATTGCAGACCTTAAAGATTTTGTGGCACGAAATAAAGCACGTGTAGCTACACGTAACATGGCAATGTCTCGTCAGAAAAAGCTAGATAAAATGGATATGATTGAGTTAAGTGCAGAACGACCAAAACCGCAATTTGACTTTAAAAAAGGTCCAACTTCAAGCAAACTTATTTTTGAGACGAAGGATTTAGTTATTGGTTATACTGAACCTTTATCTCGCCCGCTTAACTTGCGAGCTGAACGTGGACAGAAGATTGTTTTCACTGGTGCAAACGGAATCGGTAAAACAACACTATTGCGGAGTATCCTAGGCGAAATACAAGCACTTGATGGTGAGGTTCAAAAAGGTGAAAAGTTAGAGATTGGCTACTTTGAGCAAGAAGTCAAAAGCGATAATGGAAAAACCTGTTTGGAAGAGATATGGGATACTTTTCCAGCAATGAACCAAGCGGAAGTTCGTGCTGCGTTGGCACGTTGTGGCTTAACTAAAAAACACATCGAAAGTAAGGTTGCTGTGCTAAGTGGTGGCGAAAAGGCCAAGGTCCGTTTGTGCAAATTAATGAATGCTGAAAGCAATGTTCTTGTCCTTGATGAACCAACCAACCATTTGGATGTGGATGCCAAGGATGAACTCAAACGTGCCTTGCAAGAATACAAGGGAACGATTCTTTTAATTTCCCATGAACCAGAATTCTACCAAGATGTTGCAACTGAGACTTGGAATTGTGAATCTTGGACTACAAAAGTACTGTAAACAGTACTTTTTATTTGTTTAAAGTAAGTTTTTAGAACCGATATTCCTTGCTGTATTTATACTTCCAAAAAAAAATCGTTTTTTTTATAATCTTTTTCGTAATTTCATGGAAAAAAGTTGTATAATTGTAGGAGTGCAATTAATCAGTTTTTTAAGGAGAAAACATGGAACAGCAAATCACAAGAAAGCCAGATACTGCTTTCAAAAAGTTGACCCAGTTTTTTATTGTTGATAAGGTCTTTCTTGTATCGTTTATTATCGCCGTTATTTCAGTGAGCATGGGCGGCATACAAACTGAATTTTTTGATAACAAAGTCATAGTGACCGTTTTTGGTTTAATGTTAGTTATTGCTGGTTTTCGATCTACTGGTATTTTGTCCTACATGGGTCAAACATTAGTTAAAAGAAGTAAGACAACGCGTCAGCTTGTACGATTTACCACAATGCTGGCCTTCTTTTTTGCCGTATTTTTTACTAATGACCTCACCATATTGACGATTTTACCACTCTACTTGACGATTACTCGAGAAATAAAAAATCGTAAGTCTGTTTATATTGGAGCGGCGATGATTGTACCTGCCTGCCATACAGGTTCGAGTCTTTTGCCTCAAGGAAATCCACACAATCTTTATTTGTATTCTTTTTATCAAAATCCAGTGCATCATTTGGGTCAATCATTGACAAATTTGGAATTCTTTAAAGGAACAGGATTACTCTGGCTTGCAGGCTTTCTACTCTTAAACTTGGCTTGCCAATTTATTGACAATGAACCTTTGGTAATTGAAACAAAGGTGAATAAGTTTAATCGATTAGAAACCTCAATTTTTATTGCCTTGATGATTTTAATGGCAGCAGCTGTTTTTGGTTATGTTAATTTTTATCTTGCTGTGGCTATCGTAGCTGTAATTGTTCTTTTCTATCGTCCAGAACTCTTTAAGGGTGTAGATTACCATTTGCTTCTTACCTTTGTTTTCTTCTTCTTAATTGTAGGAAATATCGCAAATATTCAAGTACTTACGGACTTTATTAGCAATACCTTTGTTGACCCACAGATGTCCTTCTTAGGAACGGTATTTATGAGTCAAATTATTTCTAATATCGCAGCACCAATTCTTATATCACCTTTTACACCCCATGCTGTTTCTGTTGTTATAGGTGCAGATATTGGTGGTATAGGCACAATGGTTGCTTCAATGGCAACATTGATTGCCTATAAAATCATTCGCGTTCAAGCACGTGGTGAAACGGCAGGATTTGTAAAATACTTTGCTCTCGTAAATGCAGGTTTCCTAGCTGTTTTAGTAGTTGTGGGCTTAATCATTGTGAGTTTTGGAATTTAAAAATAGTTTTGTAAAAACATGTAGTGAAAAACTGCATGTTTTTTCGTACTTAGAATTATGAAAAAAATAACAGAATATATAAATGAAAATTTAAAAACTATTGTTGGAGTTGTTTTAGCATTGACTATTTTAGGTATATTTTACTGGAATAAAAAAGTTCCTGATCTGCCTAAGAAAGAAGAAGGTTTACCTGAGTGGGTAGAGGGAAGCAAGGAAAAAGACGGTTCAGAGAAGAAAAATACTGAAAAGGTAGATGAGGATGAAATCATTGTTGATGTTAAAGGCGCTGTTAAAAAACCTGGTATCTACAAATTGTCTTCAAAAAACCGTGTATCCGATGCAGTAGCAAGTGCTGGTGGTTTTACGGAAGAAGCGGAGAGAAAAGGAATAAATCTGGCAAAAAAGTTGCAAGATGAAGCTGAAGTTTATGTTCCTTTGCGAGGGGAAGCAGATACAAATCACTTGTTAGAAAACACAGAAAATACCAACAAAACCGCCGAAAAAGCAAAAATTAATATTAATACAGCAGATTTAACTGAATTGCAGCAACTTAGTGGTGTGGGAGCAAAAAAAGCACAAGATATACTGGATTACCGTTCTGAAAATGGTTCCTTTCAGACAGTGGAAGAATTGACTAAGGTGAGCGGATTTGGCCCTAAAACATTAGAAAAATTGAAAGAAGCAATCACAGTAGATTAGGAGAGAGACAGTTAGTCAGATGAAACAAAAATTTTCGCTTATCTATTTAGTTTATCTCTTGGTTTTGGTTTATTTTCTTATTTTTAGTTTTTCATGGCCTATCATTGTTTTTAGCCTTTTCAGTATTATTGTTGCTTTATATCGTCAATATTATGGTTTGTTAGCTCTTTTACTATGCTTTAGCTTGTTCTTACACATGGTTAAAAAAGAAGATGAATTACAAGAAAATAAACAACCAGCAAAGATTTCTAAAATCACACCCTACATGGATACTCTTCAAGTGAATGGAAGTAGGCTCAGTTTTAGAGGTGAAGTAGATGGAAGAGATTATCAAGCTTTTTACACGTTGTCTTCTGAAAAAGAGAAAGAATACTTTAAAAATCTTGCCGTAAAGGGGACATTATATCTTGAAGGTACTTTGGAGATTCCAGAGGGACAGCGAAACTTTACTGGCTTTGATTATAGAAAGTATTTAAGAACTCAAGGTATTTATCGACTTCTCGAAATAGAAAAAATTCATGGCTTTGAACAAACATATGAATTTGATTTACGTCTTATACGTAGAAGAGCTATCCTTTGGACACAGGAACATTTTCCAGCACCGATGTCCTCCTATATGACAGGACTTCTGTTTGGTTGGCTAGATAAAGACTTTGAAGAAATGGAGGAGCTCTACACTAGTCTCGGTATTATCCATTTATTTGCTTTGTCAGGTATGCAAGTGAATTTTTTTATTGAACTCCTTCGAAATGTTTTACTAAGACTAGGCTTATCACGAAAGTTAGTCTTTTTTATCCAGATTCCCTTTTCGATATTTTATGCATTTCTTACAGGCTTATCTCTTTCAATCTTACGTGCGCTCCTACAAAAAAATATCCCTTTTAAAAATCCAAGCGATAGATTTTCTATCACTTTTCTTCTTTTAATAGTGTTCAGTCCATATTTTCTACTGACTACAGGGGGACAATTGACGATGCTCTATTCTTTCTTAATCACGTTCATATCGCGAAAATTCAAAGAAGTGAAAGGGCTAAAAAAGTCTTTACTTGATTCTACTGTTTTAGCTGTAGGAGTCCTTCCGCTTTTGATTTTTCATTTCCATAGTTTTCAGCCATTATCGATAATATTGACTTTACTATTCAGTATGATCTTTGATTTTTTACTCTTACCTGGTTTGCTTTTTGTTTTTCTCCTTTCTTTACTTGGTATTAATCTGACATTACTTAATCCTTTTTTTGTTGTTTTAGAATCAGTAGTAAAGCTGGTTGGTAATTTATTCGACAAACCAATTGTGTTTGGAAAACCAGATGTTATATTTTTACTTTTACTTTTTATTCTGAGTGGACTTATACTGGATTTTTATAAAAAAAGAAATTGGAATTTAGTCATAATACTTGTTCTTTTCTGTATTTTTTTTCTGGTTAAGAATCCTAAACACCCAAGTATTACAATGGTGGATGTGGGACAAGGAGACAGTATTCTCTTGCAGGACAGCTGGAACAGTAAAAATATCCTAATAGATACTGGCGGTAGATTAAAGATAAGAACTGATGAGCACTGGAGGGAAGGAAGCTATAAAAGTAATGCGGAGCGTACACTTCTCCCTTATCTGAGAGCGCGTGGAGTGAGTAAGATAGATGCCCTGATAGTGACACATCCAGATGAGGATCATATTGGAGACTTGAAGAGTGTAGCTCAGAAAGTACCAATAAAAAATATTTATGTCTCAGCTAGTGCATTAGAGAAGCAAATTTTTGTGAAAAAACTAAGCAGCTTAAAAAGTCAGATTCACATTGTGCAAGAGGGAGACAAGATTCCCATATTTAACAGCTATCTCCGATTTTTAACGACAGGAGGTGAAGGAAAAAGCGATAATGATAATTCTTTAGTGACATTTGGTGAATTTTATGGGAAGAAATTTCTTTTTACAGGTGACTTAGAAGAAGAGGGAGAGGCTAAACTCCAGAAAGGATATCCACATTTAGAGGTTGATATCCTAAAAGTTGGACATCACGGCAGTAAGACTTCTACAAAGGAAGGTTTTTTAGAAGCGATTAAGCCTAAGATTGCTCTTATTTCTGCTGGAAAAAATAATCGATATAAACATCCGAGTCAAGAGACGCTTCACCAATTAACTGCACGAGGAATAAAAATTTATCGGACAGACCAGCAAGGAGCGATCCGTCTCCTATATAAAAAAGGCAGCTGGCAAATTCAAACAGTAAAGTAAGTTTGGGGTACAAAAATGTTACATACTATATGACAAAACAGTCTGGCTTTTTGATTGAATAGCAATGAGAATAAGGCGATATGTAATAATTCTTATGTTATAATAGTAGGAAACGTTTACTTGAATCATAAAAGTAAACGGGATGGGAGGAAAGATGGCTATTATAAATATTGAATATTACTCCGAAGTACTGGGGATGAATCGTAAGTTTAACGTGATTTACCCAGAAGCCAGCAAGACGGGAGTAAAAGATGGAAATGACATTCCAGTGCTTTATTTGTTGCATGGGATGTCTGGAAATGAAGATTCATGGCTTATAAGAACAGGGATTGATCGTTTAATTCGTCATACCCAACTTGCGATTGTTATGCCCTCAACCGATTTGGGCTTCTATACGAATACCAATTACGGGATGAGATATTTTGATGCGATCGCCAAGGAACTGCCACAGGTGGTTCATAATTTCTTTCCTAACTTAAGTACTAAGAGGGAAAAGAACTTCATCGCAGGCTTATCTATGGGAGGTTATGGCGCATTTAAGCTGGCCTTGGCGACTGAAAAATTTAGTTATGCAGCAAGCTTATCAGGAGCATTGGATATGACTGACCTAAAAGAACAGAGCGCTGAGAACGAAGCCTATTGGACAGGAATTTTTGGCGATCTTGATCACTTTAACGACAGCGAAAACAGTATCCTCTATCTTGCAGAACACCATACAGGTGAAAAGCCAAAGCTCTACAGCTGGTGTGGTGAACAGGATTATCTTATTTCCGGAAATAATAGAGCGGCTCAATTTCTTGAGGAAAAAGGCTTTGAGCTGCGCTATGAGAATGCACCAGGTACACATGAGTGGTACTATTGGACAAAACAAATCGAGACCGTTTTAAAATGGCTTCCTATTGATTATAAGGAAGAAGAACGCCTAAGTTAAACAGCTTAAAATTAAAATATAAAACCTTGAAACTTAAATAAATCCTAAAGAAAACGTTTGCTTTAAAAAGGCCGAACGATTTAGAGAAAAATGTTTGATAATCTTAGGTTAAGTTTTGACAAACGGATTGAATAGGACTATAATTTCATAGTAATAAAAATTTGCGAAAAATCGCACATAGAAAGAGGTCATTAAATGACAACAATCTCAATTGAAGCTCTTAAAGCAGTAGCTATTGGTATTAGTGCACTTGGTGCCGCTATCGGTGATGGACTTATTGTTTCAGCATTTATTAATGCTGTTGCACGCCAACCAGAAATGGAAGGAAAACTTCGCGGAAGTATGTTCCTTGGTGTTGCCTTTGCCGAAGGTACATTCTTCATCGCCTTAGCTATGGCTTTCTTGTTCTAAAAATCGTTGATTTAACTTTTATACTCAACAATTATTTAGAAAGGAAGACTAGCTATGGAATCAACATGGACTTTTAATGTTGGACCAGTGACTTTTGACGGTGTCATCCTATATATGACGGCATTGACCGTTTTAATTGTCTTTGGTTTGATTTATTGGGCAAGTCGCAATATGCAGCTTAAGCCTACAGGTAAGCAAAACGTCCTTGAGTGGGTAGTTGACTTTATTAACGGCATCGGACGTGAAAATCTAGGTGCTAAAGAGTCACCAAAGTATGCCCTCATGAGTTTTACACTCTTTTCTTTCCTTTTGATTTCGAATATTATTGGGCTAGTTACTAAAATCACTGCACCGGGTGACATCAGCTTATGGCGTTCTCCAACAGCAAACTCAACAGTTGACTTGACTTTAGCAGTCTTGGTCATTGTACTCGCCAATACTCTTGGTGTGAAACAGTTTGGCTTTAAAGGCTATCTTAAAAATGCCTTTTGGAAAGAACCTAAAGCAATGCTTCCGATGACTATTATGGAAGAATTTACAAATGCCCTTTCTATGGGACTTCGTCTTTATGGTAATATCTTTGCTGGTGAAGTTCTTCTGGGAATTATTGCTGGAATGATTGATTCTGGCTGGTTTATTCTTCCTGTGACATGGATTTTAGCAATGGCTTGGATAGCATTCTCAATCTTTATTTCATCTCTTCAGGCTTATGTTTTTGTTCTTTTGACAAATCTTTACATTAGCCACAAAATTTTAGCAGAACACTAGGAAAGGAGTAGAAATGCTTACTACATTATTAGAAACTGCTCCGAATACAGTTCTTGGTAACATTATCGTTGTCAGCGGTGCATTCATCATCTTGCTGATCTTGGTTCGTAAATTTGCGTGGGGTGCCATTACAGGTATCTTTGAAGAACGTGCAAATAAAATCAATAACGATATTACAACTGCAGAACTGTCAAAAAAAGAAGCAGAAACATTATTAGCGCAACGTGAAAATGAACTTGCAGGTTCTAAAGAAGAAGCTGCAAGCATTATCCAAACAGCCAATGATACAGCTAAACAAAATCGTGCAAACATCTTGGCCACAGCCAACGAAGAAGCAGCGAATGTTAAAAAACGCGCCCAAGAAGATATTGAACAAGAACGAAAAGAAGCGCTTAGTTCAGTTAAAGGGGACGTTGCTGATATTTCAGTACAAATTGCTGAAAAACTCATCGGTCAATCTTTGGATTCACAAGCACAATCAGAACTTATTGACAGCTATATTGCTAAGCTTGGCGAATAGGAGGTTGGTTGTAAATGACAACAGTCAATTCTCAAAAATACAGTAAAGCCTTGCTTGAAGTTGCAGAAGAACAATCTCAATTGGAAGTTATTCTTTCTGAGGTTAACGAACTGACACAACTTTTTAAAGAAGATGATCTTGCTTCTTTCTTCGGAACAGAAGTATACTCTACAACAGCAAAATCTGAAGTTATTGACAGTATCAAAGAAAATTCATCACCACTGATGAAAAATTTCCTTGATACTGTTCGTGCAAACGGACGATTAGCTGATTTATCAGAAATTCTTGCTGAAATTAAAAATACGGCAGACGATATGTTTAGGATTGCTGACGTAGAGGTCATTTCAAGCGTGAAATTAACCGAAACACAAATCGAAAAATTTGTTGCTCTCGCTAAATCAAAATTTGATTTGAACGAAGTAACAATCGTGAACACAGTAGATGAAAAGATTGTCGGTGGATTTATTGTAAATTCACGTGGAAAAATCATTGATGCTTCTGTCAAATCACAATTGGCAAAAATTGCCAAAGAGATTCTCTAAGAATCTCCTTTGAGAAATAATTCTCAGCCATTTAACATGAAAACTCAGAAAGGAGCAAAATACATTTGGCAATCAAAGCGAATGAAATCAGCTCACTGATTAAACAACAAATTGAAAATTTTACACCAGATTTTGAAGTTGCTGAAACTGGTGTCGTCACTTATGTTGGTGACGGTATCGCCCGTGCTTACGGCCTTGAAAATGCGATGAGCGGTGAGCTTGTCGAGTTTGATAACGGCGTATATGGTATGGCGCAAAACTTAGACAGTACAGACGTTGGTATTATCGTACTTGGTGATTTCCTTAGCATCCGCGAAGGAGACACAGTAAAACGTACAGGTAAAATCATGGAAATCCAAGTCGGTGAAGAACTCATCGGCCGTGTTGTAAATGCACTCGGACAACCCGTTGATGGCTTAGGCGACATCAATACAGGTAAAACACGTCCTGTAGAGGCTCCAGCTTCAGGTGTTATGCAACGTAAATCAGTTTCAGAACCTCTTCAAACTGGACTAAAAGCCATTGATGCACTTGTACCAATCGGTCGTGGTCAACGTGAGTTGATCATCGGTGACCGCCAAACAGGTAAAACATCCGTAGCTATCGATGCAATTCTTAACCAAAAAGGTAAAGACATCATCTGTATTTATGTTGCAATTGGTCAAAAAGAATCTACAGTTCGTACACAAGTTGAAGCACTCCGTAAACTTGGAGCTATGGATTATACAATCGTTGTAACAGCTTCAGCATCACAGCCATCACCTTTGCTTTATATCGCACCTTATGCGGGTGCAGCTATGGGTGAAGAGTTTATGTACAACGGAAAACACGTTCTTGTTGTTTACGATGATTTATCTAAACAAGCCGTGGCTTACCGTGAACTTTCACTCTTGCTCCGTCGTCCACCAGGTCGTGAAGCTTACCCAGGGGATGTCTTCTATCTCCACTCACGTCTTTTGGAACGTGCAGCGCAATTGAGCGATGACCTAGGTGGTGGTTCAATGACAGCTTTGCCTTTCATTGAAACACAAGCCGGAGATATCTCTGCCTATATCGCGACAAACGTTATCTCAATCACAGATGGACAAATCTTCCTCGAAAACGATCTTTTCTATTCAGGTATTCGTCCAGCCATTGATGCCGGATCTTCTGTATCCCGTGTTGGTGGTGCAGCGCAAATCAAGGCAATGAAAAAAGTTGCTGGTACTCTTCGTTTGGACTTGGCTTCATTCCGTGAACTTGAAGCATTTACACAATTTGGTTCTGACCTTGACGAAGCAACACAAGCTAAACTGAACCGTGGACGTCGTACAGTTGAAGTTTTGAAACAGCCATTACATAAGCCATTGGCAGTTGAAAAACAAGTTCTTATTCTTTATGCATTGACACATGGTCACCTTGATGATGTTCCTGTAGAAGATATTCTTGATTTTGAAGAAAAAATGTTTGATTTCTTCGATATCAACTATGCTGAACTTTTACAAGTCATCACAGATACTAAAGATTTGCCAGATGAAGCAAAACTTGACGATGCAATCAAAGCCTTCAAGAAAACTACAAATTACGTTAAATAAGGAGGTTCATTATGGGCGCTTCACTTAGCGAAATTAAATCAAAAATTGCTTCAACAGAAAAAACAAGTCATATCACTGGCGCCATGCAAATGGTATCCGCAGCGAAATTGCAAAAATCAGAAAAGATTGCGAAAACTTATCAGGTTTATGCAGATAAGGTGCGTCAAGTGACAACCGACTTGGTTGCTGCAGATCGTGGCCCCTCTAAAAATCCAATGATGACAAAACGTCCAGTTAAGAAAACAGGATATTTAGTTATCACTTCGGATCGTGGCCTTGTGGGAGGTTACAACTCCAATATCTTGAAGTCAGTCATGAATAAATTACGTGAAAAACACCAAGGGCCAGATGAATATTGTATTCTTGCCCTAGGTGGAACAGGAGCTGATTTTTTCCGCTCACGTAATGTAGAATTATCTTATGAATTACGTGGTTTGACTGACCAACCAAGTTTTGAAGAAGTTCGTGAAATTGTACGTCAGGCTGTATCTCGCTATCAAAATGAAGAATTTGATCAGCTCTATGTTTGCTACAATCACCATATCAATTCATTGACAAGTGAAGCTCGCATGCAAAAAATGCTTCCGATTACTTTTGATGAATCAGAGGAACCAGAAGAAGAAACACCAGTATCATTGGTGAGTTTCGAACTGGAACCAAGCCGTGAAGCTATTTTAGATCAGCTTTTACCTCAGTATGCCGAAAGCATGATTTACGGTGCGATTGTTGACGCTAAAACAGCTGAACATGCTGCAGGTATGTCGGCAATGCGTACAGCTACAGATAATGCTAAGACAGTGATTAACGATCTGACAATACAATATAACCGTGCGCGTCAAGCAGCAATTACACAAGAAATTACAGAAATTGTTGCAGGAGCCTCAGCGCTTTAAACACACGGTAACCTTTCTTAAAGAATTAAAGACAGAAAAATAAACTAGGAGGAAAAACATTGAGTTCTGGTAAAATTACTCAGGTCATTGGGCCCGTTGTCGACGTTGAATTTGCGTCAGGCGCGACTCTTCCTGAGATTAATAACGCACTTATCGTTTACAAAGATGTAGACGGCGTTAAAACTAAAATCGTCCTTGAAGTTGCTTTGGAACTTGGTGATGGTGCTGTACGTACTATCGCTATGGAATCAACTGATGGCTTGACACGTGGACTTGAAGTTCTCGATACAGGTAAAGCTATCAGCGTTCCTGTAGGTCAAGAAACACTTGGACGTGTCTTCAATGTACTTGGAGATGCTATTGATGGAGGCGAAGCATTTGCTGAAAATGCAGAACGTAGCCCGATCCATAAAAAAGCCCCATCTTTTGATGAACTTTCAACAGCAAATGAAATCCTCGTTACAGGGATTAAAGTCATTGATTTGCTTGCTCCATACCTTAAAGGTGGTAAGATTGGATTGTTCGGTGGTGCCGGAGTTGGTAAAACCGTCCTTATCCAAGAATTGATTCACAACATTGCCCAAGAACACGGTGGTATTTCAGTATTTACTGGTGTTGGGGAACGTACACGTGAAGGTAATGACCTTTATTGGGAAATGAAAGAATCAGGCGTTATTGAAAAAACAGCCATGGTCTTTGGTCAAATGAATGAACCACCTGGAGCACGTATGCGTGTTGCTCTTACTGGTTTGACAATTGCTGAATACTTCCGTGATGTGGAAAAACAAGACGTTTTGCTTTTCATTGATAATATCTTCCGTTTCACCCAAGCTGGTTCAGAAGTATCTGCCCTCTTAGGACGTATGCCATCAGCTGTTGGTTACCAACCTACATTGGCAACTGAAATGGGTCAACTTCAAGAACGTATCACTTCTACAAAACAAGGTTCTGTAACATCTATCCAAGCGATTTATGTCCCAGCCGATGACTATACTGACCCTGCGCCAGCAACAGCCTTCGCTCACTTGGATGCAACAACAAACTTGGAACGTCGTTTGACACAAATGGGTATCTATCCAGCCGTTGACCCATTGGCTTCTTCATCTCGTGCTCTTACACCTGAAATTGTTGGTGAAGAACACTATGCAGTAGCTATGGAAGTACAACGTGTGCTCCAACGTTATAAAGAATTACAAGATATCATTGCTATCCTTGGTATGGATGAATTATCTGATGATGAAAAAGTATTGGTTAATCGCGCACGTCGTATCCAATTCTTCCTCTCACAAAACTTTAACGTTGCTGAAACATTTACTGGTGTACCTGGATCATATGTACCAATCGAAAAAACTGTTGAAGATTTCAAAGCGATTCTTGATGGTAAATACGATTCAATCCCAGAAGATGCTTTCCGTGGTGTAGGCCCAATCGAAGATGTTCTCGAAAAAGCTAAAAAAATGGGTTACTAAGATAGGAGGTTGCTGAAATGAGTGAAAATGTCATGGCTATTCAAGTCATCACTCCTGCGGGTGTTATTTATGATCACCATGCAACCTACATTCTTGCGCATACGATTGGTGGGGACATGGGGATTTTACCCAACATGATTTCTACAATTGCTGGTTTACAAATTAGTGAACTTAAAGTGCGCCGTCCTGATGATGTGAAGCACGTTGATTATATTGCTGTCAATGGCGGTATCATCGAAGTAAAAGATAGCATGATTACAGTGATTGCAGATTCTGCTGAGCGTAATCGTGATATCGATGTTCCACGTGCGGAACGTGCAAAACTTCGAGCTGAAAAAGAGCTTGAAGAAGCTAAAGCAGCCCATAGGACTGATGAAGCTAAACGTGCAGAAGTTGCGCTTCATCGTGCGATTAACCGATTGAATGTATCGAAACATAATTAATAAATCAAAAAACATCCTTTGGATGTTTTTTTTTGTTTATTTAACATAAATGTAACAAAAAACAGCAAATTAAAATGTTAAAATGTAAACAATAAGTCTTTTTTTACTTTTTGGTGTACAAAAGGTTACATGAGATAGAAAATTGGAATGTTTTGGAAATCTAATGATAGAGAGAAAGGAAACTATGGGAAAGGAGGAGAGTGTGGCGCTGGATCATTGTCAAGAATTGATGGAAACAATCGAAACAATCGAAGAAAAGCTCCATCAGCTTGAAGTTATAAACATTGAATTTCATCAAGAAATTCAGAACAAAATTAATCATCGCTCGGCATTATTGTCTTTTAGCTTCCCTGTCCTTATCTTGGCTTTTTATATTATAAATGATTTCTCATTTGTACAGGGGCATGAACAGTTAGGACGTTCGGTTTTAGAGACGTTTTTAATCACATTCATGCTAAGCTTTGCATTGTGTGCACTTGGGATTTTCTTAAATGATATTTTTAAAAAAATATTCGGAAGTAATACTCTTCCTATCGGTCGAAAAGCTTTAGTTAAGCAACTTTTCCCTAAATACAATGAAAAAAGGCAATTATTGATTGAAAGCTTAAAAGAGGCGTTAGCATGTGAGACATTAACAAGTACTGATGTTCCTGAAAAGTATCTGAACGCCAAGAGCTTGGGGTATATTATTGAAGCTTTAAGTGTAGAGGATGCTCGAACTTTATATGAAGCAGTTAAGCTGTTGGAGTTAGAGATAAAAAATGCTCGTGTGGAGCAGAGCTTGCTTGCTGAACCAAGCACCCTTCGAGCGCAAAAAGCGATTGCAAATCAGCAGGAGTTTGAAAAGGGTGTTTAACAAAAATAATGAGAGAGGAGGAAAAGATAATGAGAAAGAAAAGATATTGCATGCTCTTAGCAACCATGATATTATTAGGGCAAATCATCATTCCTAATCCGAGTAAAGTATATTCTGCTTCAGTGGCACGTGTGCAATCTCAGATGCTGCAGGATAATAATATTGGGAGTTCTATAACTGAAGGATCAAATACAGATGTAGTACCAACAACGCCTGAAAATCCACAGCCCATTACGCCAACGATGCCTCCGCTTGTGCCAGAAAAACCAGATATCACACTTCCGCCAGTAACGATAGGCGAGCCTGTTCCTATTACGCCGACAGTGCCAATTAAGCCAGACAATACTCTTCCCTTGGTAACTGTGGGCGAACCCGTTCCTATTATCCCTACAGCACCACCAATAATACCAGAGCAGCCGGATATTAGCCTTCCTACAGTGTCACTCCCAACACCAGAAACAGAAGAGACTTCAGCAAAATCTCAGGATACAAATAATCGGAAAACAAATAGCCATGATAAAAAGGTGGAAACAGAAACTGCCACGACAGAGGCTAAAGATACAGTAGTTAAAACTTCTACTCAAGAGGAAGTTCTTCGCCTTCCGCAGACAGGGATAGAAACTAATGTTTCATGGACACCACAGTATTTTTCTACTAATTCAGCAGTAAATGCTGATAAAGAGGCCGAAGAGCGTAAACATACTATAGCTGTGCATGCAGCTGGGACGGGAGGTGTAGTAACAGGAGTTGGAACATCTGTATTACTTTTAGGAATCCTAAAAAAAGCAAGTTGGCTAAAACAGTTCTTGGGTAAATAAAAGAAAAAATCTCTGAAAAAAGGGATTTTTTTTGATACAATGAAACAAACAATGAGGAGAACCCTCTATAATTTAAAGGAGATTCAGATGCGTAAAGTAGGTATAATTGGGTTAGGGAATGTCGGAGCAATGATCGCTCAAATGATTGTTCAAGCAGGCTATGTTGATGAATTAGTCCTTATTGATAAAAATACTGCCAAGTCTAAAGCTGAAGCTTTTGATATGCTTGATGCAGCTAGTCTACTCAACAGTCATACTAAGATTACAGTCGGTGATTATCCAGATCTCTCTGATGCAGAAGTCGTTATTTCTGCCTTGGGTCACATCAAAGCTCTCGATGCTCAAGATCGTTTCCAAGAGTTGAAAATTAATACACCCATGGTTAAAGCAGTTGCAGATGAAATCAATGCTTCAGGCTTTAATGGTGTTTTCTTAATCGTAACTAACCCTAACGACGTGATTGCACAGCTTTATTCACAAGCTCTTAACTTACCAAAAAACCAAGTTTTTGGAACAGGAACATATCTGGACTCTGCACGTTTACACCGCTATATTGCTGAAGAAGCTGGCGTAGATGCGAGAAGTGTGAATGGTTATATGCTCGGTGAGCATGGGGATTCACAATTTGCAGCATGGTCAACAGTAAACATTGGCGGTGTACCCTTTGAAAAAACTGCAGCAACAAACAATTTTGACCTTGAAAAAATTGAAAATTCAGCACGTCATGGCGGCTTCATTGTTTATGAAGGAAAAGGCTATACGAACTTCGCTATTGCTGCAGCTTCAGTGAGTCTGATGAATCTCATTTTATCTGATGCTAAAGCAGCTGTAGTCTGCTCACACTACGATGCTGAATTGGATGCGTATTTGTCAACGCCAGCACTTGTTGGGCGTGATGGAGCACAAGCTTACCCAGGATTTATTGATAGTATCACCAAAGAAGAAGCTGATAAGTTGAAAGACTCAGCACGTGAGATTCAAGAGAAGATTAAAAAATTTAGCTAAGAATACTACATAGATAGAAAATCTCTTCCGTAGGAAGAGGTTTTTTTCTCTGTTCAATTGCTTTGAAATAAAGTATAATTAAGGATATATATAATAGAAGACAAGGTGAGTTCATGGTTGAGATTTATTTGGTAAGACACGGAAAAACAATGTTTAATACAATCGGTAGAGCCCAAGGTTGGTCGGATACGCCCCTCACTGCAGAAGGTGAGCGCGGCGCTATGGAGTTGGGACTGGGTTTCAAATCCAAAGGTTTGAAGTTTGATCGTGCATATTCTTCTGACTCTGGGAGAACGATACAAACGATGGGCTTTATCTTGGAATACTCTGAGAATAAGGATATTCCTTATAAGATGGATAAACGTATTCGGGAATGGTGCTTTGGTTCTTTTGATGGGGGCTATGATGGAGAACTTTTTGATGGCGTTCTTCCTATTATATTTGCTGAAAAAGGTATGCAAGAGTCAGGGAAATTTCCTTCAGATGAAGAACTGGCGCGTGCAATCTATGAAGTAGATACAGCTGGATGGGCAGAGACATGGGAAGAGCTCTCTGGCCGCATTATGAATGGCTTTTCTGATATGGCCACTGAAGCAGAAGCTGCTGGAGCTAAGAATATCGTCATAGTCAGTCATGGTATGACTATCGCAAGCTATATCAAGATGCTTCAACCAGATAAAGAACGCCCTCATAATTTGGATAATGGTTCCGTGACACATCTTACTTTTGAAAATGGCAATTTTGAAGTGGGAGATATCGGGTCAATGGAGTATCGTAAACTTGGAGCAGAGATTGTAGAACATGCAAAGAAGAACTAAAAAAAGAAAACTAAAAAAAGGAAGAGTCATTGGAAGTTTTATCATTCTCATGGCTCTCATTGGACTATGTGTATTTGCTGTGAGTAAGCTTAAACCACAAGGGACGAAGCAAACAGCTGAATCAAGCCAGACTTCATCTTCAAGTTCGACAGCTGAAAGTAAAACCACCGATTTACCTAAGGCTCATCGTTCTGACTGGAATTTGGTTCTAGTAAATAGGGAAAATCCAAAAGAGGAACTCTCCCCAGAACTTACGACTGTTGGCAGTGTACAGGTTGATCAACGTATTGCAGATGCTCTTGTTAAATTTTTGGCAGCAGCGCAAGCTATTGATCCCTCAGAACACTTGATTTCAGCGTATCGCTCTGTAGCTTATCAAGAGCAACTTTTTAACACTTATGTGGAAAATGAAATGATTGGAGCTGCAGGATCAGTGAATAACACTGGGCAACCCATATCTCGTGAAGAAGCTGAAACTAATGTTAAAACTTATTCACAGCCCGCGGGTAGCTCAGAACACCAAACAGGGTTAGCTGTGGATATGTCGACAGTGGACGCTTTAAATCAAAGTCCTGAAGACATAGTTGCACAAGTGAAGAAAATCGCGCCCGAATATGGTTTTGTACTTCGTTTCCCAGAAGGTGGAAAATCATCCACCGGTGTCGATTATGAGGATTGGCATTTTCGCTATGTAGGTGTGGATAATGCCAAGTATATGGCGAAACATAACCTTACCCTCGAAGAATACTTGAAGTTATTACCCCAGTAAAAAATAAAGGGACTTAAAAGGAGTCACACACAAATGTTGAATAAAGCTTACTTGATTTTATATGCTAATATTGCCTTGTTTCTCTACACTTTGATGATTACTACACAGCGACTTTTAGCATCACCCAATACTTTTACGACTGTTTTTCAAAATACAAGCCGTACAGTAACAGGTTTTATCAATAAAACTCTGGCTCCCGTAGCCCAATGGCAGAATATAATAGAAATACTCTTAGTGTTCCTCCTTATCTTACTCATACTTCGCTTTTTCAATGTGGGGTTGTGGGTTTTAGAGATAGCAGCTGTCTTGGTATTCATTGATTGGGGTTATCAATATCTCATACATCAGCAAAATTTAACACTATTATTTCCCCTAGCGGTCATGCTTGTTAGCCTCTTTAGCATTCGTTTCATTGCAAAAGAAGTGGGATTTATTTAAAAGGATCAAAAATTAGCACTCTATAAAAAAGAGTGCTAATTTTTGGTTTTTTTGCTTGACAAGATAGGAGATAAGGGTTATAATAATATTGTTAGCACTTGAGGGTGTTGAGTGCTAAAGGTGGAGAAAGGAGACAAAATGATTACAGAACGGCAACAGCAGATTTTGGATTTGATTGTCTCACTTTACGCGAAAGAGCATACACCTGTAGGTTCTAAAGCTTTATTAGAACAGATTAAAGCTTCGAGTGCGACAATCAGAAATGATATGAAAGCATTGGAAAATCTTGGACTCATTCAAAAAGAACATACATCAAGTGGACGTGTTCCTAGTATTTCAGGTTACAAATACTTTGTAGAAAATGTATTACGCCTGGAAGAATTTACACAAAATGATCTTTTTCAGATTATGAAATCTTTTGACGGTGAGTTTTATCGTTTATCTGATTTATTTGAAAGAGCAAGCGAGGTTCTCTCAAGATTGACGGGCTTAACTTCCTTCGTGCTTAATGTTCCCCAGAAAGAGCAAGTCTTGCAGTCCTTTGAACTTGTCACTTTAGATAATCATTCGATGTTGACAGTGATGACCTTAGCGACAGGTGAACTTAGGACAAATCAGTTTGTACTTCCAAAAAGCATGAGTGAACATGACCTGCAAGTCTTTACAAAGTTGATTAAAGAACGCCTAGTAGGTAAGAAAGTTCTCGATGTACATTATGCATTGAGAACGGACATCCCGCAGATAGTACAGCGTTACTTTAAAACAACAGGCGATGTCTTGGAACTCTTTGAATCAGTCTTTGCAGACTTATTCACAGAGCATTTGACAAGTAGCGGACGTGAGTATGTCTTTGACTTTGCAACAGACAATCTTTCTGAGCTTTATAAAATTTTAAGCGACGACACACGTATGGCTCAAGAAATACGAGAATTAACAAGTACAGATGAGATGCGTTCGGTTGTCATTGATAATATGTCTTATTTTGCCAACCTGACGTTGATAAGTCAAAAGTTTGCTATTCCATATCGTGGTTTAGGAACGCTGACAGTCATTGGTCCTGTAGAACAAGATTATCAAAAAACCTTGAGTACACTAGACTTACTTGCAAAAGTCCTAAGTATGAAACTCATGGACTACTACCGTTACCTTGATGGTAACCATTACGAGATAAGTTAATATATGAAATTATTTAAAAGAAAAGGAAACAATATGGCTGAAGAAAATAAAGAAGAATTGAAGAAAAAAGATCAGGAAGAAGAAGTTGTCGAAGAGCTTACTGAAGAAGCACTTGAAGATATCGTCGAAGAAGAAGTTTCTGAGCTTGATGCAGCTGTAGCAAAGGCTGAAGAATGGGAAAATAAATTTCTCCGCATTAGTGCAGAAATCCAAAATATTCAACGCCGTGCCAACGAAGAACGTACAAGCATCCTGAAATACCGTTCACAAGATTTGGCGAAAAAGATTTTGCCAAGCTTGGATAACTTGGAGCGTGCTCTTGCAGTTGAAGGGTTGACAGAAGATGTTAAAAAAGGTTTGGAGATGACACGCGAGAGCTTGATTAACGCACTTAAAGAAGAAGGCGTTACAGAAGTCAAAGCAGACGGTGCCTTTGATCCAAACTTCCATATGGCTGTACAAACAGTTCCAGCTGATGATGAACATCCTGCAGATCATGTCGTTCAAGTCTTCCAAAAAGGCTATCAGATCCATGATCGTATCCTTCGTCCAGCAATGGTCGTTGTTGCACAATAAGAAACAAGAAGTGACCGAAATGTCCTTAAACTATAAGAATAGATAAAAACAATAAAATAAAAAAAGAGGTAAAGCATATGTCTAAAATTATTGGTATTGACCTTGGTACAACAAACTCAGCAGTAGCAGTCCTTGAAGGAACTGAAGCAAAAATTATTCCAAATCCAGAAGGAAACCGTACAACACCATCTGTTGTCGCTTTTAAAAATGGTGAAATTCAAGTCGGTGATGCCGCAAAACGTCAAGCAGTAACAAACCCAGATACAATCATCTCTATCAAATCTAAAATGGGTACAAGTGAAAAAGTTTCTGCCGGTGGGAAAGAATACACACCTCAAGAAATTTCAGCAATGATTCTTCAAAACTTGAAAGCAACAGCAGAAGCATACTTGGGTGAAAAAGTTGACAAAGCAGTTATCACTGTTCCAGCTTACTTCAACGACGCACAACGACAAGCCACAAAAGATGCTGGTAAAATCGCTGGTCTTGAAGTAGAACGTATCGTTAACGAACCAACAGCAGCAGCTCTTGCTTACGGTATGGATAAACAAGACAAAGATGAAAAAATTCTTGTCTTTGACCTTGGTGGTGGTACATTTGACGTTTCAATCCTTGAATTAGGTGATGGTGTCTTCGATGTATTGTCAACAGCAGGTAACAACAAACTTGGTGGTGATGACTTTGACCAAGCCATCATTGATTACATGGTCGCAGAATTCAAGAAAGAAAACGGCATTGATCTTTCACAAGATAAAATGGCCCTTCAACGTTTGAAAGATGCAGCTGAAAAAGCGAAAAAAGACCTTTCAGGTGTAACTTCTACTCAAATTTCATTGCCGTTCATCACAGCAGGCGCTGCTGGCCCACTTCACTTGGAAATGACACTTACACGTGCTAAATTTGACGAATTGACTGCTTCATTGGTTGAAGCAACACGCGAACCTGTACGTCAAGCCCTTTCTGATGCTGGTCTTTCAACTTCTGATATCGATGAAGTTCTTCTTGTTGGTGGTTCAACTCGTATCCCAGCAGTTGTTGATCTTGTTCAAAAAGAAACAGGTAAAACACCAAACAAATCTGTTAACCCAGACGAAGTTGTTGCTATGGGTGCAGCAATCCAAGGTGGTGTCATCACTGGTGACGTTAAAGACGTTGTCCTTCTTGACGTAACTCCACTTTCACTTGGTATTGAAACAATGGGTTCTGTATTTACAAAACTTATCGAACGTAATACAACAATTCCAACATCTAAATCACAAGTCTTCTCAACTGCAGCAGATAACCAACCAGCAGTAGATATCCACGTCCTTCAAGGTGAGCGTCCAATGGCAGCAGATAACAAATCATTGGGTCGCTTCCAATTGACAGATATCCCTGCCGCACCACGTGGTGTGCCACAAATCGAAGTCACATTCGACATCGACAAAAACGGTATCGTATCTGTTAAAGCAAAAGATTTGGGTACGCAAAAAGAACAAACAATCGTTATCAAATCTAACTCAGGTCTTTCTGACGAAGAAATCGATAAAATGATGAAAGATGCTGAAGCAAATGCTGATGCTGACGCAAAACGTAAAGAAGAAGTAGACACACGTAACGAAGCGGATGCTCTTGTTTTCCAAACTGAAAAAACAATCAAAGAACTTGAAGGTAAAGTTGACGAAGCAGAAGTTAAAAAAGCAGAAGATGCTAAAGAAGAGTTGAAGAAAGCTCTTGAAGGTGAAGACATTGCCGATATCAAAGCTAAATCAGAAGCACTTAGCGAAATTGCGCAAAATCTCGCAGTAAAACTTTACGAACAAGCCAGTGCTGAACAAGCAGCAGCAGAAGGACAAGAAGCTGGATCAGAAGAAGGTCCTAAAGATGACAATACTGTTGATGGTGACTTTGAAGAAGTTAAATAAAACCGTAGTTCATAAAATAAAAAAGTTCGAGATATTGATGCTCGGCTTTTTTATTTTTTCTGAAAACCATTTCATTTGTTTTCAATCTCATAAAATAGGATAATAAAAATAAGAAAGAGAACCTGGACGTGATAGAAAGGAGGTTGGCATGCTTAAGATTTATACCATCTCCTCTAATCAGGAGACGAAAGCAGTAGAGAGCTGGCTCTATGCCCATAAAGTCAAGTTTGTCGAAGTTGATCTTCTCAAAGAACTGGTTTCGACTGAGGAAATTCTCCGAATTGTTTCTTTAACTGAACATGGAGTTGAAGAGATTATCGCAACAGAAACTCGGGCTTACACACGTTTGAACCTTAATTTCAATGACTTGAAGTTAGAAGATTTTATGGAGCTGTTAGAAGAAAATGCTACTCTATTGAAAGTTCCACTTATGTTGGATGAAAAACAACTTCAAATCGGTTTTGATGAAGAAAAGATGCAAAGGTTTTTAGAAAAGCCAAGTAAAAAAGTTACTGACATAGAACAGCAAGAAATGCAAACAGGCTAGGTTCTCTAAAGAGCAAAGGAATCGCAATTCCTGGCTCTTTTTTATTTAAGAATAGTATATGAAGGAAATCTATATAAATTTTTTTGTAGTTTTTGGAAGTTTTTGATTGACTTTGAAAGAAAATGGTGTATAATATAAATGTAAACGAATTCAGGAGGAGGATCATATGCTCGCGACAGAACGCAAGGAAAAAATAATGGGCTTGCTCAAAGAGCAAAGAACAGCGACTTTAGAAGAACTTTCAACAATAACTCAAGCTTCTGTGTCGACTTTAAGAAGAGATCTCAATGAGCTTGAAGAAGAAAATGCCTTACGTCGTGTTCATGGAGGCGCAGAACTCCAACAAGATCTTTCAGAAGAGTTATCTATCTTTGAGAAATCTTCCAAAAACGTTCAAGAAAAAGAAAAAATCGCAGCTATAGCTTTTGAAAAGATAAAAGAAGGCGACATTATTTACTTGGATGCTGGAACTACAGTTGCGCCACTTTGCCATTTGCTTAATCAGTCGGGCAAACGTGTCACTATCGTGACCAATTCGATTAGCCATTTACCAAAATTAACCAGTGAAAACCTCATCGTTTATTTGCTTGGTGGTCGAGTGAAACGTCAAACTGATGCCATCATTGGCAGTTCGGCCATCGCTCAACTTAGTACTTACCGTTTTAATCTTGCATTTATCGGAGCCAATGCTTTTGATGAAGAGCTGGGGGCTATGACACCGGACAGTGAAGAAGCTGCGATTAAGACACAGGCCATTCGTCAAAGCCGGACAAGCTATCTCCTCCTGGACAGTAGTAAAATCGGTCAAACAAGCTTTGTTAAGTTTGCAGAAAGTGACCAAATAAAACTTATAACGGAGAAATTATGATATACACAGTAACACTAAATCCAGCATTAGATTATTTCATGGATTTTGATCAGGCTGAACTTGGACAAGTCAACCGAGCGACAGAAACGCGTATGCTTCCTGGTGGTAAAGGGATTGTTGAAAGTCGCATGATGTCCCTTTTAAAGGTAGAAAATACGGCTCTTGGTTTTCTTGGTGGTTTCCCTGGGAAATTCATTCAAGATTATCTTGAAAATATCGGAAGTCAGTCCGATTTCACTCCAATTGCAGGAACAACACGTATTAATACAAAAATCAAAGTCAATGCGCAAGAGGAAACCTCCTTTGATGCTGCTGGACCAGACTTATCAGATGCTGAAATTCAGGCCTTCCTAAGTAAATTTGACGCCTTGCAAAGTGATGACATTGTCGTTTTTGCTGGTACTATCCCTAAAGCTTTAGGGGAAGATTTCTATGAAGTCTTGATTGAGAAAGTAAAAGCCAGAGGCGCACAGTTTGCTATTGATGTTGACGGACAAAAGTTGCTGAAAACATTGAAACATGAGCCACTCGTCATTAAACCTAATCGTGAAGAATTGGAAGAAATCTATTCTGTTAAGTTTAAATCCAAAGAAGATATTATCCCTTATGGTCAAAAACTTTTAGCAGAAGGGGCACAAAATGTCATGATTTCTATGGCAGGTGATGGTGCTTTACTCTTCACAGGTAAGGAAACTTATTTTGCCGCTCCAATCAAAGGAGAGTTGAAAAACTCTATCGGTGCAGGAGATTCAACAGTTGCAGGTTTCCTTGCGGAATGGAGCCGCAGCCAGGATACTTTAGCTGCCTTTAAACAAGGTGTTGCCTGTGGTACAGCTAAGGTCTTCTCAGAAGACATGCCGAGTGAAAGCTTCTTAAAAGAATGCTTTGAAAAAGTAACAATCGAAAAAATAAACGAAGATTAGAAAAGAGGAAGATTATGGAAATCAAAGATTTACTCAAAACAGAAGTCATGATTTTGGACCTTCAAGCAACGACTAAAGAAGCTGCCGTGGATGAAATGGTAAACAAGTTAGTCGCAGAAGGTTACGTCAGTGATTTTGATACATTTAAAGCTGGAATTATGGCTCGTGAAGCACAAACTTCAACTGGTTTGGGCGATGGTATTGCCATGCCACACAGCAAGAACAAAGCAGTTAACGAAGCTGTTGTCCTGTTTGCAAAATCAAATGCAGGTGTGGATTATGCAGCCCTAGACGGACAACCTGTCAATCTTTTCTTCATGATTGCAGCACCAGAAGGCGCAAATGACACACACTTGGAAGCTTTAGCACAACTTTCTAAGTTCCTCTTGCAAGCTGGATTTACAGACAAAGTAAAAGAAGCAAAATATCCGCGTCAAGTGTTAGAGCTTTTCTCTGAAGATACAGAAGAAATTGAGCAAGTCACTGATAGCGAGCATTATGTTTTAGCCGTAACAGCATGTACGACAGGTATTGCACACACTTATATGGCTGAAGAAGCACTTAAAAAACAAGCTGCTGAAATGGGCATCGCCATCAAAGTTGAAACAAATGGGGCGCGTGGGATTGACCACAAGCTGACTGCTGAAGATATTCAAAAAGCTGACGGTATCATCGTTGCAGCGGATAAGAAAGTGGAAATGAATCGTTTTGCAGGGAAACCGATGGTGCAAGTTCCTGTCGCTGCCGCTATTCGTCAACCCGAAGAACTCATTAATAAGGCAGTTTCTGGTAATGCACCAAAATTTGAAGCTGATGCCGCTGATGAGGCAAAAGAAGAAAGCTCTGGCGGTATTGGTAAAGCCTTCTACAAACACCTTATGGGTGGTGTATCTGCAATGTTACCATTCGTTGTTGGTGGTGGTATCTTGATTGCTCTTGCCTTCTTGATAGACCAATCAATGGGTGTTCCTAAAGATCAATTGGCCAACCTTGGTTCTTATCATCCGATTGCGGCTTACTTTAAAAATATCGGGGGCGCAGCCTTTGCTTTCATGCTTCCAGTCCTAGCTGGTTTTATCGCCAACTCAATTGCAGATAAACCTGGTTTAGTTGCAGGTTTCGTTGCGGGTTCAATGGCTGCCTCTGGTCTTGCCTTTGGTAAACTTGATCCAGCTACAATGATTCCATCAGGTTTCCTTGGCGCTTTAGTTGGTGGTTTCATTGCTGGTGGTGTTATTATCCTCTTGCGTAAGCTCTTGACTGTCTTGCCTAAATCGTTAGATGGGATTAAAGCAATCTTGATTTTCCCACTTTTAGGGACATTCATCACAGGATTGCTCATGCTTTTCATCAATATTCCGATGGCAGCAATCAATACAGGCCTTTCAAACTTCTTGAACAGCCTTAATGGAGCATCAGCTTTAGTTCTTGGTATTATCGTTGGTGGTATGATGGCAGTTGACCTTGGTGGACCAATTAACAAAGCTGCTTATATCTTCGGTACAGGAACATTGGCCGCAAGTGTTGCTACTGGTGGCTCAGTCGTTATGGCAGCGGTTATGGCTGGTGGTATGGTTCCACCTCTTGCAACTACAGTTGCCGTCCTCTTCTTCAAAAATAAATTTACAAAAGAAGAACGTCAATCAGGTTTAACAAATATTGTTATGGGACTTTCATTTATTACAGAAGGTTCCATCCCATTTGGTGCTGCTGACCCAGCACGTGCTATTCCTTCATTTGTTGTTGGTTCAGCCTTAGCAGGTGGACTCGTTGGTGCGGCAGGTCTTAAATTGATGGCACCACACGGGGGTATCTTCGTCTTAGCTCTAACAAATGGCCCACTTTTATACCTTCTCTTTGTTTTGATTGGTGCTCTTGTTTCTGGTTTGATGTTCGGTTATTTGAAAAAAGAAAAATAGTATTTTAAATAACAAAAAAGCTTGAATTTCAGCAACAAATCTGTTAGAATATTAAGGTCTAACAAACTTTGGTCTGGCAAACAGTCCAAGGCAGAAAGGAAATTTTGCAAAATGAAAAAAGACATCCATCCTAATTACCAACCTGTTGTGTTCTTGGATACAACTACTGGTTTTAAATTCTTGAGCGGTTCAACTAAAGGTTCGAAAGAAACTGTTGAATGGGAAGACGGAAACACTTATCCATTGATTCGTGTGGAAATCTCTTCTGACTCACATCCATTCTACACTGGCCGTCAAAAATTCCAAGCAGCGGACGGACGTATCGCTCGTTTCAACAAGAAATATGGAAAATAAAAAAAGTGCTTCGGCGCTTTTTTATTATCGTTTTAATTTTCTAAATTCAATCAAGGAGAATAAGGAGTAAATTCTAAATGTCTTTTAGTTCATTGGGCTATAAAAATTAAAAAAAATATCATATAATAGAAACAGATAGTACACACATATAAAATTAAAGGCATGCTTGAATATGCCTTATTTTAAACTTACTATAAAGATAAAGGAAAAATGAAATATGAAATGGTCTATTTTAGAAGTATCAAAAAAGAAAACAATTAAATTTGAGGAAGAACTTGATTTAACACAAGAGCTTAAGCAACGCTCAGAAGAGATCCTTGATGCAAAGCCTGTAAAGGTTCAAGGGCAAATCGCCTATGATGACGGCATCTATTACTTGGATTATACTCTGGAAGTGTATTTGACTTTGCCCTCATCACGCAGTTTAAAGCCCGTAGAGTACCTCATGTCAATCGCCGTTAATGAAGCTTTCACAACTGAAGAATTTCTTAAAAAGAATGAAGATTTACTGGATAGTGACATGATATTTACATTGGAAGCAGATTGGATTAGTCTGTCAGAATCAGTTGCTGATAATATTCTTTTAGAAATTCCGCTACAGATTTTAGCAGAAGATGAGAAAGTTGGTGCAGCAAGTTTGCCCTCTGGTAAGAACTGGGCTGTCTTGTCTGAAGCAGACTATCAGAAGCAAAAAGAAGAAGAGGCAGACAAAGAAAATAAATCCCCTTTTGCAGGGTTGGCAGATCTCTTTTCTGAAGAAAAGAATTAATAAAAATCTCATAAAACACTTGCAACAAAATTACAATTATATTATAATTTCATTATAGAGAAAATAAAATTAAAAGAAAAGATATTAATGAGGCTAAACTATGAATTCATCTAAACGTATTTTAATTATCGAGGACGATAAAAACATTGCGAGATTTGTTTCACTTGAGCTTGAACACGAAGGGTATCAAACTGCGGTTCAAGACAATGGTCGTAAAGGTCTTGAAGAAGCGATGTCAAAAGATTATGATTTGATTTTGCTTGACTTAATGCTCCCAGAGCTGGATGGCTTTGAAGTTGCACGACGCTTACGCCGTGAAAAAGATACACACATTATCATGATGACTGCACGTGATTCAACAATGGACCGTGTTGCTGGTCTTGATATTGGAGCGGATGATTATATTACAAAACCATTCGCAATTGAAGAGTTGTTAGCACGTGTGCGTTCACTCTTCCGTCGTGAAGATCATATCCATACTGTTGAAAAGTCAGACAACACTTCATTCCGTGACTTGGTAATTGATAAAACAAACCGCACAGTACACCGTGGTAAAAAAGTCATTGACCTTACACGTCGTGAGTACGACTTACTCTTGACTTTGATGCAAAATGTGGGGGACGTCGTAACACGCGAATACTTGGTTTCTGAAGTATGGGGTTACGAAGAAGGTACAGAAACAAACGTTGTTGACGTTTATATCCGTTACCTACGTAACAAGATTGATGTCGAAGGCCGTGAAAGTTATATCCAAACTGTTCGTGGCATGGGATATGTCATGCGTGACCGCAAATAACATAGAGAATACATAAGAAGATTTCTAGTGGTTTTGCCACTAGATTTATTCCTTTTATGGCGCTGAAAAGAAATAGAAAAATGCGACATGGTAAAATTTTTTGATTCTAAGAAGAAAAAAACAGAAAGTCTTCCCGAGCGTAAGCGGAGCATCATGCTACGTTGGGCATTTGCAAATACGATTTTTTGTTTTATTACTTTCACTATTTTTACAGTATTGGTTTATCAACTAACGATAACTACTTTCATCAATTCTGAAAAAGAGGATATGATGAGGGCTTTAAATAATGTTGAACAAAGTCTGTCCCAATCGGTAAACAAACTGTCAGAAGAAAATCTTGCGAATTATTTGGCTTATGCCAAAGACTACACAGCCTCCAGTCAGGGAAGAGAAAATGAACTTGAAACACTAGGAAGTATGATTGGTTCAAGAAAATCCTTTTATGTCTTCGATGTAGGTGAGAACCTGATTTACTCGACCAATTCGTATGGTTTTCCTCTAAGGAAAGATGTGGGTGATTCATCGCAAGCTGTACGTACATTTGGCGAATATTCTGGTTATTTGGTTGAGCGACCTGTGCACTCCAAAAAAACGGGTGAACTGATCGGCTATGTACAGGCTTTTTATGATATGAGCTATTATTATAGTGTGCGTACAAAGCTACTTGTTGCCTTGATTATCTTAGAAATTATAGCTCTCTTTATAGCTCAGTTTGTTGGTTACTTTATGGCGAGTCGCTATATCAAGCCTTTGGAACATTTGCACGATGCAATCACTACACGTGCCAATAATTTGAAGGCAGATTTCAAACCTGTCGTTATTCAGACAGGGGATGAAATTGAGGAACTTGCAACAGTTTATAATGATATGATGATCAAGCTTAATGATTACGTTGATCAGCAGAAACGTTTTGTTTCCGATGTCAGTCATGAGTTACGGACGCCACTTGCAGTTTTGGATGGGCATTTGAATCTCTTGAATCGTTGGGGGAAAAATGATCCTGAAGTGCTTGAGGAGTCTTTACAGGCCAGTATAGAAGAAGTTAGTACGATGAGAACGATGTTGGAAGAGATGCTCGCATTGGCGCGTCTTGAAAGCATTGATTTTCAAGATGAAGACCTAATCTGTGATCCGACAGAAGTTTCGAATTTTCTTAAGAAAAATTTTCTACTCATCCATCCTGATTTAAAGTTAACTGTTGAAAATGACTTGCCATCAGGAAGATTAGCACATATATATCCCAACCATTATGAGCAAGGTTTGAAAATATTGATTGATAATGCGATAAAATACTCGCCTGAAGATCGTCAAGAAGTCAAGATACATCTTGAAGAAGATGATGAATATATCATTACAACTGTGGAGGACCGTGGTTATGGTATTAGCCAAGAAGATTTAAAACATGTATTTGAACGTTTCTTCCGTGCGGATAAAGCACGAAATCGAGATATAGGAGGCACTGGGCTTGGGCTATCTATTATTCAACGTATAGTGGAGAACTATGAGGGGGATGTTAGCGTGACTTCCGTTGTAGGAGAGGGTTCAAAATTTACTTTAAAAATTCCTAAGATTAAATAAACTTAAAAAGTCTAGTGGGTATCTAAAAGTACTTGTTAGGCTTTTAATCTTGCTCTTATTTTTCGAGTTTTTTGATAATTAGAGAAAATTGTTGACATTCATTTAAAAAAAGGTTAAGATTTAAATTACAATATACAAATAAAATGATAGAGGTCGCAATGAATAGGAAGTTTTACTGAGCTGGACAAGCGTTGAAGTAAAACGGAGGAGACATTGCCGAAATGAATTCACTCGTCCAGGTGAGTTCGTTGGGGCAGCAAGGGATACTTGCTGAACTGTCGCAGTTTTGCGGAGTGCTATTCGTTACTTACTGATAATATGAATCACGTACAACGTTTAGCAACCTCTCTGTGTAAAGGTTGCTTTTTATTTGGAAAAATGAAAGAGAGAGTATTATGAGAAGAAAAAACTTATTCTTACTTGTCGCGACGTTGTTTACGGCATTATTTATCGGGAGTTCAAAAGTGAGTGCAGATCAGTTCCGTGTCGGAATGGAGGCTGCGTATGCCCCTTTTAACTGGACACAATATGATGATAGCAACGGTGCTGTCCCTATTGATGGTGTGGATGGTCAATGGGCAAATGGTTACGATGTACAAGTAGCAAAAAAACTTGCAGACAAGTTAAATAAAGAATTGGTGATTGTAAAATCAAGCTGGGATGGTTTGCTTCCTGCACTGAAATCTGAGAAGATTGATGGCATTATCGCAGGGATGTCACCAACTGCTGAACGCAGAGAACAAATTGCCTTTTCAGAGCCGTATTATACATCTAACCTTGTAATGATGGTCAAAAGTGGCGGCCCCTTTGCTCAAGCATCGAGCTTAGCAGACTTCTCTGGTGCAAAAATTACTGCCCAGCTGGGGACATTCCACTATAACATGATTGACCAGATTGAAAGTGTTAATAAGCAAACAGCAATGAAAGATTTTTCAAGCATGCGAGTGGCTTTACAGAGTGGAGCTATCGATGGTTATGTGGCTGAACGTCCAGAAGGAGTGACAGCAGAAAAAGCAAACCCAGACTTCAAAATGATTGAATTTAGCGAAGGAAAAGGTTTTGTTACAAACTCTGATGATACAACAGTCGCAGTAGGTTTACGTAAAAATGACCCCAACTTGCCTGTGATTAACAGCTTTTTGACAAGTTTTACGCCTCAAGATCAAAAAGATCTGATGGATGAAATGATTGCTGCCCAGCCAGAAGCCAAAACACAAGGCGCTTGGTATGATCAAATTATCAGTATTGTAAGAGATAACGGTAAACAGTTTCTTAATGGTACAGGGATGACTTTATTCATCTCTCTGATTGGTACGATTATTGGTACGATATTAGGTCTTCTTATTGGTGTTTATCGTACTATTCCAGAAATCAGTAATAAATTTTTAGCCTTTTTACATAAAGTATTCGGCTGGCTCATTTCAGCTTATATTGAAATTTTCCGTGGAACACCAATGATTGTTCAAGCAATGGTGCTTTACTACGGAACCGCTCTAGCTTTCGGATTGAGCTTAGATCGGACTTTAGCTGCACTCATTATTGTGTCCATCAATACGGGTGCTTATATGTCTGAGATTGTACGGGGCGGAATTTTCTCTGTTGATCAAGGGCAATTCGAAGCTGCACAAGCTATTGGTATGACTCATGGACAAACTATGCGTAAAGTTGTTCTGCCACAAGTCTTACGAAATATTCTTCCCGCAACAGGAAATGAATTTGTCATTAATATTAAAGATACATCAGTCTTGTCTGTAATTTCAGTAACAGAGCTCTTTTTCCAAGGGACAACAGTGGCGCAACAAAACTTTATGTATTTCCAAACCTTTGCTGTAATCTGTGCAATTTACTTTGTCTTAACATTTACAGTGACACGTATTCTACGCTTCGTAGAAAGAAAAATGGATGGACCAGATGCATATGTCCCAATCCAAAATCAAATGCAAGTACAAGAACCGGGGGACGCTTAAATGACAGCAATCTTAGAAATCAATCATTTAAAAAAATCATTTGGTAGTAATGAAGTGTTGAAAGATATTCACTTGACGGTAAATCAGGGCGAAGTTATTTCGATTATTGGCTCATCTGGAAGTGGTAAATCAACATTACTTCGTTCGATTAATTTATTGGAGAAACCTTCTGGTGGAGAAATAATTTATAAAGGTGAAAATGTTTTAGAAAAAGGCTTTGATATTCCAAAGTATCGCACGCATCTTGGTATGGTGTTCCAAAGTTTCAACTTGTTTAACAATATGAATGTTATCGAAAATGTTATGGCTGGGCAAGTTACAGTATTGAAAAAAAGCCAAGAAGAAGCTCGATCTGTTGCACTCGACAATCTAGAAAAAGTGGGGATGGCAAGCTTTGCTAATGCCAAACCTGCACAACTCTCCGGCGGACAAAAACAACGTGTGGCAATTGCTCGGGCGATTTCCATGAATCCAGACGTGATTTTATTTGACGAGCCGACTTCAGCACTTGATCCTGAAATGGTAGGCGAAGTCTTACAGACAATGAAAGGACTGGCTGAAACAGGCTTAACAATGGTTATCGTTACTCATGAAATGGAATTCGCGCGTGATGTAAGTGATCGTGTAATTTTCATGGATAAAGGGGTTATCGCTGAAGAAGGACGACCAGCGGAAATCTTCGGAGCTCCGAAAGAAGAACGGACGCGTGCATTTCTTTCACGCTTCTTGAAAGATTAAATAAAGAGAGCATAAACTTGCTCTTTTTTCTTTGCAAAAGATATCTTATTTTCATAGTAAAACTTTCAAATACAAACTCTATATTGAAAAAATAGGTAAATAGCGGTAAAATAGAGGGAAGTAGAAAGAATAGGAACAATGAAAAAAATCAAAACTTTTGAAGAAAAAAAAGTACTCATCCTCGGATTAGCAAAATCAGGAGAAGCTGCAGCCCGCTTGCTTCATACTCTAGGTGCACACGTAACTGTAAATGACGGAAAGGCTTTTGAAGAAAACCCTGCCGCACAAGCCCTTTTGGAAGAAGGCATTGAAGTTATCTGTGGTAGCCATCCCCTTGAACTTTTAGACGAAGATTTTGATTTTATGGTAAAAAATCCAGGTATTCGTTATGATAACCCAATGATAAATAAAGCATTGGATAAAAAGATTCCAGTTATTACGGAAGTAGAACTTGCTTATCTTGTTTCGGAAGCCCCAATTATTGGGATTACTGGAACCAATGGTAAAACAACAACAACAACGCTGATAGCAGATATTTTAAATGCAGACGGGCAATCTGCAAAATTAGCAGGAAATATTGGTTTTCCTGCCTCTGAAGTAGCTGCCCATGCGACTGCTCAAGATACTTTGGTGATGGAACTCTCAAGTTTTCAACTGATGGGAATTGTAGACTTCAAGCCTCAAATCGCTCTCATTACTAATATCTTTTCATCGCATTTAGATTACCATGGCTCACAGGAAGCTTATGAAGCTGCAAAATGGCGGATTCAAGAAAACTTAACTTCTGAGCAATACCTTATTCTCAACTTTAATCAGGATAAATGTCGTACTCTAGCAGAGCATACAGCAGCTCAAGTTGTGCCATTTGCGACGGAAAATAAAGTTAATGGCGCTTATTCGCTGGAAGGTAAACTTTATTTCCGTGATGAATTCATCATGGAAGCAGTAGACTTGGCTTTACCTGGAGAGCATAATCTTGAAAATGCATTGGCTGCAATAGCAGTTGCTAAGCTTTCGGGTGCTAAAAATGAGGCAATTATTGAAGTATTAACCAGTTTTTCAGGTGTGAAGCACCGTTTGCAGTATCTCGGTGAACTTGCAGGACGTAAAGTTTACAATGACAGTAAAGCCACGAATATACTGGCTACAGAAAAAGCATTGTCAGGTTTTGAAAACAGTCGCTTATGGCTCTTAGCTGGCGGATTAGACCGCGGAAATGGCTTTGAAGAACTCGCGGATTCTGTAACAGGAATTAAAGGTATGGTTCTCTTTGGGGAAACTGCACCGAAGCTGCAAGAGCTTGCTGACCAATTACAAATTCCAACGCTCCACAGTGAAAATGTTGCAACTGCACTGAAAGAAATTTTTGAAAAAACAGCGGATGGAGATACGATTTTACTTAGTCCTGCTTGTGCCAGCTGGGATCAGTATAAGACCTTTGAAGAACGAGGAGACATGTTTATCAAAGCTTTCGAAGAATTGAAAGGTGAATGGAAATAGTATGAGAATTATTGTAACAGGAGGCGGAACGGGAGGTCATATCTATCCTGCACTAGCCTTTATAAATCATCTGAAGACTATAGAGCCGAATTCAGAGATCCTTTATGTAGGTACCGAACGTGGCTTGGAGAGCAAGATTGTACCTGCAGCAGGTGTGCCTTTTAAAACCGTAGATGTACAAGGTTTTCGTCGTAGCCTTTCTTTAAATAACTTTAAGACAATCTACAAGTTCCTGAAATCTACATCAGATGCGAAGAAAATTGTTAAGGATTTTAAACCTGATGTGGTTATTGGAACAGGAGGCTATGTGGCTGGACCGGTACTTTACGCAGCAGCTAAGCTCAATGTTCCAACTATTGTTCATGAACAAAACTCAATTCCAGGGATAACAAATAAGTTCTTGAGTAAATATGTGGATAAAGTTGCGGTTGCTTTTGAAGCAGCCAAGCCTTTCTTCCCAGAAGCCAAAACAGTTTTTGCTGGTAACCCACGCGCTCAGGAAGTTGCAACTTTAAAAGCTACCGATATTTTGGAAACAGAATATCAGCTCCAAAAAGATAAGAAAACGGTAGTTATTTTTGGTGGGTCACGCGGTGCCCAAACAATTAATGAGGCAGTAAAAGCTGCTCTACCAAAGTTTGCGGGAGCAGATTATCAAATTGTCTATGCTTCAGGACAAATCTATTTTGATGAAGACCATGAAGAGTTTGCAAAATATGCCGATGCTACAAATATTGCGATTCGTCCTTATATTTCGAATATGCTCGAAGTTCTTGCATCATCAGATTTAATATTGTGTCGTGCAGGTGCGACGACAATTGCTGAAATTACTGCACTTGGCTTGCCGACGATTTTTGTACCTAGTCCAAACGTTACAGCAGATCATCAAACAAAGAATGCCCAAGCCCTTGTGGACATTGGTGCTGCTAAGATGATTAAAGATGCGGAACTTACAGCAGATACAATGCTTGCGAGTATTTCTGAAATCTTTTCTGACGAAGAGCTTTATCAAGCTATGTCTATAGCCAGCAAAAAAGCAGGTGTACCTGATGCTAGTGACCGACTCTATCAACTTGTGAAAGAAATAAAAAAATAATGAGTGAAGAAAACCTTACGCCTTGGCAAAAGAAAAATCTTGAATACCAGCGCCGTAAAGCAGCTGAAAATCAAGAAAAGTCTGAAGAACCCAAAAAACGGAAGTTTTTAAAGAAAAAAGAAGATAATGAAGATGATTCTACCGAAGCTCAGGAAAAAATTGAGCATCAAGAATCTTTTATAGAAGCAGAAGAATTTGAGCAAGGATACTCAAATGATTTTGTGGAGGATTTTGGTGAAGAGCAAGAACCGGAGCCTTCTTTTTTTGAAGGGAGTTTCGAAGTTTTTAAGAAGATGTGGCCCGTCTTACTCTTGGCAATCGTATTGTTTTTAACTTCGATCTATGCGGTATCTCCGATAAGTAAAATTGGAACATTTTCGGTATCAGGTAACAAAAATGAGTCTTTTGAATCTATCGTACAGGCTTCACGTTTGAAGCCAACAGATAGGATTTATGGAGTACTTAGAAATAGACGAGCTATTGAAAATAGTATTGTTCAGCAATTTCCTCGTGTCAAAGCCGTTAATTTACACGTAAGCTTCCCCAATAATATCGAAGCAAAGGTCACAGAGTTCGAAAAAGTTGCTTATGTGGAACAAAAAGGTAAAACTTATCAAGTACTAGAAAGTGGTTATATCCTCAAAGACCAAGAAGTAGCTAAGGATAAAATTTCTAGCCTTCCGGTGCTCAAAAACTTTTCCGATGAAGAGGTAGAGAAGTTTATTACAGCCTATATGAAACTGAAGTCTGAGATACGTCGATTGATTACGACAGTTACAAAGACGCCGACTAAAGTAACCAAAGACTTCATTGCTTTGGATATGTCAGATGGAAATCAGGTACGGGTTTCTCTCAGTCAAATTACAGAAAAGGTTCCTTACTATCCAAGCATTGCGAAGCAACTTCAAGCGCCACAAGTGATTGATATGGAAGCAGGAATTTATGCAAAGCCAAAAGAAGATTATCTGGCTGATCTAAAAAATCCTGAAGGAAATAAAAAATCCTCAGAAAATACAACTGAAATTACAGCAACCCAATAACAAAACTGAAAGGATAGCCTTTCAGTTTTGTTATATTATCTTACTAAAAAAACGTTTGTTTCTTTCAAAGAGACAAACGTTTTCTTTTTACGCATTCAATACTTTAGACAAGAAGTCTTGCAGACGTGGATGTTGAGGGTTTTCAAAGATGTCTTCTGGTTTGCCATCCTCAAGGATAACACCTGCATCTGTAAACATGACACGGTTGGCAACTTTACGTGCAAAGCCCATCTCGTGTGTGACAATAAGCATGGTCATACCATCATCCGCGATACGGCGCATAAGGTCAAGGACATCCCCAACCATCTCAGGGTCAAGTGCTGAAGTTGGCTCATCGAAGAGCATAACATCAGGATCCATAGCTAAGGCACGGGCAATAGCTACACGTTGTTTTTGTCCACCTGAAAGCATCTCAGGCATTGTATCTTTTTTCTCTTCTAGCCCCACAGCTTCAAGCAGACGCAATGCTTTTTCTTTTGCTTCTGTTTTTGTAAGCTTTTTAAGCTCAACAGGAGCATACATGATATTTTCTAAAACAGTCATATTAGGGAAAAGGTTGAAGTGCTGGAAAACCATGCCGACATGTTGGCGAACTAAATTGATATCAGTGTTTTTATCTGTAAGGTTGTACCCGTTGATAATGACATCACCACTTGTTGCGTCTTCTAAACCGTTTAATGTACGAAGGAATGTTGATTTACCAGAACCTGAGGGGCCGATAATACAAACAACATCTCCTTTGTTGAATTTTGCAGAGATACCTTTGAGGACCTCATTTTTACCATATGTTTTGTGAAGATCAGTAACTTCGATTTGTACAGACATATCTTTAATCTCCTTATTTCATTTTTTGTTCGATGCGACGTCCTGCCCACATCAAGAGAAGCAAAACAACCATGTAAATCAGACCAATCAAACCGTAGACACGGAAGGCTTGGAAGTTACGTGCAACGATGATTTGACCTGCTTGTAAGAGTTCAACCAATCCGATAACAGATACCAAGGTTGTATCTTTAAGAGTAATGATAAATTGGTTAATCAAGCTAGGAATGGTGATCTTAACAGCTTGTGGCAAGATTACTTTCCGCATTGTTTTCACATAAGGGATACCAAGAGAGCGGCTGGCCTCCATTTGGCCAGTTGGAACAGCAGCAATACCACCGCGAACGATTTCAGCGATATAGGCTGATTCGTTAAGAGTTAAGGCAATAACACCGGCTGTAAACTCATTAAGAGGACTTTGATGACCTGTGAGGAGTTGCAACATATTTGGGATACCATAAAAAATGAAAATTGTTAATACCAAAAGTGGAATTGAACGGTTAAGGTCGACGTAAATACGTGAAATTGTACGTAGAGCTGGCGATGGGCTAGCTGAGAAGAGACCGAAGATGACACCAACAATCATTGCTAAAACAAAGGAAACTAAAGCGAGTTGGATAGTGATCCAAAGTCCTTTACCTAATTGTTTCCAGTTGTTTTTCAAGATACCAAGCATTGTGCTTTCTGTCTCTGATTCCGTTGAGGATTCAGTTTTTGAAGCTAAATATTTATCAATAATTTCTTGATATTGACCGCTGGCACGTAGTGAAGAAAGGCCGTTGTTGAACATTTCGATAAGCTCAGGATTAGTTCCTTTTTTCACTGCGAACCCGTATTGACCAGTTGGGATACCTTCAAAAGGTGTCTTAAATTCTTGCCCTTGTTTAATGGCATATTTTACTACAGGCTCATCGTCCATAAAGGCTTGAATTGAACCATTGTTCAATGAAGAATACATTGAAGTAGCGTCGGTAAAGGTTTTTAAAGTGTAACCGTATTTGCTTTCGTTTTTTGTTAAGTAATCATAAGAAGCTGTCCCATTTTTGGCACCTACTTGCTTACCTTTTAAATCTTCCCATTTCTTGATGTCGTCATTTGACTTAGAAACAGCAAGTGTTAGATTGGAATCGTAATAAGCATCACCAAAGTCAAAGACTTTTTTACGTGCGTCAGTGATTGACATACCCGCCATCATAGCGTCAGCATGTCCTGCTTGAACTGCATCTACCGCAGGTTGGAAACCAACGTGGTTCCATTTGATTTTGAAGCCTTGTTGCTTAGCGATAGCATTAAGCAAGTCTACATCAATACCTGTGAATTTTTTATCTGTGTTTTGGAATTCAAATGGGGCGAAGCTATTATCTGAGGCAATAGTGTAAACATCTTTTTTAGGAGTTGCTTTCTTACCACCAGTGTATTTTTGTACGATTTTGTCGTATTCGCCATTGGCTTTCATTTGAGTCAAAGCTTTGTTGAAGCCATCGATGAGTTTAGAGTTCTCACCTTTCATTACAGCAAAACCATAACCTCCAGGAAGTGAGAATGAAGGAAGGTTGATTGCCAAGTCTTGCCCCTGATTGATGGCATAAGAAATGACAGGAGCTTCATCCATTGCACCTACAATGTTTCCAGCTGCCAATGATGCAAACATATGTACACCGTCAGAGTAAGTTTTGATTGTGTAGCCGTATTTATCTTGGTTTTTTTGCAACCAGTCATAAGAAGCTGTCCCTTTTTTAGCACCAACAGCTTTACCTTTAAGTTCATCATAGCTCTTAAGTGTAGAAGACTTGGTTGTAGCTAAAGTGATAGCTGAAGTATAATAAGGATCTGAAACATCAAAAACTTGTTTACGTTCGTCTGTGATTGTCATCCCCGCGATGACTGCATCAGCTTTTCCAGCTTTTAAGTTTTGAAGAGCAGCATCAAATCCAGGGAAAGTCATTTCAAGTTTCCAGTCATTGATTTTAGCGACTTCCTTCATGATATCGACATCGATACCTACCCAATTTTTATCTGAATCTTGGAATTCAAAAGGGGCATAAGCATTATCACTCGCGATACGTACGGTTTCCTGAGCGCTAACATTATGAGCAGTCGCAAAGGACATTCCAGTAATCGTGGCGAATATTAAAGATAATGTAAGGAATAATTTCTTCATTTCATTATTTCTCCTAAGTTTCATTAATTATATAAACAATTATATACTTGTCAGTATACCATAAAACGGGGATGAAAAAAATAAATTGTGTTATAAAATGTGACATGGAAAACGACTCCAATAAATAAAAATAATAGTTTTGTCTAAAAAAATAGGCTAATGAGAATTTGATAAAGACAAGTTTTTAGTGTAAAATGAAAAATGCAGTATTAGCATAGCAAAAGGAAAATATAAAAATATGTTTACAACACTTTCGATGTTTGGCTTCTTCAATGACTGGATTTCTGGTTTCTTGAATGCGCCAGGCGCACATGTTTGGGTCTATGTCCTCTTAGGAGCCATCATCTTCATTGAAACAGGGCTGGTTATTTTTCCGTTCTTACCAGGGGATTCAATTCTCTTTTTTGTAGGATCAATGGCCGCCATGTATCCAGATAAATTATCAATGCCTCTTCTTATTTTGATTATGGGAAGTTTAGCTTTTCTGGCCAATCTTCTCAATTATGAAATTGGTCGTAAATTTGGAGATGTTATTCCAAAACATAAAACGCTGTCTAAATTTTTAAAGCCAGAGTACATTGAAGAAGCAGAGCAATTCTTTGCTAAATGGGGCTCTTGGGCAATCTTCCTTGGACGTTTTATGCCAATCATTCGTACGGTTGTTCCTTTTACAGCAGGGACAAGTCGTATGCCACATAAAAAATTTGTTCTTTATAATTTCTTAGGTGGTTTTGCTTGGGTCATCGTAGCTTTAGGTGCAGGTTTCCTTTTTGGACAAGTGCCTTTCATCAAGAAAAACTTTGAGCTAGTTATGCTTGCAATCGTTGCCGTATCTCTACTTCCAGCAGTAATCGGCGTTGCTAAGCGGTATTTCGCAGGGCGCAAAGCAGCTTAAAATAAGTTATAATAGTATTAGAAAACTAATACTATTTTTTTATATAAAAAAACGAAGACAGGTGAACGATGGAAATAAATGGATACACTCGGATGGCTGCTGTGTTAGCCACTCCCATTAAGCATAGTCTTTCTCCTTTTATTCATAATCGAGCTTTTGAGCTGACCAATGAAAATGCTGTTTATCTAGCTTGGGATTTGGGGGATGAAAACAAACTCGGACAAACGATTAACAATGTCAGAACCTTGAACATGTTTGGGCTCAACATCTCAATGCCCTATAAGCAAAAAGCGGTGGCATTTATTGATGAATTATCCGAGGAGGCACAGTTAATTGGAGCAATCAATACGATTGTCAATAAAAACGGAAAGTTATTAGGTTACAATACGGATGGTCAAGGCTTCTTCAACGCCTTAAATTTTAAACCACACCATAAAAAAATAACGCTCATCGGTGGCGGAGGCGCTGCGATTTCGATAATTGTTCAGGCTGCTTTGCTTGAAATGAGCGAAATCACGATTTTTGCTAGACAATCACCCTCTTATGCACGTTTAGAGCAACGTTTGGAGAAGTTATCACATCAAACAAAAGCTAGAATAAAACTTTACGATTTAGCTGATATTTCACGATTGCAAAAAGAAATCACGGCCTCAGACTTACTGGTTAATGCGACACCTGTAGGAATGTCTGGCGAAGCAATGCCCCTCCCTTCTTCGATTCTTTTGCCTTCAGGAATTCTGGTGGTAGACACGATTTACAAAGTGCGAGAAACACCGCTGATGAAATGGGCAAAAAAACAGGGGATAACAACGATGAATGGTGTTGGCATGCTTATACATCAAGCCGCAGCTTCTTTTGAGTTGTGGACAGGAAAGAAGATGCCTATTGAACAGATAAGTCAGGAATTGGAGGGAAAAGATGAGGTTAAATGTTAATCTTCCAGAGCACCCTTATGATATCATTATCAAGAAGGGGAGCTTGTCGCAAGTGGGACAATGGATTTCACAACTCTGGCACCAACAAAAAGTTGTGCTCGTTACCGATGACAACGTTGACTCTCTTTATGGGCGAGAGGTAGCTTCCCAGTTAAGAAATGTAGGATTTGAAGTTTTTACTTTTACTTTTCCAGCAGGAGAGGCAAGTAAAAACTTATCTACCGTAGAGAGACTATGGGATTTTTGTGCTCAAGAAGGTTTGACGCGCTCCGATGGGATTATTGCTCTAGGTGGAGGCGTTGTTGGCGACTTAGCAGCTTTTGCTGCCAGCACATACATGAGAGGTATTCACTTCCTTCAAATACCTACAAGTTTAACGGCGCAAGTCGACAGTTCTATCGGTGGAAAAACGGGAGTGAACAGTCATTATGCTAAAAATATGATTGGGACTTTTGCCCAGCCAGATGGCGTTCTAATCGATCCTGAGGTACTGAAAACCCTAGAGAAACGGGATTTCCGTGAGGGCATTGGTGAAATCGTCAAGTGTGCCTTGATTGCCGATAAACAGCTCTGGATCCGTTTGAATGAAATCAAGGACGCCGATGAACTTCTACAAGAAGCGGAGTATTTTATTCGGGCGGCTTGTGATGTCAAACGTAAACTTGTTGTGGAAGATCAGTTTGATCAGGGGACTCGCCTTTATTTGAATTTTGGTCATACAATTGGACATGCTGTCGAAGCTTATGCTGGCTATGGGCAGGTCATGCATGGAGAGGCTGTAGCAATTGGAATGGTCCAAATAAGTAAAGTGGCTGAAAGTAAAGGCTTGATGCCTAAAGGACTAGTCACTCAAATCAAAGCAGTACTCCAAAAGTTTCAACTTCCCCAAACTTATGAGCCATGGGACGAGACAGCCTTGTTTGAAATTCTAACCCATGATAAAAAAGCGCGTGGCAAGAGGATTAAGACCGTACTTGTTCCCGAAATTGGACAGGCCAAAATTCATGAGATAAGCCTTCAAGAAATGAAGGAGTATTTGAAATGAGATACTGTGCCTTTCTTCGCGGAATAAATGTGGGTGGAATTAAAATCAAAATGGCAGACTTAAAAAAAGAGTTTGAAACAGCTGGTTTTACAGACGTTGTCACTGTTTTAGCAACAGGAAATGTCATTTTTAGTAGCGAAACCTTGCCTGATTTATCTTTTTTGCCTGTGCAAAGTTTTATAAAAACTGAGCAACAAGTAAGAGAAATTATTAAAAATAATCCTTTTCAACCAGATGAAAATTATCATCTTTATGTCTTTGTTGCAGAAAAAGCTTTTGCGCAAATTGCTCAAAGCGAGTTTAATTCAGTGAAAACAGGTGGAGAAGAGGGGCTCGTTAGAGCGGATAGCTTTTATTGGAAGGTACCAAAGGAATCGACTCTAACAACAGCTTTTGGTAGAATTTTAGGAAAAAAAGCCTATAAGGATCTTTTTACAAGCCGTAATATCAATACAATGGAGAGAATAATTAAAAAATTATAATGTTTGTCTATCTTGGAATAGCACTTTTTGCGGGTTTTTTACTAGCAAACCAAAACCCGATTAATGCCGATCTTCGCAAAAATGTTAATTCCCCTTTTTGGGCGTCAACAATTTCTCAAATTATTGGGGTTGTTTTCTTAGGTACAATCTCATTACTTTTGACCGGTGATTTGTTCCCCTCTGCTGAATTTGTCCAGTCTCATCCGGCCTGGATATGGATTGGTGGTTTACTGGGCCCTGTCTATGTCACATCTAATGTCTTTCTATTTCCAAGGTTGGGTGCTGTGCAGACTGTTATCTTACCCATTCTGGGACAAATTTTGACCGGAGTTGTAATTGACAGTTGTGGTTGGTTTTATGCGGTCCAAATACCGATGAGTCCTATTCGTGTATTGGGAATTATTGTCACTATACTTGGACTCTTTGTTGCTGTTGTCTTACCCAGCCTACGTGAAAAAACGAGACAAGTTGACGCCGAGCCAAATTTGATACTGTGGCGTCTTTGGGCGATAATATCTGGCGCATTTACTGCGGTTCAACAAGCTATTAATGGACATTTGGGGACATTACTTCATCGACCATTTCAGGCCTCGTTTATGTCTTTCTTCATTGGTCTGATTGCTATTGTCTGCGTGACTTTAGTGATTGAACGTCGCTTAATTACAAAAGTTGAATTAGGTAAGATAAAAAAATGGAATATATTGGGAGGTATCTGGGGAGCCTTCTTTGTTCTTGGCGCCGTTTTAGCAGTGCCAAAAATAGGGGCTGGCTTAAATATAATGATGGCACTACTTGGACAAATCGTTGGTTCAATGTTGGTGCAACAATTTGGATGGTGGCGCTCAGATCGGTATCCGATACGTCTTATCCAAGTTGTTGGCGTTGCTATAATGTTGCTAGGGATTATTTGTATAAAATTTTTGTGAGGAAATATGTTTAGAAAAGAATCGTTTGAAATCTTCGATATAGAAGGATTAGAAATGCGTATGCAAGGAGTGCGTGCTGAAATTCAACCTATTTTTATGGATATAGGAGAACAGCTAAAAGAAAGAGTGAACCAATCTTTCCCAGAACAGGAGTTTTACTTGCACATTGCACAGCATCGTCGTCGGACAAGCAATGCTCCTGAGAATACATGGTCAGCTATTGGAACACAAAAACGTGGTTATAAAATGGAGCCCCATTTCCAATTAGGTATCTGGAAAGATTATGTCTTTATCTACCTTTCGATCATCGATCAACCCAAAAGACAAGCAATCTATGCTCAAAAAATGAGTTCGAAGATTGCTTTACCCAAGGATTTTGTTCTATCTAAAGATCACACCAAGCCTGAATTTTATGAAAATAATCATTTTGAAGAATTCGTTACCCGTTTGAAAAATGTAAAAAAATCAGAGTTAGAGATTGGTAGAGTTTGGCAAGCTGAACGTTTTGATGGGCAGCAAGACGATGTAATATTACAAGAAATGCTTGAAACCATCGATGACTTACTACCAATCTATGAAAAAATAATGGAGGCTTAAGATGCGCTTTTTTACAGCAGGTGAATCACACGGTCCACGTTTGACTGCCATTATTGAAGGCTTGCCAGCGGGGCTTCCGCTTCAAGCTTCTGATATTAATATTGAGTTGAAGCGTCGTCAAGGGGGATATGGACGCGGTGGTCGCATGAAAATAGAGTCTGATCAAGTAGAAATTACCAGTGGGCTACGTCATGGAAAAACTTTGGGCAGTCCGCTTACACTCAATGTGACCAATCGTGACTTTTCACATTGGACAGAAATTATGGCTTCAGAAGAAGTCGATGATTCAGTGAAGAGACAAAGAAAATTGACAAAACCTCGACCGGGTCATGCCGACTTAGTAGGAGGTATGAAGTACGAATTTGAGGATTTACGGAATACGCTAGAACGCTCGTCTGCACGTGAAACTACGATGCGGGTAGCTGTAGGCGCTGTTGCTAAAATATTATTGAAACAGCTTGATATCGATTTGGCTTATCATGTGGTTAACTTTGGAGGCAAAGATGTCGTCGCACAACTTCCAGAGCTCTCTGTGAGCGAAATCAAAGCAAAAGCTGGTGCAAATGATTTATCCATTGTCGATACTTCGAGAGCTGAGGAAATCCGTTCTTATATTGATGAAATAAAGAGAGCTGGTGATACGATAGGCGGAATTGTAGAGGTGCGTGCCACAAATGTACCAGCAGGTCTAGGTTCTTATGTACATTTTGATCGTAAATTAGATGCGAAAATTGCAGCTGCTGTTGTTTCTATTAATGCCTTTAAGGGTGTAGAATTTGGTCTTGGTTTTGAAGCAGGTCGACGTCAAGGGAGTAAGGTCATGGACGAAATCCTTTGGTCAGAGCAAACAGGCTATAGCCGAAAAAGTAATAATCTTGGTGGCTTTGAAGGGGGCATGACGAATGGTGAGGATCTTATTATTCGTGGTGTCATGAAACCGATACCGACCCTATATAAGCCTCTCATGTCTGTCAACACTCAAACGCATGAACCTTATAAAGCGAATGTCGAACGTTCTGATCCGACCGCTCTGCCAGCGGCAGGAGTAGTAATGGAAAATGTTGTTGCTACAATATTAGCACAAGAAATCTGTGATAAATTTTCAAGCGATAGTTTTCGAGAGTTACATGAGGCTTTTCAAAATTATAAGGAACGCATAAAAAACTACTGATGAAATAAAAACTAGTCCTAAAAATAAGGACTAGTTTTTTTTATTACAAAAGTGTAAGTTTGCAGAAAATATAATTTGTTAGAATAAAAGTGTAGGGTTAAGAAAAAACCTAGTAGGAAAGAGGTAAAAATATGAAAAAAGTATTATTTGGCTTACTTGCTCTTGCAGTAGTTATTGGTGGTCTGGGGTATGGATGGTACAAATCAAGCTACGGAGGAACAGAACGTTACGTGAAAATCACACAAGACGGCTCGAAAAAAGTTGGGAAAAGTGATTCAGGTGATCGTACAGTGTCCTATGAATACAAACTCCCTTCTTATGACAAAAATGGTGAAGCTAAAGATGTTTCATTCACAGCAACCCATAACTTACGTAAAGAGGCTTATCTTAAAGTGACAGACAATAAAACAAAAGGCATAACAAATTGGGAAGAAGTTCAAAAAAATGACTTGCCAAGTAAAGCAAAAGATAAATTAAATTAATCATTCAAATGTTATAAGGGAGAAAAAATGCTATTAGAAGTTAAACATATCAAAAAAGTTTTCAAAACACGCTTTTCAAAGGAAGAAACAACTGCTCTTGCTGATATTTATTTTTCTGTTGAAGAAGGTGAATACATTGCTATTATGGGTGAATCAGGTTCAGGTAAAACAACGCTCTTGAATATCTTATCAACCTTGGAAAAACCAACAGCAGGTCAAGTTTTACTTTCAGGCCGTGACATTACAGCCATTAAAGACAAAGATATCTCAGCTTTCCGTCGTGAGCATCTTGGCTTTGTCTTCCAAGATTTCAACCTCTTGGATACATTATCTGTAAGGGATAATATTTATCTTCCGATGGTACTTTCTAAGGCACCGGTAAAAAAAATGAAAGCACGTCTGGAAAGCTTAGCGCCTAAGTTAAATATCGAGACCCTTTTAGAAAAACAACCTTTTGAATTATCTGGGGGACAAAAACAACGTGTGGCTGTGGCGCGTGCTTTGATTTCTCAGCCAGATCTCGTTTTGGCAGATGAGCCAACAGCTGCTTTGGACTATAAAAACTCAGAGAGTCTGCTCGAACTTTTCGAAAATATCAATGATGCTGGTCAAACAATTATCATGGTTACTCACTCAAGCTTAGCTGCAAGTCACGCAAAACGTGTTCTTTTCATTAAAGACGGAATGCTCTATCATCAGCTTTACCGTGGTGATAAATCATCAACAGAGTTTGCAAAAGAAATTACTTTGTCCATGACTTCATTCTTGGGTGCTTCATCAGATCCAAGTGAAACGGAGGTAGCGAATAATGCTTAGTTTTAAACTGGCAGTCCAAAATCTGAAAAAAGGGTTGAAATCATTTGCGCCTTTCCTTGTGGCGAGTGTGACGATGTTTGTTTTACTCTTTGTTACTGCATCAATTGCGCAATCTCCTTCCTTGGAAAAAATGAAGGGTGGTGCAGCAGTAGGGCAGATGATGTCTTTTGCGATGTGGATTTTGGCTATCTTTGGCGGGATAATTCTCATTTATAGTTATCGTTTCCTACAGTTGCAACGGTCACGTGAATTCGGCCTTTACGATATTTTAGGGCTGGGTAAGAAGAAAATTGCTCTTGTTTCTTTCTTTGAACTTGTGATGAGCTATATTGCGACCGTTATTATTGGTACAATCGTTGGAATTGCTTTCTCTAAGTTTCTTTTCCTCATTTTTATCAATATGATTGGTGAAAGTAATTTTAACTTGGCAATTACCCCAGCTTCTATTTTAACGGTGGCAGCAATTTTCTTACTCTTCTTTGCCGTTCTTCTTGTTATTGGTACATTTATCATTTGGAAGTCATCAAGTCTTGACTTATTAAGAGAAGCATCTAAAGGTGAGAAAGAACCTAAGTCAAATATTTTCATGGCCTTGATTGGTATTGTTTTACTTGTTGTTGGTTATGGTCTAGCTCTAAATGTTGACAATCCAGTTAAAGCTTTGTCAACTTTCTTCCTTGCAGTCCTTTCTGTAATTTTGGGAACATACTTTTTCTATATTAGCTTTACTGTTTGGTATTTAAAATGGCGTAAAAAACGTAATTCTTATTATAAGCCTCAAAACTTTATCACGATTAGTTCAATGCTTTACCGTATGAAAGCAAATGCCGTTGGTTTAGCGAATATCACCATTCTTTTGTCAATGACTTTAGTGACATTGGTGGTTACAATTGGTATTTTCTTTGGAACAACGCAAACTGTAGAACGTTCGTTTCCAAAAGAGGGCCAATATACAGTTTATTCGCAAGCACAAACAGGCAATCAGCTGGCTCAAAACTTACAAGAAAAAGCGGACCAAGCTGGCGTAGATGTATCAAATATTTCAACAGCTTTAAGTGTTGAATTTTTAATGGGTGATGGTCAAAAAGCAGGAGAAAATACTTTAAATATTTCTCCAACAGGTGACCAAAAAACAGCCGTTCAGTTTTCAATGACAACGTTACAAACATTGAAAAACTTGAATGAAAACGTTGCGGAGCTTTCTGATAATCAAATTAATATAGTTGATTACTTAGGCGCTTATCCAAAACTAAAAGAATTTAACTGGTTTGGAACTAAGTATGAAGTGAATGACATCATGGCTAGTCAGGATTTGAAAAATTATCCTATTATGATGAATATAGCAACACCGCTCCTTCTTATCTTCCCAAATGATGAAGCCCTACATCAAGCTCTTAATGCTTATAATAAAGCTAACAATGATGGAGACCAATCTTATCAAGCGACACCATCTGTGACAGTTAACTTTGATATTGCCGAAAAAGATCAAGAAAAATTAACAAAAATCTTCCAAAATAATGATGGCGATCATACGATTAGTTTCCGCTCGGATGAGCTAAAAGAAGTTAAAACTGGTATTGGTGCCTTTGTCTTTATTGGCTTAGTTCTTGGTATTAGCTTTATCTTAGGTGCTGCTCTAATTATCTATTACAAACAGTTATCAGAAGGTGTACAAGATAAACGTTCGTTCAAGATCCTACAAGAAGTAGGTTTGTCAAAAGAACAAGTCTCTAAGACAATCAAGTCACAAGTAAGCATGATTTTCTTATTACCAATTGCTATGACAATCGTACATTTCAGCTTTGCTTACATCATGATCAGTAAGCTTATTGAAATATTCGGAATCATGGATAGCCAATTAATTCTATGGGTCAGCTTAGGAACCATTGCTGCTTTAGCCTTTGTTTATTGGTTAATCTACAAAGGAACAAGCCGCGTGTACTACAATATCGTGGAGAAAAAATAAATGGAAAAAATACCCTATTACTTACTAGTCCTTGGTGGCTCACTTACTGTTCTTACTTTCTGTGCCTGGTATGTCTGGGGAATCATTCAATTTGTTCAAAGAAAGATTAAGTCGTGCAAGGACATCAGACTTTTACAGTCCTTAGCCATAGGTTTACATATCCTCTCGCTTCTTATCATTGTTGGTTTAGGCTATTATGGCTTTACAACATTTTACTAAAAATCAGATGGAATCATCTGGTTTTTTTATATGTTATAATAGGAGAAAGAAAATTTGATAGTAAAAAACGAACAAAAAATAGCTGATTCGAAAGTTCGGGAGGAAAAAATGCCCAAAATTTTTATTGTGGAAGATGATAAAACAATTGTTAAAATGTTGACTAATGTCTTAAAAAGTGAATTTCAGGTCTATTCTGTTTTAAATTTTCGGGCAGTTAAGCAGGAAATATTGGAAGCAGATCCGGACTTAGTACTGATGGATATCGGTTTACCATTTTATAACGGTTTTTATTGGACAACAGAGTTACGCAAAGTTTCACAAATTCCGATTATTTTTATCTCGTCTATGAGTGATGATATGAACCAAGTAACAGCTATGAATCAAGGGGCTGATGATTTTGTAACAAAACCTTTTTCCTTGGATATCTTACAGGCTAAAATTAAGGCATTGCTGCGTCGTTCTTATAACTTTTCTGGTCCTGAGAAATTAGAATTTGCTGGCTTCATTTTATCTGACAACATGGTAAAATCAGGAGAAAGTCAGATTGATCTCACACCTTCCGAAAACAAGATTCTGAGTGTTCTTTTTAGGGCCAATGGAGCTGTTGTAAGCAAGGAAGCCATTCTCCAAGAGCTATGGCAAACAGATGAGTTTATCGATAGTAATACATTAAATGTAAAAATGACACGTTTACGTAAAAAACTGGCAGAAATTGGATTTGCACATTTGGTAACGAAGCGAGGTGTAGGCTATGCCTTGGAGTAAAATAAAACGCTTTTTACAGACAAAAATTGCCCAAATCGGTGTGTTTCTGGTGATGCTTTTTATCTTTGTGAGTAACTTTTTACTCTGGCATCTTCCGATTGAATCTCTCATCAATGCAACTATCCTTGCTTTGATTGTCTTTGTGATTTACTTGGTTTCTTCATATTTTAGATGGGCGAATAGAGAAGCAATCTTATGCGATTTGAAACATGAGCTTTGGGATTTGGAAGAGAATCTACGAGCAAAAGAAAAGCACATTAAGGAAACAGAAGATATTATCAAGGTTTGGTCTCACCAAATGAAAATACCTTTGGCAGCGATTGATTTAATGGCACAAACAGAGATAAATCCGATCGAATTAAAAAATCAAACTTTCGCTTTGGATAATTATTTGAAGATGTTATTGGAATACCAACGAATATCTAATATTTCAACAGATTTTCATTTTGAAAAATTTTCTGTTGCCCAGCTTTTGCGAGAACTACTTAAAAAATACAGTAGCTTCTTCATTCAGAAGAATTTATCCGTCACTATTTCAGGGGATTGGGAAATTACCACAGATCGCAAATGGTTTAGTTTGGCAATAGAGCAATTACTCAATAATGCTATAAAATATACAGATGAAGGCAGTTTAACAATTAGTATCGAAGAAGATAAAATTGTGTTAAGCGATACAGGAATAGGGATTTTACCCGAAGATTTGCCACGAATATTTGAGCATGGTTTTACAGGCTATAATGGTCGCGGACATTATAAAGCGTCTGGTCTAGGACTGTACTTAACAAAACTTATTTTAGATCGTCTTGACTTTAGTATTAAGATAAGCTCAGAGTTAGGCGTAGGAACATCCGTTGAGGTGGAAAAAAATGAATAATAAACTGGTGCTGCTTGCACAACATCAAAAATTTGAAACCGAACGTTTAATTTTTAGAAAAGTGGAACTTGCGGATAAAGAAGACCTTTTCGAATACGCGAGCGATCCAGAAGTTGCACGCTATGTTTCATTTCCTGTGCACAAAGATTTATCTATGACAGAGGAAAGCATTGTAGACTACTTTATTCCACAGCGTTTATTTTGCTGGGCGATAGTGGACAAGCGGAGCCAAAAAATGATTGGTACCATTGATTTAAGGCTAGACGGAGATCAAGCTATATTTGGCTGGGTACTTAACCGTAACTTTTGGGGAAGAGGGCTAATGCCAGAGGCTGCAGCTTCGCTCAGGGATCTAGCTTTTAACGTGCTTGATGTAAAGGTGATTATTGCAGAACATGATGCAGAGAATCCAAAATCAGGACGTGTAATGGAAAAGATAGGGATGCGAAAAATGGGCCAAGTTTATACATACATGGCAAAAGTGGAACATTCAGTCCTGTGTGACTATTGGACATTGACGAAAGAGGAATATTTAAAAGCTAAAAACTGAAAAACCACCTGTGCGCAGTGGTTTTTTTGTTAGCGGATTAAGAAAAACAATACAATATTGTACTGCTTGACTTGTGCTATAATAGAAGATAAATCGTAGAGAAGAAAGTTTGAATCACAATGAAACTCGAAACAAAGGCAAAATCACTCACAGGTAAACTTACTGTTCCTGGGGATAAATCAATTTCTCACCGCTCCATAATGTTTGGGGCGATTTCACATGGTCAGACGAAGGTAAACCGTATTTTACGTGCTGAGGATGTTACAGCTACGATACAGGCTTTCCAATCCTTGGGTGTCAAAATTGACGATAAGGATGGGATAATCTATATTCAGGGTCAAGGTTTTGAGGGCTTAAAACCTGCGAATAAGCCCTTAGACATGGGAAATTCAGGGACATCAATGCGTTTAATGTCGGGGATTCTCGCTGGTTTAGAATTTGAAACAAAATTGATTGGTGACGCTTCACTTTCTCGTCGTCCGATGGATCGGGTTGCGGACCCATTAAAATTAATGGGTGCAAAAATATCTGGTCAAGGAGAAGCTTGCTTACCGCCTTTAAAGATACAAGGAGGACATCTTCAGGCTATTAACTATCAGCTGCCTGTAGCCTCTGCACAAGTGAAGTCAGCTTTGATTTTTGCCGCACTCCAAACAAAGAGCAATCAAGTATCAGAAATTGTGGAAAAAGAGTTGACACGAAACCATACCGAAGAAATGCTTCAGCAGTTTGGTGGAAAACTTACAGTATCGGGAAAGCGTATCCGAATAAGAGGGGGACAAAAGTTAGAAGGTCGAGAAGTTACAGTGCCTGGAGATATCTCCTCAGCAGCTTTTTGGATTGTTGCTGCTTTAATCATTCCAGGAAGCAATGTTGAGCTGCAAAATGTCGGTATCAATGTCACACGAACAGGAATACTTGATGTTGTGACAGCTATGGGTGGAAAAGTTGAAATTTATAATCAAACTGCAATAGCTGCTACGCTCAAGATTCGTTATAGTACATTAAAATCAACCCGAATATCGGGGGATTTGATTCCAAGATTGATTGATGAACTGCCGATTATTGCTCTTTTGGCTACACAAGCTGAGGGCGAAACGGTTATTGCAGATGCGGAAGAACTCCGTGTCAAGGAAACGGACCGCATCTCAGTAGTATCGGATATCTTAAAAGCGATGGGAGCTGAAGTTACCCCCACAGCGGATGGGATGAGGATTAGAGGAAAGACAAACCTTCACGCGCCTCATAAGGTCATCGATACGCACGGAGACCATCGTATCGGTATGATGACAGCAATTGCAGCGCTTCTTGTACACGAAGGAGAAGTTGTTTTAGAAGGAAGTCAAGCCATTCAAACAAGTTATCCAACTTTCTTTGATGATCTGAAAGATTTACTTGGAACAAACAAGGAGGAAGGACAATGGCAGTAGTGTTGATTGGGTTTATGGGCGCAGGAAAATCGACGATCGCAAGGGCTCTTGATCAGGAAAATTTTATTGACCTTGATCAAGTCATTGAACAAGAGATTAGAATGCCCATTTTGCAATTTTTTCAGGATTATGGCGAAGCTAAATTTCGACAAATTGAAAGAGAAACACTTGAAGCAGCCGTACTTTCAGGATTTAACGTTGCTACTGGTGGAGGCATTGTTCAACTTGCAGAAAATCGTGATTGTTTGAAAAAGCTGAAAAATGTTGTCTATCTCAAGGCGGATTTTGAAACGCTCTACGAACGTATTCTTTCCGATCAAAAGAATAAGCGCCCATTGGCTCTGAAACCAATGCAAGCCGTAGAGCAATTGTTTATACAGCGCGAAAAATTCTACGAGGAAGTAGCGGATATTATCATTGAAACTAAGGGTAAAAAACCAGAAGAAATAATTAAAGAAATTCAGGAATTAAAATGAAAATCTATTTTGTAAGACATGGTAAAACACAATGGAACCTTGAAAAAAGACTCCAAGGGCAAAAAGGCGACTCGCCTCTTTTGCCGGAATCCTATGAGGCAATAGCTCGGGTAAATGAAAGACTGGGACAAATGGTGCAATTTGATAAAGTCATTTCTAGTCCACAACCGCGAGCAGTGACGACCGCAAAATTGTTAACTGCTTTGCCTGTAAATACAGATATTCGTCTTTCTGAATGGAACTTTGGTCAGTTGGAAGGACAACTGGTTGCAGATGCACTCTTGAAGTACCCAGATGAAATGTTTGCTTCTCGTAATGAATTGCAAAATTTTGATGGGCGCCATTTTGGAGCCGAAACAGTTGCTAATGTTTTAGCACGTTTTGATAGTTTAGCAAGTGACCTCAAAAATCAGGAGGCTGAAAATATTTTATTGGTCGGTCATGGTGCCTCAGGTACAGCTGGGATGCGACACTTAGCTGGCTTTCCGGTACAAGAGCTACGTACAGCTGGGGGCTTATCTAATAATAGTGTGACGGTTTTAGAAACGAATGGCCAAAGTTTTGAGATGACGCACTGGAATAAAGTGTTATGACGGAAAAAATATATTTTACCGGAACAATTGAAGCTATTTTTTTTAGTAATCCCAGTAATTTTTATAAAGTACTTTTACTAGAAGTAGATGATACCAATAGTGATTATGAAGATTACGAAATTGTTGTGACCGGAACAATTGGAGAGTTAATAGAAGGCGATAGCTATACTTTCTATGGCAAGCTCACCACACACCCTAAATATGGGGAACAACTTCAAGTTGAAACTTATGAAAAAGCTGTGCCGACCAGTGCTGCGGGACTAATCAAATACTTTTCTTCTGATAAATTTCCTGGGATTGGTAAAAAGACTGCAGAAAGAATAGTGGCTCTTTTTCCTGACGAAACAGTTGATAGTATCTTAAGTAAGCCAGAAGAATTGGATGACATTCTTCCCTTAGCAAAGAAAAATTCCTTTATTAAAAGACTGCGTGACAACCATGGCGTGGAAAAGATTTTATCGAAGCTTGCAGAATATGGTATTCCCAGCAAGCTTCAATTTCAAATTCATGAGCTTTATAAAGATCAAACTTTAGAGATTATTGCTAAAAACCCTTACCAATTGGTTGAAGATATCAAAGGTATTGGCTTTAAAACAGCGGATCAAATCGCTCAAGAATTGGGTATTGCGGCCGATAGTAGCGACCGTTTTAGAGCAGGATTGATGCATATAGTGAAAACACAACCTTTAGTTACGGGTGATACCTATATTGAAGCGCGTGACCTTTTGCAGCAAACGATTCAACTTTTGGAAGAAGCACGTCAGATAGAAGTTAATCCAGAAATTGTGGCTGAAGAAATCAACCATCTTCTTGAAGATGGTAAAATGCAACAAGAAGAAACCAAAATATTTGAAAATTCTCTTTATTTTGCTGAACAAGGCATCAGTGAATACCTCAAAAAACTTATTGGACGCAGTGCGCAATCTTTTTCAGATGAGAAGATATTGAAAAATATTGAACAAGTGGAAACTAAGCTAGGTATTCAATATGATAAGCTGCAGAAAGAAGCTATTTTTCAGGCCTTAAACAGTCAGTTCTTTATTTTAACTGGTGGACCAGGAACAGGCAAAACTACGATTATCAATGGTTTTATCGAAACTTATGCACAGCTTCACGATATTGATTTAGATCCTGGGCATTATCATGATGATGTCTTTCCCATTCTTCTTGCTGCACCCACAGGCAGAGCAAGTCGCCGTATGAATGAACTCACTGGTTTACCAGCAGCAACACTTCATCGCCATTTAGGCTTAAATACGGATGAAGCGATAGATATGGAAAGCAATGATTTGGCAGGTTCTCTCCTGATTGTAGATGAATTTTCAATGGTAGACACATGGCTGGCAAATAAACTTTTACAAGCTATTCCACCGTCGATGAAGGTCCTCTTTGTAGGGGATGCTGACCAATTGCCATCAGTTGGGCCTGGGCAAGTCTTTGCAGATTTACTTAAGCTTCCCGATGTACCTTCAGTCAGATTAGATAAAATTTTCCGCCAAGGCGCAGAATCAACGATTATTGATCTTGCTCATGAGATTAAGGAAGGACATTTGCCTCAAGACTTTACAAGTCGTCATCCTGATCGTTCCTATTTTGAAGCTGGAACAGGACAAGTTGCTAATCTCGTGACACAAGTGGCAACTGCGTGGAAAAAAAGAGGAAATAATCCTTTCGAGTTACAGATTCTAGCCCCTATGTATAAAGGTGTAGCTGGTATAAACACCTTAAATGGTTTGTTGCAAGAATTGTTCAATCCTCTTGAGCAGCGTCAGGAGTTTAATTATCAGGATATCCATTTTCGAGAGGAGGATAAAGTTCTCCATCTGGTCAATGATGCAGAAAATAATGTTTTTAATGGTGACTTAGGGAAAATTGTTGAACTTATCCCAGCAAAACACACAGAAAGTAAGCAAGATGAAATTGTAATGGATTTTGATGGCCAGGAAGTCTGCTATCCTCGAGCAGAGTGGTATAAAATAACTTTGGCTTACGCAATGTCTATTCATAAATCACAAGGGAGTGAATTCTCAACAGTTGTGGTTCCGATGGTTTCATCTTACTCCAGAATGCTTGAGCGCAACCTTTTGTATACAGCGATTACGCGAGCTAGACAAAGTTTGATTCTTATTGGGGAGCAAAAGGCTTTCGCACAAGCTGTGCAAAAGGAAAGTGCCAACCGGAAAACTTACTTGAAGGAGCGATTCTCTGGTAAATCAGAGTCTATCGAAAAAGTGAAGAATACTTTGGAAGAGTCCAAGAGCAAGGTATCTGGACGAGTCAATCAGCCCCAAGCGAAGGAAATTTCGCTTTTTCCTGAAGAAAATCTCGCATTAACCTCATATGAGAACAATCCTTTTTTAACAACAGATTTAGTTAATTCTGGATCTTTTGACCCGTTGATTGGGTTAACAGAAGAAGATTTTGCGATTTTTAAATAAAAAAAGACGGATTTAAACCCGTCTTTTTTATTTTCACTTTTAGCCTTAGAAAGTTATATCATCAAAATCAGTGAGTTCATTTTGGAGTTTTTGCGTTAATACCGTGTAAGCAACAGCATATTTTTTAGGATAAGCATCACTTACAGATAATTCGTTTGCCTTTTCTAATGCAGAGAATAAACCTTCAGTCATATTGACATTATTTAATATGCATAAGGCCAAATCATGCACGCGTTGTTCTTTTGAAAGACTCATAGTATTAGGCCCCCTTTCCAAAAATTTGAGTAAATAATTACGAACGATAAGCTTACCAATATTATAACATGGGAATAGTTAAGAAAAGATAAAGTTGCTTTGAATTTTAATGTATTGTAAGATTTTGGTTGAAAGATAAATTTTTTATTATGTAGATGAATATTTTAAGATTTTAAACATCGCTATTATGAGAGGCAAACTACAAATTATTTTGCTATAATGAAGTTCTTCAAAGATGAGACACTTGCTAGACAAGAGCAGGTGTCTTTTTTAATATTTTAAACTTTATATTTCATGAGGAAATAACAGCATGACTTGATGATATAATAAATAAGGCAAAATAACACAATACATAGCACAAATTTTTTAATACTTTGAATTAGACCACACCTTGCCAGTGTGGTTTTTATCTTTAACCAATCAGGAAATTAATGCATATCAGTGTTATTGTCGCTTCCTATTTAGTTCGTAGAATTTTTGGAATTCTAAACTTGAAGTATAATTAGTTCCTTCATTTAGTTTACCGTGATAAAATAAAGCTATAAATCGTATCCAGTTCGGTTTATAGTTTTCACATATTTGCCAATGCATGGCCAAAAAGCTCTTCTTCCCAGAGAGCTTTTTTGTGTGGGAAGTAAAAAGTGCTAAACCCTATAAAAAGTCTGAAAAATAAAAAGAAGCATATAACCACTGGTTATATGCTTCTCATGAACTATTGTTATGTTAATAGTTCAAATTGGAAGGTGACGTTTAAAGTATTTGCGCGTTTTCCATTTGAAACGTGCAGTTTCTACGCCCTCAGTCATTGCGACATAATCGTCTGCTAAGGTAACAACCCAACTTTCTTTATAGCGTGGTGGCGCAATTGTGGCACCCCACATATGTTTGACAATACAATCATATTCAAGATCTGAAAGAGTAGTAATTTTTGCCGCATTACGTGCAGCAATGCGAGGATGAACATAGGCGTGACTTTTGTTGAATTTAGTGTCGCGCCAATCGTAGTAGAAAAGGTCATGTAAAAGACCCGCACGGGCTGCAGATTTTGCATTCCAGCCCATCTTTTTACAAACTAAATAGCTCACATAACTTACTTTAATCGAATGAATCAAACGTGTCGAAGTATAGTGATGTGTGATTTCATCAAGTTGTTTCAGTTCCGGCATTTCAAGAAAGTGACCAACATAACTCATAAACTCGGCATCTGTCAACCATGGATTTTCATCTAATTTCATATTCATATTATAGCACCATTCTATAAAATGTAAATAGCAATATGCAAATTGACACAAGAAAAAAGAAAAATATTTCAATTTTCTTTTGACAAACAGTTGCTAAAAAGCTAAAAATCCTGTATAATTTATAGGTATTACAAAAATTTGGAGGAAATAATGGCTAATATCAAATCTGCAATCAAACGCGCTGAATTGAACGTTGTTGCTAACGAACGCAACTCACAACAAAAATCTGCAATGCGTACTGCAATCAAAAAATTTGAAACTGCACCAAGCGAAGACACATTCAAAGCTGCAAGCTCTGCAATCGACAAAGCTGCATCAAAAGGTCTTATCCACGCTAACAAAGCTTCACGTGACAAATCACGTTTGGCAGCTAAATTGGGCTAATTCTTAATTGCAAAAAAATATTCCTGTCTGCTGATAGGATTTTTTTTTACTCTAAAAACATAAAAGAAGTTTGGATAAAGCCTATGTTAGAACTTAAACAAGTAAGATAAATGTTATAATAATATTATTAACAACCTTGTATTTATACGTAGCGTGACAGGGATTCGGCAGCGACTAAGAAAGGAGAGGAAAGTAGAAGAGTTAGAAATGATTTTCCTGCTTATTTCCGATACCAAATAATGACAGATTCTATAAAAGTAGATTTTAAAAAGACTGAAAAAGAGTTTTATTTTCCTAAAAAAATTGAAGTAATTACTGTACCTGAGATGACTTATCTGACTGTCTCTGGGCACGGTGCACCAGCAGATGCAGTTTTCCAAGAGGCGATAGCATCACTTTACCCTATAGCATATGCTATTTCGATGTCCTACAAAAGAGAAAACATAGTCATTCCTCATTTTTACCGTTTTGTTGTGCCCCCCTTGGAGGGTTTGTGGACAAGTAAGACAGTTCCAGAAGCCAATGAACCACTGCGTAAAGAAGAACTGATTTGGAAAATAATGATTCGGATGCCAGAATTTGTAACCGAGGAGGTTGTTGAGTGGGCGAAAAAAGAGACAGCATTAAAGAAAAAACAAGATTTTTCTCAAGTGAAACATGAAAAGATTAAAGACGGTCTTTGTATTCAAACCATGCACAAGGGGAGTTTTGACGATGAAGCTGAAACTTTTTCCTTGATGGCGAAATTTGCTGCAGAAGAGGGTTATGAACTTATCTACAAAGATTTCCATCATCGCGAGATTTATCTTAGCGACTTTCGTAAAACCTCCCCAGAAAAGTTAAAAACCGTATTGCGCCAATATGTACAAATTAAAACGAAAGAGAAGGAAGAACAATGAAAAAAACGGATTGGAGTGCACCTTTAAGGGAAAGATTACCTCAGGAATACTTTTCAGAACTTGTTGATTTTATCAATGACGTTTATTCTCAAGGCAATGTTTATCCACCTGAGGATAAAATATTTCGAGCGATTGAATTGACCGCCTTAGCTGATGTCAAAGTTATACTGGTGGGGCAGGACCCCTATCCACAGCCGGGCAAAGCTCAGGGACTTAGTTTTTCCTACCCAGCTTCCTTCGTGGTAAATCGACCAGACTCTATTGTCAATATTCAGAAAGAACTTAAAAGCGAGGGTTTTGATAAGGAGGATTCAGATTTAACACATTGGGCTGAGCAAGGGGTCTTATTGCTCAATGCTGTGCTTACTGTCCCCGAAATGAAGTCCAACGCCCATAAGGGGAAAATATGGGAACCCTTGACTGATGAGATAATAAAAATTGCTTCGGATGATGACCGCCCAAAAGTCTTTCTCTTGTGGGGTGGTGATGCACGGAAGAAAGCTAAGCTGATTGATTCTTCTAAGCATTTGGTACTTGAGTCCGCACACCCCTCACCTCTTTCTGCCTCGCGGGGGTTCTTTGGCTCACAGCCCTTTTCGAAAGCTAATAGCTTTTTGGAAAAGACAGGACAAAAAGGGATAGATTGGTCAAAATAAGAAAATTATGAAGAAAGAACCTCAAACTAGGACTCAAGTCTGATGACAGCTTTGTAATTTTTTGGTAAAATAGTCTTAAAGGTATATTAGAAAAGGAGATACTATGGAAAATCCATTTATAAATAATAATAGAAGTCAAGTATCGCTGAACCAATTTTTTGCTCGCATTTATGGGATTGTCGGGATTGGGGTTGCTGTTTCAGCACTCACATCTTTTTTAACAATAAATTTCTTCTGGGAAGCAACTCAGAATTTTGTTAATCGTGCAGGTTTTGCAATGATTATCCTCTTATTCTTGCCACTGCTTCTCGTCTTCCCTATGCAAAACGCAGCTATGAAAAATAAACCCACAGCATTGCCAATGTTTGTCGGTTTCTCAGTTTTAATGGGCTTCATTATGAGTTTTACAATTGCAGCCTATACGGCTTCTGATGTCACTTTGGCTTTTGTCTCAACTGCTGGAATGTTCTTTGGGCTTTCAGTTTACGGACGTACAACCAAACGTGATTTGACAGGTATGGGACGTGCCATGATGGGAATGCTGATTGGCTTAATCATTGCAGGTATCATTAATATCTTCTTAAGAAGTCCAATGGTTGTCTTCGTTTCATCAATCATTAGTGTTTTAGTTTTCAGTGGGCTGATTGCTTGGGATAATCAAAAAATTGAACAAGTTTACCGTCAAAATAACGGAAATGTAAATAATGGCTGGGCGATTAGCATGGCGCTATCTCTCTATCTTGATTTTGTCAACCTTTTCCTCTCACTCTTAAGAATCTTCGGATTTATGGGAAGTAGTCGTGATTAATAAAAAAACTTCATCATTTGATGAAGTTTTTTGTTTTTGGATTAAGTGACTACTTTAAAAAGAGCTCTTCCAATTTACGGGCAACTCCGTCTTCATCATTTGTCCAAGGAAGGATTTTACTCGCATGAGGTGTGAGACGAGTGGAGGCATTTTTCATAGCATAGGCTTCTTCAGCATATTTAAACATTTCGATGTCGTTATGCTCATCACCAAATGCTATGAGGTTTTCTTTTGGAATTTCGAGAACACGGAGAAGATGCTTGAGTCCAGAAGCTTTGCTGACACCTTTGGGGACAATTTCTAAAACACCATTGGGGCCACCCCAGCCACTCACGCTAACTTTCCCGTTATAATGATCCTGAATTTGCTTGGCGAGTCGGAATTTGTCTTTTACTCGTGTGGAAAGAAGGACTGCATGAGGATTGTCATCTAGCCGATCCGCCCGCAAACGATTGTAGGGATGAAACTGTTCAACACCAAAGAGTTTAGGCTCAACGTTTCGGAAGTTATTGAGGAAAAATTTTCGACGATATTCAACCGCAAAAAACTCTAAATCGAAATTTTGCTGATGACGTAAAAAGTCAAAAACAAATGAACGATCAATGTAGTGACCTTTTGTATACTCCCAATTACGATTATCTGGCTTGGAAATCAAAGCACCATTGAAGTTGATCATCGGACTTTTAAGTTCGAGTTCGCGATAAATATCCACAGCCATACGGAAAGGACGGCCCGTGGAGATGCAGATGATATGGCCCTGCTCTTCAATACGTTTAAAAATATATTTTGTATAGCGACTGATTGTACGCCCGTCGCTATGAAGCGTTGTGCCGTCAAGATCAATGGCGATCAATTTTCTATCTTGGTTTTCCATACTTAATCCTTTAAAATATTTCTTATTTTTTATTATACCAGAAAAGCAGTAAAGCTGCTTTTGGTCTAGGTTATTTTTAAGAAATGACGAGTGTGTGCTCGTTGTGAAGTCATCCATCAGATGTTATCGAAAATAAATGTTCTCTATAAAATAATGAATATTAAAATGGACGAACTTTTATAAATATTTGCAAGGTTTAAGTTCGGTATTTACGAACATATAGGGACTTGTTTTTTCAAATGACTCGAAATTCCTTGTTTCAAACTTAAAATTTATTTATACTGAACATGTATCATTTTATGACGTGTGTCACGAAAAAACGAATGTGACATGCAACTTTTTATTAAAAGGAGAATTTATTCGTGAACAAGTTCTTTAAACTTGAAGAAAACGGCACTACTGTGGGCCGTGAAATTATGGCAGGTATTACTACCTTCTTTGCTATGAGCTACATCTTGTTTGTCAATCCTGATGTTTTAGGATCAACAGGGATGCCCGTTCAGGCAGTTTTCTTAGCTACTATCTTGGCTTCGATTGTTGGTTCAGTAGCTATTGGTTTAATCGCCAATGTTCCTTATGCCCTTGCACCAGGTATGGGAATTAACGCCTTCTTTGCTTATACTGTTGTTCTTTCATTAGGCTACACTTGGCAAGAAGCTTTAGCAATGGTTTTCATCTGTGGTATTGTCAATATTATTATTACATTCACTTCAATTCGTAAAGCAATCGTTTTAGGAATCCCTGAGAGCTTACAACATGCTATTGGTGGTGGTATTGGTATTTTCATCGCTTATATTGGTATTAAAAATGCTGGTATTCTTGAATTTATTGCATCACCAGGTACTTATACAGATAATCACGGCACAATTACTGCAGACTCAACAATTGTTCCTGGTTTAGTTAAATTTGATGATCCTGGTGTTCTTGTTGCTTTAGTAGGTATTTTAGTAACAATGTTCTTTGTTCTCCGTAAATGGAAAGCAGGGATTCTCTTGTCAATCGCAGTAACGACTGTACTTGCACTTTTAACAGGTGTTACAAAAGTTGATATGTCTACACTTTTTGCAGACAACAATCTCGGGACAGCAATCAACGAGATGGGAACAACTTTTGGTGCTGCTTTTGGTCCTAAAGGTTTTGGTAGCTTGTTTTCTGATTCATCTCGAATTATTGAAGTTTTGATGACAATTTTAGCCTTCTCGTTAACCTCAATCTTTGATCCGATTGGTACGTTCATTGGTACAGGTCGTAGCACAGGTATCTTTACAGATCAAGATTATGTGGATATGGCGAACAGTAAAGGTTTTTCATCTAAAATGGATAAAGCACTCTTTGCTGACATGATTGCTACACCAATAGGTGCCATCTTCGGGACTTCAAATACAACTGTTTATGTAGAATCAGCAGCTGGTATTGGAGCAGGTGGACGTACAGGATTGACTTCAATTGTTGTTGCTGTGATGTTTGCGATCTCAAGTCTTTTCTTACCATTACTTGCCATTGTTCCAACGCAAGCAACGGCCCCAATTTTGATTATTGTGGGTATGATGATGTTGTCATCATTCAAGGAAATCAACTGGTCTGAATTAAGTGAAGCTATTCCAGCCTTCTTTGCTTCAGTATTTATGGGACTTGGTTACTCTATCTCATATGGTATCGCTGCTGGCTTTATCACTTATATCTTCTCAAAACTCTTTACAGGTAAGATTAAAGAAGTAAAACCAATTATTTGGGTTGTGGCAATCGCATTTGCATTAAACTTTGCCGTACTTGCTATTCTCTAAAAAACACCACTATAATTTGTACACTATCATGAGAGAAATCCGCTTTTATCAGCGGATTTTTATGTTAAAATAAAGACATGGAGACACCACTTATTATTGCATTTTCGGTGATTAGCTTTTTAGCCTTAATCCCGACCGTCATTTTTTACACCAAGTCGCATCGTTTGAAGGATATGAGAACTTTACGCTTAGGGCGACTTACTATTGGTTTTTTAGCCAGCCTTTTTGTACTGTTTAACGGTATTATGGGGATTCTTTTTTCGGCTAATTATAATTCGCATTCAAACATCATTCTGGCCATACTTATTATTGAAGCTGCTCTCTTTTTAATCCCTGCTTTTATGATCAGTTTTGTCGTTCCTGTGGGGATTGTTGTTTTAACGATTAAAATGTGGCGCCGTGAATCACACAGCTTAGCGAATTTAATTTTGCCGGCTATTATGTTTGTCTTTTTTCTGGTTGACTGGCTTTATATTCGAGTTTCGAGTTTGTCCGAAGGCTGGCTTTGGTTACAGCTCTTAAGCTATGTTTATCCTGTGTTGGCCTTTTATCTCGTCTGGCAATTTATCGTTTTCTTTTTTGCCAGCTGGACATATGGACGTCGCTTCCGTAAAAAGTCTTCAAAATATCACGTGGTTCTAGGCTCTGGACTGATTAATGGCCAGTTCGTTAGCCCCCTTTTAGCTAACCGTATCCGTGCAGGAATAAAGGCTGCAAATGATAAAACTATAATGGTTTTCTCTGGGGGACAAGGTAGTGATGAACAACTTGCGGAAGCACTAGCGATGCAAAAATACGCTGTCGAAGAACTGGGCTTTCCCAAAGAACGAACTTTGGTTGAAGATCAATCAAAAACAACTTTTGAAAATTTAAAATTTTCATCTCAGTTGATTGAAAAAATTGAACAGAAAGCCGATGAAGAATTTCTCTTTTTCTCTTCGGACTATCACGTTTTCCGAGCGGCTCTCTTTGCTGCTCAACAAGGACTAAATGCACAAGGGGGTATTGGTGGGAAAACACCGCTGTATTTCCGTCTTCCAGCATTCATCCGTGAATTTATCGCTGTGATGAATAGCCAACGACGTAAACATATTTTTTGGGTAGGCTTGATTACAGGTATTTTCATAGCATTTGCTCTCTTCATCCTTTTTATGGATCACTTTGTACTTAATCGTTAAGGTATAAAGACTCGGATTTTCCGAGTTTTTTGTTTGCCTTGTGATTTTTAGAGTTGCTCTTCGTACTATTTTATATGTTGAATGCATTGGATAAAGACGGAAATACAATTAATCTCTTTGATAATAAACCCATTAATCCCCCTTTTTATTGCCCAGCTTGCAAGTCGTCCCTGCGTTTAAAAAGAGGAAAGATAAAAATACCTCACTTTGCGCACATATCTTTACAAAATTGTGATTCTTGGAGTGAAAGCGAATCTGCACAACATCTGGGTTTAAAACTTAGCTTATACCAATGGCTTAAGGAAAAAGAGAAAGTAGAGCTAGAAAAATATGTGCCAGAGATTAAGCAAACGGCTGATTTGTTAGTGAATGATAAACTTGCCATCGAAATACAGTGTTCGCCACTCTCTTTACAACGTTTAGAAGAGAGAACGGTAAGCTACAAAGAAAAGGGATATTATGTACTTTGGCTTCAAGGAAGGGATTTGTGGCTCAAGAAGACCTTATCATCGCTACAGAAAAATTTGCTCTATTATTCAGTTGAGCGAGGTTTTTACTTTTGGGAGTTAGATTGGGACAGAAAGAAGCTACGTTTGAAATCATTGATTCATCAGGATTTAAAAGGTCGACTGATATGTCTTACGGAAGAGTTTGATTTTTTCCAAGAGAGTCTCTTAGAACTCTTACGTCAGCCTTTTCTCAAAGGAGAAAATCTTAGTATAGATGTACCAGAGCAAGAAGAGTTACAGTTTTTTATTCAAAAACAACTGTATTATCAAGTGCCAAAATGGATTAAAGTGCAAGAAAAATATTATGAACAGGGTAAAAATTTGTTAGATCTCAACTGGAAGAAATGTTACTGGGCACCTCCAGGACTAAACTTATTGACCTTTGACTTTATAAACGAAAGAAGAGAAAGTTTTTTTCAAGTGGATACTTCCTTAGAAAAATATTATCAAGGCTTCTACGAAAGTTTTCAGTCACAAGAACATGAAAGACTGCATACACCAAGCTACTATGCTATAATTAAAGATAAAAATAAAGTGAAAAACGGAGAATGGCATGGCAAAAAAACGTGATGAAATAGCTGAAAACTTAACTTGGGATTTGTCAACCGTATTTGAAAATGATGTCGCCTGGGAACTTGAACTTAAAAGTGTCTCGGAAAAGTTAGAGACGGTAAACCGCTACGAAGGACATCTTTTAGAGAGTGCTCAAAGCTTATTAGAAATCACGGAAGTTGAGCTAGAGATTTCGCGCGCTGTGGAAAAAGTTTATGTTTATGCTTCAATGAAGCATGATCAAGATACACAAGTGAGTCGTTACCAAGAATATGAAGCTAGGGCTACAAATTTATATGCTAAGTTTGGTGAAATGTTTGCCTTTTATGAGCCGGAATTTTTAGCTTTAACGCCAGAACGTTATGAGAGTTTTAGAAGAGAAGAGCCTAAGTTGGAACAGTATTCTCATATGTTTGAACGTCTTTTTGCTAAAAAAGAGCATATCTTAAGTCCAAAAGAGGAAAAACTGTTAGCCAGTGCCAGTGAGATTTTTGGTGCAGCTGCCGAAACTTTCGAAATTTTTGACAATGCTGATATTGAGCTTCCGATGATTAAAGATGAAAAAGGGCAGGAAGTACAGCTGACACATGGTAATTATATCTCGCTCATGGAAAGTAAGGACCGTCATGTGCGAAAGGCAGCTTATCAAGCCCTTTATAGCAACTATGAACAGTATCAGCACACTTATGCTAAAACGCTACAAACAAATGTAAAAGTCCATAATTTTAAGGCGAAGACACGTGGGTATGATTCAGCCCGTCAAGCAGCTTTATCAAGTAATTTTATTCCGGAAGAAGTTTACGATAGGCTTTTGGAGTCGGTTAATAAATATTTGCCTCTTTTACATCGCTATATCAAATTACGCGAGCAAATTTTAGGTTTAGATGATGATTTGAAGATGTATGATGTCTACACCCCCTTATCTGACTTGGATTATAAGTTTAACTATCCAGAAGCAGTAGAGAAAGCAGAAGAAGTTCTTCAAGTTTTCGGCCCTGAGTATGCAGCACATGTTAAAAAAGCTTTTGATGAGCGTTGGATTGATGTAGCAGAAAATATTGGCAAACGTTCTGGCGCATACTCGGGAGGATGCTATGATACAAATGCCTTTATGCTCTTAAACTGGCAAGAAACTTTGGATGATTTGTTTACCTTAGTTCATGAAATGGGACACAGTATGCATTCTACATTTACACGAGAAAATCAACCTTATGTTTATGGGGATTATCCAATCTTTCTTGCAGAAATTGCCTCAACAACCAATGAAAATATCTTGACGGAAAGTTTACTTGCGGAGACGACAGATGAAAAAGAGCGTTTTGCCATTTTAAATCACTGGCTTGATGGCTTCCGGGGAACCGTTTTTCGTCAAAGCCAATTTGCTGAATTTGAACATGAAATTCATAAAGCTGATCAAGAAGGAAAGGTCCTGACCAGTGAATTCATGAACCAGCTCTACGCAGGTCTTAATGAGAAGTATTATGGTTTGCCTGCTCTAGAAAATCCTGAAATTCAGTACGAGTGGGCACGCATTCCGCATTTTTATTATAATTATTATGTTTTCCAATATGCAACAGGCTTTGCGGCAGCAACTTATCTTGCAGAGGCTATCGTAAATGGTGGATCAGAAGCGCGTGAAAAATACCTCACTTATCTCAAAGCTGGATCAAGTGATTATCCGCTGGCTGTGATTGCTCAAGCAGGTGTAGATATGGAAGAAATAACGTACTTAGAATCGGCTTTTGCTGTTTTTGAAAAACGTTTAATTGAGCTGGAAAATTTAGTCGAAAAAGGAGTCCATTTATAATGGTTTTAACATATAAGAGAACAAGTAATCCAATGATGAATCGTCCAGTAGTCAAAGAAGAAATTGTTGACTTTATGCGCGAACGTCAAACACAAATTACTGGTCCGCTAAAGAATGTTGAGACGTTTGCTCATGAAAATAATATCCCAATTATTCCTCATGAGACGGTAGTATATTTCCAAATGCTTTTGGACCTGATGAAACCGCAAAGAATTTTAGAAATAGGGACTGCAATTGGTTTTTCTGCTCTCATGATGGCAGAAGCTGCACCAGGTGCGGAGATTATTACTATTGATCGTAACCCAGAGATGATTGCCTTGGCTAAAGACAATCTGGCTACCTATGATGTAAGAAAACAAATCACTCTCTTAGAAGGAGATGCTGCAGATCTTTTGGCGGATCTTCAAGGGGAATTCGATTTTATCTTTATGGATTCGGCAAAATCAAAATATGTAGAATTTCTTCCCCGGGCAATGGAGCTGCTTTCGGAAAATGGTGTGATTATCATGGATGACATTTTCCAAGGCGGAGAAATTCTCATTCCGATTATGGAAATTAAACGAACGCAGCGTGCACTTGAACGTGGTCTGCGTCGTCTATTCGACGAAGTTTTAGATAATCCTAAATATCGTGCCAGTATGGTACCTTTAGGAGATGGCATATTAATGATTAAGAAAGTTTGATATTATAAATCAGTTTAGGTTTATTTAATCTTTTGTGTTATAATATTGTTACAAGAAACAAATGTATCAAGGGATTACACCCAACAAGGAGAAAACTTTGAAATTTAAAAAATTGAACATCTTAGTCGCAACAGCAGTTGCAGCTTTAGGGCTTGTCACACTTTCCGCTTGTGGAAATAATAACTCAACTGGGGCTAATATCATCACTATGAAGGGTGACACAATCAATGTGAGCGACTTCTATAACGAAGCTAAATCTTTTCCAAATATGCCTGCTACATCTCTTTTGCAAAATTTGACAATGTCAAAAATGTTTGAAAAAGACTTTGGTGATAAGGTTACAGATAAAGATGTTCAAGCAAAGTTTGATGAAACAAAAAAACAAATGGGTGAACAATTTGCATCGGCATTGCAACAACAGGGTTTTACTGAAGCAAGCTATAAGACTTATCTGCGTGGTGGTCTCTTGCAAAATTATGCTATTGAGAAAAAAATCTCAGATACACAATTTACAGATGCTAACTTAAAAGCAGCTTGGGCAGACTTCCATCCCGAAGTTGAAGCAATTGTTGTTCCAGAAACAACTAAAGATGCCGCGACAAAAGCGGTAAAATCTGCTAAAGCTGATGCAGCTAAATTCGAGAAAGATAATGCAAGCAACAAGCAAAAATTTGATTCAACAAGTACTACTATTCCAAAAGAAGTACAAACTGCAGCCTTTAAGTTAAAAAATGGTGAAGTTTCTGATGTTATTGAATCTGCAGATGCCTCAACAGGAGCAACAAGTTACTATGTTGTGAAAATGATTAAAACTTCAGATAAAGGTTCAGATATGAACAAATACAAAGATAAACTTAAAGATGTAATCAAAGCCGAAAAATTGGCAGATACGACTTATGTTGCTGGAGTAATTGGTGAATACCTAAAAGCACATAATGTCACTGTAAAAGAAGAAGCATTTTCTTCAGTCTTCTCGCAATTTACATCAAGTTCATCATCTAAATAAATGAAAAAAATGACTTTACAGAGAGTCGACGTGGGGTGAAAGTCGATAAGTCAACGTGCTGAAGACCTTAAGGTTTTCTAACAGCAGGGAATCTGCTTTATCAAGCAAAAGAGAGACGATGAATTCATCGTGAATGAGGGTGGTACCGCGTGAGTGACGCCCCTCGTTTACGATGATTTTTTTGTTTTTATATTGTGTGATTATTCACAAAAAAAGTAAATGAAAATTATTTTATTAGGAGAATAGCTATGAAAAAAATGACTTCAACAGAAGTACGTCAAATGTTCCTTGATTTCTTTAAATCAAAAGGACACTCTATTGAACCTTCACAATCTTTAGTACCAGTGAACGACCCAACTTTACTCTGGATCAACTCTGGTGTTGCGACATTGAAACAATATTTTGACGGTTCAGTTGTGCCTGAAAATCCACGTATTACAAATGCCCAAAAATCAATCCGTACAAACGATATCGAAAATGTTGGTAAAACAGCGCGTCACCATACAATGTTTGAAATGCTTGGAAATTTCTCAATTGGTGATTATTTCCGTGAAGAAGCGCTCGCTTATGCTTGGGAGATGCTTACAAGTAGTGAATATTTTGATTTTCCAGCAGAAAAACTTTATATTACTTACTACCCTGATGATAAAGATACATTTAACCGTTGGGTGGAGCTCGGTGTTGATGCAAGTCATTTAGTACCGATCGAAGACAACTTCTGGGAAATTGGTGCAGGGCCTTCAGGACCGGATACAGAAATTTTCTTCGATCGTGGTGAAGCTTACGATCCTGAAAATATTGGGTTGAAACTCTTGGCTGAAGATATCGAGAACGACCGTTACATCGAAATATACAATATCGTTCTGTCGCAATTTAATGCTGATCCAGCTGTTCCACGTAGCGAATACAAAGAGTTGCCACAGAAAAATATTGATACGGGAATGGGGCTTGAACGTATGGTTTGTATTATCCAAGGTGGTAAAACAAACTTTGATACCGACCTTTTCCTCCCTATCATTCGTGAAATTGAACGTATTTCTGGTAAAACTTACGATCCAGATGGCAATAACATGAGCTTTAAAGTGATTGCGGACCACATTCGTGCATTGAGCTTTGCTATCGGTGACGGTGCTTTGCCAGGAAATGAAGGACGCGGCTATGTTCTCCGCCGTCTTCTTCGTCGCGCAGTAATGCACGGTAAAAAATTAGGTATTGAAGGTAAATTCTTGGCTCAATTTGTTCCCGTTGTAGGTAAAATTATGGAGTCATACTACCCAGAAGTCCTTGAAAAGCAAGACTTTATCATGCAAATTATCGATCGTGAAGAAGAAGCTTTTGGCCGTACAATTGATGGTGGTAGCAAACTCTTGGATGAACTGCTTGGTAAACTCAAAGAAGAAGGCAAGACAATGCTTGAAGGTCAAGATATCTTCCGTCTTTATGATACTTATGGTTTCCCAGTAGAGTTAACTGAGGAATTAGCTGAAGATGCAGGCTTCAAGATTGACCATGAAGGTTTCAAAGCAGCGATGAAAGAACAACAAGATCGTGCACGTGCTGCTGTCGTTAAAGGTGGCTCAATGGGCGCACAAAATGAGACACTCCAATCCATCAAAGAAGAATCTGAATTCCTCTACGATGTTGAAAAATACGATGGCAAACTTCTTGTGGCCGTTAAAGATGATGAAAAAGTGGATACCGTAAGCGGTGAAGCGCAACTTATTTTCGATAAAACACCATTCTACGCAGAAATGGGTGGACAAGTTTCTGACCACGGTGTGATCAAAAATGCTGCAGGCAAAGTTGTTGCAGAAGTTAAGGATGTCCAACATGCACCAAATGGTCAAAACCTTCATATGGTTGACATTCTCTCTACTCTTGTAGTTGGTGAAACTTACACACTTGAAATTGATGCGGAACGCCGTCATGGTATCGTTAAAAACCACACAGCGACTCACTTGCTCCATGCCGCATTGCACAACATTGTAGGTGAGCATGCACTTCAAGCAGGATCACTTAATGAGGTAGAATTCCTTCGCTTTGACTTTACACACTTTGCTCCTGTAAGCAAGGAAGAGCTGGCTGATATTGAACGTCAAGTTAACGAAGTAATTTGGCAATCATTGGCTGTTGAAACGGTAGAAACTGATATTGATACAGCTAAAGAAATGGGTGCAATGGCTCTCTTTGGCGAAAAATATGGTAAAAATGTACGTGTCGTTAAAATTGGTGATTACTCTGTCGAACTTTGTGGCGGAACGCACACAGCGACAACAAGTGAAATTGGTCTCTTCAAGATTATCAAAGAAGAAGGTATCGGATCAGGCGTTCGCCGTATTGTTGCCGTAACAGGTCAAAAAGCCTATGAAGCATTTAAAGATGCTGAAAATACGCTCAATGAAGTCGCTGCAGTTGTAAAAGCACCTCAAGCTGCTCAAGTTGTGACGAAAGTGACAGCAATGCAAGAAGAACTAAAAGCTGCTCAAAAAGAAAATGACGCACTAGCAGGTAAATTAGCTGCAAGTCAATCTGATGAAGTCTTTAAAAATGTTCTCAAAGCAGCAGGTACAAGTTATATTGCCAGTGAAGTTGCAGTACCTGATGTAAATGGTCTACGTAATCTTGCAGATATCTGGAAACAAAAAGAGTTGTCAGATGTCCTTGTCCTTGTTGCTAAGATTGGTGAAAAAGTGAGTCTTCTTGTAGCAAGTAAAACAGCTGATGTTAAAGCTGGAAACTTGATTAAAGAGCTCGCACCATATATTGATGGCCGAGGTGGTGGTAAACCAGATATGGCTATGGCTGGTGGATCTAAAGCTGCTGGAATCCCAGAGCTTATCGAAAATGTTGGCTCAAAACTTTCTTAAGAATTTATCTTAAATAAAAAGTCTTTGGATGGATTGGTGATTTTCTGTCTAAAGATTTTTTTATAAAATATTATCAAAAAGAACTGAGGAAGTTTGTAAGAAAAAGTTATGTGATATAATATATGTATGGTAAAAAATACAGTAGATAAGCCCTTGGCCCAGAATAAAAAGGCCCGGCATGATTATGAAATTTTTGAAACATTTGAGGCAGGGATTGTTCTAACAGGAACAGAAATCAAATCGGTCCGTCAAGCAAAAATTCAGCTTAAGGATGGATTTGCTCGGGTACGGGATGGTGAGGTTTGGCTTTCCAATGTTCATATTGCACCTTTCGAGCAAGGAAACATCTTTAATGTGGATGAACTTCGCACGCGCAAACTTTTACTTAAGAAAAAAGAAATCATGAAGATTGAAAAAGAATTAACAGGAACAGGAATTACTTTTATTCCTTTGAAAGTTTATCTGAAGAATGGTTTTGCTAAGGTTTTAATGGGACTTGCACGAGGGAAAAAACAATACGACAAGCGTGAAACACTCAAACGTAAAGAACAAAATCGTGACATTGCACGTCAAATCAAAGCCTACAATCGTTAAAAAGCAGGAGACAGCTGTCTCTTGCTTTTTCTCTTGTAGTAATAATAAAAAGTAAAACCGTTTACTAAGCGTTTACCTAGTATTTACTAAGTATTTACAATTATAGGTTGCTAACAGTGTTAAGATAGTTATGTAAGCAAAAGAGCTTACGGAGAACATAGAAAAATATTGGAGAAAATCTCATGAATAAAAAGTTACTTTCTGGAATTATCGCTGGTGCAGCTCTGTTGACGCTTGCAGCTTGCGGAAATGGCAATTCATCGTCTAATAGCAGCTCAGAGAGCTCAACGCCAGCTTCAGGTAAAATCATCGCTGGAGGTTCAACAGCCTTGCAACCTATGGCACAACAAGCTTCAACTGAGTATACAGCTAAAAAACCAGAAGTTCAAATTACTGTACAAGGTGGTGGATCCGGTGTAGGTTTGACTCAGGTCTCAACAGGAACCTTCCAAATCGGTAATTCTGACATCTTTGCAGAAGAAAAATCAGGAATTGATGCTTCTAAATTGAACGACCATAAAGTAGCTGTCGTCGGTTTTGCTCCAATTGTAAATAAAGATATTAACATTGATAATCTCTCAACACAACAACTTAAAGATGTCTTCACGGGGAAAGTGAAGAACTGGAAGGAAGTAGGAGGTCCGGATGAAAAAATCACAGTAATTGGGCGTGCAGCAGGTTCAGGTACACGTGTGAACTTTGATAATTTAGCTCTCGGTGGCGAAAAAGAAGTAGAGGGGCCAACGCAAGATGCCTCAGGTACGGCGGTAACTATGGTCTCTCAAACACCAGGTGCAATCTCTTACGTTGCTTTTTCTTACCTTGATAAGAGTAAAGATATTAAAGCAGTCAGCATTGATAATGTAAAACCTACAGATGAAAATGTTGCAGACAATAGCTACAAAGTTTGGTCATACGAACACATGTATACCAATAAAGAAAAAGAAACAGCAGCCGAAACAGATTTCATCAAATACGTTACTGAAGATACAAAAACAATCAAGGAACTCGGCTATATTCCAGTTTCTGATATGAAAGTAGAACGTGACGCTCAAGGAAAAATCACAAATAAATAAGAATTGAGAGTGAGCAGAGTAAAACGTTAAAATTTTCTTTTTCATACCCTTAGTTTTACTTTACAAAAACTTATTCTTTTAGAGAATCCTTGTTCTTAATGATGATGCAAAGAGCAAGAGTACTTGGGCCATGTCTCAGGTGCTCTCTTTGCCGTTCCATTTACAAACTGTTTACATTGTAAGCGGTAAGCTTTTGCTTATTTATGGTTGATTTATGCTAAAATAAGGATATGAAAAAGAAAATTTTAATGGCTTTATTTGCAGCAATGAGTCTTGTGACTTTAGCGGCATGTGCGCCCAACTCAAATCAAGTCACAGTAGGTGGCTCAACGGCAATGAAACCACTGGTTGAACAAGTTTCCTTGGATTATATGAAGAAATATCCAGAAGATATTATTATGGTTCAAGGTGGAGGCTCAGGTGTTGGACTTGCACAAGTGGTCGCAGGTTCTTTCCAAATTGGTAACTCAGATATCTTTGCGGAAGAAAAATCAGGAATTGATGCTTCTAAAATCACAGGAAATAAGGTTGCAGTTGTCGGTTTTGCACCAATCGTGAATCGAAATTTGGATTTATCAAATGTCACTCAAGATCAACTTATTGATATTTTCACCGGAAAAGTAAAAAACTGGAAAGAAGTTGGCGGTCCAGATCAAGAAATTACGGTTATCGGACGGACGGCAGGTTCAGGAACACGTGTCAATTTTGATAACCTTGCCTTGAATGGAGCACGGGAAATTGACGGCCCTACTCAAGATGCCTCTGGTTCGGTTGTACAATTGGTTGGTCAAACACCAGGTGCAATTTCTTATGTTTCGTTCCCTTATATCCACAAGCCAGGGATTAAACCACTGAACTTAGATGGGGTTGAACCTACAGATACAAATGTAACAACTAATAAGTGGAAAATTTGGTCTTACGAACATATGTATACCAATAATAAAAATAAGAACTTTGTAGAAAATCGCTTTATCAACTATGTTAAAAATGACAAAGTAACACTGAGAAAACTCGGCTACATCCCTGTAACGGAGATGAAAATTGATCGTGATTATAAAGGTAAAGTTACACCAATTAAATAATTAGTAAGGTAGTTATGGAAAACTCAAAAATTAAAGAAAAATTACTTTCAAGTTCAAAAGATTCACGCTTGGAAAAATTTGGTAGAACATTGACGTTCTTGTGTATCGCAATTATCGTTTTTGTCGTTGGACTTATTCTGGTCTTTGTCGCTCAAAAAGGTCTTTCCACTTTCTTCGTTGATGGTGTGAATCCGTTCCGCTTCCTCTTTGGAACACATTGGGAACCAGGCGCGATTGGACCTGATGGAAAACCTGCAGTTGGTGCTTTACCAATGTTTGCTGGGTCTTTAATCGTTACTGTGCTTTCAGCTTTAGTTGCGACACCTTTTGCCATCGGTGCTGGAATTTATATGACAGAAATTTCACCAAAATACGGTTCGAAAATTTTACAACCAGTTATTGAACTTTTGGTAGGTATCCCTTCAGTTGTTTATGGATTTATCGGTTTGACTGTTGTTGTACCTATTATACGTAATACATTTGGTGGAACAGGTCTTGGCTTGCTTGCCGGTGTGTTTGTACTCTTTGTTATGATTTTACCAACTGTTACTTCAATGACTGTCGATGCGCTTAAAGCAATTCCACCGCATTATCGTGAAGCTTCACTTGGTTTAGGAGCCACACGCTGGCAAACTATTTGGCGTGTCTTACTCCGTGCGGCAGCACCTGGTATCTTGACAGCGGTAATCTTTGGTATGGCGCGTGCCTTCGGTGAAGCATTAGCTATCCAAATGGTTGTTGGTAATGCTGTGACAATGCCAAAGGATCTGGTTTCACCAGCTTCAACTTTAACGTCAATTTTGACATCAGGTATTCCAAATGCTACACCAGGTATTCAATTGAATGCGCTTTGGTCACTTGGACTCCTCCTTCTCCTTATGTCATTAGTATTTAACATCGCGATGCGTGCTATCGCTAAGAAAGGGAGCCTTAAATAATGAATGCTAAACGCACAGATAAAATTGCTACTGGCGTGCTCTATGCACTCTCAGGCATCATTGTGGCGATACTCGCTTTTCTCTTGATTTATATTTTAATTAAAGGTTTACCTTTTGTATCTTGGGAATTCTTAACAACACCGTCAAATCCATTGACTGGTGGTGGTATTGCTATTCAACTTTTTAACTCAGTTTACTTGTTAGTTGTGACTTTAATTATTTCGATTCCACTCTCATTGGGGGCAGGAATTTACCTTTCAGAATATGCCAATCAAAAACATTGGTTGACTGGTGCAGTTCGCTCAGCGATTGAGGTTTTATCATCTCTCCCTTCAATCGTTGTGGGTCTCTTCGGTATGTTACTCTTCGTTATTCAGTTTGGGCTTGGTTTCTCTGTCTTATCAGGTGCCCTTGCTCTTACAGTCTTCAATCTTCCTTTAATGACACGTAATGTTGAAGAATCACTCCGTGCCATTCCGACAATGCAACGTGAAGGTGGCTTAGCTCTCGGTTTATCAAAATGGGAAACAGCCACTAAAGTCATTTTACCAGCAGCAGTACCGGGGATTTTAACAGGGGTTATCTTATCTTCAGGACGTGTGTTCGGTGAAGCTGCGGCCTTGATCTATACTGCGGGTCAAACCAACTTGCCAATCAACTGGGCTAACTGGAATCCTATGTCATTGACAAGCCCATTGTCACTCTTCCGTCCTGCTGAAACATTGGCCGTACATATTTGGGCTTTGAATACTGAAGGAACGATCGCAACGGCAACTCAGATTTCTGCAGGAGCTTCTGCAGTACTGATTATCTTTGTATTGCTGTTCAATCTTGGGGCACGTTTCCTCGGAAATCGCCTCCACAAGAAACTCACATCTGGAAATTAGTAAGGAATATAGAAAAATATGGCAACTTATGATTGGAACGAACGTCACATTTTGACTTTCGACAAAAATATCGCTCTTTCAACAAACGATTTGCGGGTTTTCTATAACGGCACAAAAGAAGCAATTCATGGTGTCTCTATGCAATTTCCTAAAAATCAAGTAACAGCTTTAATCGGCCCTTCAGGTTCTGGTAAATCAACTTATCTCCGCGCGCTTAACCGTATGAATGATACGATTGATGGCGCACGAGTAACAGGTGAAATCATGTATGAAGGTGTCAATATCAGTGACCCTAAAGTCAATGTTTACGAAGTCCGTAAGCAAATCGGTATGGTTTTCCAAAGACCAAATCCTTTCCCAAAGTCAATCTATGAAAATATCGCTTTTATCCACCGTCGTGAAGGAATAAAAGACAAGAAAAAATTAGATGAAATTGTGGAAACATCGCTCAAGCAAGCAGCTTTATGGGAGCAAGTTAAGGATAATTTGAACAAGTCAGCTTTGGCACTTTCCGGTGGTCAAGCACAGCGTTTATGTATCGCACGTGCACTGTCAGTTAAACCAGAAATCATCTTGATGGATGAACCAGCCTCAGCTTTGGATCCTATTTCTACAATGCAAATTGAAGAAACAATGACCGAACTTAAGAAAGACTATACGATTATTATCGTTACGCACAACATGCAACAAGCCAGTCGTGTTTCTGACTATACGGCATTCTTCTATTCAGGCGACTTGATTGAATACGATGAGACAAGCAAAATCTTCACGCAGCCAAATCTTAAAGCGACAGAAGATTATGTTTCAGGACACTTTGGATAATCGAGAGGACAATATGACAAAAGAAGCAATTTTAACAGTCAGCGACCTTTCGCTGTATTACAGTAAGAAAAAAGCGCTCAATCAAATCAACATGGAATTCTATCCTAATGAGATTACAGCACTTATTGGCCCTTCTGGATGTGGTAAATCAACACTTTTACGTTCGATTAACCGCATGAATGATTTGATTCCAACCGTAACGATTACTGGAGCAATCATGTATAAAGGGCATAATATCTACAGTCCAAAAGTGGATACCGTAGATCTTCGTAAAGAAATCGGTATGGTTTTTCAACAACCTAATCCTTTCCCATTTTCGATTTATGAAAATGTTGTCTATGGTTTGCGCCTCAAAGGTGTAAAAGACAAAGCTTTGCTTGATGAAGTCGTTGAAAATTCACTTAAGGCCGCAAATATTTGGGATGAGGTAAAAGATATCCTTCATACTTCAGCACTTGGTTTATCTGGTGGACAACAACAACGTGTATGTATTGCACGTGTACTTGCAGTCAATCCTAAAATCATCTTGCTTGATGAACCAACGTCAGCTCTAGATCCAATTTCGGCAGGGCACGTGGAAGAAACACTTTTAGAACTTAAAGAAGATTATACTTTGGCTATTGTTACGCACAGCATGCAACAGGCTTCACGTATCTCTGATCGTACTGCTTTCATGCTCAATGGTGACCTAGTTGAAATGGATAATACGAAAAAAATCTTCCTTAATCCTGAAAAACAGGAAACAGAAGATTATATTGCTGGTAAGTTTGGATAATATGGTATGATGTAAGGAGCACTTATTGCTCTGAGCTTAGTTAAGAGGAGAAAAAATGTTACGTACACAATTCGAAGAAGAACTCAATAAACTTCACAACCAATTTTATTCAATGGGAACACAAGTCTCTGCACAATTGAATAAAGCAGTTCGTGCCTTTGTGAGTCATGATCGTGAGTTGGCAGAAGATGTCATTACAAGCGATGAGATGATTAACCAATTGGAAACAAAATTAGAAACAAAATCATTGGAAATGATTGCCTTGCAACAACCAGTTTCAGGGGATTTACGTACGATTATCACAGTGCTTAAAGCCTCAAGTGACTTGGAACGTATGGGCGATCACGTGACTTCAATTGCCAAAGCAGCAATTAACCTTAAAGGTGAAGAGCGTATTCATGAAGTTGAAGAAGATATTTCTCTTTTAGGTGAAAAGGTCAAATCAGTGGTTGATGCTTCATTGAATGCTTATATTCAAGGTAATGATAAACGTGCGCGTGAAATCGCAGATCAATACCAAACAGTTAAAAATATGAGCGGTGAAATTCAAGAAAAAATCTTGGAAGCGATGAAAGAAAACACAGAAACAATCACGACGGGTAAAGATTACTTGATGACTCTTGTATTCTTGGAGCGTATTACTGGCTATGCGGTTAACCTTTGTGAATGGATCGTTTACTTGAAATCTGGAAATATCGTTGAGTTGTAAAATAAAAAACTTGCATTTGCAAGTTTTTTTGTTTTATTTAATAACTTCTAATCCACCCATGTATGGACGAAGAACTTCAGGGACGGTTACTGAGCCGTCTTCGTTTTGATAGTTTTCAAGGATTGCAGCAACTGTACGACCAACAGCAAGTCCAGAACCATTTAAAGTATGAAGCAAGTTAACTTTGCCTTCTTCATCACGATAGCGGATTTGGGCACGGCGCGCTTGGAAATCTTCACAGTTTGAACAGCTTGAAATTTCACGGTAAGTATTTTGGGCAGGGATCCAAACTTCCAAGTCATAAGTTTTAGCGGCAGAGAAGCCCATATCGCCTGTAGAAAGAGCAATTACACGATAAGCTAAACCTAGTTTTTGCAAAATGTTTTCTGCGTTGACAACCATTTTTTCTAGCTCATCATAAGATTCCTCAGGGCGAGAAAATTTGACCATTTCAACTTTATGGAATTGATGCAAACGGATCAAGCCACGTGTATCACGGCCAGCTGAACCCGCTTCAGAACGGAATGAAGGAGACATTGCTGTGAAGTAGATTGGGAGTTCAGCATTATCCAAGATTTCACCACGGTAGTAGTTGGTTAAAGGTACTTCAGCAGTAGGAATGAGCACAAAACCACGATCATCATTTACTTCAAAAGTATCTTCTTTGAATTTTGGATATTGACCAGTACCAAACATAGAGTCTTGATTGACCATATAAGGCGTAATCATTTCGGTATAGCCTTCTTTAGCATGTTCGTCCAACATAAAGTTATACAGGGCGCGCTCTAAACGCGCACCAGCGCCTTTATAGAAGAGGAAACGTGAGCCAGTCACTTTACCACCACGTTCCCAATCAAGGATACCAAGAGACTCTCCTAAGTCCCAATGAGGTTTAGGTTCAAAACTGAATTCAGGCGCTTGACCATGACGACGAATTTCCACATTATCATCTTCATCAGCACCTATAGGCACATCATCATGTGGCAAGTTGGGAAGCGTTGTTGTGTAAGTGGTCAACTTTTCTTCGATATCAGCAAGTTCAGCATCAATGACTTTAATATCAGCAGAAACTTGTTTCATGGCAGTGATTTTTTCAGAGGCATCACCTTTTTCACGTTTAATCAACGCGATTTCATCAGATACGGCATTACGTTCTTTTTTCAAGTTCTCAGATTGTACGATCAGTTCACGACGGCGTACATCGAGTTCGTGGAGTTCTTGCAGTGTTTCTTTTTTAACACCACGTGTTTCCAATTTTGCGGCTACTCCGTCAAAGTCTGCACGGATTTTTTTGATATCAAGCATAAAATCTCCTTTTAATATAAAATAAAAAGCCCTAACTCTCCTTAAAGAAGAATTAGGGCGCTATAAGCACGGTTCCACCTAAATTTCCTATCATAGGGATAGGACTTTAGTTCCCTTATCGCGAGAAACACGTTCCTATTTTCATAGGATAAAATCAAGCAAGAAGCAGAATGTTTAAAGAATCTTTACTTGTTTTCACCACCCACAAGCTCTCTCCAAAAAGATAGTCTTAAAACTGACTTCTAATGTCATTCTATCAGAAAATTTAAAACTTTGCAAGCGCCTCATAAATCATTAGTTCTTTAAAATACTAAATGGTATTATAGAATAAAGGGGGACCTATGTCAATCATTGGAGTAAAGATAGATAAACAGTTTATAAAAGATTTAATTGTTCTTATTGTAGGAGTGGGTTTCTATATTTTATCGGTAAGACTTTTTGTTATTCCTAATTACTTGGCAAGTAACGGAATCGCAGGTTTTTCAGTATTTGTTGATTTTGTTTTCGGGATTAATCCAGCACTGACTTTTTTTGTAGTGAATATTCCCTTATTTCTCTTTGGCTGGAAGCTTTTGAGCCGAAGGGAGCTTTTGCTGAGTGTTCCTGGTGCAGCTGCGATGAGCTTATGGATGCTGGCCTATGAGGCGATGGGGATTAATGGGTTTCAATTTAACCAAATTATTTTCGCTGGTATTTCTGATGGTGTTTTATCAGGAATAGGAGCAGGGCTGGTTGTAGTTTCTAACGGGACTTTCGGTGGTTCAATCCTCTTGAGTCGAATTATGGAAGACCGTTGGCAATTTACGATTGACCGTGTCTTATTTGGAATTGATATTGTGGTTATGGGGTTATCCTTAGCGACCTATCTGGCCTTTCCAAACTTTGCTGTTACTCTATTGTCATGCTACATTTTTAGTAAAGTCACACGTTTCATTGGTCGAAAGGATTACCGTGAAAATATCTTAGATCGCCTATATTTTAATCTCTTTGGACGTGAACGAAACGAAACAGATACTTAATTAAGAAAATCATGGTGCATGTGCAGTATGCTTTTTTTGTTAAAAAATAAAAAGCCTCATTTGAGACTTTTTATTTCTTTTTACGACGGAAGAGGCTAAAGAATTTATCAAAGAAGCCTTTCTGACGCACAACTTTTTCATTTCCAATATATTGTCGGATGTATTTTAAGACAGTACCAGACTCCTTGGAAGCAAAACGAACTTTCTGCTCATTGCGAAAGACAATGATAAACTGACGACCAATTTTTACTTTTCCATTTTTTGAAACAGAAACATCACCTTCCACACGTTTAATAGAGGCCCACGGAAATTGCATATTCTTTTCAACATTTGTATCATTGAAAAACTCGAAAGCTCGGTCTCCAATCATAATTTTACCATATTCAGCAAAGCCAAGATAAGCAATACCAGCAGTGGTAAAGTCGACTTTAGTATTCAGTGATTGTGCCAATTTAGTGCTCCTAACGATATTATAGTATCTTTATTATATCAAAAATAATCTTAATAAAAAATCGCCGCGAGTACACGACGATTTTGTTCTTGTTTTAAAATCTTATTAAGCAAGACCTGCAACGTGAAGTACGATACCAAGAACGAACATACCAATGATGATGAACAATGGTGCGTTTTTGTTTTTCCATTTGCGCAAGATCCAAAGAACAAGGAAAGTCAAGAGCAATGCGATAAATCCAGGAATTAATGAATTGAACACGTCTTGAAGTGATTGTGTTTGTTCTGGGCTCAAGCCAAGACCAGATGATACTTGACCTAAGATGTTGTGCAATGTAGAACCGTCAACTGTGTTAAGTTGATCAACAGTTACGTAATGTGCGAAACCGTCTTGACCAGCAACACCGTTACCAACAACGTTACCTGCTTGGTCTAACCAATCAAACTTAGCAACACCATCGCCAGTAGTACCTGTTTGGGCACCTTGAACAACGACTTTACCTGCTTTGTCGATCCATTCACCAACGTAAGCGCCATCTGCCAAAGGTTTAGATGGGAGCATAGCGTTAGGACCAGTGAAGCTGATGTTAACCCAACGTTGGATCAATACACCAAGGATGAACATACCAAGGATAGATGCACCTTTAGTAATTTGTTGAAGCATTCCTCCACCGAGGTCGCTTGTGATTGCAGTACCTTGTTTGTAACCAAACTCTTGTGTATACCACAAGAAAGCGATACGGATTGCATTCCAAACAACGAAGAAGAAGATTGGAGCGATAATAGAACCACCAGTTGCAAGTGAGGCAGCGATGGCACCAACGATAGGACGTACTGTGAACCAGAAGACAGGGTCACCGATACCAGCGAGAGGTCCCATCATACCGACTTTCACACCTTGGATAGCTGCTTCGTCGATTTCGACACCGTTAGCGATTTCTTCTTCAAGGGCCAATGTAACACCGACGATAGGTGCGGCTACGTATGGGTGAGTATTGAAGAACTCCATGTGGCGTTTCAAAGCTTCTTTAGCTTCTTCAGAACCTGGTTTGTAGAACTGTTTCAATGCAGGGATGATTGAATAGAGGAAACCAAGGTTTTGCATACGTTCGTAGTTCCAAGAACCTTGAAGGAACATTGAACGGAACATAACGCTCAAGCGTGTGTTTTTAGAAAGGCTAAACTTTTTATTTGTATTTTCCATTTTTATAAAATCTCCTTCCTAATTAATAATCGTTGAGAATATCGCCGATTGGGTCACCACTTGAAGAAGCAGTTCCACCGTTACCAGCAGTATTAGAAAGATTGAGGTAGATGAGAGCGATAACAACACCAAGGATACCCATACCAATCAAAGTGATTGAAGAAAGTGGTGCGAGTACAAATCCGAGGAAGAAGAATGGCCATAGCTCTTTAGTTGCCATGAGGTTGATAACCATTGCGTAACCAACAACAACAACCATACCACCACCAACAGCAAGACCTTTAGAAACCCAATCAGGAATTGAGTTCAAGGCAGCAGTTACTGTTTCAGCAGGGATAGCAAGGATGATTGCAGCAGGGATAGCAATACGCAAACCTTGAAGAAGGAGTGCGAACATGTGCCAACCAGCAACACCTGAATAAGAACCTTTTTCAGCAGCAGCATCAGCTAAGTGAACGATACCAACTGAAAGGAAACGAACCAATGTAGTAAGTACGAGACCAGCAGTTGCCAACAAGATAGCGGCAGGTACGATAACACCAGTGATGTGTGTCAAGTCAAAGTTACCACCTTGAACCATCAAGATAGCAGAAGCGACAGAAGCAAGTGCAGCGTCAGGTGCGACAGCGGCACCAACGTTAGCCCAACCAAGGGCGATCATTTGCAATGAACCACCCAAGATGATCCCTGCAGCCATGTGACCAGTAGCGATACCGATCAATGAGCAGGCGATAATTGGTTGGTGAAATTGCCATTGGTCCAAGATACCTTCAAGTCCAGCTAAGAACGCGAAGATAAGAACTAAAATGATTGAAATAATACTCATTTTATAAATTTCTCCTAATAATATTTAATTTTACTTAACGTCTGCTTTGTTAATCAAAGCAAACAAGTCAGATTTAGAATCGTTAGGGACTTTACGAACGTCAAATTTAACGCCGAGATCACGTAACTTTTCAAAAGCGGCAACATCATCTTTGTTTACAGACAATACTGAGTTAAGCATTGTTTTACCTGTACTGTGTGCCATAGAACCCACGTTAAGTGTTTCTACAGGAACACCACCTTCAATAGCAGCAAGTGCATCTTGAGGAGTTTCAAACAAGAGAAGGGCTCTAGTTTCACCAAAACGTGGATCTTTAGCAACTTCAATCATTTTCTTGATAGGGACAACGTTGGCTTTAACACCTGGAGGTGCAGCTTGTGTGATAAGTGTTTTACGCATCTCATCTTTGGCAACAGCATCAGAAACAACGATGATACGGTTTGCTTTTGAATCTGGAGTCCAAGCAGTGGCAACTTGACCGTGGAGAAGACGTGAGTCGATACGTGCAAGATTAATTTTAATCTTACCGTCACCAACAACAGTACCTTCTGGGATAGCAGCAGCGTTTACGCCAGCTTCAGCTGGTGCAGCGCTTTCTTCAGCAGGATTAAGCTCTTCTGGTAATGCTTTAATACCAGCTTTCGCTTCCTTAATAATGTTTGCAGCAACTTGTTCAACACCAGCAGAAGCATCCATCATACGTTCTGTGTAGGCTTGAATAAGCATTGGCAAGTTGAGGCCTGTGATGATAGCTACCTTACGTTCTGGATTGGCACCCATAACAGCACTTGCTTGGTTAAATGGAGAACCGCTCCACAAGTCAGCAAGGACAAGGACTTCATCTTCAGCATCAAATGTTGCGATAGCGGCTTCGATTTTGGCGCGTAAGTCGTCTGGTCCTTCGTTAGGCATGAAAGTGACAGCTTGTACTTTCTCTTGCTCACCGAAGATCATTGAACCAGATTGCTTGATGCCTGCAGCGAATTCACCGTGGCTCGCAATAACAATTCCGATACTCAATTGAGTAACCTCCTTATAAATTTTTATATAATATAATTATTACTGTCTTAGTATACTACAAATTGAAAACATTTGCAAAAATTTGTGAAACTGGTTTCATAAATCTGATTTTTTAATTTAAGTAGCCAAAATAAAAACAACTTGTCGGTTAAAAACAAGCTGTATATATAATGAGAATACTCAATTAAAATCACGAAATAGTTAGATAAAGAAGTAATTTTATGGTAAAATAAATATCAGAGTTTAAGGTTTTAAGATTTGGTAATCTTTATCGCAGCTGTTGGGCATGCCTTGGCTGCACTTATTATTTTATCATCAGAAATATATTCTTTTTCCAGTTTATCGGAATTATTAAATTTAACGATACCATTGTCATGGTAATCGAAGACGTCTGGAGCATGTAAATAACAAAGGCCGCATGCAATACAATTTTCTGGTATTATGTTTACTTTCATACAATGATGATAATATAAAAAAATAAAAAAGGAAAGGAAAAAGATGTGGCAGAAAAAGAACCGTGGGATAAAGAAATCTACAAGGCCATGAAAGCAGATTCCGAAAAGAGGCGTTCGGGTAGCACACCTAGAAAAAAACAAAATAACAAGTCATTAACTTCACGTGCTTTGACCTTTACTGTCGTGACGATGTTTTTACTGGTTGGTTTCATGATTGCCTTTATTCTTTGGAATAATCAAACGCAACATAGTGGTGGATTTGCTCAAGAAAATCCAGAAAAGACTGTAGAGCAAACTACGGAGGAACAAACAGAGCAGACAACTGAGGAAGTAAAACCAGAAGAAAGCACAGTAGCTCCACCACCAACCACTGAAGAATCCTCGACAGAAGAGGGAGCAACTTATGTTATTGTAGCTGGAGATGATCCAAGTAAGATATCAGCGAAGACAGGTGTTGCATGGTCTGTAATCGCAAGCCTTAATAATATCTCAGCAACAGGATACAATGCCGATGGTTCACCAATATCACCTGGCCAAGTATTAAAATTAAAATAATAAAAAGCATTTATAATAGGAAAGAAACATGATAAAGTTACAAATAGCTGTTGATGGTCCTGCCTCAAGCGGGAAATCAACTGTCGCTAAAATCGTTGCACAAAATCTGGGAATCATCTATTTAGATACGGGCGCAATGTATCGTGCGGCAACACTGGTTGCCCTCCAAAACAAAACAGAAGATCCTCAAAAAATCATTGATGTGATTAAGAAAAAACCAATCTTCTTTAAAAATACTGCTGATGGTCAGCTTGTGTTTTTAGGAACGGAGGATATTACTAAGATTATTCGTACAAACGAAATAACACAGAATGTTTCAAAAATCTCTGCTTTAGCTCAAGTACGCGAATTTTTAGTTGCCGAGCAACAACGTATTGCTGACGAAGGTGGCATTATCATGGATGGACGTGACATTGGTACAGTTGTCCTCCCTCATGCGGATTTGAAGATTTTCCTTGTGGCTTCTGTGGATGAACGCGCAGAGCGACGTTATAAAGAAAATTTACAAAAAAATATCCCTACTGATTTGGAAGACCTCAAAGTAGAAATTGCCGAACGTGATCGTAAGGACAGTACACGAGCAGTTTCACCTTTAAAACAAGCTGAGGATGCTATACTGTTAGACAGTACAGGAAAAACGATTGATCAAGTGGCAGGTTTTATCGAAGAAAAAGCCCGAGAGCTTCTGTAATCAATCACATTTTAAAGGAAGAAACGGAGTAAAATATTCCGTTTTTTCTATTATAAAGAAGGAGAAAAAAATGGAAATAAGAAGTATCGATCAAAAAGACTATGAAGAAGTCAGGCAGTTAATCTGGCAAGCTTTTAGTAGGTCAGAACATGGCTATGGTAATGAAGCAGAACTTGTAGAAAAGCTTCGAACAGATTGCAGCTATGTTGAAGGGTTAGAAGTGGTTGCAACTGAAGGGGTGAGAATTGTTGGTTATGGTTTACTTAGCGAAGTAAATATTATAAACGATAAGGCAAGTTATAAAGGGCTAGTGCTTGCACCATTAGCTGTTTTACCTTCTTGGCAAGGTAAAAAAGTGGGGCAACATCTTCTGAAAGAGTTAGAAAAACGTGCCATCCAAAAAGAATTTTCTTACATAAGTATTCTGGGGCATCCCCAGTATTATTCTCGTTTTGGCTATGTACCTGCTGAAAAATATAAAGTTAAAGCACCATTTGACGTTCCAGCAGAAGCTTTTATGATTCGACCTTTACAGCCAGAGGCACTAAGAAATGTTTCAGGTTGTATCAAATATGCTCAAGCATTTGAGGCATAGTCACTGTACGAGAAATATTAATGATATACACTTACCTTTCATTCAAAATATTTTTATAAACTTATCCAACATTTTTAGTTGATTAATTTTGTTATAATAAAGATAAAAAATTTTTTAAGGATCTCTATGCTTACTTATCTCCATGCTATTCAAATTGGTGTATTGCTCTTCTTTGTTTTTTTCTTACTGAGTCTTATTCCTTATATGATCGTTCAATATCGTAAATATGGACGTGTTAACCCTTGGCGTTTTATCGTCAATTTTTCTTTTGTTCTTTACATAGTTTGTGCTTATGCGATGACTATCTTTCCCTTGCCTGATGTGGCACAAGTTGCACAGATGACAGGGCCTAAACAAAACCTTGTTCCTTTTGAGTTTGTACGTCAGTTTATAACTTATAATCCGCTGGTACTCGACGATTCTTCCACATGGCTAATGGCTATAAAAGCGCCGAGTTTTATTCAGCCTTTTTTTAACCTTCTGTTGACACTGCCATTTGGGATATATTTACGTTATCTCTTTAAACGCAATTTTTCTCAAACTTTAGTATGGAGTTTTATGCTCACCTTATCGTTTGAACTTTTACAACGCTCAGCTCTTTTTGGTCTTTATCCTCGTCCTTATCGTTTATTTGATGTGGATGATTTAATGATTAATACATTAGGAAGTATGTTAGGGTTTGGTATTGCGTGTTTACTTGTGAAGGTTTTACCTGATTTGGATGCTAAACAAGCTGTTCCTGCTCAGATTGGAATGATACGACGGAGTATTGCCTTTGGTGTAGATCTCGTTTTTGCGAATCTTCTATCGAACTTTGTACCGCATTTTTATATAGCAATGCTTATTGCTTTCGTGGCTATTCCTGTCATTTTTAATGTTACTTTTGGTCAAAAACTTCTTAAAATAAAAATAGAAGGAAGTCGCTGGAAGATCCTAATCCGACAACTTTTATCTTGCGTTAATTTTGGGATTGTTGCTTTCTTGTCTTATTTCTTGCAACGGTCAGGTTACATCCCACAAAATGAGTTGGGGCAAAATTTCTTAATGATTGTTCTTTCTTTAATTCTTCTTATGTTGCCAATACTAGATATTCTCTTTGCAACACTTTCACGCACACGAAAGTTGTGGTATGAACGCTTGAGTCAAACGGAATTAAGTGCAAAAGAAATTTGAAATAAAAAACGTTAGCAAAGCTAACGTTTTTTGATTAAAAAGATGGACACTTATAAACGATGGCCGACGCCACGCCCAAACAAACTTGAATTGGATATTTTATTATAAAATTCGCTTGTCATAGGTGTTAAATTATAGCGAAGAGCTAGTGGGCGTAATTGGGCCTCTAATTGTACTAAGGCATCTTCAAGATTTTCTTGGCTTTCAATGCGATTTTTAGCTTCTAATATCAACGTACGTTCCCACTCTCGGATATGTTTGCTTAAAACTAAGTTGTACATTTCATTCAAAATTTCAACCTGATTTAATGATTTATTCATAGTTAAATTATATCATGCAAGCCCTTTCATTGTGCTATAATGTGCTTGGAGGAAGAACTATGAGTAAAGAAACTGCAATTTTTGCTGGAGGATGTTTTTGGTGTATGGTTGAACCTTTTGAAACACGTCCAGGCATAGTGTCTGTCATTAGCGGTTATACTGGTGGTCATGTGGATGACCCGACATATGATGAAGTTTCCGGAAAATATACAGGGCACACTGAAGCTGTGGAGATAATTTTTGAAAATACCGTTATTTCTTACGATACCTTACTGGAAATTTACTGGAATCTTATTGATCCAACGGATGAAGAAGGTCAATTTTATGATCGAGGTAGTAATTATAGACCAGTAATCTATGTTCAAAATAAGAAACAACGTCAAGCTGCTGAGAAAAGTAAGCAGGCCTTGTCGGAGTCGGGGCTTTGGGATAAACCAATTATAGTCCCTATAGAAAATGCGCAAACATTTTGGCCAGCTGAAGATTATCACCAAGATTTTTATAAAAAGAACCCTAAGAGATATAAACAGATGCACAAAGCACGTGAACAGTTTCTGAAAGTTAAACGATTCAGAAATAAATTTTTTGGTAAAAAAACTTAAGAAAAGGATCTGTATTCTGCTGAGAATTATGAAAGGCTTTTATCAAAAATAAAAAATCATGATATAATAGACAGATAATGAAAGATAATAAACAAAAACGTTTTGAATACTTAAGAGCAAATAAAGCTTACTTAAGTGAACGCGAAAAGCAAGAATATTATGAATTAGTAGAAGAGATAGAAGGCTGGCAAGCTCTTGAAGAAGAATACGCAGCTGACTTGGAAGAAGAACGCGCACAGTCTGAAAGTTCTTCTTCTGAGAGAAGGAGAAGATCCAGCCGATCTTTCGATTCAGCACCGGAAGCATTTTTATCCAAACGTGGGAAAAAGAAAGAAAGTCGTCGTGCAGAAGAGAACTTGGATGATGGAACATCTGAGGAAACAGGAAGTAAAAAACCAAAGAAAAAGAAAAGTTGGCTCAAACGGATCTTCTTTATTTTAATCGCACTGATATTGATTATGATTGGTTTCTTTATTTATGGCTATCAGCGTGGAATCAGCCGAGAAGGTGGTGGAATTAAAGCCGAACAGTTCAATGGTGCTGCCAATGCTGATGGCTCAGTCAATATCCTTTTGCTAGGTGCTGATCAGCGTCCAGGGCAAAGTTCAGGAGTGGCTCACTCTGACAGTATTATGGTTTTGAATGTTGGCAGGAATGGTAAAATGCAATTAGTGAGTTTTATGCGTGATACTCTGGTTAACATCCCAGGTGTTGGTGATGCAAGTCAAGGCCCTAACATGAAGCTTAATGCGGCCTTTACGATTGGTGAGCAAAATGAAAATCAAGGAGTCGAACTTGTGCGTCAAACCTTGCAGCAAAATTTTGGTATAAATGCCAAGTACTATGCTGTAGTGGACTTCTCAAGTTTTGCAACAGTGATTGATTCGATGTTCCCTGGAGGAGTACAGATTGATGCCAAATTCGCTACAATTAACGGTCAAAAATTTGATGAAGTCCCCGTACCAGATGATTTAGCGGAAACAGAAGGTATGGCCAAAAACGATAAGGAATTGAGTGCAGAAGAAGCTGCGGCCTTGGGCTATCCTGATGGCGGTGGAATCTTTATGATGATCAAGCAAGGTCCACAACGAATGGATGGACGCACGCTTTTGAACTATGCACGTTTCCGTCACGATGATCAAGGCGACTTTGGACGTGTCCAACGTCAACAGCAAGTGATGCAAACGCTCACATCAAAAGTTAAAAATCCGTTGACACTCTTTACTGGTGCAAGTGCCTTGGGTACAGCTCGGGCTGTTACAATGACAAATCTTTCCAACACATTCCTGATCACAAAAGCTTTACCGGCAATGTTTGGTGGTGTAGAAAATACAACGATCCCATCCGACAATGATTGGCAATCTGCCTATGATATGTACGGAGGTTCAGGTATCCTCATTGATATGAACAAGTATGGTGCAAAAGCACAGGAACTTTTGGGACAATAAAAAAAAGCATTCAACGCAAAGTTGAGTGCTTTTTTAGTTTATTATCCTTTATCTGCACCGGCAGTAATTCCTTTAACATAGAATTTTTGCATCACAATGAAGAGAATAGTGATAGGGATTGCGATAATTACACATCCCGCAACAAATTGGGTAAAGTTTGTTGCAGAGGATCCTCTGGAGTTGGTCATCATGTTCTGCAAACCATAGGCAATGGTACGTGACTTAGGATCGCCACCGCCCAAGATAACACTCGCAAAGAGGAAGTCAAGCCAAGGTGCAATAAAGGCAGTGAGTGATGTGTAAACAATCATTGGTTTTGACAAAGGCAAAGTAATTTTGGTGAAAATTTGCCATTTAGTTGCGCCGTCAATCACGGCCGCTTCATCAATTGAAGCAGGAATTGTGTCGAGGAAACCTTTAAAGATATAGAAGCCTAAACCAGAGCCGCCTATATAGATCAAAGTCAGGCCAACTAAGTTGGTCATATTGAATGATTTTAGGATGTAATAAAGAGCAATCATCGCCATGATACCAGGGAACATTCCAATGATAAGTGCCAACTGTAGGAAAGGTTTACGTAATTTGAAGCGTAAACGTGACAGAACATATGACATAACAGTGGTAATCAAAGTATTAACAACTGCACAGATAACTGCGATGATAAATGTGTTGAGGAGCCAATGACCATAAGGATAAACCGGGTTATTGAAAATACCAGTAAAATTATCCAGAGTCCACTGCTGGGGAATGAATGTCGAAACAAAACCGGTATTATTTTTAGAAAAGCTGGTCAGGATAATCCAAATAATTGGGAAAATCCAGATGATTGCGAGTAAGGTCAAGAGCAAGTATCTGAGTACTAATGAAGCTTGACGTTGGCGTTTATATGATTTCATTTTATCCCTCCTTAAAAGCGTTTGTACGGCGGTAAGCAAACAATGAAGCTGTAGCTGAGATGATAAAGATCACGATACCAATAGCTGAAGCGATATTATAACTTGGAATAGACTTCATGGTTAAGCTGTAAAGCCAAGTAATCAATAAGTCAGTAGAGCCCGCTTGGAAATACTCTGCGTTCAATGGTCCACCACCAGTCAAGAGGAAAATAACGTTGAAGTTATTGATATTTCCGATAAATTGTTGAATTAAAGCAGGTGTCATAACAAACAAAATTTGTGGGAAAGTAATAGAGCGGAAAATATCAAAACTGTTGGCGCCATCAATTTTTGCTGCTTCAATTTGATCAGTTGGCAAGTTTTGGATAATCGCAGTTGAAATTAACATCGATACAGGAATACCAATCCACATATTAACGCCGATAACTGAAAACTTCGCCAATAAAGGATCCATCAAAAATGGAATAGGATGATCAATCAGACCGATACTTTGAAGCCAACTGTTAAGTGGACCGTTGTTGTCCAAGAACATATTCATCATTAAGAGGGAAACAAAAGAAGGAACGGCCATAACGATAACAAAGAGTGTACGCCAGAAAGCCTTAAATTTAATTCCAGATGATTCAATCAAGAGCGCAAGTAAGACACCAAAGAAGAAGGTTGTCGCTGTAGCTGCCACAGCCCAAACGAGGGTCCAACCTAAGACAGGAAAGAATGTTCCTGCGATATTCCCTGTCAAAATTTCACCAAATGAAGCAAAACCAGTCCAAGAAAATCCGATAGGATGGTCTTGGTTGAAATTAGTAAAGGCAATGGTAATCATGAAAAGCAAAGGGGCAATTGTGAAAACTAAAATTCCAAGCAAAGGAATCGCCATCAGTGTGTAATGAAGACGGCTGTCTAAGAGTGTAGCCAAATCCTCCATCGTTGTAGGGATATGCTCTCCATCACGATTTAAGGCATAGAGGTGACGTGTTGAACGAAGACTTGTAACGTAGATAACCGCAACCATCGCAATGAGTACTAATGACATGACACCAAACAGGAGGATAAGCATGGAGTTGTCAGGTTGTTGAGTGACATAAATTTGTCGTGCTTCATCAAAAACGACTTGTTTATTCTTGATATGTCCAAGGCTGCTCAGAAGACTGATTGAGCTGATACCATTGAAGATGAGCCAGAAAAGGAAGACAATTTCGATGATGAGGAAGCTAAGTCCTTTAAGCCATTGTTTATTTTTTAGTTGTGCTAAACCCATGATAAAGAAGCTGAGTTTTGTGAAAATATCACCCTCGCGCCATACCTCTTTGTATGTTGCTTCAGGAGATGGTTTAATTTTCTTTTTAAACATATATTTTACCCTTTTGTATATAAAAAATAAGAGGATTAGGATGAGCCCAATCCCCTTAAGTTAATCAAAAATTATTCAGTAGCTGATGAGATTGATTTTACGAAATTATCAAGTTGTGCTTGGTATTGTGTTGCTGGAGTCTTACCTGTATACGCATTTTCGATAAGTGGGGCAGCCAAGTTCCAGAATGTAGCCATTTGTGGCATCTTAGGCATCAATGTATCGTTTTCTACTTGTTTGATAACTGCAAGAGCTACAGGGTCTTTTGCAACTTCAGAATCTTTTTGGGCTTCTTTTGAAACTGGGATTGCATTATTGGCTTTATAGAGTGCCAATTGTGATTCAGTGTTTGATAGATATTGTGCTAAAGCAGAGGCAGCTACAGGATCTTCAGATTGTGAGTTCACAGCAAGAGTACCCACACCAGAGAATGCTTGCATTTGTTTAGAGCCTGAACCGAAGTCAGCAGTTGGTAAGGTAGTTGCACCAAAGTTATCGCCAAGGATTTCTTTTACTGTGCTACCGTCCCATGGGCCATTTAGGATAGCTTGTGTTTTACCAGATTTGAGGTCAGCGAGAAGTGCTGTACCAGATTGTTTGACACCAGGATTTGCTTTTTGTTGAGCAAACCAAGTCATAGCTTGGATGCCAGCTTTAGTATTTGCATCCGTACCGTCAACAGTTTCACCATCTTTACCGAAAAGCTGTGTTCCATTGGCTAAGAATACAGGATACCAGTTATATGAGTTAGTGAAATCTGTTCCGATTGGTTTTTCTGCTGTAAAGTCTGCCCAATCTTTTGGAGCTTCACTAAATTTCGCTTTATTATAGTAAACAATGTTTGATTGTTCATCTTGGGGATAAGCATAGAGTTTACCTTTCCAAGAGACAGCATCAACAGCGATAGAGATATCATTCGATTTTACCCAGTCTGTTGCTGATGGTGAAAGAGGATTGATATATCCTGCTTCAGCCATGGCTCCCAACTGGTCATTTGGTACTTTAAAGACATCCGCAGCTTGTCCAGGGTCTTTACTCACATCTTGTTTTGCGTTTGCAGAACCGTTTGGAGATTGTGTGACAGTCACTTTAATGTTTGGGTATTCTTTGTTGAAGTTTTTAATTAAATCTTTATAAGAAGCAACGTTTGCTGGATCGACCCAGAGTGTAACTGCACCTTTATGGTCTTTAGCATCTGAAGATGCAGAAGTTGTGCTTCCACTATCCTTACTATTCCCACAAGCAGCGAGGCTAGCAAGAGCAATCAGAGAAGCGCTACCCAGAGCGATTTTTTTCCATGTGTTCATAAAATATTTCCTCCTAATGAAAATAATTATTCTAATTTGTAATTCTATTTTATGCAAACGCTTCCGTTTTGTCAAGTATAAATTTATTACAATTTGATTACTGTGTGTGGTGGTATATACACGTTATAGCTGTATATAATAGAAAGTTTTCCTTGGGATTTCATTTTCAACAAAAAAATATACTGCAAACGGTTGCGCAAATGATGAGCTTGTGCTAAAATGAAAAAAACAAGAAAAAAAGAGGTATTTATTCATGAATAAAGCAGCCATTTATCACCGTCCAGAATCAGAATTTGCTTATCTCTATACAGAGGAAACAATTCATATCCGTTTACGTGTTGCTCGTAACGATGTTCAAAGTGTTGCATTGATCTATGGTGACCCTTATATGTTTGTAAAGCATGATGATGAACCAGAGATGGTCTGGGATTATCAAGAGGCAGAAATGAAGTACGGTTTGGCTACAGCAGAGAGTGACTTCTATATGACCGAGGTTAGTGTTCCCCATAAGCGTATGGACTACGTGTTCGTGATTACGGGCCGAGATGGAGAAAAGGTTGTTTATACTGACTCTGGTATTCTCCCTTATGAAGACAAACTACTCACAAAGAAGTATGCTGCATTTCGTATGCCTTTCTTCCATGAAGTTGATCGATTTAAGGCTCCGGATTGGGTCAAAAATACAGTCTGGTATCAAATATTCCCCGAACGTTTTGCCAATGGGAATCCAGTGATTAACCCAGTAGGAGTTAAAGAATGGGATCCAACTGAATCTCCTGAGCGTCAAGACTTATACGGTGGCGACCTTCAAGGAGTAATCAATCATTTGGATCATCTGACAAACTTAGGTGTGAATGGCATTTACTTTACCCCTGTCTTCCAAGCCTATTCGAATCATAAATATGATACGGAAGATTATTTGAAAATTGACCAGTATTTTGGCGATTTGGATGTCTTCAAGACATTAGTTAAAGAAGCTCACCAACGAGGTATCAAAGTAATGCTTGATGCAGTCTTTAACCATATTGGGGATACAAGCCCACAGTGGCAAGATGTCCTCAAACATCAAGAAAATTCAAAATATGCGGATTGGTTCCATGTTAATCAATGGCCCGCAACTTACACGCCAACCGAGGATTTTGAGGTTTCTGAAGCGGCGACTTACGATACATTTGCCTTTACACCGCATATGCCAAAATTAAATACTGCCAATCCAGAAGTTCAAGAGTATTTGCTTAATATTGCAGAATACTGGATCAAGGAGTGCGATATTGATGCATGGCGTTTAGATGTGGCAGACGAAGTCGATCATGCTTTCTGGAAAAAATTCCGTACCACATGTGATGCAGTGAAGGATGATTTCTACATATTAGGAGAAGTCTGGCATTCAGCACAACCTTGGCTTGTTGGTGATGAATTTTCGGCAGTAATGAACTATGCTTATACAAATGCGATTATTGATACTTTTGTGAAAGAAGAGTTAAGCTTAGAACAAATGGTTTCGGCGATTAATGCTCAACTTATGCTTTATCGTAAACAGACTAATCAAGTTATGTTTAACATCTTAGATTCCCATGACACACCTCGTCTTTTAACACAAGCTAAAGGAAGTAAAGACTTAGTTAAACAAGTTCAGGCCTTCATGTATCTCCAACCAGGTGTCCCTTGTATCTATTATGGTGACGAATATGGTTTGGATGGGGGCGCTGATCCAGATTGTCGCAAATGCATGCCTTGGACCGAAGAACATCAAGATTTAGAAATGTTTGCTTTCTTCAAAGACTTGGTAGCTTTCCGTAGAGAATACGCAGAGACACTAAGCCAATCAGATTTAGACTGGCAGTGTGTTGATGATGCTCAAGGAGTGGTGAAACTGGTACGGGGTGAGCTTAAGGCAATCTTCAACAAGGGTTCACAGCCGGTTAATTTCGAAGCGGGTAAAATATTGCTGGCGCACTTGAGTGAAAACAATCAAGTTCAGAAAAATGGCTTTGTAATCTATAAATAATAGAAATTTAAACAAGATATAGTAACGAATTAATAGCTCATTCTTCTAAAAGATGACTATGGCCCAGATATTGCTTCTTATATGGGAAAATTTTGACATAATAGAGAAAAAGGAACCTCAGACTCGATAGACCAGCTATATAACAAGTGTTGGTAGGATGACAAATATTATTTTAAATCAATGTATTTCTGACTCTATTCATCGTTTTCGAAGAACTTGCTTTAATTTCAAGAAATATAATTAAAAGGAAAAAAATGAAAAAAGATGCTTTTGCGAATTGGACAGGTTATCAGATTTATCCCAAGTCTTTTAAAGACAGTAATGGTGACGGGATGGGTGACTTGCAAGGAATTATCGAAAAGTTACCTTACTTGAAAGATTTGGGGGTAGATTTTATTTGGCTTAACCCCATTTACACAAGTCCACAAGTAGACGGTGGCTACGATATTTCAGACTTTTATAATATAGATGCGCGCTTTGGTAGCTTGGAAGATTTAAAAGAACTTCTGAGAAAAGCACATGAGAACGGTATAAAAGTCATTATGGATTTGGTTGTTAATCATACTTCAGATCAACATCCGTGGTTTATTGAAAGTCAAAAATCAAAGGATAATCCCTATCGAGATTATTATCACTGGGCAGATGCGACACCGGAAAAAATGCCAAATGAGTGGCAATCTTTCTTTGGCGGGTCAACTTGGACTTATGATGAACAGACTCAACAAGCGTATTTTCATGTTTTTGCGAAAGAACAACCTGACTTGAACTGGAAAAATCCCCAAGTGCGTGAAGAAATCTACACGATGATTAGATGGTGGTTGGAGTTAGGCATAGATGGTTTTCGTTTAGATGCGATTTCTCATATTCAAAAAGAAGACTGGTCCTTTAAAATCAAGTCACCAAGAGGAAACGATCCTTGGAAGCCTTTTATGAATGTCTCGGGCATCGAAGATTATATGGCTGACTTAAAAGAAATATTTGACGAATATGGGGCTTTAACAGTAGGTGAAGCTTCAGGTGTGACTTCAACTGATGCTCCTGATTGGACGGATGCAACCTCAGGATATCTTAAGATGATTTTTGAATTGGAACATAACGTACGTCAGAAGGATCATGCTGGTCAGGGCTGGATGTTTGGTTACAAAAAGACAATTATACGTTGGCAAAAGGATATGCTTACGCGAGGGTGGAATGCTCTTTATTTGGAAAATCATGATCAACCACGAGCAATCAGTTGTTTTGGTGATGGTAGCCTTGCGTCCGCTAAAGCTTTGGCCGTATCTTATATGCTTCTCAGAGGCACACCGTTTATCTATCAGGGGCAGGAAATTGGTATGAGTAATTTTCCTTTCACAGATATCACTCAGACAGATGCAACTGAAATCAAACAGGCGTATGAAGCTCTGATAGCAGAGGGAATGATTGAACGTGAAGCCTTGGATAAAGTGATGGCGAACAGTAGGGATCATTCTCGCACACCGATGCAATGGGATGCAAGTCAAAATGCAGGATTTACCAGTGGCAAACCTTGGATGCCAATTCATCCAGATTATAAGGAAGTAAACACTGAAAAATCACACGAGCTTATCGAGTTGTATAAAGTGTTAATCCGTCTTCGTCATGAGGAAGAGGATATTGCGCGTGGGGCGATAAAATTTTGGTTTGAGCAACATTTGACAGCCTTTGTTTATGAACGCGATTCGTTTTTAATTATTACAAATTTAGGTACCAAAAAAGCACATTTGGACTTTAATAAACTAGAGACAGAAGGTTACCGGCATATTTTAGGAAGCCGTCCAAGAAAGTTGGAAAAAAAGATGACTTTCCTTCCTTGGGAATATCAAGTGTTTAAGAAAAAGTAAGAAAAGAAAAAGATAGGAAAAAAGATGAAAAAAATCAGCAGAATCATGGAAATTGATCCTTGGCATATTCAATCAAATAAATTAGAAAAGAAAGAACGTCGTCTACAGGAATCTTTAACCTCAATCGGAAACGGATATATGGGGATGCGCGGTAATTTTTCAGAGAAGTACTCAGGTGATCATCATCAGGGAACATATATTGCAGGCGTGTGGTTTCCAGATAAAACACGTGTAGGCTGGTGGAAAAATGGTTATCCAGAATATTTTGGTAAAGCAATCAATGCCTTGAACTTCTCAGGGGTATCGATTTTTATTGATGACGAAGAAGTTGATCTTTACACCGATAGCATTAATAATTTCAATCTTTCCTTGGATATGCAAAAAGCAGTTCTCTCTTATTCTTATGAAAAAGCTGGCGTGGCTGTTACTGTTGAGCGTTTTATGTCGATCGTGCATCCAGAATTAGCTGTCTTCTCTTTCAAATTCTCTAGTGTGGATGGTCAATCGCACAAAGTACGTACTGCTTCGTTTATTGATGCTGACGTGCACAATGAAGATTCAAATTACGAAGAAAAATTCTGGACCGTTTTAGACAAAGGTGGCGATAAAGAAGGGGCATATATTGCCAATCAAACGATTGCTAATCCTTTTGGTGTAGAACAATTTACTGTATTAGCAGGACAAAACTTCAGAGGAGACTTTCAAGCCCAAGGACAAGAAATCCAAGAAGAAAAAGTGATTAACTACCACGAAGCAACTGTAGAACAGGACCCATTACATTTTGAAAAACGTGTACTTGTTCTGACGAGCCGTGATTATAGTGATTTAGCTGCTATGCATGAAGCTTTAACCGGACTAAAGGAAGTAATTCAGACAAAATCTTATGCACAACTTTTACAAGAGCATGCAGAAGAATGGGCAAAGCGTTGGGAACTTGCGGATGTTGAAATTAACGGCTCTGTCCAAGCACAACAGGGAATTCGTTTTAATCTCTTCCAACTTTTTGCGACATACTATGGTGAAGACGAACGCCTTAATATTGGTCCTAAAGGTTTTACAGGGGAAAAATATGGGGGAGCAACTTATTGGGATACGGAAGCCTATGCGGTTCCGCTTTACCTCTCTTTATCGGACCAGCAAGTAACGCAAAACTTATTACGCTATCGTCATAAACAGTTGCCACAAGCACAACATAATGCAAGACAACAAGGTTTGGATGGAGCCCTTTATCCAATGGTGACTTTCACAGGTGTTGAGTGTCATAATGAGTGGGAAATTACTTTTGAGGAAATTCACCGTAATGGCGCTATAGCTTATGCTATTTACAATTACAGCAATTATACTGGCGATGAAACCTATTTGGCTCAAGAAGGTCTTGAAGTTCTTGTGGAAATTGCTCGTTTCTGGGCAGACCGTGTTCACTATTCGGAGCGACAAAAAGCTTACATGATTCATGGGGTTACAGGACCGAACGAATATGAAAATAATATCAATAATAACTGGTATACCAACACATTGGCAACTTGGGTTTTAAATTATACAATGGAGAGCTTGACAAAATACCCTCGACCAGATCTACAAGTTTCAACAGAAGAGCTGGCCAAATGGAACGATATCACTGCTCATATGTACTATCCAACAGACGAAGAGTTGGGGATTTTTGTACAGCATGATGGTTTTTTGGATAAAGATTTAACACCAGTAGCAGACTTAGACTCTAAGCACTTGCCCTTGAATCAAAACTGGTCATGGGATCGTATTTTGCGCTCGCCATATATTAAACAGGCAGATGTTTTGCAAGGGATTTATTTCTTTGGCAACCACTATAGCTTGGAAGAAAAGCGTCGTAACTTTAACTTTTATGAGCCATTAACTGTTCATGAAAGTTCACTTTCTCCATCTATTCACGCGATTTTAGCTGCTGAACTTGGGATGGAAGATAAAGCGGTTGAAATGTATGAACGGACTGCGCGTTTGGATTTGGACAACTACAATAACGATACAGAGGATGGATTACATATCACCTCAATGACCGGCTCATGGTTGGCTATTGTGCAGGGATTTGCTCAAATGAAAACGTGGGATGGTCAGTTAAGTTTCGCGCCTTTCATTCCTAAAGCTTGGACTGGTTACAGTTTCCGTATTAACTATCGTAATCGTTTGATAAAAGTCAGTGTGGGGGACAAACTTCAAATAGAACTGCTCAAAGGTGCAGCGATTGACTTAGAAGTTTATGGTAAATCCATCCAATTGAAAGACAAGTATGAAGCAGAGGTGAAACATGTTTAAAGCCGTATTATTTGACCTTGACGGTGTAATAACTGATACCGCGGAGTATCATTTTCAAGCTTGGAAAGCCTTGGCTGAAGAGTTGGGAATAGATGGAGTCGATCGAACTTTTAATGAACAATTAAAAGGTGTGTCTCGTGAGGATTCTTTGAGAAAGATATTGGAGCTTGGTGGAAAGCTTGAAGCATATGATGATGAAACTTTTGCCCAGCTTGCTCAACGAAAAAATGACAACTATGTCCAAATGATTCAGAAGGTAGGACCAGATGATATTTATCCCGGGATACTAGATTTGTTGAAAGATTTGCGTGCGAAAAACATCAAGATTGCCTTGGCTTCTGCTTCAAAAAATGGTCCGTTTCTTATTGAGGCGATGGGATTGAGTTCGTATTTTGATGCCATTGCTGATCCAGCAAAAGTTGCAGCTTCAAAACCAGCGCCAGATATCTTTTTGGCTGCTGCCGCTGGTGTTGGCGTTCCTATTACTTCGTGTATAGGAATTGAAGATGCACAGGCTGGTATTACAGCGATAAAAGCAGCAGGTGCATTACCTATAGGTGTGGGTGCTGCTGAAGATTTAGGAACGGATATTGCTTTAGTTTCAAATACAAACAGTCTCTCTCTTGAATTATTAACAAAAGTTTGGGAAAATAAGTAGAAGACAGTAGATTCAGGAGATAATATATGGCCGTTACTATAAAAGATGTAGCAAAAAAAGCGGGTGTGAATGCTTCAACAGTTAGCCGTGTTCTCAAAGACAGTTCGGAAATCAGCGAGAAGACGAAAGTTAAGGTAAGAAAAGCAATGCAAGAACTTGGCTACACGCGCAATGTGGCGGCTCAGATTCTGGCTTCAGGCAAATCCAATACAATTGGGGTTGTCTTTCCTCCTGTTGAAGATAAATCAAACCAACCTTTCTATATGAAAGTCTTGACATCAATTAATGAAACCGCACGTAAATACGATGTTTCAATTGCTGTTGTGACTGGATACCAAGAGAGTGAGCTTAAGCAGCAGGTTGAGCTGATGTATTCCGAGAAACGTGTGGATGGTTTTATTGTCCTTTATGCTGGTAAAGCAGATAGTGTTCGCAATTATCTTTTCGATAACAAGATCCCCTTCGTCCTCTTAGGCACACCAACAGAAAAGCAAAATGAAATTACCCATGTGGATAATGACAATGTCTTGATGGGGCATGAAGCAACAAGATATTTGATGACTTTAGGACATTCGGAGATTTCTTTTGTAACCGATACGAAAGATGGTGAAGTCTTTGAAGAGCGCTATCAAGGTTACCAAGATGAGATGCTGAAAAAACAAAGTAAGCCAAACTTGCTTGTTTTTGAAGAAAATATGACTTTGAAAGATGAGACGGGACTTGTTGTTATGGATGAAGTCTTAGCTTTGAAAGTGATTTCTCGATTGTCAGAACAAGGTATAAAAGTGCCAGAAGATGTCAGTGTGATTACGTACAATAACTCAGCATTTTCAACGCTTGTTCACCCCTATCTGACAACCTTTGATATAAATATCGTACGTCTTGGAGCAGCAACCGTGGAGAAATTTCTTGGGCTGACACAAAATAAGGAAGCCTTTCATGATAAAACAATTATTCCTTTTGAGCTTATCTTAAGAGAAACGACAGCACCTAAAGAAAAACAGTGAAAAAATTTTTCACTGTTTTTCTATTTGGGAGTTTCCTCAAAAAACAATTGCCTCTCTCTTCCTTTTAGCTTTAAATAAGAAAAAAAGGTCATAATAGTGTAAAATAAAGGGAAGGATGGGTAAATTTCTCGTTTAAATTTTCCCGTTAGTGTAAGAAAGATGGATGCGATGATTAAAATATTATTAGTTGAAGATGACCTCTCTTTGTCAAAATCAGTTTACGATTTCTTGAAATCTTTTGCTGAGGTAAAACAAGTTTTTGATGGAGAAGAAGGACTTTATGAAGCAGAAATGGGGATTTATGATTTAATCCTCCTAGATTTAATGTTGCCTGAAAAAAACGGCTTCGAGGTACTCAAAGAATTACGTGACCAAAATATCGACACACCAGTCTTAATCATGACTGCTAAGGAATCTTTAGACGATAAAATGCACGGTTTCGATGTTGGAGCCGATGATTATTTGACGAAGCCTTTCTATCTTGATGAGTTGAAAGCGCGTATTCAAGCACTCTTAAAACGTACAGGAAAGCTTGAAGATGCTAATGGACTTTCTTACGGCAATGTACGTTTAAACTTGACAAACAAGTCAGCCTTTGTGAACGATACACCTGTGGAATTAATCGGTAAAGAATTTGATCTTGTAGTTTATTTGATGCAAAACCAAAATGTCATCTTGCCTAAAGAACAAATCTTTGACCGCATTTGGGGCTTTGACAGTGACACAACAGTAACCGTAGTTGAAGTTTATATGAGTAAAATCCGTAAAAAACTTAAAGATACAGACTTTGCCCAAAATCTAGCTACATTACGTAATGTCGGCTATATTTTACGGTAAACTTTATGAAAAAGATAATTGAAAAAATAAAATCGATGCCAATTGTGAAAAATGATGGGAAAAACTTCCTTCATTTTTTTCTAGATTTCACAATCATCTTCTTTGCACTTACAGTGATTATTTTACAAGTCCTTACAAGTGGAGTCTATAAATCAACGGACCAAAATCTACGAGATTTGGCAGCTAATCCAGATATTTTGAGGGCTTTAGCACTTGATCAGGCAGGAGTCAATCAGGGGACTTTTGAAATTAATCAAGGAAATTATAGCCCAACAAATAGTATCGTGATGTACGATGAAAAGGGCAATGTCTTAGGTCCGACAGGCAGTGTTGAGGCAACGAAGCCGGGAAGCAGTAGCCAACAACAAATCATACGTGTTGACCTCGTACGCTACCAACTTGAGCAGACAGCTAAGTTAGATAAGGATGCGCTCGGACAAATCAAGTCCATCTCAATTAGAAATCCTTATGGACCCGACTGGCATTATCGTTATGTTACTTTGGCAATGCCCCAATCAAATCTGGATACAACCTATGGTGCAAGTAATATTGCTTATATTCAAGTCTTTAGTAACGTGGACCAGCTCCAAGATAGCTTGAGCCGGAGCAATTTTATTATTATTACAACAATGGTCATGTTTTGGTTCATTTCCGTGATTATTAGTCTGTATCTTGCTAACTGGACACTACGCCCCGTTATGGTTGCCTATGAAAAACAGAAAGCTTTTGTGGAAAATGCGAGCCACGAGCTACGAACTCCACTTGCTATTTTACAAAACCGTTTAGAATTACTTTTCCAAAATCCTAATGCTACAATAATTGAAGAATCTGAAAATATCTCAGAAAGTCTTTCAGAAGTGCGTAATATGCGGCTTTTGACGACAAATCTATTGAACATGGCACGACAGGATAATAATATTAAAACCAATCCTGAGCCAACAGATAAGGAATTCTTTGAAGCTATCTTTAGCAATTATCAGCTCTTGGCAGAAAGCTCAGAAAAGGCCTTGAAAACTTCTTTGAAATTTGAAGGATCTTTAAGCTTAGATCGAAGCTTAGTAAAACAACTTTTAACGATTTTGTTTGATAATGCTATGAAATATACAGGCGAAGATGGTGAAATTCAAGTTGATGTCCAAAAAAATGGAGCAACGCTTCTGCTTAGTGTATCTGACAATGGAGAGGGCATTACAGCAGCAGATAAGAAAAAAATATTTGACCGATTTTACCGTGTGGATAAGGCGAGAACAAGACAAAAAGGGGGCTTAGGTCTTGGATTATCTCTTGCACAGCAAATAGCTGAGGCACATAATGGTCGAATTACAGTTGAAGATAATCAACCACGCGGTACAAAATTTACCGTCCGTTTAAGGACCAGTCCATCTCCAAAATCAGCAAAAGTGACCAAAAAGTAATAGAATAGGTTGTAAACCTATGCACTATAAATAAAAGTAAAGAACGAGTAGAAAGAGGCGAAGATGACTATTTTAGATAAAGTAAATGCGCCAGCAGATTTAAAAAAGCTAAGCGCTGCTGAATTGACAGAACTTGCTCAAGATGTTCGAGGAGCTGTGCTGAATAAAGTCAGCCAGATTGGGGGACATACAGGACCAAATCTGGGTGTTGTGGAATTAACAATTGCTTTGCATAAAGTCTTTCAGTCGCCTGTGGATAAATTTATTTGGGATGTAAGTCACCAAACTTATCCACACAAAATTCTAACAGGACGTAAACACGGTTTTCAAGATGGGCATTTTCATGATATCACGGGTTATACAAGTCAACATGAATCAGAACATGATTTCTTCACTGTTGGACACACCTCAACTTCTGTTGCAAATGCGATGGGGTTGGCTAAAGCACGTGATTTAACAGGACAAGAAGGGAATATCATTGCTATTTTAGGTGATGGCTCACTTTCCGGAGGTTTAGCTTTGGAGGCCATCAGCAATGCCGGTGCGTATAATAAAAACTTCATCCTCATTCTCAATGATAACCAAATGTCTATTGCGGAAAATCACGGTGGAATTTATAAGGGATTAGCTGAATTACGTGCAACAGAAGGTCAATCACCAAATAATCTGTTTAAAGCTTTTGGATTAGATTACAAGTATCTAGCAGATGGTAATAATCTTGAAGCACTCATTTCTCTTTTTGAAGAAGTAAAAGATATTAAGCATCCGATTGTTTTACATATCAATACTGAAAAAGGACATGGTTATAAACCTGCTGTTGACATGAAGGAAGCCTTCCACTGGCGCTCTCCTTTCAACTTAGCAGACGGATCTTTGAAAAATGTAAATTCGACTAAAAATTATACCCGCATTATTCTTGATTATATGGAAGAAAAAGTTTCTGAGGGAATGCCTTTAGTAGCAGTCAATGGTGGGATTCCGATGGTGAATAACCTTAAGGAATTTGCTGAAAAGTATCCTGAAAATTATGTTGATGCTGGGATTGCGGAACAATATGTGACTACTTTTGGTGGAGCTGTTGCTGCAGGCGGTGCGCGTGCAATGATTTTTCATAACTCAACCTTTATGCAACGTGCTTACGATCAATTTTTACACGACTTAGCCATTAATAAAGAACCGGCAGTAGTTATTGTAAAATCAGCTTCCATCTCTGGTTCAGATAAAACCCATCAAGGAAGCTTTGCAATTGGTATGCTCTCTAATATTCCTGATTTAGTCTACTTGGCACCTACGAGCGAGGAAGAACTTGTAGCGATGTTGGATTGGGCACTGACACAAAAAGATAATCCAGTAGTGCTACAAATCCCTGAGCATGGTGTAGAAAATCGGTCAACCGTTTTGACTGATTTCAGCAAGCCACAGTATGAAATTGCGCATAAAGGTGAAGAAGTTGCCATTCTGGCCTTGGGCGGTCTTTTTAGTCACGGTCAAAAAGTAGCAGAAGAACTGGAGAAATTACAGATCAATGCTACACTAGTTAATCCAATGTTTGTTGCAGAACTTGATAAGAAAACCTTGAAAGAATTGACTGGGGACCATAAAGTCTTTGTGACCATCGAGGATGGTATTCTTGATGGCGGTTTTGGTCAAAAAGTTGCTGGTTATCTTGGGCAATTTGGTGTGAAAATATTGAATTATGGTGCAGATAAAGAGTTTAATGACTCTGTTGCTGTGGATGAGCTTTATGATCGCTATCATTTGACGCCAGAATTGATGATTGCAGATATTCTAGAAGCTCTCAAATAAAAGGAAAAAATGAAAAAAGTTTTAGTTAAAACTGTGCATGGTTATCAGAGGTTTATCTCTCCTCTTTTACCGCCAGCTTGTCGCTACTATCCAACGTGTTCAAATTATATGATTCAGGCTATTGAAAAGCACGGAGCTACAAAAGGAATTGCAATGGGAACCTCCCGGCTTCTAAGGTGTCATCCATTCTGTAAACCAGGTTATGATTTGGTACCTGATAAATTTTCACTCAGGAGAAATCACGAGATTCCACAAGAAAATAAGAAAGAATCATAAAAAGTTTGTTATAATCATAGGTGTAGATAAATTTACAAGGCGGGATTCAGCTAATCCACACTTAAAGTAAGTAAACAGGACAACCTTCAAGTCATTGGGCTTGGGGGTTTTACTCTTGTAATCTCACATGATAAGTAAAACAATAAAATGTCAAGATAGAGAAAATATCTGGCTTAAAATAATTTAGAAAGTACTTGTTAACTTTTATAAAGTATGCTTTAATTAAATATGTAAAAAGTATTTGACATTATTGGCATCTTCGAGTGACTAGAGCTAAAAAGGAAGAACTCATGTATTTTGGGGCAAAAAATTTAAATGTATATTACGGTAAAAAGCAGGTTCTAAGAGATGTATCTTTGGAAATTGAGCAAGGCAAAACGACAGCAATTATCGGAATAAATGGCTCAGGGAAGTCGACATTACTCAAAGCCCTGGGACGTTTAATCAAGTATGAAGGGGAAGTTATTTATAAAGATGAATGCCTTTCTAATCGTAAAAATCTAGAAATAGCTAAAATATTGACCTTGCTTCCACAAGCTATGCAAGCCCCGAGTGATATAACTGTGTATGAACTGGTCAGTCTTGGCCGCTTTCCACATCAAAAGCTTACCCAGCAGAGCTTATCTGAAGCAGACAAGCTCTTTGTGGAACAAGTCATGAAGGAAACCGAAATCTGGGATTTGCGTAACCAACAAGTTGCCCAGCTTTCTGGCGGACAACGTCAGCGTGCCTTTATCACGATGATTTTGGCGCAAGATAGTGAAATTATTCTTTTGGATGAGCCGACTACGTATCTTGATCTTTTGCACCAACTTGATATTTTAAAACTGTTAAAAACTTTTGCTAAAAAGATGAAAAAAACCGTTGTTTATGTCATTCATGACTTGAACCATGCGGCTCGTTTTGCGGATAATTTAGTGATTGTAAAAGAGGGTGAAATCTTTGCCTCAGGTCCAGTGGAAGAATTATTTACAGAGGAAATAATTCATGAAAGCTTCGGCCTCCATGTTCGTTTAGGGCGGGACCTTTTCTGTCAAACTCTAATGATTACAGGAGTTAAAAATGAAGATTAGGAAATTTTCTTATCAGGTTACAATTGCTCTGTTGTTGATTGTCTTTCTGTCTTTCCTTTATCTGATGCTCGGTGATCAAAACTATAGTTTGAGCCAGATTTGGCACGAGAGTGTCGTCTTGCATTTACGTTTACCGCGTTTATTGGCTCTAGTATTTGTTGGTATTCTCCTCTCCAGTAGTGGGCTTCTGGTCCAAAGTATGACAGGGAATCCCATTGCCGAGATATCGACATTGGGGATATCTGGAGGTGCGAGTTTTTCACTTGCTCTTCTCTTAGTTTTTAATCTTTCCACAGGAGGATGGTTAGGCAGCGTTGTAGCAAGTTTAGGAGCTTTTGTTGCTCTCGTTACGGTAGCTGTTCTCACTGTGAAAAGTAAATTTCAACCGATAAAGGTTGTGCTGGTAGGTACCTCTGTAGGTCTTTTTGCGACAAGTCTTGCAAGTATTTTGACATTTTATAGTAAAAATATGCAGTCCTATTTTTTATGGATTGTAGGGTCGTTTTCCGGAATTACTCCACTAAAACTAGAAATTTTAATGGTTGTGAGTGTTCTGTTTGTATCGATGGTTCTCCTGTTTGCAAATCAGATTAAAGTTTTAGCCTTTGGTGAAGAAATGGCCACTAGTCTAGGAATTTCCGTAAACCGTCTAAGGTTATTTATTATGGTCATGGTGGCTTTGGCAAGTGGTGTAACAGTTTCGAGTGTTGGTGTGATTAGTTTTGTTGGACTCATGGCGCCACATTTGGCAAGACGAATTGTCGGTGGGCATTTTTTAAAAAGATTTTTTATGAGCAATTTATTGGGCGTGCTGCTCTTACTTGTGGCAGATTTGTTGGCCCGTAATTTGTTCAAGCCTTATGAATTTCCGGCAGGTAGTTTAACCCTTTTATTCGGTGCAATTTTCTTCATTTATATGATGAGTCAGGAGGGAAAATGAAAAAGAAATTTTTATTTTTAGTCTTACTCCTGATTGCATTTATTATTATTGATTTGACACACTTTTCTACAGATTGGAATCTGTTATCCATACTGATTCCCCAGTTTAGAATGCCGCGGACATTGGTTGTGCTCATTGCGGGGACGGCTTTGGCTATGGCTGGATTTATCATCCAGACCGTAGTAGATAACCCCTTAGCAGATGCGGGTACACTTGGAATTACAAGTGGAGCAAGTGCAGGTGCGGTGCTATTCCTTTTCATTAGTCAATGGTTAAAACTTTCGGGCACTTGGATCTTTATGTATCCTTTATTTGCTCTATTGGGTGCAGTCTTTTCCTTTGCCTTACTCTATCATCTTGCTCTAAGGAAAAATGTAAGCAATATCCAAGTCCTTCTGATTGGCTTAGGGCTTACCGCTCTTTTTCAAGCCTTAATCACCTTAGCGCAACTTTCTATCAACCGTTTTGATTTTCAACAAGTGGCAGTTTGGTTATCAGGAGATATTTGGCAAACAGATAAAGCGTTTATAGGTTTGACTTTTGTCCTGTTAATTATTGGCTTATTAATTTTTAGTTTGATTCGCAAAGAACTAGACTTACTAAGTTTGGGTCAAGAAATGGCAACAAGCCTTGGCTTAAATGTGAAAAAGAGTAAAATGCAATTTTATATATTGGCACTACTTTTTGCATCAATTGGCGTTTTATTAGTTGGCGGTCTTGCCTTTATTGGCTTGATTGCACCACATATAGCTCGCGAGCTGGTCGGATTTGAAAGTAAAAAGCGGGCTTGGGCGTCAGCTTTGATTTCAATGATTATTTTACTTTTAGCAGATAGCTTATCGCAAATGATTATCGCACCGTCAAGTTTACCGCTTGGCTTTGTTGTTGCTCTCATAGGTGCGCCTTACTATATATACTTAATACAAAAAATTTGAAAGAGGATCTCATGAAACACCTTAAATTATATTCTATAGCTTTAGCAGCAGTTGGACTTTTGGGTCTTTCTGCATGTTCAAACTCAGATGTATCACAATCCCAAAAAGAGGAAAAAGTAACCTTCACTGCCTTGAATGGTGATGTAGAAGTTCCTGCGCATCCGGAACGTATTGCAGTACAGAATTATCCGGATGATGTTGCAACCTTAGGTGGAAATGTAATTGGGACGGATTCTTGGGCTTTTCCTAATCCTTATTTGTCAGATAAACAAAAGGAAAATATGGTTGATCTTGGTTCGCCAAGCTTTAATATTGAAAAACTTATTGGTCAAAAGCCTGATTTGATTGTGACAGTGGATAAAACACAAGTTTCTGATTATGAAAAAGTAGCACCTACTGTACTTGTTAACTATCAAGATTTGAATGATATGGTTAAATCTTTGGATTTCTTTGCCAAATTGTTGAACCGTGAAGATGAAAAGAAAGAGTTTCTCAAAACTTTTGACAAAAAAGCTGAAGAACAAAAAACAAACCTTAAAGCTCAAGGTATAGATACAGCGCAATCAAGTATTTCCCTGTTAGAGCTCCAAGGCGACAAGATTTATGCTTATGGTGATAACTTTGCACGTGGTGGACAAGCGCTTACGCGTGGTCTTGGATTCCAAGAATCACCAAAAATGTCTGAATTATCTAAAGGAACAGGGTATGCCGAAGTCAACGCTGAAAGCCTCAAAGATTTCGATGCTGACTATATTTTTATCGATTTTAAAAATGCAGATAAAGCACAATATGAAGCACTTCAAAAAAATCCAGTATGGAAAAATCTCAAGGCAGTTAAAGAAGGGCATGTCATCACAATGGACTATGACAAGGTTTATTTCTTTGGTGGGCCAACAGCTTCGATGGCACAACTGACTGATTATACAGAAGCTTTATTAAAACAAACAAAATAAAAAAACTGGGCACCTTAACTCTTGGAAGATTTTCCAAGAGTTTTTTAGACAAAAAAGAGGATAGTGTTATCTAAAGCTTCATTTTTGACCAAAAACTATAGGAAATCAAGAAAAACAGAAAATTTTAAACTTTTATTTTGCTATAATGAAATTAAGCTTATAGTAGATCTGTTAAAACCTCAAACCTTAAAAACTAAAAAAGGATTTTACGATCCTTTTTAAAAAGGAAATTTTTCATAAACAAGAGAGATGAAATACCATGATTTCATCTTTTTGCTGTCGACTACATTTTGAATTTTTTCTTTATAAAGCAGAACAAAGAGGTAATCCAAGCCATCAGAGGTATTTTTTAAATCTACTTAGCACTTGCAAATTATTTTTATTATGGTACAATTTTGTATTGTAAATGGTTTGTATCATCAAAATATCAGGAAGTACAAATGAAAACAGATTTTGACAAAATTAATGAATGGTTGATTCAACTTTTCCACGACTGCATGAACTTAGAAGAACAGTTCTTGAAGGATTCTGATTACCCAGATGTAACTGTGAAAGAACTTCAACAAATGACACTTATCCATACTTTGGGAACTTGCCGCGCTACAGACATTGCAAGGAATCAAAAATTAGCCCTTTCAACAATCACCATTACACTCAACCGCCTGGAAACTAAGGGATATATCAAGCGTGAACGCTCAGATCGTGACCGTCGTGTGGCTTATATCGTATTGACTGAAAAAGGTATGGCACTCTGTGCATCGCACAGCGAATTTTTCCGTAGCATTTCAGAAAAACTTATGTTAAGTGTTTACGGAACTACCGAAAACAAACTTGCAGGCGAGCTTGAAGAATTACATAAGTCATTGGAGAATATGAAATAATGCCTTTCGCTAAAATTACCCAAGTGGCACATTATGTGCCCGAAAATATTGTGTCAAATGATGATTTGGCAAAAATCATGGACACGAGTGACGAGTGGATTTATTCACGGACGGGTATTAAGCAGCGACACATTACAGTTGACGAAAATACCAGTGATCTGGCTGCAAAAGTTGGTGAGCAACTTTTAGCTCAAGCTGATTTGTCAGCGGACCAGATTGATTTTATTATCGTGGCAACGATCTCGCCAGACAGCAGTATGCCGAGTACGGCAGCTTTAGTGCAAGCAAAAATTGGCGCACATCGTGCCTTTGCTTATGATTTAACAGCTGCTTGTTCAGGCTTTGTCTTCGCCTTGGCAACGGCTGAGAAGCTGATTGCCGGTGGCTACAAACGTGGGATGGTTATTGGTGCAGAAGTTTTGTCTAAATCTCTGGATTGGTCGGATCGTTCTACCGCTGTTCTTTTTGGTGATGGTGCAGGAGGTGTCCTTTTGGAAGATACAGGGACACAGCCTTTAATTATTGCTGAAAACCTAAGAACAGACGGCTCTCGAGGCGATTCTCTCACCGCAAATTATTTAGCACTTAATCCTGAACTTAATGGTCAAGTTAACCATGTTACAGAGTTCATAAAAATGGACGGGCGTGCAGTCTTTGACTTTGCGACACATGACGTTCCCAAAAATATCCAAGAGACCTTGGAAAAAGCAAGTCTGAAACCTGAAGATATTGACTATTTTTTATTGCATCAAGCGAATTCTCGAATACTTGATAAAATGGCTAAAAAATTAGGGACTGATCGCAGTAAATTCCTGCAGAATATGCAAGAATATGGCAATACAAGTGCCGCTTCGATACCTATTCTCTTGTCAGAATCAATAAAAAATGGTAAACTTTCTTTGGACGAAAATTATAAAATTGTCCAGACAGGTTTCGGGGGCGGCCTCACATGGGGAACGCTCATTATCAATCTTTGATAAGTTTGATAACATCTAAATTTGGTTATATGAGTGATTTATCACGCTATAATATATATACTTTCTACACATTAAAGGAGAAATAACATGGCAGTATTTGAAAAAGTACAAGACATCATCGCTGACGAACTCGGCAAAGAAAAAGAAGAAGTAACACTCGAAACTTCATTTGAAGAACTCGATGCTGACTCACTTGACCTTTTCCAAATCATTAACGATATCGAAGATGAATTCGATGTTGAAGTAGATACAGAAGCGGACATGAAAACTGTTTCTGATCTCGTTAAATATGTTGAAGCTCAACAATAAGAGAATTAATGGGGTGAAAGCCCCGTTTTTCACTTATAATAAATTTTGAAAATTAGGAAAGCGTCACAAAAATCTAAATTTTGTGAAATCTTAAAAATATGAAAACAGCATTTCTTTTTTCTGGTCAAGGCGCTCAAAAATTGGGTATGGCTAAAGACCTTTATGATGAATTTGACATTGTCAGAGAAACTTTTAATCAGGCAAGTCAAGTCTTGGGTTATGATCTTCGTGGGTTAATCGATAATGATGAAGCAAAACTCAACGAGACACAATATACACAACCAGCTATTTTAACAACATCTGTAGCGATCCTTCGTTTGCTTTCAGAACAAGGCATTAAGCCAGATCTTGTGGCGGGACTTTCTTTAGGCGAGTACTCTGCATTGGTAGCCAGTGGTGCGCTAGGTTTTGCGGAAGCTGTTGCTTTAGTAGCAAAACGTGGTCAATATATGACAGAAGCTGCACCAACAGGATCAGGTAAAATGGTTGCTGTGATGAATACAGAAGCTGCTTTGATCGAAGAAATTTGTGAACAAGCATCAGAACGTGGGATTGTGAGCCCGGCGAACTATAACACCCCTGCACAGATTGTTATTGGGGGACAAGCTGAAGCCGTTGATTACGCGGTGGAACTTCTGAAAGAAGCTGGTGTGAAACGTCTGATTGAGCTTCAAGTTTCTGGCCCTTTCCATACAGCAATCTTAAAACCTGCGAGCGAAAAGTTAGCCAAAGAACTTGAACAAGTTAACTTCAATAGCTTTAAGTTGGAATTGATTTCAAATACGACAGCGAAAGTGATGAAGGATACAGAAATCAAAGAACTTCTCACACGTCAAGTGATGGAGCCGGTACGTTTCTACGAGTCTATTGAAACAATGAAAGAGATCGGTGTACAACGCTTTATTGAAGTTGGCCCTGGTAAAGTTCTTTCTGGTTTTATTAAAAAAATCGACAAAGAAGCCAGCTTTACAAATGTTGAAGATCTTGCTTCATTCAAGGCTTTACTGGCAGAAGAAGCTTAAACTTATACAATGAGTGATAGTTGTCGCTGTAGAACTTGGTTTGAGAGCAATCAAAATCATAAGAACAGGAAAAAATAATGGAAATAAAAAATAAAAATGTCTTTGTGACGGGCTCAACACGTGGTATTGGTAAAGCGATTGCCTTGCAGTTCGCTCAAGCTGGTGCAAACGTAGTTATCAATGGACGTTCAGCCATTTCTGATGAGCTTTTGTCAGAGTTCACTTCTTTTGGTGTTAAAGCTGTTGGCGTATCTGGTGATATTTCTCAGTCGGAAGATGCTAAACGCATGGTTGCTGAAGCGGTTGATGCTTTAGGATCGGTTGATGTTTTGGTTAATAATGCGGGTATAACTCGTGATGGTTTATCATTGAAAATGAGCGAAGAAGATTTCGAAGCTGTTTTGAAAATAAACCTTACAGGTGCTTTCAATATGACTCAAGCAGTCCTAAAACCGATGACACGTGCGAGAGAAGGTGCAATTATTAATATTACTTCTGTAGTGGGCTTAATTGGTAATGCTGGTCAAGCTAACTATGCTGCTTCAAAAGCTGGATTGATCGGTTTGACAAAATCTATTGCACGAGAAGTTGCTGGACGCAATGTACGTGTCAATGCTGTAGCCCCAGGCTTTATTGATTCAGATATGACTGAAGTTCTTTCAGATAAAGTCAAGGATACAATGAAGGGCCAAATCCCAATGAAACGTTTTGGTCAACCAGAAGAAGTTGCTACAGTCGTGAAATTCCTTGCAGAGCAAGAATATATGACAGGTCAAGTATTGTCTATTGATGGTGGTATGGCAATGTAGCCCATATTATACACCAGATAAGTCTAAAAAGAAGTTTGTAACAAACTCCAAAGGAGAAAAAATATGAATCGTGTAGTCATTACAGGTTACGGTGTAACCAGTGCTATCGGTAACACACCAGAAGAATTTTGGAATGGCCTTAAATCTGGTAAAACAGGTATCGGTCCAATTACGCGCTTTGATGCTGAAGCAACAGGAATCAGCGTAGCTGCTGAAGTTAAAGATTTCCCATTTGAAAAGCATTTTGAGAAAAAAGATGCACGTCGTATGGATACTTTTTCACTTTATGCTGTCTATGCTGCTCTTGAAGCTATGGAAATGTCTGGCATAACTCCAGAGAACACAAATTACGATCGCTTAGGTTGTATCATGGCCTCAGGTATTGGTGGCTTGGAGCAAACACAAAAGAACTCACAAGCACTACTTAAAGGTCCCCGTAAAGTAACACCACTTTATGTGCCATTGGCAATTGCCAACATGGCGACAGGTAATGTTGCCTTGCGTACTGGTGCTCGTGGTGTATCACGTGCTGAAGTTACAGCATGTGCAGCAGGGGCAAACTCTATTGGTTCAGCTTTCCGTGAGATTAAACATGGTTATGCGGATGCTATTATCGCTGGTGGTGCTGAAGCTGCGATTTGTGAGCTCGGTATTGCTGGGTTTGCGAACTTGACTGCATTGACAAAAGAGGCTGATCCTTCAATTGCTTGTCGTCCATTTGATAAAGACCGTTCAGGCTTTGTTATGGGTGAAGGTGCAGGTGTCTTGATTTTGGAAAGCTTGGAACATGCTCAAGCACGTGGTGCAAATATCTTAGCTGAAATTGTTGGTTATGGTAACACAAATGATGCTTATCATATGACAACTCCATCAGGTGTTGGAGCCGAAAATGCGATGAAACTTGCTTTAGAAGAAGCAGGAATTACTGGAGCAGATGTTGATTACATCAATGCACATGGTACCTCAACACATGCTAATGAAGAAACAGAAGCAAAAGCAATCCATAATGTTATTGGGGATAAAGCATTGGTTTCATCAACAAAAGCTTTACACGGACATGCTCTCGGAGCGACAGGAGCTATCGAAGCGGTAGCAACTGTACAAGCCATTTTAAATCAGTTTGCACCAGTGAATGCTGGAACAAAAGAATTGGATGAAGGAATGACAATCAATGTCGTTCTTGGTCAAGGTCAAGATGCTGAGATTAATTATGCGTTGTCACAAGACTTTGGTTTTGGTGGACACAATGCCGTATTGGCCTTTAAAAAATTCACGGATTAGTTTAAAAGAAAGATAAGCACTCTGCTTTCTTTCTCAGAGTCTAAGTGCACTTTAACTTAGGTTGTGGAAAAGAAAGCGAGCGGGATATAAAAATGAATATTAATGAAGTAAAAGATTTGATGACACAGTTTGACGGTTCGAGCTTGCGTGAATTTTCTTGGCGCACAGCAGAAGGAGAACTGTCTTTCTCAAAAAACGAAAATAAAATTCTTGCAGCGCCAACAGGAACAGCACTTCCAGAAACAAAAGTAAGTGCACCACTGCCTGTAAGCGAAAACTCTACAGAACTTGCGGTAGAAACAGAGGTTATGGAAGAAGTTGCTACAGCAGAAGGTGAAGCAGTAACAAGCCCTTTGGTTGGTGTAGCTTACTTGCAACCAGCACCAGGTAAACCTGAGTTCGTTAGTGTGGGAGATTCAGTTAAAAAAGGTCAAACCTTACTCATCATCGAAGCAATGAAAGTTATGAACGAAATTCCAGCGCCTCAAGATGGTATTATCACTGAAATCATGGTGAATGCTGAAGATGTAGTTGAATTCGGTCAAGAATTAGTACGCATTAAATAAAGGAGCGGTAAAAATGGCAGAAGTAAATATTGACGTCACAAAAATTATGGAGGCATTGCCTCACCGTTATCCTTTCCTTTTAGTGGATCGTGTTATTGATATCGCAGATGATGAAATTACAGCCATTAAGAATGTGACAATTAACGAGGAGTTTTTCCAAGGACATTTTCCACAGTATCCAGTGATGCCAGGTGTTCTGATTATGGAAGCATTGGCTCAGGCTGCAGGTGTTTTGGAACTTTCAAAACCTGAAAACAAAGGAAAACTTGTTTTTTATGCAGGAATGGATAATGTAAAGTATAAAAAGCAAGTTGTGCCTGGTGATCAGCTGATCTTGCATGCTAAATTTATCAAACGTCGTGGACCGATTGCTGTTGTTGAAGCTGAAGCTAAAGTTGACGGTAAATTAGCTGCGAAAGGTACTTTAACTTTTGCATTAGGAAAATAAGAAATTACAATTAATGCCACAGTTAGTCTGTGGCAACTTTTAAAAATAAGTGTACTTTGAAGTTTCAAAGTTTCAAGTTTACTGATTGTGGCCTTAGCCACCAAAATCCCAAATAATGCACCAACTTTAAATCTTGGTGACACTCTTTTTATTCCAGAGCCCTCTGCTCATACTAGAGGATAAAAGAGAAATTGGTAGGAGTTATCAATCTATGTTTAATAAAATTTTAATCGCCAATCGTGGTGAGATTGCTGTACGTATTATTCGTGCGGCACGTGAACTCGGTGTTGCTACTGTCGCCGTATATTCAGAAGCTGACCGTGATGCTTTACATGTAGCGTTGGCAGATGAAGCCATTTGTATCGGGCCAGCTCGCGCAACAGAGTCTTATCTGAATATGAATAATATCCTAGAAGCAGCTGTTGCTACCGGAGCTCAAGCCATTCATCCAGGGTTTGGTTTTTTGAGTGAAAACTCAAAGTTTGCACGTCTTTGTGAAGAAATGAATATCAAATTTATCGGTCCCTCAGCCCAGGTCATGGATATGATGGGAGATAAAATTAACGCACGTGCAGAAATGGTCAAAGCAGGTGTCCCTGTAACTCCGGGTTCTGAAGGTGAAGTGTATACGAGTGAAGAAGCTCTGACTTTAGCGAATAGAATCGGCTACCCTGTCATGCTGAAAGCATCAGCCGGTGGTGGTGGAAAAGGTATCCGTAAAGTCAGCAATGCTGAAGAACTCGTCCCCGCTTTCGAAGCAGCTACTGCTGAAGCCAAAGCAGCTTTTGGCAACGGTGCAATGTTTATCGAACGTATGATTTTCCCCGCACGTCATATTGAGGTCCAAATCTTAGCAGACCAACATGGTAATGTTATTCACTTAGGAGAACGTGATTGTTCTCTCCAACGTAATAACCAGAAAGTTCTTGAAGAAAGCCCATCTGTCGCGATTGGACATACTTTACGAGAACGTATCTGCCAAGCTGCTGTCAAAGCAGCAGCACATGTGAACTATGAAAACGCAGGAACAATTGAGTTTCTCTTGGACGAAGCTTCAGGCGATTTCTTCTTCATGGAAATGAATACACGTGTACAAGTCGAACATCCTGTAACCGAGTTTGTTTCAGGTGTGGACATCGTTAAGGAACAAATTCGAATTGCGGATGGTCAAGAACTGTCTGTGAAACAAGAAGATATTGAGTTCAAAGGACATGCTATTGAGTGCCGTATCAATGCAGAAAATCCAAAATTTAACTTTGCACCAAGCCCAGGTAAAATCACTAACCTGTTTCTACCAAGTGGCGGTGTAGGCTTACGTGTGGATTCGGCTATGTATACTGGCTACACAATCCCACCTTATTATGATTCAATGATTGCAAAGGTCATCGTTCATGGCGAAAATCGTTTTGAAGCCTTGATGAAAATGCAGCGTGCTTTGTTGGAATTCGATGTGGAAGGCTTAACAACCAATATTGACTTCCAACTGGAATTAATTTCAGATGATAATGTTATTGCCGGGGATTATGATACCAGTTTTTTAGCCAATACATTTTTACCGGAGTATTTGGAAAAATAAAAGTAAGAAGTAACTTGATGAGTAAATCATCAAGTTTTTCTATCCATGTAAGGTTATGTTGACTACATCATCCGATGTAGGGAAAACGTATCTTGCAGTTTTAAAGCTCTTGCTATTACTATGGTGCGATGTTATAATAAGAGTAAATAAAAAGGACTTGCGCTAACAAGTCCCAAGTAGCCGTATTAAGAACGGTAGCGAAATATTGGTTAAATAACGTCTTCTCACTAAAGTTGGACGTTATTTTTTATTGTCTTTATCGTAAACTTTGAGCACTAATAATGCAAATGCAATCATGAGTGTCAAGGTTTCATAAGTTGACAAGAAAAATTGTCGCCTTTCTGCATTGTGAGGTTATCGCCTACAATTTTTCATAAGCTTCACCTCCCAGTTGGGCTACCTTCCATAAACTTCTACTTTCATTATTATATCACACGAAAAACAACTAAAATATGCCATAAATGGCTTATAGTATGAACAAAATCTAGTAGAAATTTGAAAGTAAAAGCGCATCATTATTAGACGACGAGGTGAAATTAGTGTCTTATAATCCTACAGTACAGCAGGCGATAATTCTTCGTTCTTTTTCTCATATATTAGAACGTCCTACAAACAGCTACCGCTTAGTTAGTAAACCGTAGAGGGCTCGTGGGTCACCTCAATACGGACATCATTCTCAGAATAGCAGGAGTATCTTTGGCGGTATCCATCCCGCCCTCATCATTCAGCAGCAACTCTAAATCCATTTTTCATCGTGAAAATACAAAAAACAGAAAATTTCAACTTTCTGTTTTTTTATTTATCAATATTATCTTCTTTTACAAAGTAATTTGGACGTTGTTTGGTTTCGAGGAAGACCTTGGCAAGGTACTTGCCGATGATACCAAGAGATAAGAGCTGTAAACCACCCAACATAAGAATAAGAATAATTAGAGTAGGAAAACCTTGTACAATTTCACCCCAGATGATGGTTTTCAAAGCATAAAAAAGGCTCATACAAAGCGAAATAAGGAAGCTAATAAAACCGATAAAAGTAGCCAGGCTAAGTGGCGCATCTGAAAAATTAACGATGCCATCGATTGAGTAGTGCAATAAGCCCCAAAAGCTCCAAGAGGTTTTGCCAGCTACCCGCTCGACATTATTATATTCTAAATAAAAAACATCATAACCTACCCACGAGAAGAGACCTTTAGAAAAACGATTGTGCTCAGGTAGCTCGAGAATACTATCAACCACTTGACGTGTCATCAAGCGATAGTCACGTGCGCCATCCACCATTTGAGTACTAGAAATTCTGTTCATAATCTTATAAAATGCTCGAGCAAAAAGCGAACGAATAAAGGGTTCATCTTTCCGTGAAATTCTTCGAGTACCCACGATATCGTAACCTTCCTGAATTTTACGATACATCTCGTTGAGCATGCTTGGAGGATCTTGAAGATCGGCATCCATGACGGTCACAAAATCACCTGAAGCAGCTCGGAGACCAGCCAGAAGTGCTGCCTCTTTACCAAAATTTCTTGAAAAGCTAATGTATTTAACGTTGGGATAGTTTTGACTCAGCGCTTTAATGACCTCGAGAGTTCGATCAGAAGAACCATCATTAATGAAATAAAAGGTTTTATCAAGCGGTAAGTCCAAGGTTTGAGTATTAACTTCATCAAAAAAAAGTTCAATAGTTTCTTCCTCATTATAAGCCGGAACAATAATTGATAAGGTTTTATTTTTCATGAAAAGTTCCTTTCTTTCTTGATGAGAAATATATATGAATTTTATATTTTAATAGAACTAAACTCTTAATATTATAACATAGTTTGCTTTACTCGCAGGAGGATATGGCGCACTTTCTCGTCTAGCAAGAATATGATTTTATATGATTTAGTCGTTTTTGGACACTTATCTAGTTCTTGACGAATTAAATTTTTGCGTGTATAATTATATAATTAGACAATTAAAATAAAAAGGACGTAAGTAGACAGAAATCTACTGAGAGACGTTCACTATCAAGATGTAAAAAATTTTGATAAAAAGGAGAAATAATTGGCTCTCTTTCAAAAGAAAAAATATATTAAAATTAACCCTAATCGCTCAACTGTTCAGGGGGAAATGACGAAACCAGAAGTACCTGACGAACTTTTTGCTAAATGTCCGGCTTGTAAACACAGTATTTATAGTCAAGACCTTGGGGCAAGTAAAATCTGTCCGCATTGTAGTTACAACTTTCGTATCACTGCGCCAGAACGTTTGAAGCTTTTAGTTGATTCAGATTCATTTACAGAAATGTTCACTGGAATTGAAAGCAAAAATCCTTTGGACTTCCCAAACTATGTTGAAAAGCTTGCGGTGACCAAGGAAAAGACAGGGCTTGATGAAGCTGTGATGACTGGTACAGCGATGATTAAAGGGCAAAAAGTTGCTTTAGCAATCATGGATTCAACCTTTATTATGGCTTCTATGGGGACTGTTGTTGGTGAGAAAATCACTCGACTTTTTGAAATGGCGACTGCTGAACAACTTCCGGTGGTTATTTTTACGGCTTCGGGTGGCGCACGTATGCAAGAAGGAATTATGTCTTTGATGCAGATGGCGAAAATCTCAGCAGCTGTCAAGAAACATTCTAATGCCGGTTTGCTCTACATTACAGTGTTAACAGATCCAACAACAGGCGGAGTCACAGCTTCTTTTGCCATGCTTGGCGATATTATTTTGGCTGAGCCACAATCTTTGATTGGTTTTGCAGGCCGACGTGTGATTGAACAGACAGTGCGTCAAACGCTACCTGATGACTTCCAAAAAGCAGAATTTCTGCTGAAACATGGCTTTGTCGATGCTATAGTTAAGCGTCAAGAGATGCGTGAGAAATTAGCCTTACTTTTGAAATTTCACGGAGGTGTAAAAAATGTCTGATATAGCAGAAATTATTAACAAAGCACGTGCTAACGACCGCGTCTCAGTACGGGAAATTATTTCAGAAATTTTTACGGACTTTTTTGAACTTCACGGGGATCGACAGTTTACAGATGACGAAGCTATTGTTGGAGGAATCGCGAATTTTCAAGATAAGGCTGTGACCGTCATTGGAATCCAAAAAGGGAAAAATCTTGAAGAAAATTTAGCCACAAACTTTGGTCAACCAAGTCCTAATGGTTATCGAAAAGCTTTACGCCTAATGAAACAAGCAGAAAAGTTTAAGCGGCCAATCATTACCTTTGTGAATACAGCGGGAGCTTATCCCGGGATTGAAGCTGAAGAACGAGGGCAGGGTGAAGCAATTGCGCGAAACCTTTTTGAGATGTCCGACTTGAAAGTCCCAGTTTTAACTTTCATCACTGGGGAGGGTGGATCTGGCGGAGCTTTAGCTTTAGCAGTCGCAAATAAGGTATATATGTTGGAAAATGCAATGTACTCAGTACTTTCACCAGAAGGCTTTGCGACAATCTTGTGGAAAGATGGCTCACGTCGTGATGAAGCAGCTGATTTGATGAAAATAAAAGCTGAAGATCAGCTGGCAATGGGTATCGTTGAGGGTGTTGTTCAAGAAGAAAACCTTATGGAAAACTTGAAAACGATTATTGAAAAAGAACTCAACAGTTTAGCCCAGCTTTCAGAAGAAGAACTTCAAGAAAGCCGCTACCAACGTTTTAGAAAATATTAATATTATACAAGCATGGGACAATTGCTTGTTTTTTTGTAAAAAAAAACGCTCTATGAACGTTTTAATTATCCTTTTTACCGAATAATGCGGAAGCTACAAGTACGACAATGATTGCCCCAACGATTGAAGGAATCAAAGACATACCAGCCAATTGCGGTCCCCAATTTCCTAGGAGTTTTTGTCCGACAAATGACCCTAAAAGTCCTGCAACAATGTTTGCAATACAGCCCATACTTGAGCCTTTTGACGTGATTGCTCCAGCAGCCATACCAATAAGTGCACCAACAATAAGTGACCAAATCATAAAATTATCTCCTTAATTTATATTCTTATCTTATTTTAACATAATCTTTATTTTCTTTAAAATTACATCCCCCTTTAAAAGTAATAAAACTAAGCAGCTTTGCCCTAGTTTTTGTTAAAATAGAGCACAAGGGAGGATGACAAATGTACGACTTTTACGAATACCCCAAATGTTCTACTTGCCGTAAGGCAAAAGCAACTTTGGAAAATTTAGGTATTGATTATAATGCTATCGATATCAAGCAGAACCCACCAACAGCTGAGCAGTTTGAAAAATGGTTTGCAGATGTATCTGTTAAAAAATTTTTTAACACCAGTGGTTTGGTTTATCGTGAGATGGGCTTAAAAGATAAGTTAGCAGACTTGAGTGCGCACGAAGCAGCCGAACTCTTAGCTTCTAATGGGATGCTGGTTAAGCGCCCACTGATTGTTAAAGATGATAATATTGTCTTGATAGGCTTTAAAGAAGAAGCGTATCAAGAGCTCGCGCAATAAGGGAGATAAAAGCACGACATAAGTCGTGCTTTTTTAAATGTTGATTTCTAAAACGATGGGTACATGGTCTTGGCGAGCACCAGAATCAAGAGGTTCTGCCCGTGTAATTTTATCAGCTAAGCGGTCAGAAACAAGCCAATAATCGATTCTCCAACCAGAATTATTGATTTTCGCTGTCCGAGAACGTTGAGCAAACCAAGTATAGATACTACGTTCTGGCGCATAGTAACTTTCGACATTGCCATGTATTTTGCGGAAGCTGTCTGTGAATCCAGCATCTAGCAAGAGACCAAACTTCTCGCGTTCTTGATCGGTAAAGCCAGCAGAGTTACGGTTACCTTTAGGATTGGCAAGGTCGATTTCTGTGTAAGCAGCATTAAAATCACCACATGCTAAGACGGGTTTTTGGAGGTCAAGCATTTGTAAGTAGGCGCGATATTGATCATCCCATTGACCACGTAAGTCCAAACGGTTAAGACCATCACCAGCGTTTGGTGTGTAGACTGTTGTGATGAAAAACTCAGGGAACTCTAAGGTGATGATACGACCTTCGCTATCCATGGGTTCTGGCGCTCCAATCTCGGGCATGGTGATGATTGGCTCAGGTAAACTTTTCTTATAAAGGAACATCGTTCCTGAGTAACCTTTACGCGCAGGGGGGGTACTGATACGGTGAACAATTTCATATTCTGAGAAATGGCTAGCTAAAACCTCGAACACCTTGTTTGTTTTTTTGAGGTCGCCATTGAGCTTTGTTTCTTGAATAGCGATAACATCTGCTTCAGAAGAGGCAAGTTGTTCAACTACAGCCATTGATAGAGCCGCACGAACACTGGTTCCAGTCAATGCTGCATTTAGCGAATCAATATTCCATGAGATAAATTTGTAAGTCATAATAAAATCCTTTTGTCTTTATTAGGTTAATTATAACATACCTTATCGATTGGCAAATAACACGGGAAACTGAGAGTAAATTTATTTTAGCGAAAAATCAGTAAATCTTATTTAGAATAAGATTTACTTGAAAAGGATATGCTATAATAGAAACAAGGCTTTTTTCAATCTACAATTGAAAAAATACTAATCAAGTGGCTTTCATTAGGCCATGAATTAGGAGAAAAAAATGACTGAAAACAAAAACTTCTACATCACAACGCCGATTTATTATCCCTCAGGGAAATTACATCTCGGTTCAAGCTACACAACGATTGCTTGTGATGTTCTGGCACGTTACAAACGTTTGATGGGCTTTGACACCTTTTATTTAACAGGCCTTGATGAACACGGTATGAAAATTCAACGTAAGGCTGAAGAGTTGGGAATGACGCCCAAAGAATATTTGGACCCAATGGCAGAAGATGTTAAAGAACTGTGGAAAATGTTGGACATTTCTTATGACAAATTTATCCGTACAACAGATAAATATCATGAAGAAGCCGTTCAAAAAGCTTTTGAACAACTTTTGGCACAAGATGATATCTATTTGGATAAATATGCGGGTTGGTATTCTGTTTCGGATGAAGAGTTCTTTACGGAGACACAGTTGGAAGAAGTTTACCATGATGCGGACGGCAAAGTTATTGGTGGTAAAGCACCATCTGGTCACGAAGTAGAATGGGTCGAAGAAGAGTCGTATTTCTTCCGTATGAGTAAGTATGCGGACTGGCTCTTAAGTTATTACGAGTCACATCCAGATTTCATCCAACCTGAGATTCGTAAAAATGAAATGGTAAATAATTTTATCAAACCAGGCCTGGAAGACTTGGCGGTGAGCCGTACAACCTTCACTTGGGGTATTCCTGTGAAGTCTAATCCGAAACACGTGGTTTATGTTTGGCTTGATGCCTTGCTTAACTATGTAACTGCTTTAGGCTATGGTTCAGAGGATACCAGCAAACTGGATAAATTCTGGCCGGGTGTGAATATGGTCGGCAAAGAAATCGTGCGTTTCCACACTATCTACTGGCCAATCATGCTCCACGCTTTGGGGATGCAACCACCTAAGCAAGTCTTTGGTCACGGTTGGTTGGTGATGAAAGACGGTAAAATGTCGAAATCTAAAGGAAATGTGGTTTATCCGGACATGTTGGTGAATCGCTATGGTTTAGACCCTGTACGCTATTACCTCATGCGCGCATTGCCTTTTGGTTCTGACGGTGTCTTCTCACCAGAAGACTTTATTGACCGTATCAACTATGATTTGGCAAATGACCTCGGAAACTTGCTCAATCGTACAGTCGCTATGGTCAACAAATACAATGGTGGCGTTCTGGTTAAGAATGATGAAACAACAGAATTCGATGCTGCCTTGGAAACAGTTCTTGCTGAAACTTTGGAAAAATTCCATACAGCCATGGATAAGTTTGAATTCAACGTTGCTTTAAATGAAGTTTGGGTTCTTATCTCACGTACAAATAAATACATCGATGAAACAGCGCCGTGGGTCCTTGCCAAATCAGAAGATGACAAAGACAAGCTGAATAATGTGCTTTATCATTTAGCAGAAAATCTTCGTGTTGTTGCGGCACTCTTGCAACCTTTCATGCGTGCGACAAGTAAGAAAATTTTTGCTCAACTCGGCTTAACTGAGGAAGAGTTCTCCTTAGAAGATTTAGCTTTCGGTTATGAATTTACGAATAAAGTGGTAGAAAAAGGTGAACCTGTCTTCCCACGTTTGGATAAGGAAGAAGAAGTAGACTACATCAAGTTACAGATGGCTGGTGGAAAGCTTCCTGAAAAAGAATGGGTACCTGAGGATGTAAAACTCAACCTAACTCTCCCAGAAATTAAGTTTGATGACTTTGAAAAGATTGAGTTGAAGGTTGCTGAAGTTTTGGAAGTTAGCCGTGTGGAAGGTTCAGATCGTTTGCTTCGCTTCAAGTTAGATGCAGGTGATGAAGAACCACGCCAAATCTTGTCAGGAATTGCTGAATTTTATCCTAACGAACAAGAATTCGTCGGTAAAAAACTGCAAATCGTGGCCAACTTAAAACCACGTAAAATGATGAAGAAATATGTCAGTCAAGGGATGATTCTCTCTGCTGAATTTGATGGCAAGTTGCGCGTGCTTGAAGCACCTGCGGATGTACCTGCCGGATCATTAATTGGCTAATAAAAAAAGAGAGAGCATTCCTTGCTCTCTCTTTTTATTTTTTACGTTTGCCCATTTGCTTCAAACCTAGATTAAAAAATTTGATATAAAGTTTAGGATGCGCACGTGCCGTATGCACCATCACACGGTCCAGCAAAGAGTTGTAATAACGGGACTTTGCTTTATTATCCGTTGCTGCTTTATAAAAAACCTGAGCCAAATCCGCCGAAGTAGCGGAACTTCCAAAGTTGCCACTGAGCGCTGCACGTACAGTTTGAACTAAAGGTTGGTAGGGGCTATCTGGCTGAAGATTTTTTTCAGCATTTTCCATAGCGATGGTACTCCAGTTGGAAGCAGTACCGCCTGGTTGTACAACGATAGACCGAATGCCAAAAGCTTTAACTTCTGTATCTAGTACATCCGACCATTGTTGCAGCGCTGCTTTTGTTGCATGATAAAAAGCACCTAGAGGCATGTAGACATCACCACCGATACTTGAAATGTTCACGATTCGTCCAAAGCGTTGTTGGCGCATGATGGGAAGGACCAACTGTGTCAATTCTACAGCACCAAAGAAATTTGTCTCAAATTGCTTGCGGACATTTTCCATGGGAATTTCTTCAGCTGGGCCATACTCGCCATAGCCAGCATTATTGATCAGCACATCGATTCGTCCTGCCTTATCGATGACATGTTTGACAAAGTCTTGATTGCTTTTGCTATCCGTAACATCAAGTTTCCGTGCAATAATCCCCGCATCAGTGGGGATTTTTTCAACACGACGTGCGCCAGCGTAAACCTGCCAGCCACGTTGGGCAAAGGTTTTAGCAGCTTCATAACCCATGCCATTTGATGCACCGGTGATGATGACGATTTTTTGGTGATTTTCTGTATTTTTCATAGCTTCATTCTAGTTGAAGCAAGGACTCTTGTCAAGCCGAGACAAAAAATGACAAAATTAAGAACAAAATGTTAAAATTAAAGCACTACAAATATAAGAAGAAATATGCAGTTTCAGAAAGGAATTAAAGATGACATTTGAAGAAATTCTTCCACAGCTAAAAGCTGGTAAAAAAATTGTTCGCACTGGCTGGGGAGGCGCAGAAAACTATGTTGCCTTGTATGACAGTATTACACTTGATAATGGAGAAAAGTTGCAAGTTACACCTTATTTTCTTATCAATGTAAGAGGAGAAGGGGAAGGCTTTAGTATGTGGGCGCCAACACCTTGTGATGTCTTAGCGACAGACTGGATTTTAGTGAATGACTAATCAGAAGTTTAAAGGGAAAAAGGTTTTAGTGACGGGTGCTGCCAGCGGTATTGGTCAAGCACAAGCTCAGGCTTTTATGCAAGCAGGTGCAGAAGTTATTGGCGTGGACTTACAAGAATTCACGGCAGATTTTAGGACTATCGTCTGCGATGTTTCCTCTGCTGAAAAGGTAGCACAATTAGCCGCACAGGTAGGTGAAATTGATATCTTGCTCAATACAGCAGGTCAGCTCGATGACTATCGAACAATGGAAGACACGGACTTTTCACTTTGGAAAAAAATCCTAGCAACTAATCTTGACAGTATGTTTCTCATGACTTCGACTTTTTTGCCACAAATGAAACAAAAAAAATCCGGTGTGATTATCAATATGGCTTCAGTTGCTGGTTTAGTTGCTGGTGGCGGAGGCATTGCCTATACTGCAAGCAAGCATGCTATTGTCGGTTTGACTAAGCAGTTGGCTTTAGATGAAGCACAACATGGCATCCAAGTGGCAGGAATAGCTCCCGGAGCCATTGATACACCCATGAACGCCAAAGATTTTACCGAAAATAATGGGGAAATGGCAAAGTGGGTAGCAGAAGAAACCCCAGCAAAACGTTGGGCGAAGCCACAAGAAGTTGCAGATTTGACTCTTTTCTTAGCCAGTCCAGAAAGTTCTTATTTAGCGGGTGCAGTTGTGCCTATCGATGGTGGATGGACGATAAAATAAAAGCTTATTCTTTAGGATTGAGCTTTTTTTATATCCTCATAGAAGTCTTTTCATTCTTCCAGAAAATTGATATAATATAAAAGTTGCAAATTATCAGCAACCCTCAGGACTTTTAACCTTTGCCTGAGCATATTACACGTGGTATTCAGCCACTAAAGGAGAAAAAATTGAAAAAATCTACTGTTTACGACATGGTAACGATTGCCATAGTTGCTGCGCTTTATGTTGTCCTTACGATGACTCCACCACTCAATGCTATTTCATATGGTCCTATGCAATTTAGGATTTCAGAAATGCTCAATTTTACAGCTTTCTTTAATAAAAAATATATTGCTGCTGTAACTATTGGATGCATGATTTCAAACTTCCTCAGCTTTACTTGGGTGGACGTTATCGTGGGTGGTCTGTCAACGCTTATCTTCTTGACTCTAGGAGTGCTACTTTTTGAACGCTATATGAAACAGTATTTTTTCAATGGTCAGCTCAATAAAGCCTTTTTCTACTTTGCAATATTTTTCTCAATCAGTATGGTAACTATCGCTTTGGAAATGCATTTTCTTTTCGGAATGCCTTTCTTCTGGACCTGGTTTACATTAGCTGTGGGAGAATTTGCAAGTTTGCTTATTGGTGCAATTATTATGGATAAGTTAAGCAAGCGGATTGATTTGACCCGATAAAATAAGAAAATAAAAAAAGCAGTGTGTCTAGAGGACGCTCTGCTTTTTTGGTGTCTAAATAAAGTTCCAATGTTTAAAGGCATTCACAATGCCGTTTTCTGTATTTTTACTGCTGATAAAATCAGCGATTTCTTTGAGTTCAGGTACCGCATTTCCCATGGCTGTACCGTGGTCTGCAGCGGCTAAAAGATGAAGGTCATTTCGTCCATCGCCGAATGCATAAGTTTCTCCTTTAAAGTTGAGGACGTCCTTCACATGCGTAATCCCAGTACCTTTATTGGTCGAGATGTTTGTAATATCGATAGAAGTAGGAGCATTCATAAAGAAATTAAGTTCGGGCATGTGAGCTTTGTAATAATCCACTTGTGACAGCTTATCCGTTAGGAGTAGAAGCATGTTGACTTCTTCGGTCTTGTAGCCTTCAGGATTAATCTTGGGAAGTGGCATGTGTGTATAGGAATATGCTTCATGTACAAAATTTGTGTGGCGGTCTACCCAATAGCCGTCCTTTCCATAAAAGGCAAGGGCTTCGTCTTGTTCAATAGCTAAACTGTGTAATTTTTCGATGTTTTCAACTGAAATAGGGTCCTTATATATCGTTTGGCCATCTAAAACGATATATTGCCCATTCATAGCAACAGCACCGGTGATACCCGTTGCTTCCATGATATTGTCGAGCTCAAAATGCCCGCGCCCTGTGGCAATGAAGGGAAGTACACCATTTCGACGGATTTCGTGGATAGCATCGATGACATCAGTATCTAGCTGGCTCTGTCCATTAAGTAAGGTACCGTCAAGATCAAAAAAGGCTAAAGCCTTGTAAGCGTTTATATTTTCCATAAGTTCATTGTATCACAATAGTATGTTTTTTCTAAATAATTTTCTTCTAGACTTGAATATTTAAAAAAACCTTTTAAAGTTATAAGTCAGAATTTTTTAAATAGTATACGAGAAATGTTAAGATGAGCTTATAAGCATAGAATGAAACGAAAGGATGTGGTTGTTTTGATAAAATATCTGATTCTCTCTGGAATAACTTTGCTTTTATTAACAGGATGTTCTACACAAGAAAATAAAAGTTCAAGTGAAGGTGAAACTAAACAAAGCAGTACGATGTCGACTCCACAAAAGAAATCATCGACAAACGAGAAAGTAATTTCGAAAAAAGAGGAGGTTAAAACGATGAAAATTCTCGAAGCTGTAACAGCAAAGAAGAGTATAGCTGAAGTTGAGAAAAGTATTAAAGCAGGACAATCAGACATTAATGAAAGAAATGCAAAAGGAGAATCACCTCTGCTTATCGCAACACACGAAAATAATGTTGCTTTAGCTCAACTCTTGATAGATAACGGCGCGGATGTTAACTTACAAGACCATATTCAAGATTCGCCTTACCTTTATGCAGCAGCCCAAGGCAAAACTGAAATCCTACGGTATATTTTGGCGCACAGTAAACCTAATCAAAAAATCTACAACCGCTTTGGAGGGAATGCTTTGATTCCAGCAGCTGAAAAAGGACATTTGGAAAATGTAAAAATGTTACTGGAAGACGCTCAAGTGGATATTGATCATCAAAATAATTATGGATATACAGCGTTGATTGAGGCGGTGGCATTGAGAGATGGATCAGCACACTATCAAGAAATCGTGAAGACCCTCTTGCGATATAAAGCGAATACTGAATTACGTGACAACAATAACTTAACGGCCTTAGACTATGCTAAACAGCTCGGTTATTCAGGTATGGTTGATTTATTAAGTTAAATAATATGGATATAAACCAATTCAATGAGAAAAAAGTTATAAAAAAGGAAAATTTTAAACTATTTATTGGACTTTGATATGAATTTATCTTATAATAAAGAAAAGGAGGCGTTTACAATGAGAGAAAATTATAAAAACATTTTAGTCGCAGTAGATGGATCTGACCAAGCAAATCAGGCTATTCAAGAAGCAATTGAGATTTCTAAAAGAAATCAAGCATCTTTATTTGTAGTTCATGCTAAAGATGTTGCACAACTTTATGGCACCGCTTATATCATGCCAGCTGTCCTGGAAGAAGCAGAAAAACAATCAGCAGAAATCCTTGATGAAGCAGGAAAGCTTATTGGTGACAAAGTTGAGTACAAAGCTTTCCAAGTGAGTGGTTCTCCTAAAAAAGAGATTGTTGATTTCGCTGAGGAAAACGATATTGACTTAATTGTTATGGGTTCAACAGGTAAAGGCGCTATTGACCGTGTACTTGTGGGATCAACTGCAAGTTATGTTGTTAACCATGCACCATGTAATGTTATGGTTGTAAAATGATGAAGTAAGAGAAAAGTCGAAAGCAGAAGCTTTCGGCTTTTTAATGTCTTAAAAGCCTGTATTGAAAGATAAGCCTGTAAAATGTTACAATAAAGAGTAATATTAAGTTTTAGAACAGAGAAATAACATGCCCGCAAAAAGAACAACAAAAAGTAAATCAAAACCAAAAGCGAAACGTTCAACAGCAAAGAAAACACCAGCAAAAAAATCAAATACTAAATTTTGGACGGCTAATAAAAAAATGGCGGCTTTTTTTGGGAGCTTTATTGTCATTTTATTTGCTTTAGCACGTTTGGGCTTATTTGGTGTCTTTTTATATAATGTCACTCGACTGGCTGTAGGATCATTAGCAATCACTTTCTTATTAATCGTTTTATTCGTCATGTTTATGACGGTTTTCAAAAAAGATTTCTTCCGTGAAAATAAACGCTTTTTACCAGGCTTAGCTCTCTTTTTCTTTGGACTTCTTCTTGTTTTTCATGCGAGATATGATGTCCTTTCTCCCAATAAAAATGCTTTAGTTTTAGCCATGTCTGATTTGAGAAAAGGACAAGTGACGCATTTTCTGGGTGGTGGTTTTTTAGGAGATTTATTTTTTGGACCAGCCAAAGCCCTCTTTTCCGTAATTGGTGTTTATATTATCGTGGGAATTCTGTGGCTTATCGCACTGTATTTTATGGCCCCCGCTTTGATTGCACGCCTACGTATTTTTCTTAAAAGAAATATAAGTGAAACACGTACGCGTATGGCAGATCGTGCTGAAGCAAAACGAGCAGCAGCACTCTTAGAAGAAAAAGCCAAAGCTCAAGAAGAAGCTGAAAGAAACTTACGTGCGATGGAAGCAGAAGAAGTTCCACTCCCAAGCGAACCCCTGTTTGAAGAAAATACAGCTTCCGACTTTTCCGAAATCCCTATAGCTATTCCTGATACGCCAGTATCACCTACAAAAGAAATGGGGACTATACAACCGCAAGAGGAAGTAGAGGATGACCAAGAGCCGATTAGCTTTGAGCGTTCTGTTGACAATGAATTTTATCAACTTCCGACGATTGATTTATTGGAAGAAATTCCAACAAAAAACCAAGCGGGTGAACGAGAAAATGTTCGAAAAAATATTCAAATTTTAGAGCGAACATTGGAATCTTTCAAAATCGCGGCAACAGTTGAATCTGCTGTTGTAGGTCCATCCGTGACCAAGTACGAAATTAAATTAGCTACGGGTGTCAAAGTATCTCGTGTTGTCAACTTATCAGATGATCTTGCTTTAGCTCTGGCAGCAAAGGATGTTCGTATTGAAGCACCAATACCTGGGAAATCCCTTATCGGTATCGAAATTCCTAACAGTGAGGTTGCGACTGTCGGTTTCCGAGAACTTTGGGAAAATGCCCAACCAAAAACAAACAGTTTGCTTGAGTTGCCTTTAGGGAAAGCTTTAGATGGTACGATTCGTACTTTTGATATGACACGTATGCCTCACTTACTTGTAGCTGGTTCTACAGGTTCAGGGAAGTCGGTTGCTGTGAATGGTATCATCACCTCTATCCTGATGAAAGCTCTGCCGAGTGAGGTCAAATTCCTGATGGTCGACCCTAAAATGGTTGAACTTTCTGTTTATAATGATATTCCTCATCTCCTTATTCCTGTAGTAACCAACCCACGTAAAGCATCACGTGCTTTACAAAAGGTGGTAGATGAAATGGAAAACCGCTACGAGCTCTTTAGTCAAGCAGGTGTGCGTAATATTGCAGGCTATAACGAAAAAATAGAAAAATACAATGCACAATCGAATGAAAAATATCAAACCTTGCCATTGATTGTCGTTATTGTCGACGAGCTCTCTGACTTGATGATGGTAGCCAGCAAGGAAGTTGAAGACGCGATTATCCGTCTTGGTCAAAAAGCACGTGCAGCTGGTATCCATATGATTTTAGCAACACAACGTCCATCCGTTGATGTCATCTCTGGCTTGATTAAGGCTAACGTGCCTTCACGTGTCGCTTTCGCCGTATCCAGTGGGACAGATTCTCGAACAATTATTGATACAAACGGTGCAGAGAAACTTTTAGGACGTGGGGATATGCTCTTTAAACCCATTGATGAAAATCATCCTGTACGTTTGCAAGGTGCCTTCTTATCAGATGCTGATGTTGAGTCGGTCGTGAATTTTATTAAAAATCAATCTCAAGCTGACTATGATGAAAGCTTTGATCCTGGTGAAGCTGAAGAAGATAGCAGCCGCGGAACTGCAGCGCCAGCAAATTCAGCTGATCCCTTGTTTGAAGAAGCGCGTAATATGGTTATTTCTGCTCAAAAAGCCTCGACGGCCCAGTTGCAACGTGCGCTTAAAGTCGGTTTCAACCGCGCTTCCGATCTGATGAATGAACTTGAGGCGGCAGGTATCGTAGGCCCAGCCAAGGGGACAACACCACGAAAAGTTCTCGTTACCCAAGATGGAGAGTTTTTAGAAGGACAGGAGTTTGATGAAGCATGAGCGCTTTTGATGAATTAGAAAAAATAAAAAAAGCAGGTCTTCCTCAAATATTGGTACTTTATGGTGAAGAAGAAGACATTGTACAGGAACTAAAAAGTCGAATTCTAGAGTATGTTCATTTTGACAATGCAGACTTAGGACAGGCCTATTTTGACCTGAATAATGCCAATGCTAAACTTGCCTTAGAAGAGCTAGAGAGTTTGCCTTTCTTTGTTGAGCAAAAGCTGGTCATTTTAGAAAATCTCACAAATCTTACAACAGTAAAAAAAGCTGTTTTTGATGAAAAACAGACAGTGCGTTTTGAAAATTTTTTGAATGAGCCAGTTGAAACGACGCAGTTGATTCTTATTTTGCACGGAAAGTTAGACAGTCGACTTAAACTCACTAAAAAACTGAAGAGCCAAGCGACTTTGCTGGAAGCACAGGAATTGAAACCTCAAGAGTTAAGTCGAGTTTTTGCAGATACAGATCTTTCTGGCAATATTCTTCAAAGAGTATTTGAAAAATCAAATTTTTCTTTTCCAGTAATCAAACAAAATCTGTCCTTGTTAAAAACATATGTGGGAGAAAGAGAGACTACTCTTGAGGATGTGGAAAAAGTTGTTCCCAAGTCTCTCCAAGATAATATCTTTTTACTGACCGACTTAATTTTAAAGAATGAGGTGGAGCAAGCACGTGATTTGGTCCATGATTTGACATTACAAGGTGAGGAATTAATCAAAATATTGGTTATTTTGACGAATTCCTTCCGACTTTATTATCAGGTGAAATTGATGCAAAACAAAGGCTGGAGCGAGCAGAAACAGACTTCTCATCTTAAAATCCACCCTTATCGTGTTAAACTAGCAAACCAGCAAGTACGTAACATGCAGGAAAGCTTTCTGGGGCAAGCTACATTGTCCCTCATCGAGCTTGATTATAAAATAAAAAGCTCAGGAGTAGATGCAAATTATTTGTTTGATTTAGCCTTGATTAAGTTAGCTTTGAAAGACGTATAACAAGCCATTTCTCCCGATATTTTCCAGTCAATAGTTGACTTGAAAAATTAAAAAAATTCTGCTATGATAAAAGATGATAAAACTTTGATATGAAATGATAAAAGAGGACGATATGGCAACATTTAAATTTACACCTAAAGATATCTATGAAGCTGACTTTGGAACAAAAATGCGTGGTTATGATAAAGAAGAAGTTGACGAGCTCCTCGATGACGTCATTCAAGATTACGAAGCTTTTCAAGCAGAAGTATTACGCTTGCAAGAAGAAAACGAGTTTTTGAAGAAAAAAATCGTGGAACTTGAATCTCAAGCAAGTCGTCCTAACCAGGCAAACTTGGAAGAAACACAACGTTTGGATAACATGAGCCGCGTGGTTTCAAGCCGAATCAATAAACCAAAAACAGAAATTGGGCAACCAAGTAACTTTGAACTTCTTAAACGTATCAACCGTTTGGAGCAAGCTGTTTTTGGTCCAGGAAGTACTTCAAGTGAAGAAGCTTAAAGCTGCCTTCATATTTTAATGAAAAATAAAAACAGTTTTTGGATAACTGCGTGATACCTTTGGTATCATGAGGAAAGTCCATGCTCGCACGGGCTGCGATGCCCGTAGTGTTTGTGCTTGGTGAAACAATAAACCAAGGTAGGAGTGTCATGCCTAACGGCTGAAGAAAGTGCTAAGTCTTTGATATGCATGAGTATTCTGTAAAAGTGCCAAAGAGACGAGGCTTACTGGAAACGGTAAGATTGGAACGTGGTAAACCCCTCAAGCGAGCAACCCAAACTTATGGTCGGGGCACTTGACTAGCCGAAATGAAGGCGTGGTCGAGGGGGAAGTTTTTCTTCTCCAGACAGATGGTTATCGACGGTCGTAAGACCTGAACAAAACATGGCTTATAGAAAACTGTATGACACGCTGGGCTAGTCCCAGCTTTTTTTAGAAAGAAACAAAGGAATAAATGAAAAATAATTTTAAGCTGATGGCGACTGCTGCAGCAGGTCTTGAGAGTTTAGTGGCTCGTGAATTACGCAATATGGAAGTCGAGAATGTTACGATTGACGATCGCTCTCGTGTCTTTTTTACAGGGAATACAAAAACGATTGCTCAAGCAAATACCTGGCTACGTACAGCAGATCGTGTAAAGATTGTTGTGGGTGAGTTTAAGGCGCGTACTTTTGACGAGCTTTTTGAAAATGTATATGCACTGGATTGGGAAGACTATATTCCCTTTGGCTCAGCTTTTCCTGTAAGTAAAGCAAAGTCTGTGAAATCAACTTTACATAATGAGCCTAGCGTCCAAGGAATTACGAAAAAAGCTATCGTGAAGAAATTGCAAAAGGCCTATCATCGTCCAGAAGGTGTACCCATCCCAGAAAATGGTGCAAGTTTCTCCATTGAAATTGCGATTCACAAAGATAATGCAACGGTAATGATTGATACCACCGGTGATTCACTCTTTAAACGAGGTTATCGTGTTGAAAAAGGCGATGCTCCATTAAAGGAAAACATGGCAGCAGCGATCATTATGTTGACAAACTGGCTAGCAAATCCAAAACGTATGTTTGTTGACCCTACATGTGGTTCAGGAACATTTACGATTGAAGCTGCGATGTTGGCACTTAATATGGCACCCGGTCTTAATCGCAAGTTTGCCTGTGAAGCGTGGTCATGGATGAAGCCAGAAGTTTTTGAAGAAGTACGGCAAGCAGCAAAACAAGCAGTACGCAAAGATTTAGAGCTTGATATTCAAGGTTTCGATATCGATGGTCGAATGATTGAAATTGCAAAAGGAAATGCACTTGCAGCTGGACTTGACCATGTGATAAAATATAAACAGATGCGCCTGCAAGATTTTCATACAGATGCCCTTGATGGGGTTATTGTATCAAACCCTCCATACGGTGAACGTTTGGGAGATGAAGATTCAGTTGCAGGGCTCTATAAAGAGATGGGTGCTACTTTTGCACCACTCGAAACTTGGAGCAAATATATTCTGACAAGTGATATTGCTTTTGAAACACATTACGGAGCGAAAGCAACAAAAAAACGTAAACTCTATAATGGAACACTGCGTACGGACTTGTATCAATATTTTGGAAAAAGAATAAAAAAATAAGCAAATGCTATGGAGATCTAAATGACAGAAGAAAAAGATAAAAATATCAAAAATTCTGGCGAAAAAGTCTTAAAACTAGGCGACGTCTCAGATTTCACTGTAGGCGAAATTGTAAAAAAAGCACAAAGAGTAGATAAAGAAAATAGTGAAAGCGAAAGCGTACTTGACAAATACATTCGTCAACATCGTGGAGAGATTGAAGCTGTTAAAAATCAGGCTTTAGAAAAATATATCCAAACTGAGCGTAAGAAAATGGATCAAGAAGAGGATGGTGATTCTGAAGAAGAAGTGACTTCAGTTGAAGAAAAGTCAGCTGAGGCTTCAGAGACACAAGCTTCGGAAACTGATAGCACTGATAGTAAGGAAGCAGAAACAGTTGCTCCATCTAAGGAGTCAAACTTCAAAGAAAAGAATAAGTCAGAGTTTGATGAAGTAGAAATTGCTGATGATGTGCCTCCTGTGATACCTGTTCCAGTAAATCTTTCCGAGAAGGAAAGTGCGGCTGATCAAGCGGAAGAAACAGAGAGCCAAGTAGAAGATTTCCCAGAGCTTTCCAATCAAGTTCCTGCCTCAAAGGAAGAAGTTGCGGAAACAAGCCCTACAGAAGAGTCAGTGTCGACTGTTGACGAGGATCTGGAAAATTCACTAGAAACTGAAGAAGATATCAATGGTGTGGAACAAGAAGCCGCGTCTACTGATGAAGGCAAGCTTCCACAAGAAGAAATCGTTGTTCCTCTAGAAAAAACACCAGTGGCCGGTGAAACAGTGCCAACACCCTTACCTGTTACACCAGTAGTTGAGCCTGAAGCATCTGCGCAAGAAGAGCAACCAGAGAAAAAGAAAAATAAGAAACCCTTGATTATTGGACTTTGTGCACTGATCCTTTTGGCTGCAGGAGGTGCAGGCTATGCTCTCTATAATCATAATAATAATGAAAAAGCGGCCAATCAAGCAGCTGTGGAAAATAAAGCTAACTTAAATGCTTTTAATAAGGCTTACGATGAATTTTTTACTGACTCTGATCATCAAGTACTGAAGAATTCTAACTTTGATCAATTGTCAGCTTTGAAAAATAAGCTAAAAACATTAAAAGGAAGCGATTTTGATACTGCAGAAACAAAGGTAAATGCGCTCGAAGGACAAATAAAAGCAGTTGAAAAAGTTAACGCCCTTTTTAATCAATCAGCCATTGTAGATGGCGAACTTAATAAGGAAGCTCAAGTAAAAGCGGCAGTAAGCATACCTGCAGTGCCAAAGACTGAAAATGAGAAGCTAAATAAAGTATTGGCTCAAGCGATCAACTTAGCGAAAACACAGCAATCAGAGGCTAAAGCTAAGGAAGAACAAGCTGCGAAGGCTGCACAAAGTAATGATAATGCTGCTACTCAACCTGCGAATCAAACCACGGATCAAGCTGGAGGAACATCTGCTTCTGCTGAAATACCAAGTGGAACAGCAGGAACGCCAGCACAACAAGCAGATAAAAATACTGCTCAAGGTGGTGCAGCTTCATCTACAGCAGCAGTAACAGCTGATGGTGCCCAAAATCCAACAGGTGCCACACCGGATAATTCGAATGCGCGTGTTCAACCCCAAGCAAATCTCAATCCTCAAGATCCAGCATTCACTTGGAATCCAGGTATCAGAGATAAAGTCTTAAATATTGCACGTCAACGTGGTTATATCTCAGGTAATGATTTTATTCTTTTACCAGTCGCTATTCATACAATGACTTCCGGTTTCATGGCTGGTCAAGTTGCAGGTTATTTCAACTTGTATCGTCCAGACGGCAGTTACCTATTAACAATAAATAATAAAACGGGATATTTCTTCGGAAATGGTAAAGGTTTACCTACCGACTTTGGATAAAATAAAAACTTCTTTGTGGATAACAAAGAAGTTTTTTTATGTCTAAAATTATATCTATTGCTTTTCAAGATTTTGCACAATTCTGGATAGAATTAAATCAATAACTGCGACCTGAAAAGTTCGAGGGGTAACATCATAGTTGTGGTAGCTAGCAGTCGAAGTATTAGTAGAGATATTTATTTTGCTTAAACGACCTAGGGGACTACTTTTAGCATTTGTTAGAGAAAGAACTGTGGCACCAGTATGATTGGCTTTTTGCGCAGAATTCGTCAGCCGTTTCGTCTGTCCTGATATGGAGACGTAAATAACCAGACTATGGCGATTAAGAATATTAGGCAATAAATCTAGGAGGGTATCATCCGAAACATGAACGGCAGCATAGTCAAATTGATTTAACTTATGGCTGAAGTAAGCAGCAAGAGATTTAGAAGCTTCAACCCCGGCGATATAAATGGTTTTCGATTTAGATATTTCTTGCGCAAATAACCGCACTTTGTCTGTGGTAATATCTGTGGATAAAAAATTGCAAAAGTTTGTAAGCTCCTCTAAAAAGGAAATCTCGTACTTATTACTTGTCAAACTGAGCAGTTTCTGTGTTTCAAATTTAAACTCCGAAAATCCTGAAAATCCTAATTTTTGGCAAAGTCGTATGATTGAAGTTCCTGAAGAATGGAGCTCTACTGCAAGTTGTGTTAGATTATTATCTAAAAGCTCTGGCTGGCTATCCAGCTTTAACAATATGGATTGTTCTGTGTTGGAGAGCTGTGTACTCTGATAATTGTCAATAAATATTCCCATAAAATTATTATAACATGATTGTGGAGAATTCTCCGTTTTTTGGAGAAAGCGGTTACTTTTTCCGTGTTATAATATTTAAGAAGTAAGGAAGATAAATATAATGTTTTTCTTATAATAGCCATATCAAATAGGAGAGAATATGAATTTTGGACTTATCGGGATTGGTAAAATGGGACTTAACCTTGTAAAAAATGCAGTTGATAAGGGTATGAAAGTGACTGTCTTAGACAACGACGAAACACAAATCAGAAAAGCAGAACTATATTCTGAGCAAGTGATAAGCTGCTCTACTTTAGAAGAATTCATTGAAGTCATACCACAGCCACGGATTGTTTGGCTTATGTTACCTGCAGGAAGTATAACAAATAGTATCGTTGAGGAGTTGACTCAAAAGTTATCCGCTGGAGACATCCTTATTGATGGAGGAAATTCATATTATAAAGATAATCTCCAACAAAATGAAAAGCTAAAAGCTAAGAAAATTGATTTCTTTGATGTTGGTACTTCAGGGGGAATGGCTGGTGCACGTTCGGGGGGGAACTTTATGATTGGTGGTGATAGCAAAAAATCTTGGGAAAAATTGGAACCCCTCTTTCAAAAATTGGCCCAAAAAGATGGCTATCTTTATACAGGTCCGCTTGGAAGTGGCCATTATCTTAAAATGATTCATAATGGCATTGAGTATGGCATGATGCAAGCTATTGCAGAAGGCTTTGAGATTTTAGAAGCTTCTGCCTTTGAATACGACTATGAAGCAGTAGCCAAATTATGGAATCATGGGTCAGTTATCCGTTCGTGGCTTATGGAGCTTGCGGAAGAACAATTTGCAAAGGATGCAAAATTAGATCAAATTATAGGGCGAGTCCAAGCCTCGGGAGAAGGAAAGTGGACAGTCGAAGAGAGTCTAGACTTAGAAGTTCCTGCACCTGTAATTGCCATGTCTTTAATGATGCGTAATCGTTCCTTACAGGAAGATAGCATGAGTGGAAAAGTAGTCGCAGCCCTCAGAAATGGTTTTGGTGGACATGCTGTGGAAAATAAAACTAAGGAGTAAGAGAAAATGGCGCAAGATTTTAATATAATGGCGGAGACTATTCTGCAAGCAATAGGTGGAGTCGAAAATGTTGAAAATTTAACACATTGTATGACACGACTACGTTTTATCTTAAAAGACGAAAGCAAAGCAGATGATGATAAAGTAAAAAACATCAATGGGGTAATGGGGCTTGTCAAGCAAGGCGGGCAATACCAAATTATTGTTGGCAACAATGTAGCCGCAGCTTACGCAGCTATCTTAAAAAAAGGTGTTGCTGGCGGTGCTGTGGCGAACGAGTCAGGTAAACCGAAAGAAAAATTAACCTTGAAAAAAATAGGAACAAACATCCTTGATGCCATTATTGGAACTATGTCTCCTTTGATACCAGCTATTATTGGCGGTTCAATGATTAAGTTGCTCGCGATGCTTTTGGAAATGACGGGGATTCTAAGTATTGATGGTTCAACCTATAACATCTTGAATACCATTGGGGATGCTTCATTTTTCTTTTTACCACTATTAGTCGCTGTTTCTGCTTCTAAAAAATTTGGCTCAAACACTTACTTAGCGATGGCTATCGCTGGTCTAATGGTACATCCGGTCTTTATGGAATGGATGGCAAAGGCTGCTGAGGGTACTACTGTAACTTTTGCGATGATCCCTATGACATCTGTAAAGTACACTTATACTATTATTCCCGCTATCGTGATGACATGGCTCCTTAAATATATTGAAAATTATGTTGATAAAATCACGCCTGTGGTAACGAAAAACTTTTTGAAGCCAATGCTTATCCTACTTGTAGCAGCACCAATCGCTATACTTTTAGTAGGTCCAGCAGGAGTTTGGTTAGGGACAGCTATTTCTAATGGTGTGTTCTTTATTCATGATAAACTAGGGTGGTTAGCAGTAGCCATTGTTGGCGCACTGTGGCCGTTGCTTGTCATGACAGGAATGCACCGCGTCTTCACACCGACAATTGTACAGACTATTGCGGATACAGGTGTTGAGGGAATGGTTATGCCATCAGAAATTGGTGCCAACCTCTCATTAGGCGGTGTTTCTCTAGCAGTTGCTTTGAAAACAAAAAATAGAGAATTACGGCAAACAGCTTTAGCTGCAGCATCTTCAGCTATTATTGCAGGGATTACTGAGCCCGCACTTTATGGTGTAGCTGTACGTTTAAAACGACCGATGATTGCCTCAGTGATTACAGGTTTTGTTGCCGGAGCTGTAGCTGGAATGGCAGGACTTGCCAGCCACTCAATGGCCGCTCCAGGTTTGTTTACGAGTGTTCAATTTATTGACCGTGATAATCCAATGACCATCGCTTGGGTAGCTATCGTGATGATTCTCTCCATTGTATTGTCATTTGTCTTAACCTTGGTTATCGGGTTTGATGATTTGCCTGTGGAAGAAGAAAACTTAAAAGAAATCCATCTGGATCAAGTTGCTCAGACTGTAAGTATTAAATCTCCAGTAACTGGAAAAGTTAAAAAACTTTCAGAAGTTGCAGATGAGGTCTTTTCAAAAGAAGTATTGGGCAAAGGTTTCGCGGTTGTACCAAATGATGGAAAGATTGTTTCACCAATCACAGGGACGGTTACAGCTGTTTTTCCGACAAAACATGCTATTGGAATTACCAGTGAGAAAGGATTAGAAGTTTTGGTCCATATTGGTATCGATACAGTAACTTTAGAAGGCAAAGGTTTTACTTCAAACATCAAAATGGGCGATAAAATTTCTCAAGGAACTCCAATGGTAGAAGCTGATCTAGCTCTGATTGAAGCAGCAGGACTTGCCACAGATACGATAGTTGTTGTGACAAATTCTGCAGAATATGCGAATTTTACGCTTTTAGAAAAGGATGAAGTCAGTGAGGGAGAGGTAATTTTAGACGTTGAAAAATAAAAAAGAAGCAGGAGAATTTCCTAAAGGTTTTCTGTGGGGAGGAGCCATTGCTGCCAATCAAGCTGAAGGGGCATGGTTAGAAGGGGGAAGAGGAGCCAGTAATATTGATATGCTGCCTTTAGGTGAAAAACGCTTGCCCGTTAAATTAGGTGAAATTTCTCATCCAATCTTAGAGGAATCAGAATTTTATCCCAGTCATCAAGGCATTGATTTTTATCACCACTATAAAGAAGATATTGCACTGCTCGCAGAAATGGGTTTAAAAATATTTCGCACATCAATCTCTTGGTCTCGTCTTTTCCCCATTGGTGATGAAAGTGAGCCTAACAAAGAGGGAATAGCTTACTATCATCAACTGTTTGCAGAATGTAAAAAATATGACATGGAACTCTTGGTGACCTTAGGACATTTTGACGTCCCGATGGGATTAGTTGAGAAATATGGCTCTTGGCGCGACCGTAAAATGATTGGCTTTTTTGAAAGATATGCTCAGACATGTTTTGATGAGTTTGGAGACGATGTAAAATACTGGATTACTTTTAACGAAATAAATATCATTTTACATAGTCCATTTTCAGGAGCAGGATTGACCTTCGAAGCTGGAGAAAATCAGGCACAAGTTATCTATCAGGCTGCACATCACATGCTCCTTGCAAGCAGTTTAGCTGTAAAAGCTGCACATAAATTGGATAAGGATTTACAGATTGGCTGTATGATTGCTGGTGGGGCTTTTTATCCTTATTCCTGTAAACCTGAAGATGTCTGGCAAGCCTTGCAAGACGAGCAGATGAATACATTTTTTACGGATATTCAGGCTCGAGGATATTATCCGTCTTACACGCAGAGGATTTTCCGTGAAAAAAATATCGAGTTAAAGATGGAATCTGGTGACGAAGACATTTTGAAGCACACTGTGGACTTTGTTTCTTTTAGTTACTACGCTTCGCGTTGCTCTGCAGCAAGTTTTGCTGATCTAGAACTTAATACAGGAAATGTGGTCAAGTCGGTGAAAAATCCATATCTAAAAACAAGTCAGTGGGGCTGGGTCATTGATCCCCTTGGGTTAAGGATTACCATGAATCAAATTTATGATCGCTATCAAAAACCTATTTTTATAGTTGAAAATGGATTGGGAGCGTCAGATAAGATTGTTGATGGAAAAATCAACGATGAATACCGTATTGCGTATTTGAAAGAGCATATCAAATCAATGGCAGACGGTATCTCTGATGGAATTCCATTGATGGGTTATATTGTTTGGGGGGTCATTGACTTGGTTGCAGCTTCCACAGGCGAGATGAGTAAAAGATATGGTATGATTTATGTGGATAGAAAAAATGATGGAACAGGCTCGCTTGCACGGCTGAAGAAAAAGTCGTTCGACTGGTATAAGTCTGTTATTACATCAAATGGGAATGATTTATAAAATAAAAAGGCAATATTGACTTGCCTTTTTTTGAAAGGAAACACATGGATTACTTAATAGGTATAGATTTAGGTACCACTGCGACAAAAGCAGTTCTCTTTGATCAATCAGGGATTCAGATTGCAGTCTTACCCACTTTATCGTGATGCCCAAGGAATGGCAGAAGAAGATTTAGAGGAGATATTTGCAGCGATGGTAAGTGTTGTTGAAAAAATAACACGACAAATAAAAACAGGAGATTCTATTTTAGCATGTTCTTTCAGCACCCAAATGCATGCTTTGATTGCCTTTGATCAAGAATGGAAGCCTTTAACGCGTGTCATAACTTGGGCAGATACCAGAGCTGAAAAATATAGTAACAATTTAAAAAGTGAAGATACTTCAAACGATATTTATCATAAAACAGGAACACCGCTACATCCGATGTCGCCTCTTGCCAAACTATTATGGCTCAAGAATGAAAGAAAAGAGATTTTCAAAAATGCAGCGCATTTTATGGATCTCAAAGGCGCAATCTTTCAACGCCTTTTCCAAAGTAATACGATGGATCTATCAGTTGCTACAGGTACAGGTTTTTTTAACAATCAGAAAATGACTTGGGACGATGGTATTTTAGACCTGTTGGGTATTTCAAAAACACAACTTCCTAAAATCGTATCACCTTATGCAATAGAGAAAGCTTTACCAGAAAAATGGATACGAAAGATGGGGCTTTCACCAGATACCGTTTTTGTATATGGCGCTGGCGATGGTCCTATGTCAAACTTAGGTGTTGGGGCAATTAAAAAAGGTGAATTGGCAATTACAGTAGGTACTTCAGGCGCCCTTCGCATGGTAAGTGATGTACCTCAGCTAGATGAAGCAGCGAGAACTTTTAGTTATGCACTTGATGAAGACCATTGGGTAAATGGTGGAGCGGTAAATTCTGGAGGCGATGTTTTTCGGTGGTTAAAAGATAACGTACTTGAGAAGTCTTATGACTTTGCAGCGATTACCGATTTAGCAAGAGGTGTGTCTCCAGGTTCGGATGGATTAATCTTTCATCCTTATATAGGTGGAGAACGAGCACCACTGTGGAATGCAGCAGCTAGAGCTTCTTTTTTTGGACTTAGCTATCGTCATACAACAAGCCACATGGCGCGTGCAGTTCTTGAGGGCATTTCCTTTAACTTGCGTATGTTAGAAGAGACACTCACAGAAAAATCAGTATGTCCTAAAATAATAAAAGTTACGGGAGGTTTTTCTCAGTCGGAGCTTTGGTTGCAAATTCTTGCGGACATTTTTGAGTTACCAATAACGGTTCAAAAAGACCATGAGGCGGGGTGCTTTGCAGCACAGATCATGGCTCAAAAAGCTTTGGGGATGATTGATAGTATTGAAGATGTTGCTAGTGGAACGATGGAAATAGTTTATAAGCCTCAGCCAGAAAATTTTAAATACTACCGTGCTTTATACCCTCTCTTCAAAAATTTAACACAAGAGTTTGCGAAAAGCTATGCCGAAATAGCTAAATACCAGCAAGAATTTTCATAAGCTCCGTACAGTTTGAGTGAAGACCATTGAAAAATAATGTATAATATGTAAAAATAGTTTAGGAGAGTTACTATGCTCAAAATCGCATTTATCTGTGTGCATAATTCTTGCCGTTCACAAATTGCAGAAGCTTTGGGGAAAAAATTGGCTGGGGATAAGTTTGATTTCTACTCTGCGGGTACTGAGACAAAGCCACAGATTAATCAAGATGCTGTCCGCTTGATGAAAGAAATCTATGACATAGACATGGAAAAAACACAAACATCAAAGCTCTTACAAGATATTCCACCTGTGGATATTGTGATTACGATGGGATGTAACGTTGAATGTCCTTATCTTCCTTGTCAATATAGGGAAGACTGGGGCTTAGAAGATCCAACAGGTCAAAGTGACACAGTCTTTAAGGATATCATCCAGCAAATTGAAACGAAAGTACTTGCTTTAAGAAAAAGGGACTTTGGTTAATAAAAAAAGCACTGATTCAGTGCTTTTTCATTTTCGATGATTTTAGAAAATCATCAATTCTTTATTTGTTTTAGTTAAAGGCTCACATCCTGTTTCAGTAACATAGAGACAGTCCTCGATACGTACGCCAACTTTACCTGGGATATAAATTCCTGGTTCATCAGAGAAGCACATACCTTCTTCGATGATGATGTCCTCAGAACCACCAATAGATGGGAATTCATGGACATCCATACCGATACCGTGTCCAAGGCGGTGGACAAAGTATTCGCCATAACCAGCTTTAGTAATCACATCGCGAGCTACTTTATCAATTTCAAGTGCAGATACACCAGGTTTTACGAAGTCCATAGCAGCCATTTGTGCTTCAAGTACGATTTTGTGGATATCGGCATCAAAATCAGAAGGTTTACCGATTGAGATAGTACGTGTAGCATCAGAAGCGTAGCCATTTTTCATCACACCGAGGTCAAAGAGCAAGAGTTTATTATCTTGAATTTTGACATCTTCTGGCATACCGTGAGGATTAGCTGCACGAGCGCCTGAGAGTACGATAGTTTCAAAACTCATTTGGGGTACACCCATACGCTTCATTTCGTATTCGATTTTTGCAACAACATCTGTTTCTGTACGATCTGAATTTGCATATTCAAAACCAATTTCGAAACATTTATCTGCGTAATCCCCAGAAATTTTCATTTTTTCGATTTCATCGGCAGATTTGATCAAACGCATACGTTCTACCAATGGTGTCAAGTTGACAAATTCAACACCAGAAAATTGAGATTTAAGTCCTTCAGTTTTTGACAAAGGAATGTCAGAAAATTCGACTGCAATTTTTTGGATATTTTTTGATCCCAAATGTTCTTTTACAACAGCCCACGGGTTTTGTGAATCTTCATAGCCAAAAATATCAAAGCCAGTAGTGTTTTCTTTGGCTTTTTCTACCTCCAAAGCTGGAGTGAAGAGAGATGGCGCTTTATCCGGGAAAACCATCAAACCAGCAATACGTTCATGCGGGTCAATGGCAAGACCTGTCAAATAATTCAAGGTCGTAGGATTGGTGATGAAAGTCATGTCGACTTCATTTTCGTTCAGAAAATTAGAGATACGTTCGAGTTTGCTCATAGTATCCACCTTTCTATAATTATTATCTCTATTGTACGCTAAATTCTGAAAAAAATCATGTGCGACAATATCTACAATATACTACCAAAAATTATTGAAACGGTTTTCAAAAAGTGATATAATTAAATTTGGAAAAACTTTTCATAAATATTAAAAGATATAAAAAACAGACAAAGATTATTATAATTGAGGTTTAAAAAGAATGGAAGAATCAACAACAACAATTTATGACGTTGCTCGAGTTGCGGGCGTGTCAATGGCTACCGTAAGCCGTGTAGTCAATGGTAACGCCAACGTCAAAGAGAAAACACGTCAAAAAGTCCTTGATGCAATTGAAGAATTGGACTACCGTCCAAATGCGGTTGCACGTGGACTGGCAAGCAAACGTACAACGACAGTTGGGGTTGTTCTCCCAACAATCACGTCGCCGTATTTTGCTGAAATCGCACGAGGCATTGATGATATTGCATCAATGTACAAGTACAATGTCATTCTCGCAAATAGTGATGGTGATGAAGAAAAAGAACTTAAAGTTATTGAAAGTCTCTTTTCTAAGCAAGTTGATGGTATTGTTTATATGGGCAGTTTCATGACAGAAAAAGTCCGTAACCAGCTTAAATCAACACGTACACCGATTGTTCTTGCTGGAATGATCGATGTTGACAAACAAATGTCATCTGTAAATATCGATTATCATCTTGCAGCACACCAAACAACTGCTGAACTGGCAAAAAACAATAAACGTATTGCTTTCGTATCAGGTTCCTTGGAAGAAGTTGAAAATACAGAACGTATGGTTGGCTATCAAGAAGCTTTGAATGAAGCAGGCATTGATTTTGATGAGTCACTTGTCTTTGAAGGTAATTACACTTTTGAAAATGGACAAGCTTTAGCAGAACAAATGCTTGCCAAGAAAATTAATGCTGCCATCGTGTCTTATGATACTGTAGCAGTTGGCTTACTCAATGCTTTGCTCTCAAAAGGTATCAAAGTACCTGAAGATTTCGAAATTATCGCAGGTTCAAACAGCCCAATTACAGCGTACACTTATCCAGGTTTGACTTCTGTCAATCAACCACTTTACGACTTGGGAGCAGTTTCAATGCGTTTGTTGACAAAACTTATGCACAAGGAAGAGGTTGAGGAAAACCAATTGATCCTCGCTCACCAAATTATTAATCGTGGTTCAACAAAATAAAAAGCAAAAGATACAGTGATGTATCTTTTTTTATGGTCTCTAAGAGTAAGTTATAGCTTGGTTTTAACCATGAAGAGGAGAAGCGATTTGACTTTCAGGATAAAGCATGATACTATTAAGAGGTAAATTTAGTCTAAGTTATATATTTTTAATGTTTTCTTTCACATAATGATTTACAAATATGACGAAAGGAAAATATATACTATGACAAAAGGAACTGTAAAATGGTTTAACGACTCTAAAGGTTTTGGTTTCATCACTGCTGAAGATGGTACTGACGTGTTTGCACACTTCACTCAAATTCAAAGCGATGGCTTCCGTAAACTTGAAGAAGGCGAAAAAGTTACATTTGATATTGAACAAGGTCAACGTGGCCCTCAAGCATCAAACATTACTAAAGCATAAATTTAAAGCACTCTTGGGAGTGCTTTTTTCATTAAAAAGTGCAAAATTAGGACATTAGCAAAAAGTGTGTTACAATAGGTATACCATTTGGATACATCCACAATGGAAGATCTCGTCCGCTCAGTTATAACATGATTTGTGGATAGTTCAAATTTCTTCCATTTTTATTAGCGCGGGATGGAGCAGCTAGGTAGCTCGTCGGGCTCATAACCCGAAGGTCGTAGGTTCAAATCCTGCTCCCGCAATTGAGATAAAGATTCCTGCTTTTCAGGAATTTTTTATTTTGTTCAATTGAAAAAAATAACTTCAGCTATATTCAAGATTATGTTTGGTACGCCTACAAATATGTGCTAAACTTAAAATATGAGGAAAACGAAAATTGTAGTGCCCGTTCTTCCGACAACAGTAGCGGAAGTACAGGAAATAAACGTAGAAAAGTACAGAAATGCTGACATTATTGAATGGCGGGCGGATTTTTTGGGAGATATAGAAAGTATTCTTCAGGCTGCGCCTTTTATCTTTGAGAAATTTAAAGATTTTTCTCTGCTTTTCACTGTACGTACAGCCAATGAAGGCGGCAATATCTCAATTTCTAAAAAAGATTATGTCACTCTTTTAAAAAAAGTAGCCAAATTTGACCCAGATTATATGGATATCGAATATTTTTCCTATCGAAAAGCCCTACCACAGCTACTTGAATTTAAAGAAAAAATTGTCTTGTCCTATCATAACTTTTTCGAGTCACCTACAGATTTAACTGCTCGAATGATGAAAATGCAAAAAGAAGAAACGGGCTTTGTAAAAGTGGCGATTATGGCACAACGCGAGTGTGATGTTTTGGATTTGCTACAGATTACACGTGATTTTACGATGGAATATGGACCTAAATTTATCGGAATCGCAATGGGAGAATTGGGTAAAATTTCCCGCGTTGCCGGAGGATTGACCGGATCTGTATGGACTTTTGCAGCACTCGATGAGGATGAAGGAAGTGCTCCAGGACAATTGACTTTGTCTCAGATGCTAGATGTCCTTGATGCCTTAGAAAATTAATATTCGTCTTTTCCACATATTTCGTCAATAAATTGATAATATTAGAGAAATTCCCGAAAAAATTTCTCCAAAATGGTATAATTTATAGTAAGTTAGAAATTTGGAGGAACTATGGTTATCAATCGTTACAGTCGCCCGGAAATGGCGGCAATCTGGTCGGATGAAAACAAATATAAGGCGTGGCTTGAAGTTGAGATTCTTGCGGATGAAGCGTGGGCTGAGCTCGGAGAAATTCCAGCAGAAGATGTAAAAAAAATTCGTGAAAAAGCAAGTTTTGATGTTGATCGTATCTTGGAGATTGAAAAAGAAACGCGCCACGATGTGGTTGCCTTTACGCGTGCTGTTTCTGAAACACTTGGTGAGGAAAGTAAGTGGGTCCACTATGGACTTACCTCAACCGATGTTGTAGATACAGCTTATGGCTATCTCTACAAGCAGGCGAATGATATTATCCGCCGTGATTTGGCTAACTTTTTGGAAATTATTGCTGATAAAGCGCGTGAGCACAAATACACTGTATGTATGGGACGTACGCACGGTGTCCATGCAGAACCAACAACTTTTGGCCTTAAATTAGCAACTTGGTATTCTGAAATGAAGCGTAATATCGAGCGTTTCGAACATGCAGCTAAAGGAGTTGAAGCGGGTAAAATTTCTGGTGCTGTAGGTACATTTGCCAATATCCCACCTTTTGTTGAAGAATACGTATGTGGCAAACTTGGAATTCGTCCACAAGAGATTTCGACACAAGTATTACCCCGTGATTTGCATGCAGAATACTTTAGTACACTGGCACTGATTGCGACTTCGATTGAGCGTATGGCGACAGAGATTCGTGGCCTTCAAAAATCAGAACAACGTGAAGTAGAAGAGTTCTTCGCTAAAGGTCAAAAAGGTAGCTCAGCAATGCCACACAAACGTAACCCCATCGGTTCTGAAAATATGACTGGCTTGGCGCGTGTTATTCGTGGACATGTCGTGACAGCCATGGAAGATGTTGTTTTGTGGCATGAACGTGACATTTCACACAGCTCGGCAGAGCGTATCATTACCCCAGATACAACTGAATTAATCAACTATATGTTAAACCGTTTTGGTAATATTGTTAAAAATCTGACTGTATTTCCAGAAAATATGAAGCGTAATATGGATGCAACTTTTGGATTAATCTATAGTCAACATGTTATGCTTATGCTTATTGAAAAAGGTATGACACGTGAAGAAGCTTACGATTTGGTTCAACCATTGACAGCAAAAGCTTGGGACGAACAAATCATGTTCCGCCCACTGGTAGAAAGCAATGAAAAAATCCGTGAAAAACTGACAGATGCAGATATTGATGCAGCTTTTGATTATAATTATCATTTGTCACGTGTAGATGTCATCTTTGAACGTCTTGGGTTGTAAAAATAATGAAATCCTAACTTTTTAGTTCAGGATTTTTTTGTACAAAAAATTTAGATTTGAATAGATTTAAACAATTCAGTATTGACTAATATGATGGAGTTTGATAACATATTAGTATAAACTAATATAAAGAGATGAATAATGAATTTAACTGAAAAACGTCAAAAAGTAATTCATGCCTTATCCAATACGACAAGGCTCATCGTCCTTGAAGCATTACGCGAAAAGGAGATGACTGTAACAGAGTTACTTCAGGAAACTAAGTCAGGACAATCGAATCTCTCGCAACATTTATCATGTTTGCGTGATTGTGGATTAATCACAAGTCGTAAAGAAGGAAAATATATTTATTATTCTTTGACAACCCCTGAACTTAACCATTTACTAGAAGTCATTGATGCTACAGTTGAGTCAATGCACTGGTCCCCAACAGAAGATATCCATTGTGATACATATATAAAATAAAAGGAGTTTCATATGTTTAAATCTACTCAAAACAAGGCAACACATGATGCACACTGTGTAAAAGACACATGTAATTGCCTCAATCACAAAGCCAAAGCAGCTCTTACGACTGCTGAGGAGAGTGAGGGCTCAAGTAGCTCAGAAGTCACAGGGAGTTCTGACGATTCAGACCCTGCCTGTTGCAGCACAACAATACATCTAAATACGAGTTTAGATGAGAGTGAAGAAGAAGGTAAATATGAGCTGTTGATTATTATCGTCACGGCTCTACTATTGGCAGCTTTAAGCTTTTTAGATTTTGCGCCACAGTTTAAAACACCGCTCTTCATCTTAACGTATTTGTTAATCGGGCATAGTGTTTTGCTCAAAGCGATAAAACAATTGCTTAAGGGGGATATTTTCAATGAGTTCTTCCTCATGAGCATTGCGACTGTCGGGGCATTTGCTTTAGGAGAATACGCTGAAGCAGTCGCTGTTATGCTTTTTTATCAAGTCGGAGAATATTTCCAAGATCGTGCGATTGGGAACAGTAAAAAGTCAATTGCAGCTCTGATGGACCTTCGACCAGAGGTTGCGACTGTTAAGCGCCAAGGAAAACTTATTGATGTGTCTCCTGAAGAAGTCAATATCGGTGAGGTTATACAAGTGAAGCCGGGGGAAAAAGTGCCACTTGATGGTCTTGTATTATCGGGAAAATCAAGCGTTAATACAGCAGCTTTGACTGGTGAATCACTGCCACGTGAGGTGAGCAAAGGAGAAGAAGTTCTTTCAGGTTTTTTGAATATCAATAGTCTGCTGGAGATCAAGGTTGAAAAAACGTTTGGGGAATCATCAGTATCTAAAATTTTAAATCTCGTTGAGAATGCTCAAGAAAATAAAGCACCGACTGAACAATTCATTTCAAAATTTGCACGCTACTATACTCCAGTTGTGGTATTTGCAGCAGCGATAATCGCTCTAGTACCCCCACTTTTCTTCCAGCAAGATTGGTCAGACTGGTTAACACGCGCCTTTACATTTTTAATTATTTCGTGCCCTTGTGCGATGGTAGTTTCCATTCCCCTTGGGTTCTTTGCTGGGATTGGCGCTGCATCCAAAAACGGTATTTTAGTTAAAGGAGGGAATCACCTTGAAGCTATGACCAAGATAAAACACGTGCTCTTTGATAAAACAGGAACGTTGACACAAGGGAACTTTAAAGTTACTCAAGTTTTTCCTGCAGAAGATGTTGCACGAGAAGATTTAGTCTATCTGGGAGCTATCGGTGAACTTAACTCCACCCATCCCTTGGGACTTGCGCTTAAAGAAAATCAAAACTTAGATACAGTAAATGTAACAGAGTCGGAAGAAATTTCAGGTCATGGTACACGTACAATCTATGAGGGTGATGAGATTCTTGTCGGAAATGCAAAACTGATGAAAATGTACAACGTTAACTTTACCGAAAGCGACGCCTTAGGTTCTTTGATTTATGTTGCTAAAAACGGTATATATCAAGGCGTTATCCTTGTAGCGGATGTCCTTAAAGAAGATGCTGAAGAAGCCATTGCAGCTTTGAACCAGCTTCACATTTCCCAAACGATGCTGACAGGAGATAGTGAAAAAGTTGCCGCTCAGGTTGCTGGAAAACTGAACATCACGGATTATCATGCTAATCTTTTGCCTGAGGATAAAGTTGCTTTATTAGAGAAAGTACTTGATAAAGGTGATGGTCTTACCGCTTTTGTTGGTGATGGAATTAACGACGCACCAGTTATTGCGCGTGCTGATATCGGTTTTGCGATGGGGGGATTAGGCTCTGATGCTGCGATTGAAACAGCTGATGTGGTCTTAATGACAGATAAACCATCAAGTATCGCGCAGTCTGTTAAAATCGCCAAGAAAACTAAACGACTTGTGGTCCAAAATATCGTTTTAGCTCTTGGTGTAAAAGCCGTTTTCCTCGTCCTTGCGGTCTTTGGTATTGCCACGATGTGGGAAGCAGTTATCGCAGATGTTGGAGTAACACTCATAGCTATCTTGAATGTTTTAAGACTCTTAAAATAAGATGAAACTCCCAAGATGGGAGTTTTTTTGCGCTTACTTTTATCAGATGAAAATATGCTAAAATAAGGACATGAATGGTTTAAAAAACGGTGTGATTTTGCTTTTCAACTTTGCAAAAATCCAAGCCGCTTGTTGTCTCTTTCCACTTGCCGTTTTTGCTACCTTAGCGATAACACGTGGATTGACTTTTCTCAATATCCCACGTTATGATTTAATTTTTGTGACTTTACTTGTGTTTCAAGTTTTGATGGTTAAATTAAAATTTGAAACACTTGAAGAGTTAAAAATTATTTGCTTGTTTCATATCTTAGGGTTAATTTTAGAGATTTTTAAAGTCAATATCAGTCATAGTTGGACCTACCTTGAGCCGGCTTACTTAAAAATTTGGAATGTCCCTTTTTACTCGGGGTTTATGTATGCCAGTGTCGGGAGTTATGTTGTTCAATCGTGGAAAAAGTTGCAGCTAAATGTGGAATATTGGCCGCCATTAGGGCTTAGTTTTGGCTTATCCACAGTTTTGTATCTGAACTTTTTTACCAATTATTTCTTCCATGATTTACGGTATTTTATTATTCTGGCTATTGTCTTAATCTTTTGGCGCACTCAGTTCACTTTTTGTATTAATGGAAGAAAAAGATATAAAATGAAGGCACTCTTCTCTTTTGCTCTGATTGGCTTCTTTATCTACATAGCTGAAAATATTGCTTCATTTTTCAATGCTTACCGGTATCCTAATCAAGCAGAAACCTGGCATCTCGTAGGATTTGGGAAAATGTCTTCATGGTTTTTACTGGTCATTGTCAGTATTGTTTTAGTCGTTAATCTCAAATTAAAGCAGTCATCGAGAAAATAAGTTAATAAAAAAGACAAGGTAAAACTTGTCTTTTTTGTTTAAGTAGGAAGATTTATAAAACATTGCACAATGCCGCAATCACAAAAAGAAACAATTCCTTGCACGACAGACAGTTCCGATTTATGATTAGCCCCTCCAGAATATGCTATAATAAAACCATGAATAACACGATTAAAGCAAAGCTGGAGCTCTTACCGGATAGCCCAGGCTGCTATTTACATAAAGATAAAAATGGGACAGTTATCTATGTAGGGAAGGCGAAAAATCTGAAAAACCGCGTACGTTCCTATTTTCATGGCTCCCACAATACAAAAACTGAGCTTTTAGTCAGTGAGATTGAAGATTTAGAATGGATTGTTGTTGAATCAAACATTGAGTCTCTGGTCCTTGAAATTAACTTAATTCAACGTTATAAGCCCAAATATAATATTATGCTTAAGGATGATAAATATTATCCTTTTCTCATGATTACAAATGAAAAATATCCGCGTTTGATGATTACACGGCGTGTTAAAAAAGATGGGGCAATGTATTTTGGACCTTATCCCGATGTCAAAGCAGCCAATGAAGTCAAACGTCTCTTAGATCGCATCTTTCCTTTTAGAAAATGTGGCTTACATGAAAAGAAAGTTTGTTTCTACTATCATATCCATCAGTGTCTTTGTCCAGTCGTTAATCATGTAGATCCTCAAGTTTATAAAGATATGGCTCAAGAAGTGAAACATTTTTTAACGGGTGATGATAAAGAAATCATCAATGAACTGAAGACAAGGATGTTTGCCGCTTCAGAAAAAATGGAATTCGAGCAAGCGGCAGAATACCGTGATGTGATTAATTCTATCGGGACTTTGAGAACAAAACAACGGGTCATGAACCACGATTTAAAAGACCGCGATGTTTTTGGTTACTATGTAGATAAAGGTTGGATGTGTGTGCAGGTTTTCTTTGTACGACAAGGTAAAATGATTCAACGTGATGTCAATATGTTCCCTTATTACAATGAAGCAGAAGAGGATTTTTTAACTTATGTTGGACAGTTTTATCAAGAAGCTGAACACATGGTGCCTAAAGAAATTTTAGTTCCTTCAGAAATTGATGCAGAGGCTGTCGAGGCGGTAACTCAAACTAAAGTTCTCAAACCAAGTCGTGGAGAGAAGAAGCAACTTGTAGCAATGGCGACTAAGAATGCACGTACACAGTTACAATTAAAATTTGACCTCCTCGAAAAAGACCTGATTAAAACTCAAGGTGCCATCGAAAATCTCGGTAAAATTCTCAACATTCCTACACCAGTGAGAATTGAATCGTTCGATAACTCTAACATAATGGGGACCTCTCCAGTATCGGCAATGGTTGTCTTTATTAATGGCAAGCCCTCAAAGAAAGATTATCGGAAATATAAGATCAAAACTGTCGAAGGTGCAGATGATTATGCATCAATGCGTGAAGTGATTACGCGCCGTTATAGCCGAGCCATGCGTGAAGGGACTGCTTTACCTGACTTGATTGCAATGGATGGTGGTGCAGGTCAAGTCAATGCAGCCAAGGCTATTCTGCAAGAGATAGGGTTAGACATTCCGGTTGCAGGTATGGCTAAAAATGATAAACACCAAACCAGTGAGTTACTTTTTGGCGATCCTTTGGAAGTTGTGCCATTGAGTCGCCAATCACAAGAATTCTTTCTCCTTCAACGCATTCAAGATGAAGTCCACCGATTTGCGATTACTTTTCATCGGCAAGTGCGTGGGAAAAATACCTTTTCTTCAAAACTGGATGGTATTACAGGGCTTGGACCAAAACGTAAGCAAAAATTAATGACGACCTTCAAGTCACTTAAAGCAATATCTGAGGCTGATGTTGCTCAAGTCGCTGAAGCAGGCGTACCTTATGAGGTCGCTGAAAGGGTAAAGGAAGTCTTGAAAAAAGAAAATTACTAATTATTTCATAAAAAACTCTCGATGAGTTTTTTTATTTCTCGAGCAGATTTTTGATAACTAAGAAAAATAAAAAAGTTCCCTAGCCATAATTTTTAGAGGGATTTTTTGTTATAATTAGTCTGTTTAGGAGAGGGAAATGAAGAAGAAAATTCTGACTTGGCCAATGTTTATTTATTCGTATAGCGCTCTGATAATTTTTATTTTTATTTTAGATTATTTTGTAGTCTGCCTGTCTTCTGTAATGGTTACTCTACCAACGGATAACAATGAATTGGTCATTCCATTTATGTTTTATCATGTTGCATTGATTGTTGCACCAATTAATTATTTGATAGAGAGGTGTTTAGCAAATGATAAGAAAAGAAAATGGTTTAAGGGATTATTATATCTAGGGACATGTGTAATAACAGTTTTACTTGGAAGCTTGAATTTAGAGATAAAATTGAAGAATTATTTAATATTTATAATTATCTATGTAGTAATTTTTACTTTAGTATCTCTAAAATACAAACTTCCCAAATCTCTCAAGTGGTATTTGGACTAAATAAAAGTATTTGAATAATTAGTTTGAAAGCGTTGACATTTTTGTATTGATGGTGTATAATAAGTTATACCTTTAAGCATCTCCAGCATTTTCTGGGGTGTTTTTTTTATTGTTGAAAGCGAATATGAAAGGGACACACTTATGATAAGAACAAGCGATAGTTTTAATTTATTTGATTTTGTAATAAAATAGAGATGGAGGGGTTTATAAAGAAAATAACACTATTATCTATACTGGCTTTAGCCTCTTTTTCACTTGCATCTTGTTCGTCTAACAAGCAAGGTGGTGAGAAAAAGACCGAACCAAAAACTGAGGAAAAAAGTAAAGCATCCACAAAAGAAAAAGATATGACAGCTTCGAGTGCAGTAACTCGGGAGTCTAGTTCATTTTCTCAAAGTTGGGATGTTCTGACATTAAATCAGAAAATATCTATTTTAATTCAAAAAGCGAGTAAAGAATTCAACTTCTCTTCTTTGACAAAAGAGGAGATAGAGCAGCAAAATTTATCTCATGAATGGGCAATGAATGGAACTATAGATAAAGGATCAATACTTATTCCTACAGTAGCTAGCAATGATCCCTATCGAATTTCTACTCAAGATAATGTGATAACTATTGAAGCTGGGAATGCTATGGTCCAGCAGAAGCAGTTTACTAAAGAAGAACTTTTTAATGAATTTTATAATAATGATCAAGCGCAGCAAGCGACGAATGAATTAGCCTCGAAGATCATATCTGTAGAACAATTAAATGAGCTAATTAAAGAAAAATATCAAGTAGATACTTTCCCGGACCAAGCTCCTGCGCAAGATTTAAACAAAGAGGCTATTTTAGCTGGTGATTTTTCTACGTTAGTTGGCACGTGGAAGAATGGTAGAGGTGATGTGTTAGTCATTAATTCTGATAAAAGTGCCATTTTAAATGGGAATCCTTGTGTAATAGATGTTCCTAAAATTGATCAAAACTATGAATCATTTTTATCCATACGTGCTGATAGTAAATCTCCTATTGGAGGAGCAGTGATAGGAATGTTTAAAATTGGCGAACAAAATAAATTTGGTGATCAGTCGGATACTTCAAAATCAAGGTTGATAATAACTCAAAATAGTGCGAACTTCCCTGCAGACATGTACCTGTACAGGGATTAGAGCTCGGATTATACAATCTTATGGTCAGGTCCCCCACTTCGGTGGGGGCTTTTTTGTTTGGAAAAGAATTTAATAAATCGAGGTTATTCGGTCGAAAATTTTTTAGTTTTGATTGTCATTGAATTGTGTTGTGTTTTGATTGATTTTTTACAAAAATATGATTAAACTGCCTTTTAAGAGCTTACTATTTGACTTTGTTTTATATAAATTTAATAATAGAGCTTATGAATAAAACCGAAATAGAAAAGTTCCAGCAGGATTTATTAGGTTGGTACAACATCCATAAAAAGCCTTTGCCATGGCGTAAAAATACTGAGGCTTATTCTGTTTGGATTTCTGAAATTATGTCTCAACAAACACAGGTTGAAACAGTGATGCCCTACTATCTACGCTTTATGGAAAAGTACCCTCAGATTGAGGATTTGGCAGCAGCAGATGACGATGAGCTTCTGAAACTTTGGGAAGGTTTAGGTTATTACTCGCGCGCTCGTAATTTAAAAATTGCCGCACAGCAAGTAATGACAGAATTTGATGGGCGATTTCCTAACCAACTAAAAGACATTCAAAGTTTGCAGGGGATTGGTCCTTACACAGCAGCGGCTATTGCTTCGATTTCTTTTGGCTTACCTGAACCGGCAATTGATGGTAATTTGATGCGCGTGACGAGTCGATTATTTGAGATTGAATCAGATATTTCGAAGGCTGCTTCGCGGAAAATATTTGATGAAAAGCTGAGAGAGCTAATCTCGGAAGAAAATCCAGGAGATTTTAACCAAGCACTCATGGACATAGGTTCCATGGTTTGTACGCCTAAAATTGCCAAGTGTGAGATTTGCCCCTTAGCTGCGTATTGCCAATCCAGACCTAAAGGTACGCAACTGAAGTATCCTGTCAAAAGTAAAAAGATTAAGCAGCAACACATTTACTACAATGCTTATGCATTAAAAAATTCGCAAGGCGAATACTATCTGCAAAGACGTCCTAGCACAGGTTTACTTGCTAATATGTGGACTTTCCCTATGCAGGAGATATCTAAAGAAGAATTCAATAATGAAGCCTTAGTGCCACCAACAAATGTGCCAGACAGCATCTCACGCATGACAAAAGTTGGAGAAATCACACATGTTTTTTCTCACTTGAAGTGGTTTGTTCAAATTATTGAATGTATCCCTGAGGAAAACTTTATTGTTCAAGAAGAAAAACTGAATGAAAATCAACTTTGGGTAAAATTGACGGATCTTTCAAAAGTCGCTCTACCTACGCCACAAGTCAAAATGTTTAAGTTTTTCAATGACTAGTTTTCACTTTATAAATGCAAACGTTTTACTTTTTTGGTATAATTATAGGAGTTTAGAAAACCGACTTTTTGTGAATATATTATCAAGAAGTCAAAATAATGGAGGCAATCATGACAACTATTGATTTTACTGCAGAAGTAGAAAAGCGCAAAGACGCAATGCTCGAAGATTTGTTTGAACTTCTTCGTATCGATTCAGCAATGGACATGGACAATGCGGACAAAGAAAACCCATTTGGCCCTGGACCTCGTAAAGCCCTTGACAAATTCTTGGAATTGGCTGAGCGTGATGGCTACCAAACTAAAAACTATGATAACTACGTTGGTCACTTCGAATATGGAGAAGGCGACGAAGTTTTAGGTATCTTCGGTCACTTGGACGTTGTTCCTGCTGGTTCTGGTTGGGATTCAAACCCATTTGAACCTGAAATCCGTAACGGTAACCTTTATGCGCGTGGTGCTTCAGACGATAAAGGCCCAACTATGGCTTGTTACTATGGTTTGAAAATTTTGAAAGATCTTGGTGTTCCATTATCTAAAAAAATCCGCTTCATCGTTGGTACAAACGAAGAAACAGGTTGGAAAGATATGGATTACTACTTTGAACACTGTGAATTGCCATTGCCAGATTTCGGATTCTCACCAGATGCTGAGTTCCCAATCATCAATGGTGAAAAAGGTAACGTTACAGAATACCTTCACTTTGACGGAAAAAATGCTGGTGCTGTAGTACTCCACTCTTTCAAAGCTGGTTTAGCTGAAAACATGGTTCCTGAATCTGCAACTGCAGTAATTTCAGGTGCGACAGACCTCCAAGCAAAATTGGAAGCATTTGTTGCTGAAAATGCAGACAAAAACTTACGCTTTGACCTTGAAGAATCTGACGGTAAAGCAACAGTAACAGTTTATGGTAAATCTGCACACGGAGCAATGCCATTTAAAGGTATTAACGGTGCAACTTACCTTGCTAAATTCCTTAACCAATTTGACTTTGAAGCTGGTGCAGCTGCCTACATCAAACTTGCTGCGGAAACATTGATTGACGACCACGAAGGTGAAAAATTAGGCACAGCCTACAATGATGACCTTATGGGTGCAACTTCAATGAACGCTGGTGTTTGGAACTTTGACGAAAACGGTGAAGGTACAATTGCATTGAACTTCCGTTTCCCACAAGGTACTGACCAACATAAAATCAAAGCAGTTCTTGAAGCTCTTGAAGGCGTAAAAGAAGTGACTATGAACGATCACGTGATGGAACCTCACTACGTACCAATGGAAGATGAACTCGTTTCTACATTGATCAGCGTTTACGAAAAACACACTGGTCTTAAAGGTTACGAAACAGTAATCGGCGGTGGTACATTTGGTCGTCTCCTTAAACGTGGTGTTGCTTATGGCGCAATGTTTGAAGGTGAAGAAGATACAATGCACCAAGCAAATGAATACAAACCATTGGATGCACTCTTCAAATCAGCAGTTATCTATGCTGAAGCAATTTACGAATTGGCCAAATAAAATAAGACGAAAAAAATCCCCATTATTGGGGTTTTTTTGTTTTTTAAAATGAAATTTCATTTCATTTCTTTTGAACGAGAAAAAGATAAAGGCAACTAAAACGTGATGTTACAGGATTTATCTTTTTATTTGCCAAAAAAATTGAGTAAGCACTTGAAATAAAATTTTAGATATGTTAAAATGAATGCGTTAACAAAAGAAATAAAGTTTCAGAGATAGAGAGGTGTTTATGTTTGGCTTTTCCATTTTTATGAATGAAGATCTTTCAACAGAAGATATTCATTATATAAAAAGAATGAAACAAGCAGGATTCAAGGGAATATTTACTTCGATGCATATTCCTGAAGATGATGCTCAAGCGTATAAAATGCGCTTAGAAAAATTAGGGGCTTGTGCTAAAGCAAACCAACTGGAATTGATGGTAGATATTTCAGGTGAAGCCTTGGAGCGTGCAGGTTACTCATTTGAGCATTTAGAAGAACTTACTCAACATGGTGTTACGGGTTTACGGATGGATTATCATATTGACAATGAACAAATTTCCAAAGCCAGCCATAAAATGAAGATTAGTTTAAATGCTAGCACGTTGGTAGAAGATGAGGTAGAGGAACTAAGAAGATTAGGAGCTAACTTCTCTAATTTAGAAGCTTGGCACAACTACTATCCTCGTCCTGAAACTGGCTTGGCTACGCCTTATTTCCTCGAGCAAAATCAATGGTTAGAGAAATATGGTTTTAAAAGAGTAGCTTTTGTTGCTGGTGATGCTCAGAAGCGCTTACCCTTAAGACTCGGACTTCCCACTCTTGAAAAGCATCGAGATATGCATCCTCTGGCAGCTGCTCTTGATTTATTTAAGTATGAGACGGATGAAGTTTATATTGGAGATGGTGATTTAGCAGCAATGACGATTGAGCAGTTTGAAAATTATATGCAGTGGGATAAAATAGTTCTACATGTAGAAAATAATAATTCAGCTTATTATGATTCGGTCCTGGGAGAGCATGACAATAGGAATGATCAGTCTCCTAACTTGATTAGAAGTGCAAATGCCCGCTTTAAGAAGGTTGAACAAATCCAAAAAGAACATGCAGAAGAGCGCAACAAAGGGGCGGTAACGCTTGATAATGAGCTGTATGGACGCTACATGGGCGAAACACAAGTATGTAAAAAAGCACTCCCAGCTCATCCTAATATTAACGTTGTAGCATATGTTATCGAAAAAGATAGAGATTTACTCGATGTAATTTATTCGAAGCAAAAGTTTGAATTAAAAGAAAAGGAAAGAAAATGAATTTAGAAAAATTGACAACAGAACGACGTAATGAAGAAACTTTTGGATTGGACGAAATGTCCATCTCAACTGCTCTAGAAAAGATGAATAAGGAAGATAAAAAAGTTGCAGAAGCTGTAGAAAAAGCACTTCCGATGATTGAACCAGTTATTGAAAAAACGATTGAAAGTTTTAATCAAGGCGGTCGACTCATTTACCTGGGTGCAGGGACAAGTGGACGTTTAGGTGTACTTGATGCAGCAGAGTGTGTACCAACTTTTGGTGTTGAAGCAAGCATGGTTGTCGGACTCATCGCTGGAGGTGAAAAAGCGATGACTCTTGCTGTGGAAGGCGCAGAAGATGACCTTGAGCTTGGCAAACAAGACTTGATTGATCTTCGTTTAACAAAAAATGACATGGTGATTGGGATTGCTGCAAGTGGACGTACCCCTTACGTGATTGGTGCCCTTGATTATGCGAAGAGCATTGGTGCACACACAGGTTCTCTCGCATGTAATATGAATGCCGAGATTAGCCAGCATGCTGAATTCCCAATTGAAGTGGACTGTGGCGCCGAATTTTTGACAGGATCAACTCGCCTCAAATCAGGTACGGCACAAAAATTAATATTGAATATGATTTCGACAATATCGATGATTGGTATTGGAAAAGTATACAACAACTTAATGGTTGATGTGCGTCCGACAAATGAGAAATTAGTGGAGCGCAGTAAACGTATCATTATGCAAGCTACAGAGTGTGACTATCAGACAGCGGAAAAGACATTTATCCAAGCAGAAGAAGATGTCAAGTTAGCGATTGTTATGATTTTAACCAACAGTGAAAAAGATGAGGCACAAGAAAAACTCGCACAGGCAAAAGGATTTATTAAACACACATTGAGCTAATAAATAAAAATTAGGAGATGAAGATGGCAGAAGATAAAGTAACACGTATTGCACGGCAAATTTACGAAGAAATTGGCGGACCAGAAAACGTTCAAAGTTTAGTTCATTGTATGACGCGCGTTCGACTTTCAATGATTGACGAAACAAAAGTAGACCTTGAAAACCTCAAAGCTATTGATGGTGTTATGGGGGTTGTTGAGGGTGAAACACTCCAAGTTATCGTTGGTCCGGGTACAGTAAACAAGGTAGCCCAAAAAATGGTTGATACAGTAGGAGTTAAACTAGGCGAACAGTTTCCTAATACAGCAGGTCTTAGCCTTGAAGAACGTGCAGCTCAAACAAAAAAGGAAGCCAAAGAAAAATATAATAAGCCCTCAAAAATAAAAGAAATACTGAACTCGATTTCTCGTATTTTTACACCATTGATTCCTGCCTTTGTAGGTGCTGGACTTATTGGTGGTATTGCCTCCATCCTTGCAAATCTGATAACTGCAGGTACGATTGATGGTGCGACTTTTGCACAGATTGTTGCTGTCCTAGGTGTGATTCAAAAAGGTATCTTCGCCTACTTGGTGATCTATGTAGGGATTAATGCAGCAACTGAATTTGGGGCTACGCCTTCACTTGGTGGTGTTATTGGTGCTGTGACTATGTTGACTGGGATTACTCCAGAAGCACCAATTAACAATATCTTTACGGGGCAGCCATTAACTGCACAACAAGGGGGAATCATTGGCGTTATCTTTGCTGTATGGCTTTTGTCTCTTGTCGAAAAGAATTTACGTAAAGTTATTCCAGATTCGATTGACATTATCGTGACGCCCACACTTTCTCTCCTTGCTATCGGACTTTTAACGATTTTCTTCATCATGCCTGTTGCGGGAACAATTTCGACATCTTTAGTAGGCGGGATTAACGCTGTACTTAATGTTGGCGGTGGATTTGCTGGCTTCCTCTTAGGGGCTCTCTTCCTCCCAATGGTTATGTTTGGCTTGCATCAAATTTTGACACCGATTCATATTGAAATGATTGATAAGACTGGGTCAACAACTTTGCTACCAATTCTTGCTATGGCTGGTGCTGGTCAAGTCGGGGCAGCATTGGCACTCTGGGTACGTTTACGCAAAAATAAAGAGTTCGCCGAAATTGTCAAAGGTGCTTTACCTGTAGGTTTCTTAGGCATTGGTGAACCTCTTATTTATGGTGTGACTCTTCCGATGGGACGTCCATTTATTACAGCTTGTATTGGTGGAGGTATTGGTGGTGCCATTATCGGATCTCTAGGACATGTTGGTGCTATTGCTATTGGCCCAAGTGGGATTGCTTTAATACCATTGATTGCGGATAACCGTTGGTTGATTTACGTCTTTGGCTTAATTGGTGGTTACGTTGGTGGCTTTATCGCAACATACTTCTTTGGTATTCCTCAATCTGAAAAAGATAAAGCAGATAACTATGTAGACGCAGCAACAGTAGCGCAACCTGCTGTTGTAAATCTTGAAAAAACAGTTGCTTCACCAATGTCAGGGAAAATTATTCCTTTAGCGAAAGTAGAAGATGAAGTTTTTTCTAAAGGTATGCTTGGGCAAGGTTTTGGTATCCAACCTCGTGATGGAAAAGTTTTTGCACCATTTGATGGTACAGTGACGACAGTTTTCCCTACCAAACATGCTATTGGTTTGCTTAGTGACTCTGGCGTAGAAGTACTGATTCATGTGGGCTTAGATACTGTGTCTTTAGAGGGTAAACCCTTCACTGCTAAAGTAACAGATGGCAGCAAGGTTACTAAGGGCGATTTGCTCTTAGAAGCAGACTTGAAGATGATTGAGAACGCTCACTTGTCACCAGTAACTTTAGTTGTTATTACGAATTCTGATGAATTTAAACATATCTATGTTGAAGCTCCTGAAGAAGTAGCTCCTGGCGAGCAAGTTATCATTGCAGAATAAAAAAAATAGGTTGGGTGTAAGCCCAGCCTATTTTTAAGCTTTTTAATCTTAGGATCCGAAGAATGATTTTAAATAAAGTATCTGAAAATTTGGTATAATAGAAAAATGATCTACGGTATAGGAACAGATAATGTCGAGATATCGCGCATTGTCCAGGCATTGGAACGCAATGATAAATTTGCACAGCGCGTTTTGACAATAAATGAGTTTGCTCATTTTTCAAGTTTTACTTCAAAAAAACGTCAAGCTGAATTTTTAGCGGGACGTTGGGCGGCAAAAGAAGCCTTTTCAAAAGCCTTAGGAACAGGTTTTGACAGCCAGCTTTCCTTTCATCATATAGAAATTTCTAAAAATGAAAAAGGAAAACCATATTTTCTAGAACATCCCTTTGCTGGCCAAGCACATTTGAGTATTTCACATAGTAATCTAGAAGCAGTTGCTATGGTTGTGCTTGAGAGTAAAGATTGAGTATAAAAAGAAGGTAAATATTATGAAAGCAGCACCACATCGCCACACACCAGCGATTATTAAATTATCCGCAATTGAAAATAATGTCAAGAAAATGCGCGAACATATCGGTGACAAGCCAGAACTTTGGGCTGTTGTAAAAGCTAATGCTTACGGTCACGGAGCAGTTGCTGTTGCACAGCATATTGATGGTCTTGTGGATGGTTTTTGTGTGTCCAACTTTGATGAAGCCATCGAGTTGCGTCAACAGTTGATTATTAAACCAATACTTGTACTGTCTGGTATTGTACCTGACCATGCAGAAATTGCAGCCAGTCAGCACATCACTTTAACAGCACCAAGTTTAAAGTGGCTCCAACAAGTCATTGATTCAAATAAAAATAAACACTTTTCACGTTTGCGTATCCATATCGCTGTCGATACAGGTATGGGCCGAATCGGTGTGACAACAGCAGAGGAAGCTAATCAAATTATTGACCTAGCGGATCAATATAATATTAGCGTGCGAGGAATCTTTACACATTATGCTACTGCTGATGAAGAAGATACAACACAGTTTAAAGAACAAAAGGCAAAATTTGATGCTTTAGTCAGTCAATTGAGTCGTCGTCCAAAATATGTGCATTCGACAAATTCAGCGGCTGGCTTGTGGCAAAATCAAGAAGTGCAAGATATTGAACGTATTGGTCTCGCGATGTATGGTTTAAACCCAAGTGGTGATGAACTTGCTCTCCCTTATGAGTTGGAACCTGCTTTAAGCTTACATTCTGAGTTGACGCATGTTAAAAAGATCCACAAGGGAGACACTGTGGGTTATGGGGGAACTTTCCGTGCAGAAGAAGATACTTATGTAGGGACTGTGTCTATTGGCTATGCCGATGGTTGGACACGAGATATGCAAGGCTTTAAGGTCATTGTGGATGGGCAATACTGTGAAATTATTGGTCGGATTTCGATGGACCAGATGACGATACGTTTGCCGAAAAACTATGAGATGGGTACACAGGTCACACTGATTGGTAAAAATGGCGATAAAGAGATTACTGTTCAAGATATCGCAAACTGGCGTCATACGATTGGCTATGAAGTTATCTGTCTTTTATCAGATAGAATTTACCGTGTCTATGAAGAATAAAAGCTGCTTTTGTGCGGCTTTTTTTTCATTACATTTTCATTTAAAAATAAGTCCTAAGTTGAGTAATTTGACAATGACTTTAAAAATGATATAATTATATTAAATACATATGAGATAAAATTAAGAAAAGTGAGGGAAGGGATATGATTAAAGTATATACTGTCATGGCTTGCAGTTCTTGCAAAAAAGCCAAAGAATGGCTAACGAATCACGAACTAGAATTCGAAGAAATCAACTTGATAACTGACAAAATAGATCCCGAAGACTTTCTTAAGATTTTCTCTTTAACTGAAAATGGAACAGAGGAAATTATTTCCACAAGAAGTCGTGCTTACAAACGTTTATCTTTGGATTTTGAGCGCCTTTCCCTTCATGAGCTGGTTAAGATAATCGAGGAAAATCGTACATTATTGCGTCGACCTTTGATCCTTGATGATAAAAGATTACAAGTGGGCTACAATGAAGATGACATTAGGAAGTTTTTACCACGTTCAGTACGTCGTGTCGAAATGCTTGAGGCGTCCCATAATATTCGTCAGTTAGACATAGAACGAGCACTAGAAGAACAAGCATAAGAGAAAAATGGAACAGAAATTGTTTCATTTTTTTGTATATTTCGTAAAAAAAATTCTTTTTTCATTCCCGTCCGTGTTATAATTTAATAATCAAATTAAAAAGAGGGAACAATGAAAAACTATATTATTTGGTTGAAACATGAACTCAAATCTATCAATACAGCTGGCAGCGTAATGCTGGCTTTTATCATAGGCGTACAGCTTGCTTTTTTTCTTACGGCGCCAATAACTTTATTGTCTGTGATTACACTTTTTGCGACTCTTGTAGGCTCGGCTTGTACGGTCTATATGATGATTGGACGGCCGATTAATGGTTTACTTGGATTGATTAGTGCTTTTGGCTTTATTTATATAAATTGGACTGCAGGACACTATGCTTCTGTTCTAGATCAAATCGTCTTTATCGCCTTTATTGATATTCCTTTAATCCTGACTTGGAAAACCTGGGGACATCGTATTGAAAACGGCGTGAAGTTTATGACGGTCAAAGGTTGGTTTATTGCAATAGCTTTAATGCTAATTGCTTGGTGGCCAATGATGCAAATTTACGCACATCTGGGAGATACGAACCCTTTATGGGATTCTATCACACTTATCATTGGTGCAACAGCTTCATTACTGGTTTTCAAAGGATATGGCGACAGTTATTCTTTATGGTTACTTTCTAATATCGTGACCATTGTATTATGGGCTACAGCATTTGCACAAGGCTACTCTGCCAGTGCATTACCAATGCTTCTCACCATCATCTTCTACTTGGCTACAGCCTTATATGGGAAATATTTTTCAGTATGGAAAAGAGCAAACAAAAAAGCCTAGTTTAAGCTAGGTTTTTTGTTTTCCTCTAGAAAAGCGAGACAAATCAATGACCACTTGTAACTTTTATCCCGATTAGTCCAACAACAAGCATAAGAACAAAGACCCAAGTCAGTGAAGGAACCTTATCTTTGAAGATAAGGGCACCAACTAAGATAGCCCCAACCGCACCAATTCCTGTCCATATGGGATAAGCAATTCCTAAGGGAAGCTTCTTCATAGCTAAAGTCAAAAATCCAAAACTGACAAGCATTCCGATAATCGTTAAAATATCATACTTGATGATAGAAAAACCTTGACTTAATTTCATTGTTGAAGCCCAAACAACTTCAAAGATTCCAGCGAGAAATAAAAAGATCCACGACATATTACACCTCTTTCAAAAAGATTATTGAGCTAGCTTTAAAGGACCAGAAAAGGGCTAGCAAGTGATAAACAAAAAGAGTCATGTCAACTAACCACAAGGCCTAAGGTTAGTTGGCATGACTCTGATAAATATCGCTCCGGCGAGTGATACTTTAGTCCTTCTTTATTATATTATCATTATTTCACATTTAGCCTCTGAGGTCAAGTTCTAGAGTTACGAGATATTAAGAGAAGATTGAGATGAGAGCTTAATTGAAATGCAAAAAGAGATAGAAGAAAAACAGATAAATTTAAATAAAAAAGGAGTCCAAGGTAAGTTACTTCGGACTCCGGGTTGATTTATACCTTTATTCTATCACTAAATCATGAGTTTGGCTGACAATTTGATTATTATTTCGAAAAACTGAAGTAATGGAAAAATAAAATGAAGCTTTTCTGATTTAACTCAGCTATACGGTCATTGTCTTGCTTGTTACACTTATTGACGATGTATCCAGTGGGATATTAGAGAAGTTGTTGAGCATATTGAGGTAAAATACAGAGCCTACTTTGGTCTATCAGCTGAAAACGAACATTACAGAAAAATTTTTTCGAATCAAGAAACACCTGTTGGCACATATTTGTGGAGTCTGATATAATAAATAGTATGAAAATTATTGATGGAAAAGCCCTTGCTGAAAAGATGCAAGAAGAACTCAAAAATCGAGTTATCAAACTGAAAGAACAAGGCATTCAGCCAGGACTCGCTGTCATTTTGATTGGAGAAAATCCCGCCAGTCAAGTTTATGTTCGAAATAAAGAACGTGTAGCTGCAAAGCTAGGTTTTAAGTCAGAAGTGATTCGTCTTCCTGAAACAACGTCTGAAGCGGAGCTGTTAGAGCTTATTGAAAGCTTTAATGAGGATCACTCTTGGCACGGAATTCTTGTGCAGTTGCCGCTGCCTTCACATATATCAGAAGAAAAAGTCTTGCTTGCGATTTCTCCTGAAAAAGATGTAGACGGCTTCCATCCAATAAATATGGGTAAATTGTGGAGCGGAGCTCCATTAATGGTTCCTTCAACACCAGCAGGAATCATGGAAATGTTCCGTGCCTATAATGTTGAACTTGCAGGAAAAAAAGCTGTTGTTGTGGGGCGTTCTAACATCGTTGGAAAACCGATGGCTCAACTGATGATGATGGCTAATGCCACTGTTACCATTGCACATTCACGTACAGAAAATCTTTCTGAGCTCACACGTTCTGCAGATATTTTAGTCGTAGCCATTGGACAAGACCGCTTTATCAAAGCAGAAGATGTAAAAGAAGGGGCAACAGTTATTGATGTCGGTATGAACCGTGATGAGAATGGCAAACTTCATGGAGATGTTGACTTTGAACAGGTGAAAGAAATTGCTGGACTAATCACGCCAGTTCCTGGAGGAGTGGGGCCAATGACAATCACCATGTTGATGGAACAGACTGTACGTGCTGCAGAAGCTTCTGTAAAATAAAAAAGAAAATTTCGTCCAGATTTATTTACAAGTCAGTACATGGAGATAAACAGTGGATTTAGAAAGATTAAAGGCATGACAGAGTATTTAACCGTATCAACTCTAACAAAATACTTAAAAGCAAAGTTTGACCGCGATCCATATTTGGAACGCGTTTATTTGACAGGAGAAATTTCTAACTTTCGCCAACGACCTAATCATCAATATTTTGCAATTAAAGACGAAAAGTCTGTCATACAAGCAACGATGTGGGCAGGTCAATTTAAAAAGCTTGACTTCAAACTTGAAGATGGAATGAAAGTACTTGTAACAGGACGTATCAGTCTCTATGCCCCTTCAGGTTCTTATTCTATTAACATTGAAAATATTGTACCCGATGGTATCGGCGCTTTGGCAGTTAAGTTTGAACAGTTGAAGAAAAAGCTCACAGCGGAGGGATTATTTAATCCACAATGGAAGCAAGAGTTGCCGCTTTTTTCCAAAAAAATTGCAGTAATTACCAGTCCTTCTGGAGCTGTTATTCGAGACATTATTACTACCGTAAATCGCCGCTTTCCGATGAGTCAGATCTTACTCTATCCGACAAAAGTTCAAGGTGTTGGTGCTGCAGAAGAAATCGCCGCAAATATTGAAGCAGTGAATGATCGATCCGATATCGATATCCTTATCGTTGGACGTGGTGGAGGATCTATCGAAGACCTTTGGTGTTTTAACGAAGAGATTGTCGTTAGGGCTATCTTTGAGTCACGTATTCCCGTTATTTCTTCGGTTGGTCACGAGACTGACACGACCTTGGCGGATTTTGTTGCAGACCGCAGAGCAGCTACACCAACAGCTGCTGCCGAACTTGCAACTCCTAATACCAAACTAGATTTGCTGGCGTGGTCAAATGACCAAGAACTTCGTATGAGAAATCGTGTAACACATCTCATCAAGGTCCAAAGAGAGCGGGTGGAAAAGTTATCCAATTCGGTTGTTTTTCGTCAGCCGGAACGTCTCTACGATGGACATATTCAGAAAATCGATCACCTCACGAGTCGTTTACAAAATCTAACTGAAACCAAGCTGAGTCGTGAGAAACACCGCTATGAACTAATATCAGGAAAACTAGTGCCCACTTTTGCAAAAAGCTATGAGCAAAAGAAAAATCAAGTCGATAACTTGGTGCAGGCCCTTCTGTTGATGGATATTAGTAAGATCAAGGCGCGTGGTTTTTCAGTGGTCACTGCGAATGATGGTAAAATTATAAAGAGTGTCAAGGATGTTCAAGCTGGTGATGCAGTGAATATCGATTTGAGTGACGGCACCGTTCATGCAGAAATAAAGTAAAGGATACATATGGCAACAAAAAAAGAAGCAAAATTTGAAGAAAATTTAGCAGAACTCGAAACAATTGTAAAAAAACTAGAAAGCGGAGATGTGGCTCTAGAAGATGCCATCTCTGAATTTCAAAAAGGAATGCTCCTTTCTGAAAAACTCAAAACAACATTAAATGAAGCCGAAAAAACACTGGTAAAAATCGTCGGAAAAGACGGATCTGAGAGTGAGTTTTTAGGAGAATAAAAAGATTGCCTAAGCAATCTTTTTTGTTACGGCTTTCTGAATTTATTTTTTACGCAATGGTTTGGTGCTATAATAACACTAGTAAGTAAAAGTGAGGAAAAATATGAAAGTTGTAGTAGCAATAGATTCTTTCAAGGGATCAGCCACGAGTGCTGAGTTGAATCAGGCAGTAAAAACTGGGATTTTAGCTGCATTTCCTAAAATCAAAGTTGAGACGTTTGAAATTGCTGATGGGGGCGAAGGAAGTGTGTCTGCTCTTCAATCTGGTTTAGGTGGGAATCTTATTAATGTTAAAACAGTTGATTTAATGCAACGTCCCATGCGTGCTTCCTATTTGCTCATCGACGAGCGTCTGGCTGTGATTGAGGCAGCTGAAGTTGTTGGCATCAATAAGATTAAACCAAACGAAAAGACAATCCAAGAAGCCACTACTTTCGGACTTGGCGCTTTATTTCTTGATGCTAAAAAAAGAGGAGCGACTGAGATTATTTTAAGCATGGGAGGGAGCGGAACCTCTGATGGTGGGCTGGGACTTTTGGAAGCTGTAGAAGCTGAAGATTTTTCGTCGATAAAAATTACAGGTTTAGCAGATGTTACTAATGTTTATGCTGGCGCCGAAGGATATGCCAAAGTTTTTGGAAAGCAAAAAGGTGGCACCGCTGAAATTCTGGAACAACAGGACAGGACAGCACAAGCTTTTGTTGAAAAGATAAAAAAAGAGAGAAAGATTGATTTACAAAAGATTCCAGGGACAGGCGCAGCTGGGGGCTTAGGTGGTGCTCTTATCTTGCTAGGAGGGGAACTTGAGTCAGGCTTTGGTAAAATAGCTGAGCTTTTAAAGATTGAGGAAACGATCAAAACGGCTGATTTGATTATTACAGGCGAAGGACAGATGGATTTTCAAACAGCCAAAGGCAAAGTTCCGTTTGGAATGGCAAAGCTGGGTGAGAAATATGATGTCCCCACAATCGCTTTCTGTGGTAGTCTATCAGAGAATTTAGGTGAGATGAATCGGGTTCTGCTCGCAAGCTATAGTATTCAGAGAAAAGTGCTTCCTTTAGAAGAAGCAATGAAAAAAGAAGTGGCTCTAAAAAATATTGAACTTTTAGCTCAAAATGTTCTTAAACTGTGGTGTTATGGACAGTGAGGTTGTGAATAAGGTTTGAAGAACCGTAATTTCGAGCTGTCTTTTGTAAAATTAGGGGGAGCTAATCATTGAATACCCTGACTTCACTTGTGTTATAATAACACTATAAAAAAGGAGAAATTATGGATCTAAATAACCTTGTAGATAAAGCAAAAGATCTGGCTTCAAATGTGCCAGATGATATGAAACAAAAAGCAGAAGAAGTCATTGATGAGCAAGTGGATAAATATGCTCCAGAAAATATGAAAGAACAGGCTCAAGGGCTTGTGGATGGCTTAAAAGGACAGCTTGGTTTGTAATCCTGAAGTGCACAGAAACGTTCTTTATTTGAAAGAACGTTTTTTTTATATTTAGAATTTCTTTATGAGAGAGTCTTTATTTTCTATTGGACTTTATTTCTGTGAAATGGGATAATATAACTAATGATTACCGATATGAATAGGCTCAATCAAGAGCTGATAAAATTTTATAAAAAAGCTGATATTCCTCAACATCTTGCAGATGCCGTGATTTATTCACTTGCAGCAGGTGGTAAAAGAATTCGTCCGCTTTTGTTCCTTAAGATGTTAGAATCACTAGGAGTAACACTGGAAACGGCACATTATCAAGTAGCATCAACTGTTGAGATGATTCATGCGGGGAGCTTGATTCATGATGACTTACCTGCGATGGATAATGATGATTACCGCCGCGGGCAACTCACCAATCATAAAAAGTTTGATGAAGCAACAGCGATATTGGCTGGAGATGCGCTCTTTTTAGATCCCTACTATCTTTTAGCCAATGCGTCTTTACCAGCGACAATAGTTGTTTCCTTGGTTAAAGAACTTTCTTTTGCAAGTGGTGCTTTAGGCATGGTTGCTGGGCAAATTTTAGATATGGATGGTGAAGGAAAAACCTTATCCCTAGAGCAAGTAAAGGAAATTCATCATTTGAAAACGGGAAGAATGTTAACCTTTCCTTTCGTTGCTGCTGGAATTATCGCTGAGCAATCTGAAGCAGTAATCGCAAAACTAAGAGAAATTGGTCAAAATCTTGGCTTGGCTTTCCAAATACGTGACGATATTATTGATGTTACCGGAACATTTGAAGAAATAGGAAAAACACCTGGAAAAGACCAAGCAGAAGAAAAGTCAACCTATGTGGCCTTGCTCGGATTAAGAGGAGCTCAAGAAGCTTTAGAAGAATTATTGGCGGCCGTGAAAAGTGATTTGGCACAGATAGCTTCAAGTGCTGAAATTGTCGAAATTATAGAAAGTTTAGAAATAAAATGAAAGAAAGAGTAGATGTTTTAGCAGCAAATCAAGGCTTGTTTGATACAAGAGAACAAGCGAAACGAGGAGTTATGGCTGGTTTGGTGGTAGATGCTAAGTCAGGAGAACGTTTTGACAAACCAGGACAAAAGATAGAAGAAACAACTGAACTTCGACTCAAAGGTGAAAAACTAAAATATGTGAGTCGTGGGGGACTTAAGTTAGAAAAAGCACTCTTAGAGTTCGGACTTTCTGTAGAAGATAAAACCTGCTTGGATATTGGGGCTTCAACAGGGGGATTTACAGATGTTATGCTACAAAATGGCGCCAAACGTGTCTATGCTCTCGATGTCGGAACAAACCAACTGGCATGGAAACTTCGCAAAGACGAGCGAGTGGTGGTTATGGAGCAGTTTAATTTCCGAAAGGCTGTCTTAGATGACTTTACGCAAGGGCAACCTGAGTTTACTTCGATTGATGTGAGCTTTATCTCGCTTGACTTGATTTTACCTCCCTTGTTTGATATTTTAGCTAAAGAGGGAGATGTGGCCGCCTTGATCAAGCCTCAGTTTGAAGCTGGTCGTGAGCAAGTGGGGAAAAATGGTATCATTAAAGATCCAAAGGTTCATAAGCAAACGATTGACAAAGTGATTCAAAAAGCTTTGAGTACTGGATTTTCAGTCAAAAATCTCACCTTTTCACCAATTAAAGGTGGTGCAGGAAATGTTGAATTTCTAGTACACTTAAAAAAAGAAGAAACAGCTACAGTGGCGCCTCTTGTTGATATTGAAGCTGTACTCCAAACAGAAAAGGAAACATTAGTATGAGAAGAGAAGAACGCCTTGATTTTATTTCAAGCCTCATCACAACTAAAGAAGTACAAACACAAGATGAGCTTGTCCAAGAGCTTTTGGCTAATGATATTGATGTGACACAAGCCACAGTTTCCCGTGATATTAAGTCACTTGCTCTGATTAAAATTCCTGGAAGTCGTGGAGGTTATCGCTATGCATTACCTCAGCAACATGATGAAGAACAGAAAGATCTTCTGCATAATGAGTTAGCCAATGAGGCCATATTAGAATTAAAAATTCACGATAATATGATTTCAATCATTGCTAAACCAGGGACTACCAGTGTGATTAAAAAAAGCCTCATCAATCGCTATGACAAGAAGATTTTTTCTATTATGACGGATGATGACAGCATTTTAATCATTTGTGAAACAAGACGGCAAGCAAATACCGTTTATGACGAATTAAGTTTATAAAAGGATAAAGTATGCTACAAGAAATTTCTATCAAGAACTTTGCGATTATTGAAGAGATTCACCTTTCTTTTGAAAGTGGGATGACTATTTTAACTGGGGAAACCGGTGCTGGTAAATCAATCATTATTGATGCTATGGGTCTTTTGCTCGGAGGGCGTAGCTCTAGTGATTTTGTCCGTACAGGTAAAGATAAGGCCGAAATTGAAGGTCTATTTTTTGCAGGAGAAAATGCGGAGTTGGATCAAAAGTTAGAAAGCTTGGGTCTTGAAAGAAGTACAGAGCTCATTTTACGCCGTGATATTTTTGCTAATGGTCGCTCTGTTTGTCGGGTGAATGGTCAGATGGTGAATCTGACAACCTTAAGGGAAATCGGCGAGCTTTTGGTGGATATTCATGGGCAACATGATAATCAAGAGTTAATGAATGCTAAACACCATCTTCGTCTTCTTGATGAGTTTGGTGATGAAAATTTTGAACAAATTAAAGCAGAATACCAAGTTAAGTTTGAGCATTATAAAAAGATGCGTCAAGCACTTGAAACTCGTCAAAAAAATGAACAAGAGTTTGCCCAACGTATTGAAATCTTGCAGTTTCAAGTTGAAGAAATTGAAGCAGCCGAGATTGACCTAAAAGAAGATGAGCAATTGCAGCACCGCCGTGATAAGCTGAATAACGCTAAAAATATAGCAGATGCTTTAAATACAGCTTATTTGGCTTTAGATGATGAAGAAGGCGACTTTTCAAGTTTGAGCGGGATACGTACAGCCATGGCAGAACTCGAAAATGTTGCAGAGTTCGACCAAGATTATCAAGATTTGTCTGATAAAACGATGGATGCCTATTACTTACTAGAGGAGGTTTCAACTAAGTTATCAACAGCAATTGAGAGCATTGAGTTCAATCCCACAGAGCTTTTGCAAATCGAAGAGAGAATTCTCACCTTGAATACTTTACGTAAAAAGTATGGTCCAGAACTTTCTGATGTATTGAAAACTTTGGAAAAAATCCAACTTGAACTCTCAGATTTGATGGGAGGAACTGAAAACAGCGAAAGTCTTGAAGAAGCACTAAAAGAGGCACAAGCAGAATTATTAATTGCAAGTGAACATCTTAACACAGCACGTCATGCAATAGCGAAAGAATTAGAAACAGATATTAAAAAGGAACTTGCCGATCTTTATATGGAGAAAGCTGATTTTTCTGTACAGTTTGAGAGTGGAAAATTCTCAAGCAAGGGTAATGAACAAGTAGAGTTTTATATTCAAACTAATCCAGGTGAGGGCTTCAAACCCTTGGCTAAAACTGCTTCAGGAGGCGAACTTTCCCGCTTGATGCTTGCTATTAAATCCAGCTTCTCAAGACGTGAAAATAAAACATCAATAGTGTTCGATGAGGTGGACACAGGTGTATCTGGACGCGTGGCCCAAGCTATTGCTCAAAAAATATATAAAATCGCCCAGGCAGGCCAAGTTTTAGCTATCTCACATCTACCACAGGTTGTAGCTATTGCTGATACACAATTTTATATTGAAAAGGCGTCCACAGATGATGTTACAACTTCAACAGTAAGAAAATTGAAATTGGAAGAACGTGTCGAAGAAGTTGCCAAAATGTTAGCTGGAGATGACATAACGGTAGAAGCACTGGCACAAGCAAAACGATTATTAACGAAATGAGGAAATTATGTTTAATTTGAAAGAGTTCAAACAATCCTATCAAAAATTTTGGTTAGGCTATATTTCTTTTAGAGAAAGAACCAGTCGAAAAGACTATTGGCTCGCAATGTTAGGTCATATTTTAGTGTCAGTTATCCTACTTGCCTTTGCCACTTTGTTCCATTTTTTATCAAGTGACGTTTTACCAGATTTGTGGTCTGTATTTTCATATTTTTTCATTGCTTTATGGGTATGTTACGGGTTAATAGCATTTTGTCCTTTCTTGGCCATGGCAGTACGCCGTTTACGGGATGTTGGACTTCCTTGGGAATTGATTTTTGTACTTTTAGCGCCTTTTGGTGGTTTCTTCGCTATTCTTATTTTGAATGCTCTTCCTGCTGCTCAAGCAGCAGCTGACTTACCAGAGTTTTTAGAGCCAACTTATGGTCAAGCACGGATAGAAGAAAACGGTCAGGAGAACTTTTTGCAAGCGATCAAAAACTATTTTCTCGGCTATATTTCTTTCAGAGGAAGAACAAGCCGTCTGAGTTTTTGGTTTGTTCAGCTCATATTTGCTCTAGTATTTGCAGTGTTAGGAGTGATGTTTGTCGGGATTCATTTCTTTGAAAATGTCCTCTTCGGTGGTGCATTTATTGCGACATGGATGATGCTGGCCTTTCTCTTTCTTGTTGGAGTTGGCTTCCTACTGCCCACACTTGCATTATTTACTCGTCGCTTACGTGATGCTGGTTTAAGCAATTATGGGATTGGATTAATCTTTTTTGTATCTTTGTCCTTGTTCTTATTGAGCAATATAAGCCATGCTGTAGATGCTGCGAGCTTTGGGATTCATGATTTTACATTGTTCAACTATCTTCTCTTCCTTGCTGATTTTGTCTTCGCTATTATCCTCCTCTTTGTTTTGGTTCAAGACAAAGACCAACTTTTACAAGAGGAAAAAACACTTCTATTTAGAAGGAAAGGCTGAAATATTCAGTCTTTTTTGCTATAATAAATAAAATCACTAAAGAAATAAGGATATGTTTTGAATTATAAATTAAGAGAAATTTCAGCTGAAGAATTCGCTCAATTCAATGAAAATGTAAGCCAAGGTAGTTTTTTACAAACTCCTGAAATGGCAGAGCTAATGATGGCAAATGGCTGGGAAGTAACTTTATTGGCTGTCCAATCAGATAAAATCGAAATGGCCGCTCTTTTAGGCGCAAAAAATATGACTGGAGGAAAACATTACGAAATCCAGTATGGCCCAATTTACCAAGAGTACCAAGAAGATGTAGAAAAGTTTTTCTACAAAGAATTACGTCAGTTTGTTAAAGACCATGGTGGCTTGGAACTTTTAGTCATTCCCAATACAAACTACCAGGAGTTTGACAGTACAGGCAATGCACTGACAGATGAAAACAAGCAGTTTATTCAATCAATGCAGGAGTTAAACTACAAACATACGGGCTTAGAAGTTGGTTACAACAAACGTGGCGAGTCTACATGGCACTATGTGAAAGATCTTTCTGATATAGCAGATGATAAAAAACTTTTAAAATCTTATACGAAAGATGGGCAATATTCTGTCAAAAAAACACAGCAGTTTGGAATTCGAGTGCGTCCTTTAGCTTATGAGGAACTGGATAAGTTCAAAAAGATTACTTCGGAAACGTCGGAACGCCGTGGGTACGATGATCATGATTTGCCTTATTATCAAAGTCTTTATAAAACTTTTGGTGATAAAGTAGAGTTTTTAGTGGCTGAGATTAACTTCGCAGACTATGAAGCGGCAATTTTAGCTCAAATGGATAAACTTTCTGGACAGATTGAAAAAACGAAAAAAGAAGGTAAACGCAAAGAGTTAGAAAGCCAGCTAGAAACTCAAAAAGTTCGTTTAGCAGAAGCGCGTGAATTTATTGCTCAACATGGCCGAGAAGATATTATCTTAGCGGGATCGCTCTTTATCTACGGTGCAAGTGAAACCATCTATCTGTTTAGTGGTTCGTACGAAGCCTTTAAGAAATTATATGCACCTTTTGCTATTCAGCATTACGTGATGAAAAAAACCTTAGATAAAGGTGTGAAAAGCTATAACTTCTTTGGAGTGGCTGGAACTTTTGACGGTACAGATGGCGTTCTGCACTTCAAACAGAATTTTGCAGGTTATGTTGTACGTAAAGTTGGTTATTTCAATTATTATCCCAAACCATTTAAACATAAAGTTTTGAGCATGGTAAAAACACTATTAGGTAGAAAATAATGGAATTCTTAGAAATCTCACAAGAACAATTTGCAGCTTTTGCAGCTGAAAAAACCGAGTCATTTTTACAAACTCCACAAATGGCAGAAATGTTAGAAAAACGTGGTTATAAACCGATTTTCCTAGCTGTAAAAGTCAATGACCAGATTAAAATGGCAGCACTTATGACTTCTGTTTCTGTTTCAGGTGGAGCAAAGTTAGAAATTAACTTTGGACCCATTGGTAACTTCGATCAGATGGTCTTTAACTGCTTTATTCAAGAATTGAAAAAATATGCGAAAAATCAGCAAGCTCTAGAAGTGAAGATACGTCCAGCTGTTGACTATATGGTTTATGACAGCAAAGGTCAAGAACTTCAAGAAGCTAATGAGTCTTTCATTTCAGAAATGAAAAAGCTTGGCTTAACTTACAATGGTCGACATGTGGGTTATGAAGAGCAGGATGCCGTTGCCGAATGGCAATACATCAAAGATCTTTCTGAAATACACAGTGAAGAAGAACTTCTCAAGAGTTACAACTCTAACGCAAAACGTAACGTTAAAAAAGCGACAAAAAATGAAGCTACAGTTAAGGTAGCGACTTATGAAGAACTCTTTGAAGTGGAACGTTTGATTGGTAACACAGGTGAAAAGCGTCATTTTGCAACCAAAGATTTGGCCTATTATCAAGAGCTTTATAAGGCTTTTGGCAATAAAATCGAATTTTTGATTACTTATAAAGATGAAGTGGCAATTGCAGCTGGTGTCTTTATTGAAGTCAATCAAGAATTTCTTTACCTTTATGGTGGATCTGACGGCGCTTATGGCAAGTTAGGTGGCCCTTTCCTTATGCAGCATACAGCCATGCTTCATGCAATTGAGCGTCAGATGAAAACCTATAATTTTTATGGTATCTCAGGAAACTTTGATGGCAGTGATGGCGTGTTAAAATTTAAGCAAAATTTTGGGGGCTATATCACACAAAAAGTAGGGGAATTCTCTTATTATCCACAGCCTGTAAAATACAAACTTATTCAAGGTATGAAAAAAATATTAGGGCGTGTTTAATTTAAAAACTGACGAATTAATTTCGTTGGTTTTTTTCTATAGAACATGAATGAAATTTAAAATGTAAAAAACTTTTGACAATTTTGCTATAATGAAGGCATGGAAACTTTATATGATTTAACAATTATCGGTGCTGGCCCTGTTGGGTTGTACGCCGGGTTTTACGCTGGGATGCGTGGAATGACTGTCAAGATAATCGAAGCTCTTGAAGAAGCTGGTGGTCAACCTCAAACGCTTTATCCAGATAAAATGATATATGATATAGCAGGTTTACCGGAGATTTCAGGAGCAGATCTAACGGCTAATCTTTTAGCACAACTTGCACGTGTACCACATGAACTGTATTTAGATGAAAAAGTTGAAAATATTAGTCAAGAAGTCGAAGATAAACATTTTGTACTGCAAACAAGTAAAAGGATACATCATTCAAAAGCGGTATTGTTAACAACAGGCTCTGGCTTACTTAGTCCGCGTAAGCTCAATCTTGAGCAAGAAGAAGAACTTCACGCATTAGGAAGACTAAATTACTTTATTCAAAATTTAGAAGAATATCGTGAAAAAGAAGTTGCGGTTCTTGGGGGTGGAGACAGTGCCTTGGATTGGGCCCTTATGTTGGAAAAAGTTGCCAGCAAAGTTCATCTCATTCATCGTCGTCCTTCTTTCCGAGCCCATGCTTTAACAGTAGCAGAGCTGGAACAATCAACCGTTGAAATACATACACCTTATCTTCCTCAGGAGTTATCAACAGAAGGACTTAAGCTGCAACGGGTAAAATCAGAGGAGCTACACCATTTAGCAGTAGATAAAATATTAGTAAACTACGGAATGATGACAAATCATGTTGACTTAAATGAAGAACTCGAACTGAGCCGTAGAGGAAGAATAACAGCTAACCGCCAACAAGAGACAAATATTGCAGGACTCTATGTAGCAGGTGATGCTAGTGATTACGAAGGCAAAGCTCCCTTGATGTCAGTAGGTTTTGGAGAAGCTGTACTAGCAATCAACGATATGACACAGAAGCTTGAATTTAGCCATAGCTTACAAAAAGGACATTCTTCAAGCCTGTTTGGTAAATGAGGAGAAAATAAGGTATAATGGGTAGTAAACGAACGATTTACAGAAATTTAGGAAAACATTATGCTTATTAACTTACTTATCTTAATATTACTTATATGGGCCTTTCTGGTTGGCTACTCAAGAGGATTAGTCTTACAGGCTCTATATAGCTTGGGAATAATTATATCTGCAGTTATTGCTTTTTTAAATTATAAAGAGCTTGCTTCAAAATTAACAATGTGGGTACCTTTCTCTAGCGCTACAGCAGACTCACGTTTACTTTTTTTTGATAATAACTTGCTTTTCCAAATTGATGATGCTTTCTACGCTGGTCTTGCTTTTATGATTATTTTCATGGTTTCTTATGTGGTGATACGTTTAATTGGACTTTTTATCCACATCACACGTTTGCACCCCTTCGGAAATACTGGAAAGATTATTGCAGGTATCCTTGCGGTCGGAGCAACTTATTTTGGTATACAAATGGCCGTTACGCTACTTGCGCTTGTACCAATGCCCACTGTTCAAAACCATTTAAACGCTTCAGCCGTGGTGCGCTTAATGGTTAGCCATACTCCGATTTCTTCAGGAATGCTGAAAAATATATTTATTGAGAATATAATAGGTAATATTTAGAATTTATGAATAAAAAAATTATCCAAATTTTAGAATTTGACAAGGTCAAAGAGCAATTCTTGGCCTTTTTAACAACCGCCCAAGGTAAAAAAGAGTTGGAAGAACTAGAGCCGCTCTCAGATACCGACAAAATTCAAAACTTATTTGATGAATTAGCAGAGTTTGAAAAATTAGCCCAAGAAAATGGACAAATTCATCTTTCGAAAACAGCAGATATCAGTGAAATTTTACGCCGCTTAGAGTTAGATGCTCAATTGAGTGGGCGAGAGTTTGTTGAAATAAAAAAAGTTGTCCAACAGGGGCTTAATATTCTGCGTTATTTTGACGAAGCAGAAAATGTTGAAATACCAACACTTGAGGAACTCATCCAAAAATTCTCAGACCTTTCTCCTGTACATAAAACACTTGAAATTTTTGATAACTCTGGTTCACTTTATGATAATGCATCTGCTGAACTTATGCACATTCGTTCAGCCATTAAGCGCTATCAGTCAGATATTAAAAAGGTGATGCAGGAACTCTTGTCTAAAAATGCTGCTTCTCTCACTGAAAATTTAATCACGGTGCGTAATGATCGCCAAGTCTTGCCTGTGCGTGCAGACAGTAAAAATAAAATAGCTGGTGTAGTACACGATATGTCTGCCTCAGGGCAAACGCTCTATATTGAACCCAATGCTGCTGTTTCGCTTAACAATCATTTAAATCAAAAGAAAATCGAAGAAAAAAATGAAATGATTCGAATTTTTCGGGCTGTCAGTGAAGAACTTAAACCCTATAGTTTGGATATCCGGCAGAATGCGTGGTTACAAGGCCACCTCGACTTGATTAGAGCCAAGTATAACTACTTATTGAAGCATAAGGCCAGTATTCCTGAGTTGACCCAAAACAAAGATATTTGTTTTTATGATGCACGCCATCCCTTGATTGATCCAAAAGTAGTTGTGGCCAATGATATCAAATTTGATAATAGTTTAAACACGATTGTAATTACGGGGCCAAATACTGGGGGTAAAACAATTACCTTAAAAACTGTGGGCTTACTCACTATTATAGCTCAATCTGGCTTGCCTATTCTCACAAGTGCAGGCAGTCGTGCACATGTTTTTCATGAGATTTTTGCGGATATTGGGGATGAACAATCCATCGAGCAAAGTCTCTCGACTTTCTCCAGCCATATGACAAATATTGTTTCTATTCTAGACAAGGCGGATCAAAATTCATTGGTACTCTTTGACGAGCTTGGCGCAGGTACGGACCCTAAGGAAGGGGCCGCATTAGCTATTGCTATTTTAGAATATTTGCGTGGTAAAAACGTGAAAACTATGGCGAGCACACACTATCCAGAACTTAAAGCATATGGTGTCGAAACACCTGAAGTCCTTAATGCGAGCATGGAGTTTGATATTGACAAAATGCAGCCTGTTTTCCGACTGCAGCTGGGTGTACCAGGTCGTTCAAATGCTTTAGAAATTTCACGGCGTTTAGGTTTGTCAGACCAAATCATTCAAGAGGCTAGTAATATGGTTTCTGATGAAGAACATGATGTCAATCATATGATTGCAAGCTTAGAAGAAAAAACGCGTGAAGTAACAGAAGCAGCTGCAAATATTAAGAAGTTAGAGCGAGAAAATATAAATCTTCATAAAGACTTAACCAAGGTTTATAATCAAATTAATCGAGAGCGCGAGATTGAACTAGAAAAAGCAAAACAAGAAGCCCAAGTAGTCGTGAAAAAGGCAAGTCAAGAAGCTCAAGAAATTCTCAAAACATTGAATGATAAAGCACAGCTTAAACCTCACGAAATCATTGCAGCCCGTAGTGAGCTTGAAAATCTAGTTCCATCTGTTGATTACAGTAAAAACAAAGTTTTAAAGAAAGCCAAGGCACAGCGCGGATTGAAACAGGGGGCTGAAGTTTTGGTAACAGCATATGGGCAACGCGGAAAACTTATTCGTCTGGAAAAAGATGGACGTTGGCAAGTGCAGATGGGATCAATAATGACCAAACTGCAAGAAGATGAATTTGAGTTAACAGAGGAAGAAATTGCTAGAAACCAACCTGCAAAAACTAAATCAGTAACTCGGAAAGTCAGCAATAAAGTTAAAGCACAGCTTGATTTACGTGGTATGAGATACGAAGAAGCAGAGTTAGAGCTGGACAACTATATTGATCAGGCTCTGCTTGCCAATTTACTGCAAATCACAATTGTTCATGGTATAGGAACGGGCGTGATTCGTGAAATGGTCCAAAAGAAGCTACAGAAACATCGTCATATTAAGAGTTATGAGTATGCTCCTATGAATGCTGGTGGCAGTGGTGCAACAATTGCAACCTTGAAATGACTCAAAATATAAAAACAATCATAATATTTGTAAAGTAGCTAAAAATTCGCTAGAATGTACTCATAATAAAGAACGAGGAACGAAAAATGGAATATAACATTACTGATGCTACATTTAAAGAAGAAATTAAAGAGGGACTTGTACTTGTAGATTTTTGGGCAACTTGGTGTGGCCCTTGTCGTATGCAAGCGCCAATTCTTGAACAATTGGGAGAAGAGCTTGATGAGTCTGAACTCAAAATTTGTAAGTTAGACGTTGACGAAAATCCTGCAACACCACAAGCGTTTGGTGTTATGAGTATTCCAACTTTAATTTTCTTTAAAGATGGTCAAATGGTGAAACAAGTTGTCGGTGTTCAAACAAAAGCACAACTGAAGGCAATCGTTGCGGAACTTTCATAAGAAATAAAAAAAGAATGCCTGTATGGGTATTTCTTTTTTTTGTTTCAAATTATTTGAGAAGTTTGACAATAAGATGCATTGCATTTGAAAAGGAATATACATACAAGGAAAAACAGCGTGACAAAAACTCGGCAAAATGGTATCATTGAAAAGTTGAGATGAAAATCTCTAGATATGAAGGATAAAGGAGACTGATGATGTCTAAGAAAAAAGATACAGAAATTGAAGTTATTGACACAAAAACAGGTGTTCAAGTCAAATCAGGCAAAAAAATCATCGCTGATATTAATGAAGAAAATGGTAGTTTTGTTGTGGTTGCTTCTGGTAAAGAACTTGCTGTTACTCGTAATTTTGCGGATGCTATGGAAGAAGCAATCAAAGCCTATAACTTAGGTGCTTAATTTTATATTTTATCTTGGAGGATAGAGTTAATCCTTGAAATCTTTTCATGATTTTGATAAAATATTTACTGTTGTCGAAAGATAGACAGTGGGGTATAGCCAAGCGGTAAGGCAAGGGACTTTGACTCCCTCATGCGTTGGTTCGAATCCAGCTACCCCAGTTGGTCAAACAGGTTCAAACTGAGCCTGTTTTTTTTAATAATTTTTGATAGAATAGAGATATGTACACAGTAAAAATTGGACTCGATCCTCATCTACATGACAAGTTTGTTGCTGCCTCTGGCATGCCAAACCTTTTACAAACCTCAAAATGGGGGACAATCAAAAGCAGTTGGAAATCAGAAATCATCGGATTTTATCAAGACGATAAGCTCGTTGCAAGTTGCTTGGTCTTAATTCGTCCACTTCCCTTGGGATTCACAATGCTTTATATTCCACGTGGAATTTTGATGGATTATACAGATAAAGCTTTATTAAAGTTTGTTCTGTTAGAATTGAAAAAATTTGGTAAAAGTCAAAAAGCACTTTTTATCAAGTTTGATCCTGCTTATAAATTTGACGATGCATATGATCTTCTGACAAATTTAACAAGTGCTGGTGTTGAGTATACTGGACGTACTACAGAAATGCATGATACGATTCAGCCTCGTTACAATGCTGTCATTTATAAAGAAGATTTTGCAGAAGAAAATCTAGATAAAAAAACACGTCAATTTATTCGTAAAGCACGTAATTCTTACCCAGAAGTAACTTTTGGTGGAAAGGAGTTAGTTCCTGTTTTTGCTGAATTGATGAAGAAGACAGAAGCACGTAAAAATGTAAGTCTTCGTAATGCTGATTATTATACAAAACTTTTGGACACTTATGGCTCAGATGCTTTTATTACCTTAGTAAAATTTAATATGGCTAAAGTAAAAAAAGATATGGAAGCTAATGTTGAAAAGATTAAAGATAATCAAGCAAAAGCCAAAAATGAAAAACGCTTAAAAACTTTAACTGAAGAACTTGCTATTGCTGAGAAAAACGTTGCGGATATTACGCAGTTTATCGCAGAAAAAGGAGAGATTATTCCGGTAGCAGGAACTTTATCTATCAATGCTTTTGGCGCTGCTGAAACCCTTTATGCTGGGACAGATACAGCATTCCAAAAATACTATCCCTCTTATTTAGTATGGCTTGAAACGATTCAACATGCTTTTGAAAATGGAGCAAAGACCTTGAATATGGGTGGGCTTGAAAATTCCCTTTCAGAGAACGATGGATTATTGAAGTTTAAAAAGCACTTTAATCCACGGATTGAAGAATATGTAGGTGAATTTGATCTCGCTGTAAGTAAACTTCTCTATAAAATGGCTAATGCCATGTATATGCGTCGAAAAACTAAACATTGAGAACAAGAGAAAAAAAGTTTACAATATATTGTAAACCACTATACATTTTTGAGAAAAATGTTATAATGAATATTAGCTATTAGGGAAGGATGGCGTTTTTCGCCTGTAAACTTGTAAACATGGAATTCAAGCATGATACTGTAATGCTACACGAAACTGTTGATATGCTTGAGGTGAAACCTGATGGCATCTATGTGGATGCAACCCTTGGTGGTGCAGGACACAGTGAATATCTATTGAGTAAGTTGACAACAGGTCATCTCTACTCGTTTGATCAAGATGATACTGCCCACGAGAATGCAAAGGTTCGCCTTAAAGCAGCTTTGGCAGAAGACAAGGTGACATTGATAAAGAGTAACTTCCGCTACTTACGTTCAAGTCTTGCAGACTTAGGGGTTACAAAAATTGATGGTATTCTTTATGACTTAGGTGTGTCGAGCCCACAGTTTGATGACAGCCAACGTGGTTTCTCCTATAAGAAAGAAGCACGTTTAGACATGAGAATGGATCAATCTCAAGCACTTTCTGCATATGAAGTTGTAAATGACTATCCTTATGAGGATTTGGTCCGTATCTTTTACCGCTATGGCGAAGAAAAATTTTCAAAGCAAATTGCTAGAAAAATTGAGCAAGCACGTAAGCTTGGACCAATTGAAAAGACAACAGAGCTGGCAGACATCATTAAGTCAGCACTTCCGCAAAAAGAGCTTAAGAAAAAAGGCCATCCCGCGAAGCGTATTTTTCAAGCTATCCGAATCGAAGTAAATGACGAACTTGGAGCAGCTGAAGAATCAATAGAAGAAGCAATTGATTTGCTAAATATTTCTGGACGTATCAGTGTGATTACTTTCCACTCTTTAGAAGATCGTTTAACCAAAACGATTTTTAAAGAATACAGCACAGTTGATGTGCCGAAAGGACTTCCTATGATTCCAAAAGATATGGAAGCAAAGCTGAAGTTAGTCAATCGTAAGCCTGTTCTTGCGAGTGAAGAAGAACTTGCTTTTAACAACAGAGCGCACAGTGCCAAACTTCGTGTGGCCGAAAAACAAAAAGATTAAAACTGATGAAAAAGGAGAGAAGGGAGAAAAATATGGCAGCGCAACCTAAAGAATATTTTGATATTGAAACAGCAGCCAAAAAAGATAGCTATGCAATTTCAAAAGACTCATTAGCACCAGAAGTTTTGGCTAAAAAGTTCAAAAAGTTTTCTGGAGTTGAAAAAGTATTCTATCTTTCGATGGTCGTTGTAGCGTTGATGCTTGCGGTTACCCAACTCTTCATTCAAACAAAAACACAGGAAATTGAAAGTAGTACATTGCACCATAACAGTGAAATTACTGTTAAAGAGCAAAAAAATTCTGAGTATGACCAGAAAATTCAGGAGTTAACATCCCAAGACAAATTACAAAAAGTTACGGATAAGTATGGTATCTCTTATAATTCTGATAATGTATTGAAAGCGACAAAATGAAAAATATTTTTCGAATAATTACTCTCCCTTTCAGACGTATTTCGAAAAAAGCGAAAAAAAGTCATCAAAGACCTGAACAAAATCGTAAACGTGTAGGTAAAAGTCTATTTGTAGTAGCTATTGCTCTGTTTGCGATTTTTATATTTCGCTTTGTCTGGATTATTACAGTGAATCAAATCGGTGGTGTGAACATCTCCGAAATGGCTAAGACAAACTATTTAAACACAACAACTGTGTATGCTAAACGAGGCACGATTTTCGACCGGAATGGTGTGCCACTTGCAGTTGATGCAAGTGATTACACGATTTATGCTGTACTCGACAAGACACAAGTTGATAATAACAACAATAAGCTTTATGTTGATGAGGCTGACTTTCCAAAAGTTACAGAATTTCTTAATAAAGAGTTAAAAATTGACAAGGATTTGATTGAGCAACAACTCAATTCTGGAAAAGCTCAAGTCCAATTTGGCTCGGCAGGAACAAAGATTCCTCTCGCTAAGATGGAAAAGATAAAAAAAGATGCAGAGAATGCTGGCTTAGTAGGAATTGGCTTCACACCTAACTTGACACGTTCTTATCCAGAACCAAATTATGCTTCACAATTTGTAGGTATAGCCTCTTTGAAAACACCAGGTGATTCTGCCTCAGGTTTAGTTGGAATCAATGGGCTAGAAGCATCATTTAATGATATACTTAGCGGTACAAATGGTGAGGAAACTTATGAGAAAGACCGTTATGGTCGTCCGTTACCTGGTACAACAACTGTAAGTAAACAAGTAAAAAATGGTCAAGATCTTTATACAACTTTAGATGCCCGTTTACAAGGGAATCTTGAATCACTCATGAATACAGCTGTAGAAAAGTCTGGTGGTCAGCAACTTTCTGCCACACTGATGGATGCACACACAGGTGACATCTTGGCTACCACACAGCGTCCAACAATTACTGCTGATAACTTTAATGATAAAGCAGCACGCGAACAGCCACATTTCACAGAGAACAGCATGCTTTACCAGTCACAATTTGAGCCTGGATCTGTTATGAAAACTTTCCTGATGGCTTCAGCTTTGGATAGCAATAAAGTAGACTTGAATGCCTCTTACTACCGCCGTGTCAATCTCTATGATGTCGTCATTAATGACTGGGATGCTAATGAAAGCGAAGATGGGACTTTTAAACTTCCATCAACAGTTACTTTTGCTCAAGGATTCATGATGTCCAGTAATGCTGGAATGACACGGATTGTTCAAAATATGGGGAGTGATCTCTGGGACAGCTACTTACGCCGATTTAAGTTCGGTGTTCCAACCCGTATTGGGATGGGGGGAGAACAGTTTGGTGCTCTTCCTGACGATAACCCAGTATCTCAAATCCAGTCTTCATTTGGACAAGGTATCAGTACGACACAAATTCAACTGCTACGTGGTTGGACAAGCTTTGCGAATAAGGGTGAAATGCTTGAACCTCACGTTGTGAGTAAGATTGTAGATAAAGATAAAAATACTTATCTTGAAAGTCAGGCGGAAGTTGTTGGCCGTCCAGTTTCCGAAGATGCAATAAATAAAACGAAGGAACTGATGGTAGGTGTTAATACTGATCCAACATGGGGAACATCTTATCTGACAGTGGAATCGCAAGGGCATGAACCTGGTCCGCTCTTCATGGTTAACGGAAAGACAATGGCAGTCAAAACAGGTACAGCACAGATTGCGGCAGATACAGGGGGCTACATGAAGGGGATGCAGGATAATATTTATTCTGCAGTAGCCATGTACCCACCAGAAAATCCAGATTTTATTTTCTATATGAACATCAAAATTCCAGCAAGCACTTGGTCACTGACTTATATCTCAGACGTTGCTAACCCTTTAATTACACGCGCAGAGCAAATCAAGAACCAAGAAGCATCACCGCAAGATACGTCAGGATTGAAAGCTGGAAAAGTTACTCTCGAAGATTACGAAGGTAAGGCTCCAGGTAATGTTTCAGATAGTTTACGTCGTAATCTTTTAGCACCGATTGTGATTGGTCAAGGTACAAAGGTAACCAAACAATCTGTGGCAAAGGGGCAAGAAGTGGGGGCAAACACCCCTGTCATGCTTCTTACTGATGGCGATCATATCATGCCAGATATGTTTAAATGGTCTAAAGAACAAGTTGAACAACTCGCAAAATGGTACAATCTGAAAATTGAATATCAAGGTTCTGGCGACCATGTGAACACACAAAGTGTGGGAATGGGAACCAAGCTTAAAGACAATCAAACAATCACAGTCACAATGAATTAGGCGAAAATTTTCGCCTCTTTCAATTTTGAGCTGAGTAAGCTCTATAAATAAAGGAAACAAAGTTTCTAAGTAACAGTCGGAGGCACTATGTTAATCACTGCATTTTTAGCAGCTCTAGTCGCGTTGGTTTTGACCGCAATTGGAATACCACGCTTTATTATGTTTTTTCATAAGAAAAAACTTGGGGGACAACCCACTCTTGAAGAAGTAAAACAACATGCAAGTAAGTCAGGCACACCAACCATGGGAGGTCTCGTATTTGTAGTTGCTGCCCTCCTAGTTTCAGCGGTATTTGCTCTGATTTTTGCACAATTTACTCCTATGTTCATCACAGCATGGTGGGTATTAGCGATGTACTCTCTGATTGGTTTCTTAGATGACTTCATGAAAATCTTTAGCCAAAAAAATCATGGCGGGCTTAAAGCCAGTCATAAACTCTTAGCCCAAATAGCCACAGGTATTGTTTCTTATCTTATCCTGATGCAGGTGGATAGTACAAATGTACTTAATATCTTGGGTTGGAAAATTGATTTAGGCTGGTTCTTTGCAGTTTTCATTATCTTCTGGCTTGTAGGTTGGTCAAATGCCGTGAATCTTACAGATGGTATTGATGGCTTAGCCAGTATCACAGTGGCTATCTCTCTCAGCGCATATGCTGTAATTGCAGCTGCTCAAGGACGATATGATGTCCTACTGATCATTCTATCTGTCATTGGTGGTTTGATTGCTTTCTTTTTCTTCAACCACAAACCAGCAAAAATCTTTATGGGGGATGTGGGAAGCCTTGGCTTAGGAGGTTTTATCGCCATCGTTTCAATTCTTTTACATGTCGAATGGACGCTCCTTTTGATTGGCTTTATTTATATCTTAGAAACCGTTTCTGTTATGATGCAGGTTTCGTACTTTAAAGTAACACATGGTAAACGTATTTTTCGTATGACGCCGATTCACCATCATTTTGAGCTTGGTGGATTCTCTGGTAAAGGAAAAGGTTGGAGTGAGTGGAAGATTGATATTGTCTTTTGGTGTGTCACAGCACTTTTGTCTATCTTAGCTTTAGTCATTTATTTTAATATATAAAAAGAGGGAGAATTTCCTCTTTTTTTGTTCGCAATTTAAGTTGAGTACACTTTAAGATTGTAATTGTATAATTTTAATTATTTTAAAAAAGGAGTTGGCCTCCTTTCGATTTATTTGTAACTACGAGTGGGCGGATAAAATGAAGTAGTTTCTAAAGCTGATAAAATTTGCAGCCTTTGGTATAATAGACATATGTGAAAACTCTTTCAAGAATGGAAATGAATATGAATAAAGAAATAAAAACGACCCGCTTTGAAGTTGAAGAGTTTGAGAAACTCAAGCGAAATTTGGTGAAATATGAATGTGCTTTGGCAGTCATCATGACAGAGCTTTCTAATCTTAATGCTTATTACAATGCTTATGAACCTGTTAACCCGATAGAACATATTAAGCAAAGAATTAAATCGCCAGAAAGTATTGCAGGCAAGTTGAAGAAAAAAGCCTTACCTGTAACGGCAGAAGCAGCTGAAAAAAATCTTTCAGATATAGCCGGTGTAAGAATTATATGTGCTTATGCTAAAAATATTTATGAAATCGTAGAAATCATTAAAAATCAAGAAGCTTTCAATGTGATCAGTGAAAAAGATTATCTTAATCATCCGAAGCCGAGTGGTTATCGTTCTTATCATATGATACTAGAAGTTAATCTCGGCCCGCTTTTTAATAATGAAGCTCGTCGTGTCGAGATACAATTGCGCACTTCTGCAATGGACTTTTGGGCGACATTGGAACATAAGGTCCGCTACAAATACGGCGGTGAAATGCCAGATCACTTAAGTAATGAATTGCAAGTATGTGCTGAGCAGATTCACGCATTAGATAATCGGATGTATTTGATTCATGAACTTGTAGATATGATTAATGAGGAGGAAATATAATGAGTAAAACAATATATATTGCGGATGATGATGATAATATTCGTTTAGCCATCAAAGCTTTTTTGGAAAAAGAAGATTTTAAAGTAGAGGATTTTCCTACTGGTGATGAGCTCTTAGAGCGTTTTAATGAAGAGCCAAGTGATTTTGTAATTTTAGATGTGATGATGCCTGGCTCTAACGGATTTACAATCTTGAAAGCCCTACGTGCACAAAGTATCGTACCCATTATTATGTTGACAGCTCGAGACAGTGATTTAGACTATGCGACAGGATTGGATTTGGGCAGTGATGACTACTTTACTAAACCGTTCAGCCCAATGGAATTGGTGATGCGTGTTAAAGCTATTTTCCGTCGAATCGAGTTTGAAAAACAAAAAAATGAAGAAGCAGAGTAAGGAGCAATGATGATTAGGAGAAAACCTCTCAGCATCAAGACGCGCTTGCTTCTGACAAATATTGGTTTTGTCTTTTTTGCTTTTCTGTGGATTATCCTCATTTTTAATATCTTGATAAATAGCTATATTAGCAATTCAGCCTCTAGGCAGTTATCCCAAGTTAGGATTTATCAAGCACAAGTTACTCCACCCTCAGGAAGTTCCTCTGCGGACTTAGAAGATGCACCCCGTGGCAGCTTTAATACACACCCTGTTGCTTTTAATATCAATGATAATTATGAAGTACAGGATTTGGAAAAAGTTGGTAATTTTGAAAGAGATACAGCGAATAATATCGCTCAAGCCTTAAAAAATCAAAAAGTTTCACTAAGTAAGGTAAAAAATTATCGTCTGGATACTTCAGGAAGTACTTTTTATATTGAAACCATACGCCAAAGTTCTGGATTATATCAGGTTCTATATGTGGATATTACTGGGATTATTAATTTTACAAATTCAGTTAATTTGTTCCTAGTTTCTGTTGCTTTAGCTGTCATTGTTATTCTTAGTTTAGCTGTAACTTTTGTAACTCAGCGTTTGATTAAGCCATTATCCATTTTAGCGAAATTTGCGACACGTATTGGTCAAGGGGATTTTACTGAATATCAAGGAACATTTCAGGACCGTGAGTTGGCTACCCTAGCACATAATATGAATGTCGCTGCAAGACAGCTGGATAATAACGATAAAAACCAAAAACTTTTCTTTCAAAATGCATCGCATGAACTTCGGACACCTTTAATGGCAATAAAAAGCTATGCAGAAGGGATTTCTTACGAGGTGATGGATCCTAAAAAGGCAAGTGAGACAATCCTTTATGAAACAGACCGGATGAGTGAGCTAGTGGAAGATTTACTGACTCTCTCAAGGTTAGATAGTCTAAGTGTGCATCAAGAACTTGTTTATCAAGATGTTCGTTTAATTATGAAAGATATTGCCAAGGAGCAAGAGATATTTGCTGAACAAAAAGGTATTAAAATTACAACAGTTTTTGATAAAAAAGCGGTGATGCTTACTTGTGATTATAAAGCTTTACGACGAGCAATAAGTAATCTAGTTTCCAATGCAATGCGGTACGTGGAAACAGAAATCGTACTTACCTGTACAAAAAAAGATGGTGCAGTGGTGATTTCGGTTGCTAATGATGGGAGTGGAATTGATCCAGAGACTTTGCCACATATCTTCGAGCGTTTCTATAAAGGAGCTGGAGGTGTTCATGGAATTGGTTTAGCGATTGTCCAAACGATAGTTGAACAACACCAGGGGCAAGTGTCTGTTACAAGTGATGAACAGCAAACTATTTTTACAATGACTTTTGCTAAAACTCCAAAGAAAGCTCTTGAAAAGACAGCATAAATTTGGTAGAATGTTATAAGTGCCAATTTGGCATAAATAAAACTGTTTATCCGCTGGGCCAATGGCTTTATTGATGAGCAAAAGGAGAAAAAAATGTCTATTTCATTGATCGATTCTATCAATGCAGGTCAACTTCGTTCAGATATCCCTGAATTCCGCGCTGGAGACACTGTACGTGTTCACGCTAAAGTTGTCGAAGGAACTCGCGAACGTATCCAAATGTTCGAAGGTGTCGTTATTGCACGTAAAGGTTCTGGTATCTCAGAAACTTACACTGTTCGTAAAATCTCAAACGGTGTTGGTGTAGAACGTATCTTCCCACTTCACACTCCACGTGTTGAAAAAATCGAAGTTATCCGTCACGGTCGTGTGCGTCGTGCTAAACTTTACTACTTGCGTGCATTGCAAGGTAAAGCGGCTCGTATCCCAGAACGTCGTAAATAATTTTGACTTGTCTAACCGCTCTGTTGAGCGGTTTTTCTTTTTTAAAAATAGTAAAAAAAATGAATTTTATGCTATAATATGCATTGCCTCTATTGGTATTAAGCCTTAATATTTATGAGAAGCAAGCAGACGAAGCTATTTAAGGATATTAAGAATTAAACTATCTGCAGGAATAACAAAGGAGATGCGTATGCGAAAAAATAAAGATAAAGAATGGTTATCAGGCCCAGGACTTGTCGTCCTAGTTATTATGTCGCCAATAGTAGTAATACTTGCTGTGCAAGCCTTAACAGCAGTTTATACAGTTTTACATTAATCTTTAACTTTCTAAACAGTGGTAAAAGAAGCTTGAAAATAATGAAAATGGATGTTATGATACTCCTACAAGGGGTCATATACTTTATTTCTTTGGATTCGGAATAAATGTGACCTATAAAAGAATTAAGAAACTTTGGAGAAAAAATTAGTTTGGAAAATATTAGCTCACGTCTACAAGAAATTTGGAACAGTGCACCAGAAAATTTTTGGTTGTCTTTAATTATTTTGCTCATTGCAATTCTCATCTTCTTTTTGCCTGTCAAAATTGCCAGTTCACGTGGATTATCTGGTGGGCAAATATTCGGTGTTTTTTTGGCCACTCTATTTGGTTTCTGGTTTCTAGGTTTAATTTTGGCACTCGTCTTACCCCGTTCAGTTTAAACAGTTTTATTGTCTGAATATATTTTATTTTGAATACATGTCTAGACCATTTGTTTTAAAATAGAACATATATTGGTAATGAAGACATCTAAACGTATTTTAAGGGCTCTGGAGCCCTTATTTTTATGGAGAAATTTAGGAATGTGCTATATAAATCATTTAAAAATTTGTTTAGAATTTTAAAACTGCTTATTTTTTTGATATTGATTATTCATTATCATGCTATACTAATATCTGTCCTAAAAAACAGTATCAGAAAATAATAATTTTGTTTGAGGGTTGTTATAGTGATGCCTTAACTTTTCTATCTCCAGATCAGGGTTGAAGCTTTTTATTATTAAAGATAGTGTTGCAGGAAATAATATAATATTTAGTATTAAGAAATGACATATTAAAAATGATAAGATTTTATTATGAGAATAGCAATTCTTCAAGTAAAAAAGCACTTGAATGGTTCGAGAGCAAGCAAATCAATTGCTCGCCAAAAAGAATTCGCTATATATCAAGAGACGATTTGCTCTTAGCGCTAGCTTTGTCTAACAAGGGATTTGCAGATATTTTAAAATCAAATGGAAAAATTGGCTTTGAATCTGAAAAGTTGATGAAAGAAATTAAAAATATGAAATTCAATGACAGTATTAATTTTATTTTAGGGCATACCGAAGTTCTGAAAACCCCTATCATCATTGATGATCATAAATTAATGACAGGTTTTAATCCAGAAGAGATAAGAAAGTTTATTCCTCAGTCCTATCGTAGATTGAGCATGGTTTAAAAATCGGTTTGATAGGCATACATCCTAAAGAATCAAAGATAGAATCATTATGTTGATAAAGTTAGAGTGTTTTTACAACAGTTATTTTTAACATTTTAAACAAATACATGCTTTGCTAATAAATAAAGATAGCAAGTGTTATAATGAATTTAGGCCTCATCACAGGGGATCAAGGTCAGCAAGCTCCCATCTCTTTTTAATATATAAAGTAGTCTTCACTTTGTATCGGGGGCTTTTTTAGTATTCTAAAATATGTTAGTCAACTATTTCTTTTTAGTAAATAGAGTGATAGAGTAAGCAAGGACGATTATGGCTGATGTTCCAGAGGGGAAGTTTTTATTTTTCTTCTTTTGAAAAAAATCCTAGAAAAATTCTTAATTGGATACAGTGATATTTTCATCGAAAAAAGGAAGCGTTTTCTTGAAAGGTATACCTGTCTATGTTACAATGTAGAAAAAGAAAAGCGAGGTATATTATGAATAAGAAACTTCTCTCATTGTTAGCAGTATCAACTCTATCATTAGGTGTTTTGACAGCTTGTGGATCTGGTGAAAAAAAATCAGAAGAAACAAAAACAGAACAGTCTGCTGAAGTGTTTGCTGGGGCAACTGCAGGTACAGATAACTTTGATACCCTTTCTAAGGGACTTTCTAAGGATGGTGCTTGGATTGCTGCAATTAGTAAGGACTTAGACGCATCGGATAAAACCTTGAATGTTGAAGGGGACTTTAAAAATAAAGAAGGGGAAGAAGCACGTAAATTAGCACTTTATACACAAGATGCAGACCGCAAGGTTACCGATCGCTATACCCTCACTGTACAAAAACTTGAAGTTAATTCTCCACAATTCTATATTTCAAATGGTACAGTTAAAGGAGATGTTGAAGTGAATGCTGAAGGCTTCCACGGTCAAACCGGAAAAGGTGTTGATGGAGAGGCAATGATTGATGGAAATCTTATCTTTAAAAATCAAGAATTGATGGATGCATATAACAAACTCCCTAGCGAAGAACAAGTTAAAGTAACTGGTGAGACTACTGTTAAATAAAAAAAGGGGGGATCATCCTCCTTTTTTATTTCCCTAACATAAACTTCTCAAATAAGCATGAAAATATTTTCCGATACCAATTTCTTGTTTTGCCCAGCTTAAAATTATAAAATGTTATTAAAATAATATTCAGAAAATTAACGTAGTCCTAGAATTATATCCTTTGATAATAAATTCAGAAAGGAGTTAATGATGATGGGGATTTTAACAGTGATAAAGAACCGACTTTTGTATAACAAATTAAGAAAATCACTTGAGGGATTGAACCCTTATTTAGCATTCGATAATACGAAAGAAGCGCTCCAATACTATGAAGAAGTTTTCGGTGCTTGTAACATTATGCGAGTACCACTTCACAGTGATTTAGCGGAATCATTTGGTATAGATGAAGCAACACTTTCAGAGAAGACAGTACATTCGCAGTTTAATATTTTAGGTAAGACGATTATGGCAGCTGATAATTTTCGAAAAAAGAATACGTCTTGTACTGATTTGCCTATTCTACTCGATCTTCCTGCTGAAGATGGTCGGGAGATAGAGCGCGCGAAAGAATTTTGGAATAAACTTGTAGCTTCAAATAAAGTAATCGTTCATTCACCTTTTGAAAAACAATTCTGGGGTGGGATGTCCGGACATTTCACAGATCAATACGGAGTCTCATGGTTACTGTACGTTCAACCTTACAATAAAAAAGCAATTTTTTAATAAATGATAATAAAAAGTACTTTTGGAGGTATAAAATGGTAAAAAGAATTTCCTTAGAATCAGCTGCACTAGAATTTAGTGAAGCAAATGCACCCCATCCTCGTATTTATGAACTTCCGGTAGAAGAGGGAAGAAGTTTATTAAATGAAGTTCAGGATTCTCCAGTCGCAAAGGAAGACGTTGATATTGAGGATGTTGTTGTTGATACAGGAGAATGGGGAAAAATTAATGTACGATTCATCCGTCCTCTCAAACAAGATAAAAAATTACCAGTTATATTTTATATCCACGGTGCCGGATGGGTTTTTGGTAATGCACATACACATGATAAACTAATTCGTGAGCTCGCTGTACGGACCAACTCCGTTGTGGTTTTTCCTGAATACTCTCTGTCACCCGAAGCCAAATACCCAACAGCAATTGAACAAAACTATGCTGTCCTACAGCAACTAAAAGATTTTTCTAACGATAAGAAATTTGATGTAAATCATCTTACTGTAGCTGGGGATTCTGTTGGTGGAAATATGGCCACTGTGATGACGATCATGACTAAACAAAGCGGTGGTCAAAAGATTGGACAACAAGTTTTGTATTATCCTGTAACAGATGCTAGGTTTGATACGAGTTCTTATAATGAATTTTCAGAAAATTACTTTTTAACTAAAGAAGGAATGATTTGGTTTTGGGATCAATATACGACCAGTAAAGAAGACCGTAAACAAATCACAGCTTCGCCGCTTCGTTCAACAAAAGAAGATTTGGAAGACTTGCCTGCTGCTCTGATAATTACTGGCGAAGCGGATGTTCTGCGAGATGAAGGAGAAGCCTACGCACGAAAGCTACGTGAAGCTGAAGTGGAAGTCACTCAAGTGCGTTTCCAAGCCATTATCCATGACTTTGTTATGGTGAATTCAATGAATGATACTCATGCGACACGTGCTGCGATGACCCTTTCCACTGAATGGATCAATGAAAAAAATAGCAAATAAGATAATGAAAGAAAAGAGTCTATCAAATAGGCTTTTTTTTGTGAAAAATTATTCTGATAAACTTAATTTATTAAAGCGCTTTTATTTTAAAAAGAAACTATGGTAGAATAAAAGATAAGATAAAGCCTTAAAAAGAGACAGAAGAGGGTAAAATGCTGAATTTTCAGGAACGCGTAAAAAATAAAGAAAATAAGTTGACAGAGTTAGAAGAAGACCTAGTAGAGTACATCTTAAAAAATAAAGAAGCAGTAAGTCAAACTAAGATAGTTCTCTTATCACAAAAATTTTACACGGTCCCCAACACGATTACACGGTTTTGTAAAAAATTGGGGTATGAAAATTTCTCTGAATTTAAGATTAACCTCAAACAAGAACTCACAACTCCTGAAAGTATGAGTGCGCATAAGCATATTCTCTTAAAAAACTTTGATTTGATCGATAAAGATAGAGAAATGAAGGTTGTACAGCTAATGCAAAGAGCGAAAAGTGTAAATTTTTATGCGCTAGATCAAACAGGACTTCTGACGAAGATGTATGTAAAAAGCCTCTTTGCTCTCGATGATAAATTTCAATTTTTTGAATATCAGCAGGAAATGAAAAAGAAGATTTTAAACTCGTCTCATGAAGTATTCTTTTTTGTTTCTTTATCTGGAGAGACACCTTCCGTTTTGGAATTAGCAGAACTGGCCAAGTCCAGAAAACACAAACTGGTTAGTCTTACCAATTTGACTGAAAATAGTTTAGCACAAATAGTCGATATTCCGCTCTATTGTTTAACAGAAAAAGAGGAAGTAAATGGCTATGACACGACAGATAAGACGCCTTTACTTTTGGTTCTGCAATCACTTTACTACAGTTATCGTGGAATTTTACACATTTAAAAAAATACTTTCAAATGAGAAGGTGTTTTTTTAGTAGTTTTCGTGAAAGCGTTTTACTTTGTGGTAATATTAACTTACAACAAAAATATAAAGGTAGGTTAAATGATGAATAACCAAAAAAACCTCTATTCTCCTTTTGAGGGAGAAATTATCCCATTACAGGATGTTAAGGATCCAATTTTTTCTGAAAAAACAATGGGAGATGGGTATGCTGTGGAACCAACTGGTGAAACAATTTATGCACCAGTTTCTGGTATAGTAAGAATGGTTCAAGGTCATGCTGCAGGATTTAGTACTGCAGATGATTTGCAAGTATTACTTCATATTGGGATTGATACAGTCAGTCTGGATAAGTCGGTATTTGAGTTCACTATCAAAGAAGAGGAGGCTGTTAAAGCGGGCCAAGTGATTGGGTGCGTGAATTGGAAAGCAGTTGAAGATGCTGGACTTGAAAAAACGGCAATCGTTGTTATTACAAATACAGCTGAAAAATTAAAAGATATGAGAATCAGTGCCTCAGGAAAAGTAAAAGGAGGAGTACCAATAGGAGAAGCTGTGGTAAAAGGTGCTGAAACAAAAACTAAAGTGCTACAACCTAAGAAAAAGAAAAAATTTGCCCTAGGCGGTTTCTTCCAAGAATTAGGTAAAACTTTTATGCTTCCTGTAGCCTTAATGGCTTTTATGGGACTTCTTTTAGGGCTAGGAAGTTCGTTTTCGAGTCAATCGACCATTGATGCTTTTCCTTTCTTAGGAAACGAAGTACTCCAAGTTGTCTTCCGTTTCTTTTCTGCTATTGGTGGTTTTGCCTTCAGTAACTTACCTGTGATGTTTGCTATGGCTATCCCCTTAGGTTTAGCCAAGAAAGAAAAAGGAGTTGCGGCTTTTTCAGGATTTGTTGGTTATATGGTCATGAATCTGTCTATTAACTTCTTTTTGACTGAACGTGGACAGCTTGCTGATCCTGAGCTCATGCAAAAAGCTGGCCAAGGCATGGCTCTTGGCGTACAAACTATCGAAATGGGTGTTCTTGGAGGTATCATTACTGGTATTATTGTTTACAATCTCCACAAGAAATTTTACAACATACAGTTATCAGACAGTTTTGCTTTCTTTGGGGGATCAAGGTTTGTACCAATTATTACTGCCTTAGTAATGGCTTTGGTAGGATTAGCTATCCCAGTCATTTGGCCACTTTTTGCTCTTCTTATCCAACAAGTGGGGAACTTGATTCAACGTTCAGGTATTTTCGGTCCATTTCTCTTTTTCTCTGGGGAACGTCTGCTTCTACCTTTTGGTTTGCATCACATTCTTGTTGCAACCATTCGCTTTACTCAAGCTGGTGGAACAGCACTAATTGATGGGCACGAAGTTTACGGTGCTTTAAACATTTTCTATGCGGAATTGGCAAATCGCTTACCAATTTCGGGCTCTGCGACAGCTTTCCTCTCGCAAGGAAAAATGCCAACGTTTATGTTTGGGCTTCCAGCCGCAGCGCTTGCCATGTATCGTACAGCAAAACCTGAAAATCGAGCAAAAGTCAAAGGACTTCTGATTTCTGGTGTGATTGCCACTTTTGTCACAGGGATAACAGAACCTATTGAGTTTCTCTTCTTGTTTATCAGTCCATTCCTTTGGATTTTCCACGTCATTATGACTGGTCTAGGAGCAATGGTCGTCAGCCTATTAGGTGTCAAAATCGGTAATACAGATGGCGGAGTTCTTGACTTCCTTATCTTTGGGGTAATGCAAGGTTCATATACACAATGGTTCTTGATCCCTCTAGTTGGTGCCTTTTGGTTCGCAGCTTACTATTTCACATTTAAAAAGGTTATTCTATGGAAAAACTTGAAAACACCAGGACGTGAAACTGTACTTGAGCCAGAATATTCAGATCAAGAGATAGCACATGGTGGCAATACGTCTGGATATAATGCCGAAGCAATCTTAGCTGCATTAGGTGGCAAAGAAAATATCGTCACACTCGACAACTGTATCACACGTCTTCGTTTGATTTTAAATAATGGTGAACTTGTCGAAGATGACAGACTCAAGGATTTGGGTGCTTTAGGAGTCGTACATTTAGATGATACGAGTGTTCAAGTTATTATTGGAACGAAAGTAACGACTGTCCGAAATGCATTGGACAATTTGATTTAGAAGGAGAACAGTAAAACAAGACAAAGGTCTTGTTTTACCATTTATTGATATGACAGAATTTGATAAAATTATCGATCGTAAAGGAACGTTTTGTACACAGTGGGATTTTGTAGAGGATCGTTTTGGTCAAAAAGATTTATTGCCTTTTACCATTTCGGATACTGATTTTGCTATCCCAGAGACAGTTAATCAGGCCTTACAAAAGAGAATTCAACATCCAATCTATGGATATACACGTTGGAATCACGAACATTTGAAATCAGCTGTCTCTGCTTGGTATCAAAAACAGTTTGATTTTACGATTGATGAGGAATGGATCTTGTACAGTCCAAGTGTGATTTACTCTCTTTCTCAGTTGATTGAAATTAAGTCTCAACCTCAAGAAGGTATTGTTGTCCAGACGCCAGCTTATGATGCTTTTTTTAAAACAATTACGGCAAATGATCGTTTGTACGTGGAAAATCCATTAATTTTCCATAATGGAAAGTATACGATTGATTTTATAGATTTAGAAGAAAAACTCGCTCACCCCAATAACAAAATTCTCCTTTTTTGCTCGCCCCATAATCCTACGGGACGCGTGTGGTCAAATGAGGAACTCCAGCGAGTGGTATTGCTTTGTCAAAAGTACGATGTTTTCTTGGTTTCAGATGAAATTCATATGGATATTTTACGCAAAGAGCAGCAGCAGCATCCAATTTTGAAATATGGTACAGAAAATATTGCTCTTTTAACATCTGCCAGCAAAACCTTTAATTTCCCAGGATTGATTTTTTCCTATTTATTAATTCCTAATGAGAATCTTCGTGAAGAATTTTGTGAACATTTAAAAGAAAAAGATGGGCTTTCCTCTTGCAGCATTTTAGGAATGGAAGCAACGATTGCAGCTTACCGGACATCGGATATATGGCTAAAAGAGCTGAATAGTTATTTGGATGATACTGTAGACTTCACACGCCGTTTTTTGCAAGAGCATTTGCCAAAGATAAAGCTTATCGAATCGGAAGCAACTTATCTTTTATGGCTTGATGTTTCAGAACAAGGTGTCTCCATGGATAAGTTACAGCAGGCTTTAATCAACGTAGGAAAGGTCGCTATTATGGATGGACAGGTATATGGTCGGGAAGGAAGCAACTTTCTCCGCCTAAATATTGGCTGTTCACGAGCCAAGGTAAAAGATGGACTTGAAAGACTTCTTAAAAGTATTCAATCCCTTTAAAAAAAATATCCAAACTCTATGTTTGGATATTTTTATTTGAATTACTAATCAGTTGATAAGCTTACTGAGTATATTTGTAATCTCTTCAGGAGTTTCTTTACGTTTGCGCCGAATCCATGCTTGTGTAAGGCCAAACATGGCATTAGCATAGTAAGTAGCAGCATAAATTTTACCTAAGCGACCGAGGTTATTTCTTCTTGAATCTCTTGGAATAATTGAGTTTTCAATCATGCTTTTTAACTTGGCTTGCATAAATTGATGGATTTCCTTGCTGCCGTTCTCAGAAAGCAGGGCTGCGTAGATTTCGTTATTATCTAAAAATTCGTAGGTCTCAAGCATTGTTTTTTGCAAGTCTCCATCATTTTTTTCAAAGACATATTGAATTGTGTTGATCAATGTTTTTTGATACTGATCAATCATCTCATATTTGTCTTGGTAATGCGTATAAAATCCGCTCCGACTAATCTTTGCAACTTTGACAAGCTCAGTGGTTGTAATTTGATCAAATGGCTTTTCATGTAAAAGTTGAGTCATTGCATCGCGAAGTCGCGCTTTTGTACGTTCTTTTCTATTCTCCACAGTGTATCCTTTTCCCTACACAGCAAGTGCTGTCTTAAAACTTTATATCACTATAATTATAACAATTTTTAGACGTTGTGTCTATAAAATGATTTATAAATTATCTTTTACTCTTCTCGTCAAATTTTTAAAAATATGGTAGAATAACATTGTCAAATAGATTTTACAATGAGAATGTGGAGAAATTTATGAGTGAAGAAAGCAAATATTCTGATACACAAATAGAAGAAATTAAAACAAAGATTTTAGCAGCCTTGGAGACTGTTATTGACCCTGAGCTAGGTATTGATATCATTAACTTGGGCTTGGTCTATGAAATTTCCTTTGAAGACAATGGGTTTACTGAAGTCAAAATGACACTGACAACAATGGGTTGTCCGCTAGCAGACGTGTTAACTGATCAAATTCATGATGCACTCAAAGAAGTTGAAGAAGTAACTGAAATCAAAGTCAATCTCGTCTGGTATCCAGCATGGACAGTAGATAAAATGAGCCGCTATGCGCGTATCGCTTTAGGGATTCGTTAAATAGCGGTATAACTGGCTTTTAGAGGGGTTTGATAGAAATATTAATCCTTTAAAAGTACATTTAGTACGGTATCTAAGCCATTTTTGAAAAAACATTTATTGTTGTTAAATCTAATAAAAACAGAGGAAAACAACATGGAAATTTCAATTCAATCAGCAATTCAAGAAATGCTTTTTGATAATAAAGCAAGAGGATTGTCGAAAAATACAATTATATTCAGAGAAAAAACACTAAAGGTTTTCTCTGTTTTTTTGTACCAAAATGATATTTTAAATATTAGCGAAATCAAACCAATTCATATAAAACAATATCTAGTTGACAGATTAGAATGTGGCTACTCTGAGACGTCCGTTAATGCACATTTGAGAGCTATCAGGGCATTGTTTGCATACTGTGTTAATGAAGAATACATGAGGTATGAGGAAGCGCCTATACACCGTGTTAAATGGATTAAAGAGAGACGAATTGTTGTTAATACATTTACAGATGAAGAAGTTAAAATGATGCTCCGATATACAAGAAAAAGAACTTTCAATAAAATCAAGAAAACGGGAAAAGGAAGAACTGGATTTTGTACAAAATTTGTGAATGAGAGGAATTACTTGCTAATACTTGTACTCACGGATACTGGTTTGAGGATAAATGAAGCTTTGAATTTAAAATTAGAACACATTAACGATTCTCAAATTATTATTAAGAATGGTAAAGGTAAAAAAGATAGAATTGTGCATTGTTCACCACTTGTATATAAACAATATCTTAAATACACTAGAGCAAAAGATAATTATTTGTCCAGTAATGGAATAATTCCCACCGAAAATGTATTTGTCACTAAGTTTGGTAAAAAATATGATTATAGATTAGCAGAAAAAGAAATTTATAAAATAGGAAAAGCTGTGAACATTCGTGACAGTATCCGTATCTCACCTCATACTTTCCGTCACTACTTTACTCAGAAGTTAGTTAGAGAAAATGTTGATATATACATGATTCAAAAACTATTAGGTCATTCTAGCATTAAAACAACGGAGATTTATCTTAGGAGCTTAAATATTGAAAATGAGATTAATAAGATGATTAAATATAGTCCTTTGCAGAATTTAGATTAAATATAACAGTTATATTACGTGAGTATCATAATAAAAAGTAGGATATGACCAACTATATTAAATATTAACTGAAAACTATAAAACAGCTAAAAAAGTTAGCTGTTTTTAATTATCATATTAAGTAAAAGTAAGGATTGTATTTCAATAAAAGTAGGGTTTATTTAACAGTTATTTTTTTCTGAAAACGATGTACTTACTATTATATCTACATTTTCAAAAATATTCAAGAGCACCCGTATCATTTTTTCATTTCTTATTTTTTATAAGAATGGCATATTAGCAGGGTTAAATAGTATCATTCTTTCAAGTAAACCCTACTTTTTCTTGCAAACGAAATATGAAGATTGGAATGAATTATGAAAAAATTAACTTCAGTTCTTGCTTTAGGCACGGTATTATTAGGATTCCTTTCCCCTGCAATAGAAGGTATAGCTGAAACGACACACCTTTCAGACACTACTAATGGTATTGAAATTGGACAATCATCTGAGGATTCAACACAAGTAGGCAACGAAATTGATAATAGCCCCACCCGTCCTATGCAAGATATTGATGAAAATCAAAAAAAACAGTCATCTAATGTTGTTAGTGAAGATAATCTGGTTCTAACGAATCCAGTACATGATAATCAAAATGAGAAAACCAAAATTTTAAATGAAAAAAGCTGGTTAGCTACTGAACTCGATGATAACCAAGCGTTTATTGATGCAACGGTTACTGCTGTCAATAAATCAGAAAGTGAAATACAAAAATCTGATTTAGAATTGATTAAGACATTGAATGTAACTGGTGCATCAAGTATTCCAGAAAAAATTTCTGATTACATTACTTTAGAGAACTTATATGTTGAAAAGGGAACCGTATCAAGTATTCCAGATGGTCTTTATTCACTCAATAAGACCCTTAAAAACTTGGGACTTCGAAATAATCATTTCATTGTTTTACCAGAAAAGCTATTTGATGATTCTTTTTGGATTGGAAAAAGTAATGGTTTAACTTTACTATTAGATAATAATCAAATTGTTTCTGATGTTCCTAATAATACAGGTACTGCAGGTATGTTAGACTTTAACTCACGTAATAACATGTTGGAATATTTTAATAAAACAGATTATCATAATAATCCTCAAGGACAGCTTATGTATCAAGGAGGAACCCCAACGATAAATGTTCCAGTTGGTTATGATTTTAACGCTAATACTCCAGATACTACGAATCTTTCTCTTTATGTGACTAATGCTGGCTATCAACCATTATTTCCTGGACATGAATTTGTTTATTATGATGACGGAAGTAGTTCAGTAATACAAAACGGTGTTGCAACTCATTCTGGAAGTGGAAAAATATGGGTAAAAAGTAAATTTTCAACCTTAACCAACCCTTTTGCTAGAACACAAATCAAAGTAAATGTAGAGGCTCCTGCTGTAGCAGGAGATGTCACAGTAAAATATGAAGATGTAAATGGAATTTCTATTTCAGATGATGTTGTAAAATCAGGAAATATTGGTGAAGCCTACACAACAGAACAAAAAGATATCTCGGGCTATACTTTTAAAGAAGTCAAGGGCAACGTATCAGGTCAATTTACAGATCAACCGCAAACGGTGATTTATGTTTATGAACAAACTAAAGACCAATCCACAGTTATTGTACATGACTCAGAACTCACAGTTGGTGATGCATGGAAATCAGAAGATAATTTTGACAGTGCCACAGATTATTATGGAAATACTGTTCCTTTTTCAGACATCACTGTTGACGGAAGTGTCGATACTTCTAAAGTAGGGATTTATAAAGTAACTTATTCAAGAATACTTCCTGCTTTCTTTTCTGCTGAAAATCAGGGAGAATATTCTGCTGTAGCCACAATTACTGTAAAAGATGCTCAACCTGTAAAAGGTGGGGATGTTACTGCAAAATATCTCGATACAAACGGAAATAAGATTTCAGATGATGCTGTAAAAACTGGTAATGTCGGTGAGACCTACACTACTGAACAAAAATCTATTGATGGGTACACATTCCAAGAAGTTCAAGGCAATACGTCTGGTCAATTTACGGATCAAGCTCAAACGGTAACCTATGTGTATACCAAGAATGAAATACCCAATGCAACTGGAACAGTCCTTGCTAAATATGTGGATACAGATGGGAATAAGATTTCAGAAGATATTGTGAAATCAGGAACTGTTGGGGAAGGCTATAGTACTGAAAAGAAAGTTATCAAGGGTTATACTTTCAAAGAGATTCAAGGCAAAGCGACTGGTCAATTTACAGATCAATCTCAAACTGTAACTTATGTTTATACTAAAGATAAAAATGATACAGTGAAGCCTGAGCCAAAACCAGAGAATAAACCAGATTCCAAGGATAAAAATGATAATCAAGGAATAACATCTTCAACACAACATGGATTACCTGCAACAGGGGAAAATGAAAGAATGACGATGATGAGCATCATCTTAGGATTAGTTCTTGTAGCCTTGGGAGCAGTCGTTTCGATTTTCCGATTTAAGAAAGTAAATAAATAATACCAAAAAGAAGTTATGCGTTATAACTTCTTTTTTTATCAAAAAATGAATAACTATATTAAAAGTCAAGAATAAGGTGTTTTGAAACTAAATGGTTTAATAAATAGTTGAAGGTATACAAAAAATCTTGCAAGAGTATAAGTTTAAAAAATTAATCTTTGTGGTGGGAGGGTAGATATATTTATATTAGTTTGTTCTCATCAAAGGTTTTATTAGTTTTGGGGAAATAGAAAATTAGATGATAACCTGTTTTTAAGCAAGACAGGACAGTGTATAAAGATAGTGGTTAACATTGAGTTAATAATTACTCAAACAGGCTTAAAAGCCAATGTGAGAGGCTCTGTGAGGTGCTCTCACCGCATACCTTTAGACACTATTATACAGTCAAAAATGTTCAACTAGGACAAGATGTATTTACTATTAGTAAGTTATTAGGGCACAGTGATTTATCAATTACTCAAACATATATACAGTCTCTAACTAATGAACAATTAATTACTAAGGCTTTGAATTTTAGCCCACTGACAAATTTGAAGTGAAGAATAAGTAATGAATTAATTTTATATTATTTTTTTATATATTGAGTGTGAGTATTAGACTGTAGAATACAATTTTTTGGCTAAAATAATTAAATATTTTGGAGAAAAACAAAAATGGTTAATTTTTGTGAACAATTAGAAAATTATGGTATGATTAAGGTACATAAAACTAATCTCTTTACAAAGAGGATCATTCCTAAGATTGGAAAAAACTGAAAAATATTAAAGCAAAAAGTATTATATTCTCAGCAAGTTGATTTTTGTTAATTAGTACGCCTTATTTTGTGGATAGAGCAGGTACTATAGCAAATAATTCAACTTCATATGTGGGGACACCTGCTGATATTCCTGAAGATGCATCCCAAGTGATTTCAAATAAAGAAAATCATATAGAATACACAATCAATAACGGAGGATAGATACAAGATTCAACTGGAGAAGATATTCAAGTCCTGGTAAATATATCGACCAACATCGAATCTAATAGTGATGGATCTATAGTTGGAGAAACTAAATATACAGCATATCTTGAAGATGCAGAGGTTGTAGCAGAAGTCCCAGAAAATCTACTTACAGTTGGTAGTAATATTTTAAGTAAAGGTTTTTTTGGAATTAATGCATTTGCACAAACAAGTAATACTGGTACATATACACATGATAAAGGAAATCATGTTAGTGTATCTACAACGGTGAATTGGTCTTCAAGTGGAATAAATAAGAAAATTAACTATGTTACAGGCAATTATTGTATCTTTACTTCGGGATTTAAGGTGAAAAGTTCTAGTTTAAGAGTAGGAAAATCAAACTTAATTCAACAAAATATTTCAAAAGTTTGGAATCTTGGAGGAGCTCATAATTGGAGAGTCAACTGTAACTTTCCTTATCGAAGTACTGCAGGGAACGGTGTAGCAGGTGGAGCCAATTATTCATTGACTATAACTAATGGAAGAACATCGTATAGTGTAACTCTTTATAATACAGTTTGGGGTGGATAAAATGAAAAAAAATAAAATAATATTAGGTATATCTTTAGTAGGATTTATTGCTTCCATGTTCCTTCCATCCTTTCAAGGGATAGATATTAAGGTTTTTGATTATACAAAGATGAATTATTTTGAATTAGTTAAAGAAAAGTGGTGGATTTATGTACTGCTGTTGATTATCTTGGTATTAATAAGAACTTTATCAATAGAAAAGTCTAAGATATTATCAAGTATCTTTGTCTCTGGTTTCATATTTTTTAACCTATCACTTTTGTCACTAGAAAACGGACATTTATTTATAAATGGCTACCCAGTTTTGTGGGGTTATGCAGTAGCTACTTTATTTGGATTATTAGTGTCATTTTCCTTATTAATAGATACTTATAAAGATCGTGGATAAGTTGTAATAAACTAACTAGACAAAGAATTTTGTATATTCTAATTACAAAAAAAGAATCATTAGTATCCCTGATGATTCTTTTTTATAGAGAATCTCCCTATAATTTGCGTCAGAACTCGTATTAAAGTAGAGGGTGATCAGATAAATTTTGGGGGGAGTACCAGTATTAAAATAATGGGATCTTATCTGGTAAACCTATGTTGGAAAAAATTATGACACTAGTATCCCCAGTTTTATGCCTCAATTTTTGTAATTAATTTAGTTTCACAATAATGGCCTCTGCCAGCCACATAGACTTTTACAATTTCTTTCTTATTGTTAGTCTCTAATTTAACAAAAATTTCAGAAGGGGAGTTTAAAGAATACCCTTGTTCAAAGGTATATAATTCTTGTTCGAGATGGATTTTTTGATATAGGTAACATGCTAAGGCACAATTTGAAGTGCCTGTTGCTGCTTCTTCATCAATATCAAAACTAGGCGCAAAATTTCGGCAAATTATACGGTTTTTATTGAAGGTATAAAGATGCATACCAACAACACCATATTCATCGCTAAGGTTTTGGATTTCAGAAAAGTCAGGTTGGAGGTCATGTAGCATTTCTTCAGTTTTAATTGGAACTAATATGTCTTTTAAGCCTGTTGACACAATTTGAATAGGATAATCTGTTTCAATAAAAGTTGTATCAAAACAACCACTGAACTGTTCAATAGATAAAACATCATAAAATTTGGGTTCTGTTTGTTCCATAAAAACCATGTCGTCTTTTAAAGTAATTGTTAAAATCCCACTATTGGTTTCAATTGTGTAATTATCTTTGAAGAGTTTATTGAGATAATCCAGTATGATAAATGAAGCAATTGTAGCATGGCCACATAAATCAACTTCCTCTTTAGGTGTAAAATATTCAAATTTATAATCAGCTCTTGTAGATTTTGATATGAAGGAAGTCTCTGCAAAACCTAATTCTTTGGCAATAGACATTTTTGATAAAGAGTTTAGGGGGTGCTCTAAGAGTACAACTCCTGCCTTATTACCTCCTTTTTGATTTTTACTAAAAGCACTAGCAACATAAACTGTGATTGTCATAAGATTTTCCTTTTCTCAATTATATTCTTTCATTATACCTAGTCATTATCAAAGAGTAAAAAATAGTCACTCGCTTATTTAAAGGATATCTGTGAGGTATTATAAAAATCCTCCCCAACCGAGGAAGATTTGCGGCATTTTACTCATTGAATGAATATAAAATGATGATTATTGATTGCTTTTAATTTTTAAAAAATTTACTAACACCAACATCATAGCAAGGATAATAGTACAGAATAGGGGAAATACAATCAAGGAACCTGTATGAATTATCCCGACTACAAATGTACAAATACTTACTATGAGATAATACCCTAAACTTAAGAGTGCTCCTGATATTCCAGCTGTTTTTGGAAAGTTATCGAGTGCTAAACTTAGGCAATTAGGCAATGCCATCCCAATTCCTACCAATAAGAAAAAGATGCCTAGTATATATAATATAAGTTCACTTATACTATTTAATTGCATCAATGAAGTTATTCCCCAAAATAATGTTGACACAAGGGATAAAAATATCCCCTTTCTAATTATTAGTATAGCATTTGACTTTTCTAATAACCTGCTAGATTGCCAAGCTCCAATCATTGTGGATAAAGCGACAATACATCCCATAAATCCATATTGACTTTGCGTAAAATGAAAGTGATCAATAAAGATACCAGGAGCTTCAGAATAATATCCGAAGATCATACCATTTAATAATCCAATGAACAGGCAAAAAATGATAGTGTTGGAATCTAAGAGCATCTGTTTAGCTAAACTGAATACACTAAGTAGGCTGGGATTTACCTGATTGTAGTTGAGGGTTTCTGGTAAATTCTTCAAACTAAAATAAAACAGTAACATTCCCATGATTACTAGCACACAAAAGACAATCCGAAAGCCATAGAATTGGGTGATAATACCACCTATAAGGGGGCCGAGTGCAGGGGAGAAGGCCAAGACAGCCGATATTTTAGCAAACATATGATGCCGTTCTTTTCCTGTATAGCTGTCTCTTAAAATGGTTTGAGTAGTAACTGATCCAGTGCTTGCACCAAACGCTTGTATAAATCTGCCTATAAATAGTAGGACTATATTATTTGATATCAGACAAAGAATACTACCAATGATGTATACTAATATCCCAGAATTCATTGCCTTTCGTCGGCCAAAATAATCGGAACCGATTCCCCAAAATACTACTCCTAGAGCGAACGCTAGAAAATAGATGCTCAAAGTCATTTGAGCCACATTGAGACTTGTATTGAAAGCTTTAGCAATTTCAGTTAGAGATGGCGTATAGATTGTTTCACTAAGCTGAGGGAAACCTACTAGACATACGAGTAAAAGTAAATTTATACTATTATTTATTTTTTTGGATGTTTTTTTCATTATAATCTTTCTTAAATTATTTAATTTTTAACTGTGAAAAAAACATCCTTTGAAGGGAAATGGTGGGATCATAATTTTAATCCATAAATAGAAATTTATAATAACACCTCCTTTTCGAAATCTAAGAATTAATTATAACATCAATTAAAAAAATATCAAATCAGTTGTAGCTATTCCTTGCCTTTAATTAACTATAGACTTTTCAATAAGTAATAAAAAAGTAGAGGAAGAATATAAGCCAGTTGAAGATCTGATACAAGAAGAGATGAAAAAAGAACTTGAAGAAATGATGAGCAATGCTCTGAGATTAGGATTATTGTTAATATAAATGATGTGAAAATTAGACCAAAAGACTCACATAGAAAATGGGTTAACTCCAGTGCCTTTATTCCAAAAATTATTTTGAGTAAGATGTCTAAATAAAGAAATGCTTTCCTTTGACAGCTTGCCTTGTATTGCTAAGGGCGTTAAAGAAGACTTAATTCCATAGCGACTTGTGAGAGGTTATCATTGCTTTGATACTTAACCTTCAATTCTTTCAAAATTTTTAATTCATCGTCACTTATTTGTGGTTGTTTAATCAAACGGTCAAGTTCAGTCATTATTTCTGTTTTATTCATAGTTTATCAATTCTAGAATTTCTTCATTTATTACTTTATCAATTATGTAAGATAGGCGTTCCGCCAGTGCCATGAGGAATGTTCTTATTAGGGGGATTTATGGTTGCTTAAAAAGTTTCCCATATGGATCAGAATTTTTACCGAGAAATAAAATCCAATGTCTACTATTCAAAATGTGCAGTTCTTCATCTGAAAGCACTTTGTAATTTTTGTCCATCATATTTTTCTCTTTTTTAAATTTAAAAACATTTTTATTTTATATGTTTAGATTTAATCTATAGAGAAGTTGCAGAGCCCATAAAAGCAGTGCCGAAGATTTGACTTTCTCTGAGATAATGAGATATTTTTTTATTAAATATTTTTAAAGCCGGACTTTGAGTTTTTCCAACAAATGTAATTTGGAGACGTCTAAGCACATTTGATAGAGAGACTCCTTTTTCAATTAAATCAACTGCGATGGAAACCTTCTCTTTTTCAAAGTTAGTGGTCGCAGAGTTTTCAATAATATCTTTTAGTTCACTTAAAACTTCCCGTTCTAAATCTTTAAAGTCATTTGTTTTTTGTTTATTAAACACTTGTTTCTCTCCCATCATATTGGCTAGCTTGTAACATTATCAGTCTAAATAACTATTGTTAAACAACATAGAACCTCTATTTAAACCGATTGGGGCAATACTTGTAATAATAGGACCAAGTTTTTTATAGAACGAAGAAGCCTCACTAGATAAACCATTTTTCATTGCTTCTTTTTGCATACTTGAAGATACTCTATTTATAACTACAAGTAAGTACTTTCCCTTTTCCACATCTTTTTTAGCTAGTAATCCAATTTTTCTTTCCCTAGCAGTGATATTTTCACTCAAAATAAAATCATATAATAAGTTTAAAAAATCTTGCTCATTTTGTTTAAATTTTTTAGAAGTAAACATGAAATACCTCGTTTCTATCGAGAAGAGTGTTAGGACCAAAACCATCACCACTGTCCTCAGATATTGGGGATAATCCAAATCCTATACTAGCGGAGCTCTTTGTAAATTGGTAAACATACTTTCCATTATTCTCGTTAAATAACTGTTAGGTATGTTTATTAAAGGAGATTCTCCCTTATCAATTTTTGAGGAATTTGTTTGGAAGTACTGTATAATTTTTGTTTTTTCCTATTTTTTCTCCGTTTTATAAAATATTCAAACATTTTTATTTAGATGATTATATTATAATACTTTGTGTTTTTAATAACAATTAAGGAAAGATTAAGTTGGAGTTGAATTATTATTACTAAAAATATTGTAAAATTGTAAGAGAGATATATGTATAACTCGAGGAAATATAGACAGAAGGCGTTTCTCAATTATTTCAGCAAATAAATAATTTAATATCAAAAATTTTATTAGATGATAGACGATATTTTTCAGAAGCAGGTTTTCAAATGAAAATTCAATAAATTTCGTAATATGGAACCATATATTATATTTTTAAATCATACAGATATGGTGAGTATCAATTCTAAGTTCAGTAAAAAACTCCTGCCTGTAACGAGCAGAAGTTTATTGAGAAAACGGTTCTAAAGTAAGCTTATTTATCAAAGGGTGAGTTCCGAAAGATTCGCTACACTTAACCGATAAAGTTCCTCCGCCGATAACGTATGCCTTTCTACTGTTAAACTTCCATCCTTGTTTATTTCTAGTTTCTGCTCAGGGCCTGCAAGTGATGATAGACTAGCTCCCCATGCGACAAGCATGTTTTTTAAGATATTGTTTTCATTAATGAAATCTTTGGAACGTCTTGTTCCAAGGAACCGAATTTCATTATTGCTAAAAGTTAATTTTAGACGAAGATTTGGCATTAATTCGGCTTTGATTAATTGTGGGACCATAAAATCTCCTTTCTGTATTTATTATTGTAGCGCTTTCATTTGATAGAGTCAAAGAAATGAAAAAAATTAAGGAATGGGTGCCAAGGAGCATGGTCTTTCTTAGCGTATCACTTTAGAGAATCGTGAATGAAAAATTGTAAAATAAGACCAAAGACCGAGCAGAGAGTGGCCTTTTTTTGGTAGAATAGAGGTATGAATAGACGGATAAAAACATTTATTGTTATAGAGCTTTGTATCGTAGTTGCTTTGCTTTTTCATATTCTAAAATCACCGTACTTCCTTATATTGCTTGCTTTAGCCGTATCATTTAGTATCTTGTCACGTAAAGTAACCTTTCTCCGTCCTGTCACAGCAGTACTCTGGATTTTCTTTGCAGTAATGCTCTTGACAGCTGGATGGTTTTGGTTGGCGCTTCTTTTTCCTCTTCTGGTTGGGATTAGCTTCTGGAAAAGACAAGCTTACACGATGCCAAATTCTTCTTATAGCCAATCCTATGCTGATAATACAGAAGATATCACGAAATCCAATGGAAATGATGTCATTGATCTCTATGATGTGAATTTTAGACCTGAAGGAAACAGCTTGAGTATCAAGAAATCAGCAGGAAATACTAAAATTATCGTACCAGACGATGTTGCGGTAGCTTTAGAAATTACCGTATACAATGGTATCGTCAAGATTTTTGATGAAGAAACTGAAATTAATCCTGTAAACTTCCGATACTTTTCGGATATGAAGGAAGACGCTGAAAAGCGGATGCGGATTAAACTACAAGTTGAAACAGGAAATGTTGAGGTGGTGAAAGGATGAAGAAATCAATCATTAAAACCTTCACTGTTCTCTTTATCATTATTGTTTTGGTAGATGTTTTATTATTTTCGATCACTAGTGGCGTTTCAACAGCCAGTATTATGGGTGAAATTGCGAATAATTTTTATGGAATATGGATTTTTCTCTCTGTAGCCGGTTTGTTAGCCTTGGTTTTTACATTTTTCAACTTTCTGGAAAACAGTAAAATTAAGAGAGACTTTTATGATGATATTCAGCGCGTCAGCCAAAATCAAGAACCTGAGCATCCGGAGTTGAAGGCGCTTCATTTTCGTTTAAAAGAGATGTCTGTCGAGCTGCAAGAACTTTCAAGCCAAAAATCAGCCAATAAAGCAGAAATTGTGGAAACGGAAAGAAAACGTATTTCGCGAGAACTCCATGACTCAGTCAGTCAAGAACTTTTTGCTGCCACGATGATTCTTTCTTCTGTAACGGGCAGCGAAGCTGAAAACTCTAATCTCACACAAGATCAAATTTTGACACAAACACGTTTGGTTTTAAAAATTTTACATGAAGCACAGAATGAGATGCGGGCTTTATTGCTTCATTTAAGACCTATTGAATTAGATGGCAAGTCACTTTCTGCAGGCTTAAACTCTCTAACAGATGAATTGCAGGCGAAGATATCAGCCAATATCAATGTAAAGCTCAGTGATATTCAAGCATCATCTAACATCGAAGACAATCTCTTCCGTATGGCACAGGAAATTCTGAGTAATGCTTTACGTCACTCCCAAGCTGATAATATTGAAGTAGTTCTTAAAGAACAGTATGAGAACATTATTCTTAGAATAGCAGATGATGGTGTCGGCTTTGACACACGTGACAGTAAATCAGCCAGCTATGGTCTAGTCAATATAAAAGAGCGCGCGCTTTTGCTCGGTGGTGATGTTAAAATTATCAGTGCACCAAATCAAGGAACAAGTGTTGAGATACGCATTCCTCAAGTGAGTCAGTAAAAAGTTAAAAGTTAAAAGGAAAAAATGGATAAAATAAAATTATTAATTGTCGATGATCATCAAATGGTCCGCTTAGGACTCTCTAGCTTTATGAATATACAGCCTGATATTGAAGTAGTAGGAGAGGCAGCTGATGGAGAATCAGGCTATCTTAAAGCAAAAAACTTAAAACCGGATGTTATTCTAATGGACCTGGTTATGGACCGTTTAGATGGTATAGGTGCGACCCAAAAAATCTTATCGGAAATGCCAGAACAGAAAATTCTGATTTTGACGAGCTTTTTAGATGACGAAAAAGTCTTTCCTGCTTTAGCCGCTGGGGCCAAAGGCTATATTCTTAAAACCTCTCAGGCTGCCGAAATTGCCAGTGCTATTCGTAAAGTCGCCAGTGGGCAAGATGTTTTATCGGGTGCGGTTAAAGAAAAAATTAACCAGCAAAAATACCGTAAACCTGAATTGTATGATAATCTCTCAAAAAGAGAAATGGAAGTTTTGAAAATATTAGCCCAAGGTTTTTCTAATCAAGAGATCGCGGATCAACTTTTTATCAGCCTTAAAACAGTCAAAACTCACGTCTCTAACATCTTCAATAAATTAGAAGTAAATGATCGTACGCAAGCCACAATTTATGCTATCCAGCATAAACTAGTTGATCAGTAAACAACTTTTAAAGCAAGCAGCATAAGCCCTAATTGTATGTACAATAGCGAAAATAGTCTATATCTGTTATAATAGAGTCATGAAAGATTTAATCGAAAGAGCTTCAAAAATCAAAATTATTTTTTTCGATATTGATGATACTTTACGTGACTTAAAAACAGGCTATATCCCCGAAAGCTTACCCTATATCTTTGAAACTTTACGCCAAAAAGGAATAAAAACAGGTATTGCGACAGGACGAAATTACTATAATGTTCTCCCTGAAATCCGCAATTTAAATCCTGATTTTTTTGTAACGATTAATGGTGCTTTGGTGCAAAACCAGGCGCAGGAGATTATTTACAAAAATCCTTTGGACAAAGAGACAGTTGATGAAATAGTGACATGGCTAAAGAGTGAAGGAGCTGAATATCTTTTTGTAGGAAACGAGAACTTAAAAGCTTCTAAATGGGAAGGATTGACTGAACAAGTTATTCCTGCTGATTATGGCATACTTGAGGTTAAACCTGATTACTACAAAGAGCAAGATGTTTTTCAACTGCTTACGATATCTGAATATGATCAAAGGCTTCACCTGCCTGAACGTTTATCTAAAAAAGTAAGAATGGTTCGTTGGCATCCAAATTCTTCTGACATTATTCCAGTTTCTGGTAGTAAAGCTAATGGTTGTATGAAAGTACTAAAATATCTTGGGCTTTCGGCAGAAAATATGATGAATTTTGGTGATGAGCTTAATGATAAGGAGCTTTTTGATTTGGCCGGACTTTCGGTTGCTATGAAAATATCACATCCTCTCATTCTGGAAAAAGCAGACTATGTCACGGATACAGTACAGAATGATGGTGTATTAAAGGCTTTGCGCGCACTTCAACTCATCGATTAAACTTACAAAAATGAAAGTCTCATCTACGAGATTTTTGATAAAATTTAGAAAAGAGAAACAAATGACTTACCCACAACTTAATCTTGAAGCACATAATGGAACAACAGCAATCATTCGTACAAACCATGGTGATATGACTGTGAAACTCTTTGACGAGCTCGCTCCAAAAACAGTAAAAAACTTTGTTGAACTCAGCAAGAAAGGCTATTACAATGGCATTATTTTCCACCGTATTATCAAAGACTTTATGATTCAAGGTGGCGATCCAACAGGTACAGGTATGGGTGGCGAATCAATCTATGGTGAAAAATTTGAAGATGAATTTTCACAAGATGTGTTCAACATTCGAGGTGCCTTGTCAATGGCAAATGCTGGACCAAACACAAACGGAAGCCAGTTCTTCATCGTTCAAAATCAAAACCTTCCTTATCCAAAATCAGCCTTGATTGATGGTGGTTGGCCTGAAGAAGTTGCTGAGGTTTATACTCAAGGCGGTACACCGCATCTTGATGGACGTCACACAGTATTTGGTCAACTTGTGGATGAAAAATCATTTGAAGTTTTAGATAAAATTGCTGCTGTACGTGTTGGAATGCAAGATCGTCCAGTTGACGATGTAGTCATCGAAAATATTGAAATTATCGAGAAATAAAATGATTGATAAATCTGTAAAAATTGGTGATAAAGTCACTGCTGAGATAATCGGGCTTCAGGATTACGGTGCTTTTGTAAAGTTTGTGGATCGTCAAAATACTGAGCATAAGGGCTTAATCCATATTTCCGAAGTTCAGTCAGGTTTCGTCAAAAATATTCGAGAAGTTATCAAAGTAGGGCAACATGTAAAAGCCCAGATTATAGACATTGATGAGTACAATGGTAAAGTCAGTCTATCAATTCGTAGCCTCGAAGAAAATCCACAAAATCATTACTTTTATCGTAAAAAACGATTCACAGATTCACGTAATAAAATTGGCTTTAAAAGCTTAGCCGAGAAACGAGAACTTTGGATTGAAGATGGCGAAAAATATCTGAAAGAAAGAGCAAACTAAATCCAAACGAGGTGAAGATGAACAACAATGTCTTAAAATATACCAAACGAGTTTTTAACGTGATTACAATTTTGGGTTTTATTGCTACTATTGTTGGTAGTGTTTACCTCTGGCATCTCGGTGCTTTTCAAGATCAAGAAATTTTAAAACGTCTGGTAACAGCTCATGCTTTGCTTGGTCCGATAATTTTCTTCTGTATGCAAATCATCCAAGTAATTATTCCTATTATTCCGGGAGGCTTAACAATTGCAGCAGGGGTCTTAATATTTGGACCTTTCTGGGGGTTCGTTTACAATTATGTCGGGATTGTTGTTGGCTCAGTAATACTTTTCCATCTTGGACGAAAGTATGGACAGTCCTTAGTCCAGGTCTTTGTCAAAGAGAAAACCTACAACAAGTATATGGCTTGGCTCGAAAAAGGACAAAAGAGATTTAACATTGCTTTTCTGCTTTTAATTCTATCACCAATCGCGCCTGATGACGCTTTGGTTCTCATTGCAAGTCAGACTCGTATGAGTTGGAAATTCTTTAACTGGGTGATGATTTTATGTAAGCCGCTGCCGATTTTATTCTATTCATATGCTTTAATCTTCGGTGGAAATTTACTTGGAAATTTGTTCTAACTAGAACTTTAAATAACGAACAAAAATGGTTTTGCGAAAGCAACCATTTTTATATAAATAATGTATAATAGAGCCTATAGACTTTCTAGTGATGGAGCTTCATTTTGAATAATAAAACAAATACAATCAATAAAAAGAAAAAGCAGCCTAAAAATAAGCTAACTTTTGATAGTCGTATTGACTATGCGCTCATCCTGCCGGCTTTTCTTTTAACAGTTATCGGTCTTTACGCCATTTGGGTTGCTGTAAGTCATGACTATCCAGCGCAAGCTGTTAAGATGGTAGGTCAACAAGGAACCTGGATTATTGTTGGAGTTATCTTAGCTTTAATTGTTATGCATATGGACTCGAGGCTGCTTTGGAACCTCACACCGGTTCTGTATGGCATTGGGCTGGTTCTGATGGTACTGCCCATATTCTTCTACAGTCCTTCCATGTATGAGCTCACGGGTTCGAAGAACTGGGTGGCCTTTCATAACACCAATCTTTTTCAACCCTCCGAGCTGATGAAAATAGCCTATATATTATTTTTAGCAAGGGTTGTGGTTTCTTTTCAAAACAAACTGAAAAAACGTTATCTTAAAGATGATTTTATCCTGATTGGAAAAATTGCCTTGGCTACTGTGCCCATTGCCATTCTTGCCGCTTTGCAAAAGGACTTTGGTACCTTCATGGTTTTCCTTGTGATTGCAGCGGGAATCATTCTCGTTTCAGGTGTATCTTGGAAAATTATCTTGCCCGTCCTTCTTGTTGCTATCCTTGTGGCAGTAGGAGTTGTGGCCATGGTTATGAATCCTAAGGGACAAGAACTTTTGGGGACTGTTTTCAGCCAATATCAGATCAATCGTTTCTTAGCTTGGCTACATCCCTTTGAGTATACACAGACCTTTTCACTTCAACAATCTCGTGCATTGATTGCCATTGGAGTAGGCGGTCTCTTCGGACATGGATTTGGGGTGGCAAATGTTAATGTACCTGTCCGTGAATCAGATATGATTTTTACCGTTATCGGAGAAGATTTTGGTTTTGTCGGTGCAACTTTCGTAATTTTACTTTACTTTATCTTGATTTACCGTATGATTCGCGTGACTTTCCAGTCTAATAATCAGTTCTATATCTTTATATCAACGGGAATTATCATGATGATTTTATTCCACGTCTTTGAAAATATTGGAGCAGCGATTGGCTTAGTACCATTGACTGGTATTCCTTTACCGTTCATTTCGCAAGGTGGTTCGGCATTGATCAGTAATATTATTGGTTTAGGGCTCGTACTTTCCATGAAATATAATCAATTGCCTGAGTTTGTATTAGTTCGTGAAGCAGGTAGAAAAAAATTAGAACATAAACGAGCACGTCTGTCTCGTTCATCCTATAAAAGGGTGAAGCCAAAGGGAAGACGGAGAATAAACAAATAAAAAGCTTTTCAATGGAAAAGCTTTTTTACTTTAAAAAACCTATTAATACCAAGGGTATTTCAAAAATTTATAAGCTAGAAATTTCACATACTTCACAAAATATGATAGTCTATAAGTGAAGGAACAAAGGAGGAATTATTAAAATGAAATATGCAGTAAGATATGCTTCACGTGGTGGAAATACCCGTGCAGTTGCTGATGAAATTGCGAAAAAAATTGATGTGAAAGCAGAACGAATCTCGGAACCGTTAGAAGAAGAAGTGGATGTCTTATTCCTTGGAGCAGGTGTTTGGTTTGCTTCTGTAACAAAAGATATGAAGGAATACTTGGCTGCTTTGGACAGTGGGAAAATCAAACAGATTGTTGCTTTTTCTACTTCTGGTCACTTAGAATCGGCAATTAAAAAAATTACTGCAGCAGCGAAAGACAAAGGTATTAAAGTTCATGAAGAATCTTTTGATTTGCATTTAAATATGCAAGGAATGACGTTTTTCGCTCCTGCTGGTGGTGATTTAACAAAAGAGCAAATCAATGAAGTGGATGCTTTTGTTGATAAAGTGCTTGCCAAACTATAATATTAATTTACGCCCTTTTATTGAAAAGCTCCTTATTTTTGGAGCTTTTTTCGTTTCTTTAAATTATACAGTTCATTAAAAATATATTACGTTTGAGAAACATTGTGTAACTCACGTGTAATCTAAAAGAGTATTTTTGTAATAAAAACAAAAGGTTTTGTGATACAATGGTAATGTTCGAATAAGAAAACATAAGGAAGTAAACTTAAAATTTATGAAAAAGAAATTAATTGCGACATTGATGCTCTCAACAGTTGTTTTGACTGCAGGTGCTCCTCTGTCTAGCGTGAAAGCAGATTCAACAGAACAAAAAATTGCTGAACAAGATTCTAAGATTGCTACTGTAAAGGGTGAGGCTGCTCAAGCTCAATCACAAGTAGATGCTGTAAGTACCCAAGTTCATACATTGAAAGAGAGACAAGTTTCAATGAAGGAGGAAGTTGAACAGTTATCAAAACAACAGAAAGCACAATCTACACAGATTCAAGAATTAAATAAGAATATCCAAGAACGTAGTGAAGCTTTGGAAGCTCAGGCACGGAGTGCACAAACAGAAGGTGGAGCGACCAATTATATTTCTACTCTTTTGAATTCTAAGTCAATAACAGATGCCATCCAAAAAGTGACTGCGATGGCAACGGTTGCTGATGCGAATAAGTCGATGCTTGAGCAACAAGAGGCAGATCAAAAGGCTATTCAAGATAAACTCAAAGATAATCAAGAGAAATATGCTAAGGTGACACGCTTGCAACAAGACTTAGAAAGTCAGGCGGACGAGTTAGCAACTCAAGAAGCTCAACTTAAAGTTGCTCAGCTTAGTTATGAAGCCACAATTACAACTGAAGAAGGTAAAAAGCAAGAGTTGCTTTACCAAAAAGCCGAAGCTGAACGTGCAGCACAAGCAGCGGAAGAAGCACAACGGTTAGCCGCTGAGCAATCAATGGTAGCTCAGCAAGAAAAGGCAAAGGAAGATGAACCAACGCCGCTGCAACCTTCAACACCAGACTTGGGAGATGATTCGGAGGTTATACCACCGAACCCAGGACCAACGCCCCCTCCTACACCAGGGCCAACACCGCCGCCACCACCGATAGTGACTCAAAACCCATATCCCGCAGGTCAATGTACTGCTTATGTTTGGGAACGTCTCGGAGGAAATATGCCTACTTATATGGGGAATGCCGCTGATTGGGTAGTTTATGCTAACGCTGGTCCAGCTGTGGGTAATATCATTGTCTTTCCTGCAGGAGTCCAAGGTGCAGATTCTTATTATGGTCACGTAGGGGTTGTAGAACAAGTTTTGGGCAATGGTCAAGTTGTAATTTCCGAAGGAAACTTTAATGGTGGCTGGGGTTCACAGCGTACTGTCTCAACATCAGGAGTTTACTTTATTAATCCATCCTAAAATAATAAAGAAGTAAGAGATACTTGCTTCTTTTTTTGTTTTATTTGTAACCAAGAAAGAATAAGGTTTTTATTTCAATATCTCATCTTAATAAGGTATACTAAGTAAAAAGGTTAACATTTAACTTTAAGGAGGAAGGGATGCTCGAAGTGAAAAATCTCCGAAAAACATTCGGAGAACTTGTTGCTGTTGATGATCTGAGTTTTACTATCGAAGATGGTGAGATATTAGGTTTTATCGGTCAAAATGGATCGGGAAAAACAACAACATTTAGATTAATATTGGATTTTTTGATGCAAGATTCTGGGAACGTACTCTGGAATGGCAAGCCACTCTCAAGTGATGAATATAATATCATAGGTTATTTGCCAGAAGAAAGGGGACTGTATCCGAAAGACAGCATAGAAACACAGTTGCGTTTCTTTGGCCAACTAAGGGGGAGAACGCGAAAAGAAATCGATGAGAAAATCGATTATTGGATGGAAAAATTTGAGGTTAAAGGTAAGCGAACAGATAAGGTTAAAACTTTATCAAAAGGTAATCAGCAAAAAGTTCAGCTTATTGCTACGCTTATCCATGAACCAAAACTTGTTATTTTAGATGAGCCATTCTCTGGTTTAGATCCTGTAAACGCAGAGCTACTCAAAACAGCTGTAGCTGAACTTCGAGACCAAAAGGTCTGCGTTGTCTTCTCAGACCATAATATGATGAATGTCGAAAAGATGGTGGATAAGATGATTATGGTAAAAGAAGGTAAGAAAATACTAGATGGGACTGTCGATGCTGTACGGCAAAGTTTTGGACGGACTAAAGTATTTATTGAGGCACCTGTAGCACAAGAAGAACTCGCACAGCTGGAAGGTGTAAAAGAAGTACATGTGGAACGTAATGGTACTTATGAGTTAACCTTAGAAAATGAAGAAGCTGGCAAAGTTGTCTTTGACTATGTTACAAAATCAGGCTATATCCAGATGTTTTCACAACAACCACCAAGCTTGGAAGAAATATTCAAAATGAAGGCAGGTGATGCTCATGAATAGTAAGTTTTGGACAATAGTAAAAGAAGTCTTTCGTAAAAATGTTAAATCGGTTGCCTTTTTAGTCATGGTATTTCTTCCACTTCTTATTGGATTAGTTATCTATGTTATTGCAAGAGTTGCCAATGATGGGACAGGTGATGTTGATCGTATCGCAGTAGTGACAAAGAATAAGGAAATCGGAAGCGCACTAACTGAAGTTAAAGGTAACATTAAATATGAAGTACTGGATAGAGCAGCGGCAGACCGTAAACTTAAAGATGAAGATGTAGGTGCTATTTTAGCTTTAGAGATGAATCAAGGGAAAATAAGCTCAACCTTAGAAACCACACGTTCTCTTGATACGGCAACTCAAATGACTGTCTCACAGACACTTACAGCAATCCAACAAAGTGTCTTTGCTACTCAATTAGGCTTGTCACCAGACGAAAAAACAAATCTTCTTTCTCCTGCTAAGTTAGAACCTATGCATGTTGAATTTGACGCGGATGGCAATCGAATTCAAGGTACAGATTATTCTGGTTTAAGGCAGGTTATAGCTACAGTCTTGATTGTTATGATTTGGATTTTCGTTGCGACTTATGGCAGCATTGTAGCACAAGAAATAGCCAGCGAAAAAGGAACGCGTATCATGGAAGTTATTCTTTCCAGCGTTAAAGCCGAAACACATTTTTATGGTAAGTTGGTTGGTATCATCTTAGTCTGCTCAGTTAACGTACTGGCTTATGTTGTACAGATTGGCGTGGGTTATCTACTTTTCAGAGATAATGATATGATACGTAGTTTCCTTAACGGTTTGAATCTTCAAGAAGTCTTTACAGGACAATTTTGGCTGGTTATTCCAATTGTCATCTTGGGTATTCTTTTGTTTACATTCTTAGCAGCCCTTTCTGGCTCACTCATTTCTCGAGTGGAAGATGTACCCAAAGCCCAAACACCTATGACAATGATTGGGCTACTTGGTTATATGCTTTCTGTAATTTTCGCTTCTCAGCCTGATAATATCGTGATGACTGTGACAAGTTATATTCCCTTTATCTCTAGTTTTGTCTTGCCCATGCAGATTGCAACAGGCGTAGCAAGTAATTTACAAGTCTGGATATCCATGGGGATTATGTTTGTGACGATGCTGTTTATTCTCTTGTTCTCTGCACGACTTTATAAATCAAATGTTCTGATCTATAGTAGTGATGGTTTGCTTAAAGTTTTGAAACAATCACTTAACAATATTAGAAATGAAGACAAGTTAAAAAATAAAGCATGATAGAAAAAGCCAAGGCTTCTGAATCCAGAGCTCTTGGCTTTTTTTTATCAACTTGCATGAATATGGAAATCACGTTCTAATACAATATCACGGACTTTGCGACTAATATCGTTTAGTCTTACTTCGCGGACAGGACGTGGTAGAAATTTTCGAATATCATCATCATTATAACCAATCTGAAGGCGCTTATCATCCAGAATAAGAGGACGACGTAGAATAGAACGGTTCTCTTTCATGATTGTAATCAAGGTATTTAAAGAAAATCGTTCAAGATCTAATGATAAACTCTGATAAGCACGACTTCTTTTTGAAATAATTTCTTCCGTACCATTTTCAGTCAAAGCAAGTATTTCAAGCAAATCCTCTTTTTTAAGATCATCCGTGAGAAGATTTATTTCTTGAAAATCTACACCGTTGTCAACGAGCCATTTTTTTGCTTTTTGGCTTGAACTGCAACCAGCAACTGTATAAATTTTGATCATATTGTCCCCTTTGTCAAACTTCTTATTTATTTCTAATTTACTTATGGATTAATTATAACATTTTTACGAAAAGTGTCAAGGATATTATTAAAAAAATTTAATTATGAATTTACCTTTAAATTAAAAAAAGGAATAGAATCCCTTTGCAAAGTGGGTTTATAGATTATCTGGTATCAAATAATAAAATGATTCATCCAAAATCAACAAAGGTTTTCTTTTTTTGTTTATTAATATATAAGCGTTTTCTATTTAATGTAATTCTTATTATCGTTTGTTTAGATAAATGTATTTTAAAAAATAAAATTATGAAGGAGATGCTCTTTCAAAGTTTTCATTTGACTGCTTCTTTAGAAAATGATATCCTACTAAGGATAAAACTTTTAAACTGGTCCAGAGAGGCTAGCAAGGTTGTGAACATGAATATTAAGCCCTTTAAATAAAAAGGGAATACTCTATCTTCTTTGCACTTGCTTTTTCTGGCAGGTGCTTTTTTCTTAAATTTCTCAGAAAGCGAGAAAATGCCTGTCAAAGAGTGGTGCAAAGTTTATCTCACAGCTGCTTTGGAATTTTAGAAATGGGGATACTATGCCAAAACGTACGGATATTAAAAAGATTATGATCATCGGTTCAGGACCGATTGTTATTGGTCAGGCTGCTGAATTTGACTATGCAGGAACTCAAGCTTGCTTGGCACTTAAAGAGGAGGGTTATCAAGTTGTCCTTGTGAACTCTAATCCAGCAACGATTATGACTGATCGTGAAATTGCGGATAAGGTTTATATTGAGCCGATTACGCTTGAGTTTGTCAGTAAAATTCTTCGTAAAGAAAGACCAGATGCGCTCTTGCCGACTTTAGGCGGTCAAACTGGCCTAAATATGGCGATGGAATTAGCAGAAAGTGGTATTTTGGAAGAACTTTCGGTTGAACTTTTGGGCACAAAACTATCAGCAATTGACCGAGCAGAGGACCGTGAATTATTTAAAGAGCTTTGCGAAAGTATCGGCGAACCTTTGTGCGAATCCGAAATTGCAACAACTGTTGAAGAAGCAGTTGCGCAAGCAAAAGAAATCGGCTACCCTATCATTATCCGTCCAGCCTTTACGATGGGAGGAACAGGAGGCGGTATTTGTGATAACGAAGCTGAACTTCGCGAGGTCGTTGCCAATGGCTTAAAACTTTCTCCAGTGACACAATGTTTGATTGAAAAATCAATAGCTGGCTATAAAGAAATAGAGTATGAAGTGATGCGTGACTCAGCGGATAATGCCATCGTGGTCTGCAACATGGAAAACTTTGACCCCGTAGGTGTACATACAGGAGACTCGATTGTCTTTGCGCCAAGTCAAACCTTGTCAGATGTTGAATACCAAATGCTTCGTGATGCTTCATTAAAAATCATTCGTGCTTTGAAAATCGAAGGGGGCTGTAATGTTCAGCTTGCTTTGGATCCACATTCTTATAAATATTATGTGATTGAAGTAAACCCACGTGTCTCACGCTCTTCTGCCTTGGCTTCTAAGGCGACAGGCTATCCTATCGCTAAGATGTCCGCTAAAATTGCAGTTGGCATGACGCTGGATGAAATCATCAATCCTGTCACAAACACAACCTATGCTATGTTTGAGCCAGCTCTTGACTACGTTGTTTCTAAAATTGCACGCTTTCCTTTTGATAAATTTGAACATGGTGACCGTAACCTTGGTACGCAAATGAAAGCGACAGGGGAAGTTATGGCTATCGGTCGTAACATCGAAGAAAGTCTCCTGAAAGCTGTACGATCTTTAGAAATAGGTGTGAGCCACAATCGTCTGGAAGAAGCAGAGAAAGTTACAGAAGAGTTCTTGTACGAAAAAATTATCAAAGCACAGGATGACCGTCTCTTCTATATCTCCGAAGCGATTCGCCGGGGGATTCCCATTGAAGAAATTGCGGCTTTAAGTAAGATTGATATTTTCTTCCTAGACAAATTACTCCATATCGTTGAGATTGAAAAAGAGTTAGAATTGAATGTTTTTGATCCAGAAATTTTGAAGACAGCCAAGAAAAATGGTTTTTCGGATAAAGAGATTGCTCGACTTTGGAATGTGACAGAGTCAGAAGTACGCCGTCGTCGCAAAGATGGAGAGATTTTGCCTGTCTACAAAATGGTAGACACTTGTGCTGCCGAGTTTGAAAGTAGCACACCGTATTTCTACTCGTCTTATGCATGGGAGAACGAATCTGTAAAATCTGAAAAAGAAAAGATTCTTGTTTTAGGTTCAGGTCCGATCCGTATTGGTCAAGGGGTGGAGTTTGACTACGCGACTGTTCACTCTGTTAAAGCGATTCAGGCTTTAGGTTATGAAGCAATTATTGTTAACAGCAATCCTGAGACGGTTTCTACTGATTTCTCAATTTCAGATAAACTTTACTTTGAACCATTAACTTTCGAAGATGTTATGAACATTATCGACTTGGAAGAGCCTAAGGGTGTTATCGTGCAGTTTGGTGGGCAGACAGCGATCAACCTTGCAGAACCTTTAGAAAAAGCAGGCGTACGTATCTTAGGGACACAAGTTGCTGACTTGGAGCGTGCAGAAGACCGTGATTCTTTTGAGAAGGCTTTGTCAGACCTAAATATTCCACAACCGCCGGGTGCGACAGCCACGAATGAAGAAGAAGCTGTTGCCAATGCCGCGAAGATAGGCTATCCTGTCTTACTCCGTCCATCCTTCGTTTTAGGTGGTCGTGCCATGGAAATTATTGATAATGAAGCCGATTTACGTAATTATATGAACCGTGCGGTTAAGGCTTCGCCAGAGCATCCAGTATTAGTAGACAGCTATTTGACTGGACAAGAGTGTGAAGTTGACGCTATTTGTGATGGAAAAGATGTTTTGTTGCCAGGAATCATGGAACACATCGAACGCGCAGGGGTTCACTCAGGAGACTCGATGGCGGTTTATCCACCACAAACCTTTAGTCCTAAGATTATTGAGACAATCGTAGATTACACTAAACGCTTGGCAGAGGGTTTGAACTGTATCGGGATGATGAATATTCAGTTTGTCATCCATGAAGAGCAAGTATATGTTATTGAGGTGAATCCACGTGCTTCGCGTACGGTTCCTTTCCTATCAAAAGTTACAGGAATTTCGATGGCACAGCTTGCCACACAGATGATTTTAGGAAAAACACTAGCAGAGCTCGGTTACACATCAGGTCTCGCCCCAGAGTCAGAACTTGTCCACATCAAAGCACCTGTCTTTAGCTTTAGCAAATTAGCAAAAGTGGACAGCCTTCTCGGTCCAGAGATGAAATCGACAGGTGAAGTGATGGGATCAGATACAACCTTAGAAAAGGCACTTTATAAGTCTTTTGAAGCTGCAAAACTACACATGGCTGATCATGGATCAATCCTCTTTACAGTGGCTGATGAAGATAAAGCAGAAACCTTAGAGATGGCGAGACGTTTTGCTGAGATTGGTTATTCGCTAGTAGCGACTTCGGGAACGGCACAGTATCTAAAAACTGCAGGACTCTATGTTCGAGAAGTTGGTAAAGTAACGGAGTCGACTGAAGAGACCGTTATCGATGACATTCGTAAGGGACGTGTTCAAGCTATTGTCAATACCATGGGCAGTAAACGTGTTTCAACAACTGAGACAGACGGCTTCCTCATACGTCAGGAAGCAATTAGTCGTGGTATTCCACTCTTTACAGCTTTAGACACAGCAGAAGCTATCCTCCGTGTGATGGAGAGCCGCTCATTTACAATGAATGTAATTTAAACAAAAAAGGCAGACTAGAACTGCCTTTTTTGTTGTGAAGTTGGCTTGATGGCAGATGCGAAGCTGGGCTACTTTTGGTACAATAGAGAAGATGATATTACTATTTAATAAACCCTTTGACGTACTCACAAAATTTACTGATACTGAAAATCGTAAGACACTGAAAGATTATATTGATATTCCTAATGTATATGCTGCAGGAAGGTTAGATAAGGACAGTGAAGGCTTGCTTTTACTGACCGATGATGGGAAGTTAAATCATAAGCTCACTGACCCAAAGTCCAAGTCTTATAAGACCTATCTTGTACAGGTAGAAGGAGAGTTTACAGAAGAAGCAGCTCAAAAACTGCGTGCTGGTGTGCTACTCAAGGATGGTAAAACCCTTCCGGCAAAAGTTAGACGAGTTTCAGAACCCGAATGGCTGTGGGAGAGAACGCCACCGATTCGTGAGCGAAAAGCAATACCCACAAGTTGGGTTGAAATTTCCATCAAAGAAGGAAAAAATCGCCAAGTACGTCGAATGACTGCCAATGTAGGCTTCCCGACTCTACGCTTAATCCGTACGAAGATTGGTAATTATGAGTTAGGAAATCTTCCCTCAGGAAAATACAAAATAATCTAAGCTTGCCAGAGAAACTTTAAAAATAAAAACGCTCAAATTAGCATTTTAAAATGTTAATTTGAGCGTTTTTAAGTTCAGTTGAATAGGTTCTGTCATGTATTTGAAATCATTTTAACTTACAAGAAACAAATGTTAAAATATAATGAGAAGTATTCTCAGAATACAAAAACACTTGACAAGGAAAATGCCATGCTTTATAATCCGACAGCACAGCACAGCACAGCACAGCACAGCACAGCACAGCACAGCACAGCACAGCACAGCACAGCACAGCACAGCAC